>NZ_NOXT01000032.1 GCF_002251755.1 Sandarakinorhabdus cyanobacteriorum
GATCGTGTCCCACCGCGTGGTGTAACTGCGGCGGTGTGGTCACCGCGTTCTCCGGCGGGGCCGGGTTGATCAGACGGCCACGGCGGGCAGGCTGACGAGGGGATCATCGCTCAACGGCGCGAGCGTTTCCACTGTCATGTAGCGTGACCGCTGGACGGCCCACTCGTCGTTCTGTTCGAGCAGGATGGCGCCGACCAGGCGAACGATGGCCTGTTCATTGGGGAAGATGCCGACGATCTCGGTGCGGCGCTTGATCTCGCCGTTGAGCCGCTCGATCGGATTGTTGGAGTGCAGTTTGGTGCGGTGCTCCTTGGGGAAGGCCATATAGGCCAGGACGTCGGTCTCGGCGGCGTCCATGAAGCCGGCGAGCTTGGGCACGCGCGGCCGCAGCTGATCGGCCACCTGTCGCCATTGCGCCCTGGCGGCGGCCTCGTCGTCCTGGGCGAAGGCGGTGCCGACGAAGGCGGAGACCACCCGGCGCTGGGTCTTGCCGGCGTGGGCGAGCGCGTTCCTCATGAAGTGGACGCGGCAACGCTGCCAGGTGCAGGAGAGCACCCTGGAGACAGCGGCCTTGATGCCCTCATGGGCGTCGGAGATCACCAGCTTGACGCCGCGCAAGCCGCGCCGGGTCAGCTTGCGCAGGAACTCGATCCAGAACGTCGCCGCTTCGGAGACGCCGATGTCCATGCCCAGAACCTCGCGCCGGCCATCGCTGTTGACGCCTACCGCGATGATCACCGCCACCGAGACGATGCGCCCGTTCTGGCGAACCTTCAGATAGGTGGCGTCGATCCAGACATAGGGCCAGTCGCCCTCGATCGGCCGATCCAGGAAGGTGTGCACCCGCTCGTCGATCTCCTCGCAGAGCCGGGATACCTGGCTCTTGGAGATGCCGCTCATACCCATGGCCTTGACCAGATCGTCCACCGAGCGGGTGGAGATGCCCTGGATGTAGGCCTCCTGGATCACCGCAGTCAGCGCCTTCTCCGCCAGCCGCCGCGGCTCCAGGAAGCCGGGGAAATAGCTGCCCTTGCGCAGCCTGGGGATGCGCAGCTCCACCGTCCCGGCCCGGGTCTCCCAGTCCCGGTCGCGGTAGCCGTTGCGCTGGACCCGCCGATCCGGGCTCTTCTCCCCGTGCGCCGCCCCGGTCAGGCCGCCCACCTCCAGTTCCATCAGCCGCCCGGCGGCGAAGCCGATCATCTCGCGCAGCAAATCGGCGTCGGGGCTCTTCTCCATCAGCCCGCGCAGGGCCATCATCTCGTCGGTCATCTACGGTTCCTTGGTTCAGGTTGAGCTATGCAACCCAACCCTACCGAAGATCGTGGATGACCACCGCAGCCCCGCTCACTCGCTACGGCGCCCATTGGGGGGCGCGCTTCGCGAGCGAGCCTGCTACCGCCGAGGACCTACACCACGTCCGGGGACACGACC
>NZ_NOXT01000070.1 GCF_002251755.1 Sandarakinorhabdus cyanobacteriorum
CTCGCGCATTACGGCTCGGCGCCGAGGGCGTGTCAGCCTTATCGGGCCAAGACGAAGGGCAAGGTTGAACGGCCGTTCCGTTACGTGCGCCAGGACTTCTTCCTTGGGCGCAGCTTCCGGGATCTGGACGACCTGAATGCCCAGTTTGACGAATGGCGCGGGACCATCGCCAACCTGCGGGTGCATGCAACGACCGGCCGCGTGGTCGACGAGCATTTTGCAGAAGAGAAGCCCAAACTCCTGCCGTTGCCCCAGCGGCCCTATGATGCGGTGTTGACCGTGGAGCGGCGCATTACCCAGGAAGGCATGGTTGCTGTCGGCGGCAATCAATACAGTGTTCCTGACACGACAAAGCGGCGGATCGTCGAGGTGCAGAGCCACCCGACTGAGGTGCGCATCTTCGAAGATGGCCAGCTTATTGCCGCTCACCCGGTTCTGGAGGGCAAGAACCAGCGCCGGGTTGATCCCGGCCACCGCAAGCCTGTTCCGGCGGCACGCAAAGAGGCAATGGCGATGGCCTCCCCGATAGACGCACCGGTCGCAAAACGGCCGCTGGCCTTTTACGAAGCTGTTGGTCGACGCCTGGCCTCGAGCGTGGAGGGCCGCCTGTGATCTCGGTGACAGAACGGATCCGCCAGAGCATGGTCAGCCTGCATATGGCCCGCGCCCTCGAAACGCTGGATCACACGCTCAGCCGTCTCGAGCGCGGCGATATCAGCGCCATTGAAGCCATCGACGAACTGCTCGCTGAGGAGCTGAACTTGCGTGAAGGGCGCCGGATCAACGTGGCTTTGCGCACGGCGCGGCTCATGCCGGTCAAGACGCTGGAGAGCTTCGACTTCTCGTTCCAGCCTTCGCTGGATCGCAACCGCATCATGGCGTTGGCGCAGCTCGAGTTTATCAAACGGGCTGAGGTGGTGCACTTCCTTGGTCCGCCCGGGACTGGGAAAAGCCATCTGGCCACCGCGCTCGGCGTTGCGGCCGTGAAGGCCGGCCGCAGCGTCTATCGTTGTACGCTGGCTGAGCTGGTCGAGGCGCTGGCCAAGGCTGAACGCGAGGGACGCCTCGCTGAAAAGATCCGGTTCCACACCCGCGCATCGCTCCTGATCGTTGATGAAATCGGCTACCTGCCCATCACCAGCGGCGGCGCCAATCTCTTCTTCCAGTTGGTCAACGCTCGCTACGAAAAGGGCGCCATGATCCTGACCTCAAACCGCGGCTTTGCCGAGTGGGGCGAGGTCTTTGGCGATCCTGTCGTCGCAACTGCGCTGCTGGATCGCCTGCTGCATCACGCTGTCGTCGTCCAGATCGAAGGTGCCAGCTATCGCTTGCGCCATCATGCTGATCTGATCCCGGAACACACGCGCTCACACGCCAGCATCAACCCACCGCCGCCGCCAGCGCGTCGCGGCCGGCCACCGAAAAATGGAGGCG
>NZ_NOXT01000004.1 GCF_002251755.1 Sandarakinorhabdus cyanobacteriorum
GTCGCGTTAGCTCGTAACACTGGGTGTCCATTGACACCTGTCGCCATGGGCGCACCGCTGTTCAAGATCCGCAACCTAGTCGAGGAGCATAACATTGCCGTCTGCTCATCCAACTACGCCCTCTATGGTGACATATCCGAACGCGTGATGAGCGTTCTGGGGTCGAATGCCCCCGGGCATGAGATCTACAGCATCGACGAGTGCTTCCTGGATCTCGACCGCTTGGCCGTGGCGGACCTGACCGAATGGTGCCGTGATCTTCGGCAAACGACCCTACAATGGACAGGAATTCCGGTGTCCGTCGGCGTGGGCCCGACCAAGATTCTGGCCAAGCTGGCCAACCGGCTTGCGAAGAAGTCGGCAAAGGCCGGCGGCGTGCTGGACCTGGTGCATCACCCAAACTGGATCGAGACGGCCTTGCGCAAAACGCCGATCGGCGATGTCTGGGGCGTGGGGCGCCGCTGGAGCGCTATGCTGGAGGAGCGCGGCATCCGCACAGCCCACGACCTCGCCAACGCTCAGGACGGCTGGGTGCGCCAGCGAATGGGTATCGTCGGCCTTCGAACCGTCCACGAGCTGCGCGGCCTCGTCTGCCACGCGCTGGAAGATCAGCCGCCGCCGAAACAGACGACCTGTTGTTCTCGCACCTTCGGCACGGCCATCTTCGACAAGGGCCAGGTCCATGATGCCGTGATGAGCTTTGCCGAGCGGGCGGCCGAAAAGGTGCGTCATGCCGGTCAGGTGGCAGGCGCTGTGCAGCTATTCGTCCGGACCGATCCGTTCGCGCAGGACATGCCACAGAAGTCGATATCGGGTTCTGCGACGTTCCACCGGCCAACGTCAGACACCCGCGACATCACTGCCGCCGTCCTGCGGATCTTCGAACGCATCTGGAGAGATGGATATGGCTGGCGGAAGGCTGGCGTGCTGCTGCTCGATCTGACAGCCCCTGGGGCTGCCCCGGCATCGCTCTTCGACGTTATGGAGGCTCCGGACGACGGGCTGATGCAGGCGATCGACCGGATCAACGATCGCTATGGCCGTGGGACCGCCCGGTTGGGGTTGGCCCAGAAGGATGCTGAATGGCGCATGCGGCGGGAGAACCTTTCGCCCAGCTTCACGACCCGTTGGGGGGATATACCTGCCGCGAAGATGGGGTAAGAGTGTCCCATGGAGGCTTCCGATCCAGACCTGCCCGACGCTGCTGTTGAACACATCAGCCAGATGCTGACGCTGGCCAAGAGCAAGCATCAGGAGGCCATGGCGTTGCTCGGCACCCCTGATCCGAACGCCCTGCCACGCCTGCGCGAAGTGCTGCGGCTCCTCGGGGAGGTCGAGCTGTTGGCCGATGACGCGACAAGCTATGTCGAGGCTGGCGTGATGAAGGCAGCGATCAAGGACCTGCATTTCCAGCAGGCGGCCGTTCAAGCGGCCATAGCCCGGCTGGAGAATGTGAGGGTCCAGTCCCCATGGGCGACGCCTTGGCCATGGTTTACCCTGATCGTTCTAGGCTCAGGACCTATTAAATCGCTTGCACGAGCGTCAAT
>NZ_NOXT01000001.1 GCF_002251755.1 Sandarakinorhabdus cyanobacteriorum
AACGCCCTGACAGGAAGGCTCATGAATAAGGCGGGCTAGGGTCTGGTTGCCATTTCTCGCGCCTGTGGCCCTTGTTCATGCTGGGGGCCGGTGGTTCCGACCCCGCCGTTTTGGCTGTTGGTCGACGCTGGGCTGTCGGCCCGTTCTTTTCGTGCTGAGGCTGGCGTCATCATGCTGAGCGCCACTGAATTGACGCTTGGGGAATTGTCACGAGCTGAAAGGGATGCACACCACTTTCCGCTCAAGTCAGCACTGCCCAGGCCGATCCAGCTGGAGCGCCTGCAGCGCTCCTTTGCCCTGGCGCTAAAGCAGGATCGAGACGTCGGCTGGGTGGTTGGCGCCGCTGCCCTGCGCCTGATCCTCGTCAGCGGTCGACCTCTCAACGAAATCCATGCGATCAAGCGCGCACCCAAGTTGTCGGCTTTGCGGCCTAACTGCCAGCCTGATTGGCCGAGGCCTGCACTCGTGGAACTGAACGGCCATTCACCCGCCTTGTGGCTGGAAGCAGGGCGATCGGCGCATCGGTCCAACGTGACGCCCAAGCTCGATCATGTCGGTCGGTCCTCCAAGGGCGTTTGGCTTGGCCTTGATCCGACAACGGTGGCGCTGGTTCAGTCCATCATCGGCCCCGAGCCTCTCGTCACCGCTGACAAAGACCCTGCCAAGTGGCCGCACCTTTTCGCGGCTACAACATGTGAAGAACTTGCTGCTGCCATTGAAGAGTTTCGCAAGCAGGCATCGACACGACTGGGCGTCGGTTCTGGTGCCGCCATCCCAAAAATCACCCAGTGCCGATACTTCCTGCCGACGAGGTTGACCGCCTGTTTCCCGGCTGATCCGGCCGTTGCTTGCCTTGTCACCAATACCCCCCCGAAGCGCAACGCAACAAAGTCATATTACTCGTCGGTGTCACTGGCCGACGCGCAGCGTTATCAGCATACCGCCATCAGTGCGCTGCCTGCCATGCCAGCCGCCTTTAGTCCTGCGCCCGGTGCATCAATGCAGCCACCACAGGCGTTGCGCGCGCACGTGATTGGCAGCCCCTACTGCCCGACGGAGGCAGCGCTCAAGATGCTGGGGAACGCCCTGCGTTCTGCCGCCGCCATCGGCCGTGGCCGGCTGGACCGTAATCGGGCGCTGAAAGTCGATCACGCGTTCACGGCCTATTGCTGGCTGTTCTTCAGCCTGCATACCGGGTGGCGCACGCCGCGGAAGAAGTTGTTGCCCACAGTAGCCGATATTGACTGGGATACCGGTGCCCTCCTGATTGAGGACAAGAATATTGGCTCCGCCAAGTCTGCCCGTCGGCAGGGGTCGGTGATACTTGATGATTTTGATGCCGAACTGGATGCCGAGGATCAGGTGAGGCCGTCTTCAACACGTGAGCGGAAGATGGTGGGCGGTTCAGCGCCATCGCGTCGACGCTGGCTGCCGCTCAGCGATCGCGTGCTCCGGCAACTGCAAAACTATTATGAGCACACGCGAGTACGGGCCCTCATGCAACGGCGTCAGCGGGCCAAGACGTGGTTTACGCCGCTGACTGACCGTGCGGCACTCGAGGCCTACCTTCAGGTCGCGTCCCGGCAGGTGGTGTAGGTTATGAGGGTAGC
>NZ_NOXT01000009.1 GCF_002251755.1 Sandarakinorhabdus cyanobacteriorum
CTCAAACCAAATAGCCTCCGGCAAACCCAGCGCGGTTCAATGAGGACAATGTTGAACTCGTTGTCGCCGTAAGGAACCATGTAGATCGAGAAGTTCTTGAGACGGCCGAGCTTCTGGTCAATCTCATTGGCCGCAACCCAAGTTTTGCGCAGGCCACTGAGATAGTTGTCCGACTGCCCTTCATCGACCCTGACAAGGGTCATTTCGACCACCTCTTCCGACGGTGTGTAGTCCTTGTAAGGTTCGGCCTGCGACATTGCAGGTACAGCAGTGGCGAGTGCGATCGCACCAAAGCCGAGCTTAATGCGTGTGGTCAGTTTGTTCATCGATGTCCTCCTGTTTTTCGCCCCAGAATTGCGGGTCGTGACGTTTTATTGGCAGGGTGAAGAGCATGGGCTCGGCTGCTCCGCCCTGTGCCGAGCGGATTGCCAAACGCATGGCAATTCGCTTGGTTTGACCTTCGCCATTCCTGTCAAAAACCCGCTCGAAGCGTATTGCGCCGGCCGCAAACCCGTCAATCTTATCAAGCGTCAATAAATCGTCAGGATACCGTCAATTCTTCGCGCGGCGCTGTTGCGCCCGCCGTCTTGAGCGGAATCGCTCACACAGCAGCCACATCAGAGGATTTTGGAACGTCCGCAGCAACTCTTTGCGCGCTGTCGATCAAGGCGCCTCCTGCATCGTTTCTGCGGTGTATTGAAACGAGGATTGTCGTCGAGAATGTGGAACATCGCATTCGATATTGAGCACGCGGTGAAGCATCATGGTTGCCTACTTATCTGGCGACTTCACGCCATCAAGCCGCATCGTAGGATGGGTCACCGCTTCATAGATCGTCCCGACATCTGACGCGTGGCGCAAAAGGTTGCCCCAGCCCTCGGCTTCTTCGTGGAAGAACCACCCCCGCTCACGCCCCTCTATGTCGCAGCAGATCAGGTCGGTGGTTAGCTCATCGCGCTTGAAGAATGTCACCTTCTGGATCTCGTCCAAGGGGACTTCATCGCTGAGGTTCTCAGGGATGCGTTCGCGAACTGATCCCTTACCGACTCAAGCTCGTCGAAGTCTGGCAAAGATCTGTCGCCACATAGGCATGAGGGATGATTGCCACGCCTGCATAGTGGCGACAAAGGGGTCGCTTGCTGAATGGCGGGAATTTTCCAGAAGCGAGGCAAAGCCGCCAAGCCGCTTTCGGGATCACGCGTCGATCCGGCTCATGGCTGGAGGTGGTGGGGAGCTGCCATCCCAAGTTGAACGTCCTGTGCTCATTGCTACCCGTTGGTCGGGCGGGTCCAGCTTTTCGCTTGCCTAAGCGGAATGCCCCCGCAAGACCTGAAATTGCAAAGGCATCCGGTGTGGCCTAGCATCGCGACGTCGGGGCGGGCAAAGAGGTGAAATCATGCTCCGGCACAAGGGGCAGACATGACGCAAGATCGCAATCACCTGCAACTGAAGCCGCTCACTGGCCGCTGGCTGTCGGCCTATATGGTGGTCTGGAGCCTGCTGGCGGTGGCCAGCCTTGCCGCCCTCGCCTTTGGCACGACCATGCGTCTTCGCGCGCCATTGCCCGCCAGGACGACCGAATTGGGATTTTCCATCGAACAGGATGCCGCAACTGGCAACTGGACCGTCGATGCTGTCGGGACCGACGAAGCGGTGGCGGCAGGGCTGCGGATTGTGTTGAAAAACCCGGCGCTGAGACAGGCGCTGGC
>NZ_NOXT01000002.1 GCF_002251755.1 Sandarakinorhabdus cyanobacteriorum
CAACCCGAAATCACCCGGCCGGTGAATAATCCGGGTTAGAAGGTCGCAAGTTCAAATCTGACCCACATTGTCCCACGTTTTCCACAGGCATCCGGCTGATGAAGGGGCTCATCTGGGGGCCTCAGAAGGCTGCGGTGTAAAAATTAATACGATCTATCAATATATTGAGCCGACGATTGGCTTCCCTTCACCCGCTCCTGACCGGCCCCCACTGAGTGGTCCGCTATGTTTGTTAGTGTAAAACCGGCTCTGGTGCCATGGCTGGCCGCAGGTGGAGCGAAGCGGAACCGGAGGGCATGGAGGCTGCCGATCCAGACCTGCCTGACGCTGCTGTTGAACACATCAGCCACATGCTGACGCTAGCCAAGAGCAAGCATCAGGAGGCCATGGCGTTGCTCGGTACGCCTGATCCGAGCGCAGTTCCTCGACTGCGGGAGGTGCTTCGGTTGCTTGAGGAGGTCGAGCTTCTGGCCGACGACGCCTCGACTTACGTCGAGACCGGCGTGATGAAAGCGGCCCTCAAGGATCTGCACTTTCAGCAGGCCAGCGTTCAAATGGCGATTGCCCAGCTTGAGCAGATGAAGGCGCGGTCACCCTGGGCAACGCCCTGGCCGTGGATCACGATTATGGCCCTGGCGCTGATCATCGCCCAAGCTTTGCGTTGATGCAGTGGTTGGAACCGGGACGGTTTTTGAGGTGAATCTCGGTTCTGACCCCAAAATGGCGCGCCAGAATATCTGCATATTTTCAATGCGATAAAGCTCTACACTAAAATCGGTGTAGTCGAGAGCTTTGGAGAATATCGGCAGAGAGAGAGCATGTCAGGGGCATATCAGGCCTAACCCGGTGGAGAGCCCTTTGCCTATAACCCTTGAAACAAACGGGATTTTTCGATCTCAACCCATGAAATAGAATGATTCCAATGGGTTAAATGGCGGAGCGGGAGGGATTCGAACCCTCGATGAGCTTTTGACCCATACACACTTTCCAGGCGTGCGCCTTCGACCACTCGGCCACCGCTCCGCGCTCTGGAAGCGGCGGCGATAGCAAGGGTGGGGCCCGGCGGCAACCGCTGCGCACAAAAAAATGGGGCGGTGCCTCGCGCACCGCCCCATTCCCGGCCCTCCCGAGCCCGGCTTCGCCCGTCTTACTGCAGCAGCTGGGTGACCTGCTGGGCAGACTGGTTGGCCCGGGCCAGCATCGCCTGCGCCGCCTGGCCCAGCACCTGGTTCTTCGACAGGTTGGTCGATTCCTGCGCGAAGTCCGTGTCCTGGATGCGGCTGCGCGAGGCCTGCAGGTTGGTGCTGTTCGACGACAGGTTGTTCACCGCCGCCTCCAGCCGGTTCTGCACGGCACCGATGTTGGCGCGGTTGAGGTTCACGCTGTTCAGCGCCTCGTCGATGGCATCCAGCGCGGCGGTGGCGCCTTCCACGGTCGACACGTCCACTTCGGAAATCCGCAGGCCGCCCTTGCTGCTGCCATAGGCATTTTCCTCAAAGCCCAGGTTGCCAAAGTTCGACGTGGTGCCAAAGGCCAGGCTGCCCGCCCGCACGTCGATCGTCTTGGCCGATTCCAGCCGCACGGTAGAATAGGAAGTCTGGATCGCCGAGGCGGTGAGCGCTGCCGCGTCGGCCGGATCGGTCACACCCACCACGGTATAGCTGGTGCCGGTGCCCTTGATGGTGGCGCCGCCCATGTAAAGGCTGGATCAAGTTTCCCCAAAAGTGCTGGCGCAA
>NZ_NOXT01000003.1 GCF_002251755.1 Sandarakinorhabdus cyanobacteriorum
TGATCGTCGCGTAGTTCTCACCTTGATCGTCGCGCTACACGTTAGCGCCAAAGCCGTGAAAGCGGCCAACAAACCGGCCAATTTACAGGCCAAAGCCATCACCTGTAAGTTACCAAGCTTTTCATATACAGTCAAAAATCAGGGAGCATGATTCGGCCATTCAAGCGGCCAGATAGAGAGCACGTGACCGTAGCTGACGACAATGAGAGCCTTGGCCTCTTCGAGCCCTTGATGGTGGCCGAAGCTGCGCTCGTGCGCCAGCCTCTCAACGATCTTGCTCTCGAACTTGCGGAGAAGTCCGCTGCCTTCCGATCAAGCCTTCCGGCGCCCATTGCCGACGCCCTGGCGCAGTTGGTGCGGTCCATGAACTGCTACTACAGCAACCTAATCGAAGGTCACGACACGCACCCGATCGATATCGAGCGGGCTCTTACCAGGGATTACAGCGCTGACCCGAAGAAGCGCGACCTGCAGCTGGAGGCTGTCGCGCACATTGCGGTGCAACGCTGGATTGACGAAGGTGGTATGGCTGAACCGCCAACGTCGCCGGTGATGATCCGTGAGGTGCACCGCCGGTTCTGTGAACTGCTGCCGCCGGATCTCCTCGCGGTTGAGAACCCGGAAACGGGTGTCAGGATGCCCGTTGTCCCCGGCGACTACAGGAGCACCTATGTCCAGGTTGGCCGGCACGTGGCCGTGAGCCCCGGCGCGGTTCCGCGGTTCCTGACGCGCATGCACCAAGCTTATTCGCGGGGCGGACGAACCGAACGGATCCTTGCTGCCGCCTGCGCTCATCATCGGCTGCTTTGGGTGCACCCCTTTGCCGATGGCAATGGCCGCGTCGCACGGTTGATGTCCTATGCCATGCTTCGGGAGGCGCTGGACACGCGCGGCCTGTGGTCAGTCGCCCGCGGCCTGGCGCGCGATGTGAAGCGCTACAAGGCTCATCTCGAAGCATGTGATGCTCCCCGGCAAGGGGACAGGGATGGTCGCGGCAGCCTCAGCGAGGCCAATCTTGCGGCCTTCGTTGAATTCTTCCTGCGCACCTGCATCGACCAGGTCAATTTCATGGCCGGGTTGATGGCACCAGGGGCCTTGCGCGATCGCATCACGATCTGGGCGGAGGAAGAGATGCGCGCCGGGCGCTTGCCGGCCAGGTCAGATGCGGTACTGCGCGCGGTGCTCTACCAAGGGGTGTTGCAGCGAGGTGAGGTCGATGCGGTGCTGGGCATGAGTGAACGGGCGGCGCGGCGGGTCACATCAGCGCTGTTGGAATCCGGCGCGCTGACCTCCCAAAGCTCAAGGGCGCCGCTTTATCTGGCTTTCCCTGCACGATTGGCGGCGCGGTGGCTCCCCAATCTCTTCCCGGAAAAGACCGACGTCGCATCGCCGGGCGGTTCATAGCGTATGGACAAACGGAGAAGGTCGCAAACTGGCTGATATCCTTGCTCAGGTTCATTTACAGCCAGAACGCGATGGCAGCGGCGGAGTGACAAAGGCGCGTACGGTCTCTCCCGCTGCCACGGTTTCCACGAAGCGACCAAGACGCAGATTTGGTTCTGGGGTGGGGAGCAAGCAAGCATCATGCTGGGCCACCATTAATAAAGCAATTCTGCATCCGCTTAATTAACTGGCGGCCCTGTGTAAGCCGACTTACTCAGCAGCGATGTAGCCGTTGCAAATGTCCTTGGTTCAGCCTGGAGAGCATGACACTGCAGCTGCGAGCCGCCACGGCCGTGATATCTCTGAGTTGCGTCTACAAATAAGCCACTGATATATGTTCCCGCTATTTAGAGAAGTCACTTTCTCGCCCGGATA
>NZ_NOXT01000010.1 GCF_002251755.1 Sandarakinorhabdus cyanobacteriorum
CTGATCGTCGCGTAGTTCTCACCTTGATCGTCGCGCTACATGCTCCCAAGCGTCCTTCCACCAGTCAAGGACCAGCGGCCTCGCATGGGTAAGGGCAGCAGAGCTCGGCAACCTGTCGCGCTTCTGGTGCTGGTTGATGCGGCGATGGGCTGGAAACAGGTTCCACAGATCCGCGCATGGCCAGGCGGACCATGGCAGGCAATGATCAATGTCGAGGATGTCGGCCCGCAGGCGCTGGCCGGACCAAACGCAATGCAGCCGGTCACCTTTGTCCAGAGCGGCCAACGCTATGTCCCGGGCAAGCCGGACGTCCCGATTGGGTTCTGTCCAGGCCAGCGCCGCTTCGACCACGCCGAGGGGCAGCTCACTCCCCTGCCCCGCCGCGTAGATTCGGGTCAGGCGGGCCCATTCTGCGACCAACACCGGTTCGATCCATGCCCCAAGCCGCTGCATGGCCCGCCAGACATGGCCGGGGACCGAAATGCTCCCAAACATGGCCAAGGTTTCCCCGTCGAGAACCAATGATTGGCTTCGCGGAGTGCGAGATGTCCGGGCGTCGAAGACCCGGGCATCTGACCCTGGATAGGTCGTGAAGTTCGCGGGCATTCGCGCGATGGTGCGAGCGGCATCGCCGATCGCCCTTGCAACCAGAACCGCCCGCTCGTCGGTAAAGCTGGCGCCGATTCTGAGATCGGTTGCTGAAATCCCGCTGGTCATCAGTCCGCGAAAGGCATCGCCGACAAAGCCGAGGCTGTCGGGGCCAGCGTTGCCGGGCGACTGCGGCAAGCGAGCCGAGATGAGCGGCAGGTAGATCCGCAGCCAGTTCAAGGCGACGGCGCCGATGGGCAACTCGACATCATCATCCCCCGTACCAGGCCGGGCCAACGCTGGCGCCAGGTCAGCGAGGCGAGCGATGCTGCGCAACAGACCCAGTTTGTAGGTCGTCGTCTTGGCATCATTCAGAATGATCCCGCGCAACAACGGCAGTGCGCCGGCACCATCATCAGGCAGGGTCATGCACATGGTGACCCAACTGACCTCGGCGCGGCCGGCACTGTCAGCCATAGGCGCGGTCGTGCGGGTAACGGCCAAGCCATGCTCGCGTGCAAGCGCCTCTATCTCTCCAACGCTCACCTCATGCATTGGCCGATCCGCGGGCGCCGGGCCAAAGCGCAGGATGATGACGAGGAGCCCCCGGGGCTTGAGCAAAGCCGTCAGCTTGCGGAAGGCCCGGCGACGGTCGCTTGGGGCGACATGCTGCCAAACAGCTGAGAGCAGAATGACGTCGAACCCAAGGCCAAGTTGGTGGCAAGTGGTGAGCGCTGGAAGCCTGTCGTCAACCCACCGGACATTCGCCTTTGGGTGAAAGCGACGTCCCGCATCGCGGAGACCCGGCGCAGGCTCGGCCGCAACAACCTCGAAGCCCAGCCCTGCCAGCCAAGCGGCATCGCGACCAGACCCTGCTCCGACATCAAGGACCAGTCGATCAGCACCGGCAGCCGGTAGAAGGTCTGCATAAGTCTGCCTGAAGGGCTCTGCATTCAGCGCTTCGTACCTGTCGGCGAGTATGGCCGCCTGTGCATCGTAAATGCGGATGCTAGAATCTGAGCCTTCAATCACGACGCGAGATTAGGACAACCAAACATCTGCTGCCACTCGTATTGCGCGGGCAACCCATGCCGAGATGGCCCCCAGCTTAGCAATCACTCACATGATGTTGGATGGCACTTTGGATCGATCCCACAGGCGCCGCAACTGCTCCGGACAGATGGCACCTGTAAAGCCGTCAGCCAATCTGGGCACCTCCATTAACTCAGCTGAGCACCGCGCCG
>NZ_NOXT01000045.1 GCF_002251755.1 Sandarakinorhabdus cyanobacteriorum
GCTGGTGCGGGGCGTGGGTGCTGCGCGCGGGCCAAGTCCGCTCGACTGGGCTGGCGGTGCTGGTGGGGAGGTTGCGGAGGGAAGGAGCAAAGAAGGAAGGAAGGGCGTGGCGGAGCCGCGCTAGTTTGCCCCGGACTTGATCCGGGGTCAGACGAGTCAAAAAGGGGCGGCTGTTGGGCCGCCCCTTTTCGCTCGCTGGCCGAGCTTTGACGAGTCGGTGGGTAACGCTGTGCGTTACCCACGCGCCGTCATGCGCTGTAATACATATCAAACTCGACCGGCGCCGGGGTCATTTCCCAACGCAGCACCTCTTCCATCTTCAGCTCGATGTAGCTGTCGATCTGGTCGTCGGTGAAGACGCCGCCCTTGGTGAACACGGCCCGGCTCTTGTCGAGCGCGGCCAGGGCTTCGCGCAGCGAGGCGCAGACGGTCGGGACCTTCTTCAGCTCGCGCGGCGGCAGGTCATAGAGATTCTTGTCCATGGCAGGACCAGGGTGGATCTTGTTCTCGATGCCATCAAGGCCCGCCATCAAGAGCGCGGTATAGGCCAGATATGGGTTGGCCAGCGCATCGGGGAAGCGGACCTCGACGCGCTTGGACTTGGTGCCGGTGCCATAGGGGATGCGGCACGAGGCCGAACGGTTGCGGCTGGAGTAGGCCAGCAGCACCGGCGCCTCGAAGCCCGGCACCAGCCGCTTGTAGCTGTTGGTGCCCGGGTTGGTGAACGCGTTGCAGGCCTTGGCATGCTTGATGATGCCGCCGATGAAGTAGAGCGCGGTCTCGCTGAGGCCGGCATATTGATCACCAGCGAACAGCGGGGTCTTGCCGTTCCAGATCGACAGGTGGGTGTGCATGCCGCTGCCGTTGTCGTCCTTGATCGGCTTGGGCATGAAGGTCGCCGTCTTGCCATAGGCATGGGCAACCTGGTGCACGACGTACTTGTAGACCTGCATGCGGTCAGCGGTTTCGACCAGCGTGCCGAAGGTCAGGCCCAGTTCGTGCTGGGCGGATGCCACCTCGTGGTGGTGCTTGTCGCAGGGCAGGCCCATTTCCAGCATGGTCGAGACCATCTCGGCGCGCAGATCCACCGCCGAGTCGACCGGGGCGCAGGGGAAGTAGCCACCCTTGGCGCGCGGCCGGTGGGCCATGTTGCCCTGCTCATAGCTGCGGCCCGAGTTGGTCGGCAGCTCGATATCGTCGAGGTGGAAGAAGCCCTCGTTGTAGCCCAGGCCGAAGCGCACATCGTCGAACACGAAGAACTCGGCTTCCGGGCCGACATAGACGGTGTCGCCAATGCCGCTGGCCTTGAGGTACGCCTCACCGCGCTTGGCGGTGGAACGCGGATCGCGGCCATAGAGCTGGCCGGTCGACGGCTCGACGATGTCGCAGATCAGGATCATCATCGGCGTGGCCGAGAAGGGATCGATATAGGTCGCGTCCAGATCCGGCTTCAGGATCATGTCGCTCTCGTTGATCGCCTTCCAGCCGGCGATCGACGAGCCGTCGAACATGAAGCCATCGGTCAGCATGTCCTCATCGATCACGCCCGACACCATGGTCAGGTGCTGCCACTTCCCCTTGGGATCGGTGAAGCGCAGATCAACCCACTCGATCTCCTTTTCCTTGATGGTGGCAAGAATGTCTGCAGCCGTCGTCATTGGATCGTCCCTCTTGTTCCTCTGGGGTCTTCTTCTTGGGTGATCAGGAAAAAACTCAGATGGCGTCGCTGTCCCGCTCGCCCGTGCGGATCCGCACCGCCATCTCGATCGGCGACACGAAAATCTTGCCATCACCAATCCGGCCCGTGCGCGCCGCGTTCGTGATCGCCTCCACCACACGCTCGACCTGGTCGTCGTCAACAACCACCTCAAGCTTCACCTTGGGCAGAAAATCCACCACATATTCCGCACCGCGATACAGCTCCGTATGACCCTTCTGACGGCCAAAACCCTTCGCCTCCGTCACGGTAATCCCAGACACGCCAACCTCGTGAAGCGCCTCCTTCACCTCGTCCAGCTTGAACGGCTTGATCACGGCTTCGATCTTCTTCACG
>NZ_NOXT01000005.1 GCF_002251755.1 Sandarakinorhabdus cyanobacteriorum
GACCACACCGCCGCAGTTACACCACGCGGTGGGACACGATCACTCGTGGATTTTGGCTGAGGCCCTGTTTCGCATTGGCACCATGGTGGGCCAGCCTTTTCAACTGACCGCGCGCCCTTGAAGGGATAAGGCCACCTTATACCCTGGAGGGTATTTATCGCGCTTATCCCCCGCAGGGTATATTCGATCTCTATCCCCCAGAGGGTATATTGCGTCTTTATACCCTTCGGGGTATAATGTAATGACTGGAGACCGTCATGGGCGAAATTGTCAGACTGCCCAGCCAGCTGGGCGCCATCATTCAAAGCGAGCGGCAACGACGCAACCTGACCCAAAAGGATCTCGCGAGCCTCGCTGGGACCCTACAGAAAACCATTTCCGCGATCGAAAATGGCAACCCGGGCACAAGGCTTGATACGCTGCTGAGCGTGATCGCGCATCTTGGCCTCGACATTGAGCTGGTGCCCCGCGCTGCAGCCAAGGCGTCGATTGAGGATATCTTCTGAGGATGGCGCGCCGCAAAACCCATGTGCCGCTGAATGTCCTCATCAACGGCCGTCTCGTCGGTCGCTTGGAAAAGGCGGGCAACGGCGCGACCAGCTTCCAATATGCGCCCGAATGGCTTGCCTGGGAAAATCGCTTTCCGATTTCCCTGTCGTTGCCGCTGGTTCCAACCGCCTATCGTGGAGATCAGGTCTCTGCGGTTTTCGACAACCTCCTCCCGGACCGCGATGCCATTCGGCGCCGCGTGGCCGAAAGGATGGGGGCAGAAGGGACAGACTTTTACAGCCTCCTGCAAGCGATCGGGCGGGACTGCGTTGGCGCACTGCAATTCGTGCCAGACGGCATGCAGCCCGCCTCCGTCTCCGAAATCGCGGCTGAACCCATCAGCGACCAGGAGATCGAGGCAATGCTCGCAGATCTGGCGCAAGCCCCGCTCGGTCTGGACAGAGAACAGGAGTTCAGGATCTCGGTGGCTGGTGCACAGGAGAAAACGGCCCTGCTCCGCATGAACGACCGCTGGTATCGCCCCCTCGGCATGACCCCGACCACGCATATCCTGAAACCGCAACTGGGACAGATTCAGACCGCAGACGGCATGATCGACATGTCGGACAGCGTGGACAACGAGCATTATTGCCTGCGATTGCTTCACGCGTTTGGCCTTGATGTGGCCAAAACCGAGATCATCACGTTTGGGACGCGGCGGGTGTTGGTGGTGGAACGATTTGACCGACGCCGGCGCGGAGATTCGCTCATCCTTCGCCTGCCCCAGGAAGATTGCTGCCAGGGGCTCGGTGTACCGCCGACACGCAAATACCAGAGCGATGGCGGGCCCGGCATGCGAGACATATTGGGCCTCCTGAAGGGCGCGCAGGATCCCCAATCTGATCAGGCCGCGTTCCTCAAGAGCCAGATCATCTTCTGGCTCATCGGTGCCACGGATGGGCATGCGAAGAACTTCAGCATCTTCCTTCGGCCGGGGAACAGCTACGGACTGACGCCATTCTACGATGTGCTGTCCGTGCAACCCGCCGTCGACAAGGGGCAGATTTCGCAGAAGAAATTCCGACTGGCGATGGCGACTGGAAAAAATCGCCACTATCGGATCGACGAGGTGATGGGGCGCCACTTTGTCCAGAGCGGCAAGGCTGCTGGCCTTGGGCAGCAGGCAATTCGCACCGCAATCACAGATATCTTGGATCGCGCTGGCACGGCGGCAGCAACCGCCCGGGCTGAAATGCCGAACGATTTCGCAGGCGGCATTCATGAAAGCATAGCGGCCGCCATTGATCGGCGGCTCGCAATGCTGGCAAGTGGACTCGACGAACTTTCAAACGTGTCCAGTTAACAGGGTCGATCTACGTGTTTTCCCGCTCCCAGACCTATCGCCCACCGGATAAGCCACTGGCCGATCATCTACGAAGACAGTTGCAGACGTTTGTTTGAAAGTCCGCACCTGCTTGGCATCGCATTGCCAAGACTCGATAGGACGCACGTGAAACATGATAGGGATAGTCAATGGGTTCAGACTCATTCAAAGCCAGAATGCGATAGCGGCGGC
>NZ_NOXT01000036.1 GCF_002251755.1 Sandarakinorhabdus cyanobacteriorum
GCAACGCCCTGACAGGAAGGCTCATGAATAAGGTGGGCTAGATACATCGAGTTTCTGGATGACATGATCGAAAAGGTAGGGCTGGCTGAAAAATCTCGCGATGCAGTAGGCGGGATTGAGTTCACGCAGTGCCCCGCCTGCCTCTCAAAGCTGTCACCTGCACAAGCCGAACACACTTGTCACGTTTGCAAATCTGAGATTGATCCCGATCAACATCGGTCGCGATACAACGTAATTCGGCTAGATTTCGAGATCCAAAGGCGCGAAGCGTATCAGCTGAATACGCAAAAACTGGCGCGACTCGATGAAGCCAAAAAGAGTCTTCGGGGCCTTCGGCGTGAGCACGCCAAGTCAGTTGCAGACTATTCCGCCAAATACGGACATGGCGCAGCACCGCGGGAGGCGTTTCTAGCGACTGAGAATCTCCGCGTTGGCCAGATTGCTAAAGAGATTGAGTATCTCGAGCTAGCACTCACTACTGCTGAAAAAATTCGTGATTTGTCGGACACAAAGGCTCGTATCCAATCGGAGTTGGAATCTCTAAAATCGCGCCAGGAGGCCCTAGAACTGCACGCGAGAAAGCGTCGTCGTGTGGCGCTCGCACAAGTGTCGGACATTGCAGTTAAGATATTGCATTTAGACAACAACCATCAGCCAGAATTCGAGAATGCACAGACGGTCAGCGTGAGTTTCACCGACGATGCGATGATTGTAGATGGTGATATGAACTTTGCCGAGAGTAGCAACGTAGTTCTCAAAAATGCCTGCGTCCTGAGTTTGCTCTTAGCGGCTGGAAACGACCCGAAATTTTTCCATCCTCGCTTTGCGCTCTTTGATAATATCGAGGACAAGGGCATGACGACTGATCGCAGCCACAATTTTCAAAAAATACTCGTAGAAATGGTGACTGAACTGAAGGTCCCATACCAAGTCATCTACACCACCTCAATGATGAACCCCGCCCTTGAACTTGACGATTATGTGATTGGACCGCATTATACACCAGATAATCGGACTCTATCTGGCCTCAGCTAAACCTTCCGGAGCACTGCATTTATCAGTCCGACGTTCAAACCCTCGTTCCGCTACACCTTAAGACTTATCCGCGAATGTGTCTGAGGGCGTCGGCCTGTCAACAGGCTGCCCGATCCATTCGCTGCGCTCTCATATTGCCTGTTCCTTGCTGACCGCGTGGCCGTCTAGCCAAGACCGATGAATGCTACGATAGCCGCGAATCTCGTAGAGTCCTGCACAGTTCCTGCACAGGTCCAATATAGCCAAAATTCACTATAAATATCAGTATATTACAAGTCGCCGATATAATGGTCGGGGAGACAGGATTCGAACCTGCGGCCCTCTGCTCCCAAAGCAGATGCGCTACCAGACTGCGCCACTCCCCGACGCCCCTTTGCCCTAGGTGAAGCCATTGATTTCAGCAAGCCTGCTCTGCAACCCTCAGGACAAGGAGAAGCAGCAATACCGCCATTTCTGACGAAAAGTCCCGGAATAGTCCCGGAATATGTTCCACCTCTGTTCACGTCCATTGCTATGCCGGCCTCCTGCAGCAAGGTCGGGATCAACGGATCCCATCTGGCCGGGGCCGCCTTGTCGGCGCTGTAAAGGAGAACTCTTGTGAGGGCTCTTTGCTTCCCAACACCTGCTGAACGATCAGCGCTGGGCCCTGCCTGCCCTTCCTCATATCGGTGTGACCCATGGCGATCCAGACCCTGGCACCCGATGGGATCACCGCAGCGCCTCCAGGGCCACCGCCGCCAGCACCGGTGATGCTGCCGGAAAGATGGTGATGCGCCGGCCCCGCGCAAGCTCGATTACCAATGCAGTACCGGCCGGCGGCAACGCGGTGCCGATATCGTCGACAATCACCGCTTCGGCAAAGCTGGGACAGTCACTCCCGGTCACTTGAGCCATTGGTCCCACAGACAGCTTCTTGTGCCACGTGTACAACAGGCCCGTCGAAACTCATGCCTCCGCGCCACTCGGTTGGTCACGCCCCTGGCGCAAACGCCTCAATCAGGGTCTGCAGCCGCTGCTCATCACTCCACCGCCGCCGCTGCTCCGGCCCCGAAAACACCGTGATCTAGCCCGGATTATTCACCGGCCGGGTGATTTCGGGTT
>NZ_NOXT01000037.1 GCF_002251755.1 Sandarakinorhabdus cyanobacteriorum
AACGCCCTGACAGGAAGGCTCATGAATAAGGCGGGCTAGGCGTCCGCACCGTGGTTCCTCGCTATGGCACGCGGACTGCCTTCCGTGCGCGACTTGAATGCAAAGCCTCTATCTTTCAGTGATTTCGGCCGGCCGCGCGGTGGATGCGCAGCCACCCACAAGCGGGCGAGCGACAACAGACGGCTGTCGAGCTTGGGATAGCCCTCCAAGATTTCTTCTTCACTGGCGCCGGCATCGAGCATCGCCACTATCGCGCGAACCGGAATACGGGTGCCGGCGAAAACAGGTTCACCGCCGAGGACATCCTTGTTCTGTACGATGGCCTTCCGGGCATGATCCAGATCGCGAACGCCTGCAGCGATCTCGTCCCGCGCTTCGCCTACATCCACGATAAGGAGGTTGTCGGCCTTTACGTGCCGCTCGGTGGGCCTGGCTTCTATCTCAGCAAAGAGACGCTCGCGCCGTTCACGGGTCAGAACCCCGCCGATCGAGTGCCACACCTTAAGGCGCAGCAGCGATCCTTCGGACAGCTTCCGGGTAAGCTTCTTGCGCAGCTTGGCGTCACCAGTACGCACGACAAGCACAACGCGCTTGTCGATGGCGTTGTTGACTGCCCTGACGGCGATACCGCTGACGGCTGCGGCTTCGCGCGGGGTGAAAAGGCGTTCCGTAGTGATGGTCGCCATAATGTATCTCCTCAAGGAGAATATATATCTCGCAGCGCTGCGGGCCAAGGGTGTGGCCGACATTATTGTTGTGGAGGCGTGCACTCGCTTATGCCGCATCAGCGGCGTTCCATGCATTGCCGCTCTCCCGGTGACCGCTGATGGTGGTCCGGACGCAAGCGCGAATGCGACGTCAAGCGGCAACTACGGCCCGTGAACGATAAAGGACGGTCTATCGAACCTTGGCGCTGACGAGGCCAACCGCCTAACAAAGCCAGTACGGCCGTCATCCTCGCGCCCCATGCCGGCGGTCGGCGCGCTGCAAACATTCGTCGGTGAGCTGCCCTTCGCGTCTATCTTTTGCGTCGGCACATAATCTGCAGCGGCAAACGATGTGCCTCAGTCAGGGTGCAGCGACACCGGCCGCCTTCTGCACGGCAATCACCAGCCTGCGATAGGCGTCCTGGTTGGTGGTGACGCCGGCGACTGCAATGCGGGTGGCGGGAGCATAATAGGCGACGGTGCCCCAATATCCGCTATGCCAATAGTAATCATGACCGCTGGCATGTTTGACGAAGACGCCAAGGCGGTAGCCATCGGCTCCCTTGTGTGGGCCCTGCCACAGCATCTCCTTCAAGGTCCCGGGACGATCGAACAGGCCTCCCTCGAACAGCGCTGCCATTAGTGTCGCAAGATCTTTGGCCGACATCACCAAGCCTCCCCCGCCATGGAGGTCGACACTGGCATCGAGGCCCGTGACCTCCGCGTCGCCGATGAACTGGCGCGCCCTCGCCGGCGCCCGGCGGGGTTTGTCTTCCAGTATCTCCCACCAAGTCGACCGTAGCTTCAAGCGATCGAGCCGCAGTTGGGTGCGCACCGCCTTGCCCAGGGACTGGCCCGTGATCCGCTCGATAATATCGCCAATAAGGATGTAGCCCGTGTCGGAATAGTGGAAGGCGGTGCCTGGCGGGTCCAGCGGTTTGCCCCACTTTACCGCAAGGCTAACCTGGTCCTCGCGGCTCCAGCGCTTGCCCGGCTGCGATAGCACCAATTGCAGGTACCGCTCGTCTTGGGCGTGGTCATAGATCCCGGCACTGTGACTCAGCAACTGCCGCACCGTGATCCGGGCGGTGTCATAGCCGCCGCTCCGCAGCAGCACATCAAGCCTGGGCGTCAAAAGCGGCCCGATCGCGGCGTCGAGATCGATGCGGCCCTGTTCCCACAGGCGCAAAACCGTCGCGGCGACGAACGTTTTCGTATTGCTGGCAACGCGCACTGGCGTGTCGGACGCAAGAGCCTGACTGGCCGCGGTGTCGCTATTGGCGGCTGTTGACACGGCGTAAGGCGACGCAACCCCCTTGCCCGTCACCCAAAGGGACATGGGCCTCGGGTCGGATGCGACCTCGGTCTGCAAAAGGTCTAGACGACTGGTTTGTGCAAACGCAGGCGCGACCAGCTGCATCGACAGACAAAGGGTGATCGGAATGGCCCAGAAGAGCCGCCCGATCGGGGCACTGAACATTCTTCCCTTCCTGTAGCGCGACGATCAAGGTGAGAACTACGCGACGATCAG
>NZ_NOXT01000038.1 GCF_002251755.1 Sandarakinorhabdus cyanobacteriorum
CAACCCGAAATCACCCGGCCGGTGAATAATCCGGGCTAGCCAAATCTTCAAGCTCATACTCAGAGTTAGAAATCCCTCGCTCCAAAGAATCGATCTTGCTGGACTGCTTTTCGATAGCATCTCGAGCTGAGCGGCTCTCCGCTATAAAACTCTTCGTTTCGGACGAATTGATAAGGTCATCGACCCGAGCAATACGATCCAAAGCCTTAGCGCGCTGCCTCTCAAGTTCCGCAATCTGACTCCCGACTGCTTCCGGTCGGTTGAGTGCAGTATCGGGCGGTAGAACGGACAAAAGTGCCGAAAGCTGACGGCTTGCTTGATCATAGTCCTTTTCGAGATCCCGAATCTTCAGGCTGGTCTCATAGGCTTCGTAGTCGTTCAGCCCGCAAATAAGATCACCGACCGCTGCCCTGATGGCCTTTGTGTCCCACGTCGATTCAAATCGGAATAGACGGCCAGGTGGTGTCTGTTGATCAGCATAAAGCAGTCGAAGAACCTGGTGCATCGTGATGTTTGAGGCACCATCACTTTGTGCTTCTGGTATGCACATCGACCGGAACATAAGTTGGGAAAAACTCTCATGATCTCCCTGTCGATGCGCCGGAAACCGTTCCCATCCGTCGAGGCCAGAAGCCATCGCCTCTTCAAATTTACCGAAGAAGACATGAATTGGCGATGCCTTTGATGATGTTTCGCGACGGACGACAAGTCTGCCTCTTGTCGTCATAATTTCAGCTTGAATCTCATCGCATTGGGCCGGAACTTTCTTCCAGTGGTCGAATTCCCCGCCCAGAACAAAAAATATAAAATCCGCTATCGAGGATTTGCCTGAACCATTGTCACCGCGAATAATGTTCACGCCATCATGGAAGGCCTGATCGTAAACAACGTGTCCGGACTTCATCACGCGGAGACGTCTCAATTGGAGCATAGGTAAAGCGACCGATTCATCGGATGCGGGAAGATTGACGTCCGTCATGCCGACAACCTCCGAAGACCAGTCCGCTTACGCAAATCCTCAATGCTATCTTCACCGATTGCTATCAGCTCAATAGCGATGAACTGAGCTAGCTCTCGCTCGGCGCAGGTATAATCGAACTGCTCGCGCAAAACGTCTCGGCCTAAATCAGTGAGATCGATCTGGCGCTGGTCGAATTTTCCTCGATCAAGGAGATTTTTTGCAGCCATCGCCTTCAGCGCACGACGTTGCACGGGTTCCATTTTGTGAAACAGCAACGGGGCCGCAGGGTAACTTAAAAACACCTTTTCTGGCCTGCAAATTTTTAATTCCATGAACAGTTTCCGAACTTCACTTGGCATCGCTATATTGTGAAGAAGTGGTGGATTTGCCAAGAAGAAGTCGCCTATGAGCATTCTTTCCATTGATGAAAATTTCGGTTGCCGCAGTGAAGCTAAAACACTTACCCTACGAATGCAGTCAAAAACATCCAATTGAGGATACCAAATTCGGAAAGCCATCACTCAGCATCCCATCTAACACGACATTGCTCTGTCAAGAAATACAATGCCTGCAACACAGTCAAGCCGGTTAAAGAAGGAATGTCTGCATATTTTTGACATATGGGGTCAATTACGTCCGTCTGTAATGCAGTTTGTACAGTGCTGTCATCGGCACCTCTGCAGATTAGTTTTAGGTAGATATTTGTATAAAAGCGCTGTTCAACATCGGACAATATCCGATCATGATTGGTTCGCGCTGATGTCATTAAGCCAAGCTTATAATAGTTTTGGGCAAAATGATTCTGATACTCGTTTGCTATAGAATACTCATTCTCGCGATTTGCATCGATCATCTTTGCAAGCAGTTCACGCCTATCTCTATCTGATGGAATGCTAAAATCTATGGACGCAAATTGTTCTTCACCGTCAGCGGTGGTTGAAGCCAGCTCTGCCAGCACCACCCCAATGTGACGAACGAGGCCAAGGAACACTTGGTCATCCCGACTATCTGGCTTACAAATGGAAACGTGGTTTTTGTCGACTGCAACGGGCATCACCTTTGCAACGCCCGGATCCGATGAGTCTCGATCGACAATAAGTTGGCTATAGGTTTTCAGTTTTTCGTAGTAAACTACTGTTTGCAAGTCAGGCTTGTTATCGACGAAATCGCGATATGCCTGCTTCAGATCATTCAAGACGCCAGTCTTGTTTGCAAGTATGTCAATTTTGTCGGAAGTGGGGTAAAACAAACTTGCCAATCGAAGCCAGGGACGCACCACAATGCGGGGTTGCGATGAACACTACCAGCCGCGTCGCATCGGAGATGGCTCTAAGCCCTTGATCGCTAGCCTCGCGTGATTTGCGAAGGATCGATTTGATGAGCAGGCCTCCAAGGCTGTGCCCCACCAGTATCAGTGGACATGCGCCAAAGCCTTTAGCCCACCTTATTCATGAGCCTTCCTGTCAGGGCGTTGCC
>NZ_NOXT01000022.1 GCF_002251755.1 Sandarakinorhabdus cyanobacteriorum
CTCAGGAGTTGGAGCCTCCGGCAAACCCGGCGCGGTTCAGTTGCTGCTCATGCTGCCACACGTTTGGCATCGCCCATCGATCATGACGGTGATGTTGGCAGGGCCGGTGCCGCGTCAACGGCTTGCCCGATCCATTCGCTGCGCTCCCGTGTTGGCCGTTTCCCTGCGGTGACGCCGCACCTCTGAACCCTGCCGTTTGCCTCCCCGTCCGATGGACGAACCCAAACTCAAAGGAGGCAGACATGAACACCGACTACGCAATCATTCGCAAAAACTGGAACGGCATCGAAATCGAAATCCGCTGGAACCCCGACTATCTTGCCTTTGAAGGCCGGCCCGATATGGCTCACCTGGAGATCGAAAGCATCCGCCCCGCACGCGCCCCGCTGCCGATGACCGAAACCGGTTACCGCTCGCACTTCATTCAGCCCGACGAGGTTGAGCGCTTTGGTGGCCCTGAGGCCTATGTTGAAGCCTGGATCACCGAGCTTGCCGGCACCGCCGCATGGCGTCAGACAGACGCCGCCGCTCGCCAGCTTGCCCTCTTTTGAGGGCAAGTCTTTGGCTTTGAGTGGAATATAAATGTTTCACTCGATGGATTTGTGCGAAACTTATATGTTTCATCATTAGCTTGAAAACGAAACATATATATGTCACTATATTGGGGTGAGGATAGTGACATGAGCCCAGACCAAACCCTATTGGCCCGCAAGAACATCGATCGACGGTTGAGCAGTCTCAACCGCGAGAGCCTTGCCATGCCCCCGTTTGGCTGGGTGCGCGCCATCCGTGAAGCATTGGGGATGACGCCGCAGAAGCTGGGTGAACGCATGGGCGTCAGCCGCCCGCGCGTGAACACCATCGAGAAAGCTGAAGTCAGCGGCGCGACCACCATCAAAACGATGCGTGAGGCGGCCGAAGCGATGGGCTGCACCTTCGTCTATGCCATCGTGCCGACGACCACGCTTGATGAGCTTGTCCGTCAGCAGGCCGCCCGCAAGGCTGATGCCGAGCTTGCGCGTCTGCATCACACTATGCGCCTTGAGAACCAGGCGCTGACGAAGCCCGATCTTGAGATGGAGCGCGAGCGCCTCATTGCCGAACTGCTCACCGGTTCGCCGCGTCGCCTGTGGGGTGATGAATGATCGATCCGCTGTTTGGTGAGGATGATGATGCCAACACGCCCCTCGATGCCGAGGAGCGTGAGCAGCTCATCCCATCCTACATCACCTTGCGCCGCGAGTTGAACGAGGCCGAGCAGGTCAACATCGCCGCCGCTGCCAAATGGTTGTCGTCGCGGCGGCGTGATGTGCTCGACGAGAAGTTCCTGCGCGAGTTGCACAAGCGCATGTTCGGCCAGGTGTGGCGCTGGGCGGGTCGATATCGCACCACGCCGCGCAACATCGGTGTCGATGCCTATCGCATCGGCATGGACATCGCGCAGGCGATCGATGACGCCCGCTTCTGGGTTACCGACAACACCTATCCGCCCGATGAAATCGCCGTGCGCTTCTCGCATCGATTGGTTGCGATACATCCGTTCCCTAATGGCAATGGTCGCTTCTCCCGCATGGTTGGCGACTTGCTCGCCGTGCAGCTTGGGCAGCCCCGCTTCTCTTGGGGTAGTCAAAGCCTCGTTGATGCGAATGAAACACGCGCTGCCTACGTCGCAGCATTGCGCGCCGCCGACGCGCACGACCTTGCTCCCTTGATTGCCTTCGCACGATCCTGATCCAGCGGGCATCACCGTCACCGAAATTTCAGATGGTGGCCATCGCGCGGTGCGATTGGTCAGGTGCGTTCTCTGCCTTTGTGACACCTGAGTCAGGACATCCCCTTGCGTCTTCATTCATGGGGTTTTGACCAGCCGCGTTGAGGGTCAAGGCGGCTCGCTTCCGCGTCTTCGACTTGTGCAGCTCCGCCCCACGGGTTCGCGTGCCGCTCAGCCTTTGATCCTCACCTTCATCGTCCGGTCACGTGTCTCCCCATGAAGCCGAGGGAATGGTCCTTCGGTGGACACAAAGGAGAACTGCCATGACTGACACAACCGCAAACCGCCCAAGCCACCGCATCTTCAACGTCACCGGTGACGGCGACAACGCCCGCTGGACCGACATCGGTGTTGCCTGGGCAACCCGCGACGGCAAGGGCTTCACGCTAAGCCTCAACGCCGTGCCGATCAACGGCCGGGTGGTGATGCGCATCAACGAAGCCAAGGACGACAAGAAGAAGGGGAGCTGATGCTCCCCTTCGGGGTCGCCTGTCACGGCGCTGGACCGCGTTTCGCGATCTCTTGCTGGATCATCGTGCGGAGCGATTGCGCCGATGCAATTGCATCGTGGCAGGCCGCGATGGCAATGGTAGCATCCTGAAACAGGGCAGCCAGTTGCGATGATGTTTTGGTCGCAATATCGTTGCGGGTCAGTTTGAAGTTCATGGTTTCCTCCTTCGTTTTGCGCCGCCCACCATGGGCCGCGTTGGAGGAGCAAAAGCCGCGCATCGAATGCAGGTGCATCGCTTGGCGATCGCAACGGAAGTGGAGAAGGAAAGTGGGCAGCCCACGTCTTGCACCATTACGTATTCGGGTGCGGCCAGGTTCGATTAATCAGCGGATCATGTGGACGGCAACTGGAGGAGGAAAGACAACGACTTCTGACAGCTACGGTCAGCCCAAATCCAACCCTCGATCACGCGGCTTGTCAGGCTGATACCTGCTATCGCGCCCATGCATTCCAGCAAGTCAGAGATCGTTGACCTTAACCCGGATTATTCACCGGCCGGGTGATTTCGGG
>NZ_NOXT01000006.1 GCF_002251755.1 Sandarakinorhabdus cyanobacteriorum
TTGGACGCCGATCCAGGGTCAACTTTGCGCGCCGATTGACACGTTGGAACGCGCCATGCCAAGCTTTTCGGCGATCTCTTCAGCCGTGAGCGGGCGATCGGAGAGCAGCAGCAGCGCTTGAATCTGCGCGACTGAGCGATTGACGCCCCACTGGCCGCCGAGATCACCCCAGCGCAGCACGAACGCCTCCACGGCGGCGGGCAGTTTATCCGACTCGATTGTTGTTTCTGTCATGACAGAAATATCTGCTAGATAATAACTCGGGTCAAGGGATTGGTTTCGAAGACAAGCTGCGGCGGCTTGACGCTACTGCTTGAAACAATGCTCGCGGTGCCACGCCAGGAAGGCCGGATGCGGGCGGTCCAGCGGACGCAATGGAGGGATGGCGAAACCGGTCTTGTTGATCAGCGAGCGGATGCTCTCGGGGTCGTTGGCCTGACGGCTGACAAGGATTTCGAGGTCGTCGCCGAGTCCGATCAGGCCGCGATCGAACATCCAGTGGACAGTGCCCGACAGCGCGATGCCGTTGGTGACGATGTCGGGGCCGCCGCGTTCCACCGGGCGGATATGGGCCGCCTCCACCTCGGCGCGGCCGCCGCCGTTGATGAGCTTCAGGCCGGTCACCGCGCACCTTGCATCGTAGGCCTCGACCACGCGGCGGCGGAACAGCCGGTCGCGCACGAGGCGCGAGCCGAGGTTGGCGACACGGTCGCGCTCGACCTCGAACTGGAAGGGTGCGCGGTCTTCGCGGAGCATCGTGTCGCCGGCCTGATCGATGCGCGGGAGGAAGCTGTCGTCCTCGGCAAGGCCGAGGTCGATGATGCGGTTGAAGTCCTCGATCGATAGCGGCCGGACCGCCGACTGGGCGCGGCCCGAGATCTTGCCCTCCTCGTTCAGCACGCCCCGTTCGACCAGGCCCAGCGGACCGTTGAACGGGACCGGGTTGGGGAAGTCCAGATAGGTGCCGGGCTCGATCAGCGCGGCATACATGTCCTTGGCAGTCGGGTCGGGAACGACATGGGCAACCTTGGCGACCGCGAAGTAGCCGCGCGTGTCGCGAATCTTGCTCGGCTCGTAGTAGATGATCCAGTCGCCGATGCAGGCGCTGACGCGGGTCAGGTACTGGCGGGGGAACTGGTACCGTTCGGCCGGGCTGTCGTCGTAGATCGAGTCGGTGCGGTGGACGAAGATGCCCTTGGTCATGGCGCTCAGCTCCTCGCGTTGGTCGCGTAGGCGCTTGGTCCTACTGCCGGTGCGTCGTCGGCTCCGGGATCGGTCAGATCCGGGGTGCCGTCTTTGCCGGCGTGGGCCCGTACCTCGGTCGCGCGCTCGGCGATCTCCTTGGCGAACACGTCGAGCATCGTGGCTCCCGCTGGCATCGCCGCGACCTCCTCAACTGCAGCGGGCAGCTCGCGCAGCAGTCGCGCGGTCACCTGTTCGACCCGCTGGATCGTGCCGCGCGCTGCCAGCCCGGCGGCTTCGGCCAGGCGGCGCCAGTGGCGGCCGTAGATGTGCTGGCCGCGGCGTTGGCCGCCGATCGCCTGGGCGTGGTTCTGGGTGATGTTGGCCCAGGCGAGGCCCGACATCAGGTCATAGAGCGGGGCGAGCTGCGGGGCGCCGGGGCCCAGCAGGATCGAATAGTTCTTGGCGTGTGAATCCACGTTGCCGATCGCCACGTTGACGATCACCGCATCGAGCAGCCGGGTGATGTCACGCGCGGTCATGTGCCGGCGGACCAGGGCGAACATGTCGGCGAGCGAGGGGCCGCGGGTGCCCGTGCCGTTGAACTCGTACTTGGCGGCGGGCGGCCGGCCGAGCGCCTGGCAGAAGTCCTCCTGATGCAGGCGGCGCACCGCGCGGCCGGTGCCGGTCCGGTCGTAGCGCTCGACCAGCAGATAGCTGCGCTCCCCGGCGAGGCCAGTGGTCACGGGGGCGACACTCAGGCCCGCGCGGCGAGCGAGGACCATGCAGAGCGCCTCGTTGGCGACGCTGCCAGGCAAGCGCGGATTGTCGGGCTTGAGGATGTGAGTGGAGGGGGCACCGTTGACCGGGATGGCGATCTGGCCGTCGATCAACGCAACGGGCAGTTTCTCCTGCGCGCCGGCCAGGCTCATCGCGACGCCCTCCTCGCCGACCAGGAAGGGCCGGGCGGGCAGATCCGCGATGATCAGTTCGAGCGCGGTGGCGTCGGGGACGGTGCGGTAGCCGGGCTCGCCGCTTGCGGGCGGCGGAGCGATGCTGAGCGAGCCGGCAAGATCGGAGCCGGTGCGGGCGATCAGGCCCAGCGCATCCTCCGGCGCAGCGCCGAGCGCCCGCGTCATCGCGCGCAGCGGCTCGCCTTCAGGAAGAAGGTTCATCAGCCAGGGCAGGACCAGCTCGCTGCCGTAGGCACCGACCTGCAGGGGCATGGTCAGCGACACGGGGAAGCGGTCCGGGCCGGACAGCCAGGCTTCGGTGTAGGTGAGGGAGGTTGCTCCAGCCTCGGCGCGGATGATGGCGACCTGACGATCCTCGTAGAGAACCGGAAGCTCCACCGTCACGACCGCGGACTGCCGGTGGCCGTGAGCTGCAAACCAACCGCCTTGGCTGCGGCGAGGGCCTTGCCGAGCTGGGCGGTGGGCTTGCCCGCCTCGAGCTCGACGATGAACCGCTCTCCGCTGTTGATGGCGAGCGCCAGCTCCCGCTGGGTCAGGCCAAGGGCCTTGCGAGCAGAGGCGACGGCAGCGCCGAACTGGGTTGCGTCATCGATCATGGGACTCTTACCGATCGGGAAGATTGCACAAGAGCAGGGAGAGTTCAAGGGTGAAACTTACCGAGCGGGAAGATCGAAAGCGCGGCGAGCAGCTACAGCGCTAAATCTTACCGATCAGGAAGAATAGCGATTCAATCGGCGAAGAAGTCCTCGTCGACCCGTTTGACCTCCACCGAGCGATAGCGGCGAACGCCGACATCGAACTCAATCATCAGCTCGGTGAGCCTATCGCCGTCGATCAGGATCACGCGCTGTTGCAAACCGCGGGCATACTCCTGCGCTTGCTTGCTGAACGAGGAGGTCGTCACAAAAACGCCCTTGGTGGCACCGAGGCCGACCAGACTGCCGACAAAGCCCTGGATCTCTGTGAACCGCGCTGGGTTTGCCGGAGGCTATTTGGTTTGA
>NZ_NOXT01000018.1 GCF_002251755.1 Sandarakinorhabdus cyanobacteriorum
ATCACCCCTCAACAGGGGTCAATATTCCATGCCGATTCACAAGGGGCGCCAAATTGCGGCATTTCGCTGGCGCCCGGGCGCCAGAAGCAGCAGCTACCATTGTCGCTCCATTCGGCGATCGTCAGTTCGCCGATCTGAAGCAGCAGCGCTGATTGCTGGGCATTTGCCCCCGAGCTGAGCTGGCCATATTGGCCGCGCTTCAAGCGATCGCCTTGGCTTCGCGCCCAATGGGCAGCATCACTGCCAAGGACGAACCACGCGTTGCTGATACGACCTTCATCCAGGTAACGCCGCCAAAACTTCTGCCGCCGTTGCCACTGTGCGGGATTATCGGTGGTATCGGCCAGCAACTTGAAGAAGAGCTCGAACGCTTCTCCGATAAGCCACTGGCGCAGCATACCTTCGAGACGATCGGCCCTCGAATATCCCCGCGCTTGCATCTCCTTCGTCAAGGCAGCCCAACGAGCGGCACCCTTGAAACGGGGATCACCCACGCGCGCTAGCATGAAGGCTTGCAGGCGCACCTTGAGCTCGGATCCAGGCGCTTTGCTGAGCCATGGTGCGAGCAACCCATGAACTATCGCCGGCGAGAGCTGACGTTCACTGCCGCCAGGCAATCGCTCCAGCAGGTCAAGCAGTGCGGTCACGTCGCGGGTCGTATTGGCCGGAGCAGCACCAGCCGTGTCATCTGCCAAGCGATCAAGCGCCGCTTCCACGATCCCTGCATCGGGCAGCGAGGACAGTCCCGCCTCGTCGAGCACCAACGTGGGGTCGGCTCCTTCCGCGATCTTGGCCTTAAGAGCACGCCCAAGCGCGCGCGGGCCAGCATCAGCGTCCCACAAGCTCAACCGCTCACCGGCTTCACGCAATGGCCAGTCGTGGCGACTGGCCGCCACCCGAGCGGCTTGCGCAAGGAAGCTGGCAGCAGCGGTTCGGGGGAACACGTCGAGCCATACAAGCACCAGGCGACGATCAGCTGGCTTCCAATTCATGTTCACCAGCCGCTCGGTAAGGCCCTGAACCCAATCGGGCGCGACCAAGACTTCAGACTTTAGCTCTGGCGATACAGACCGTGTCAGCTCGACCCATGCCGGCCGCAATGCGCGGCGGGCCTCGCTAGCAGATAGCTGCATTATCGGCTGGCGAGCGGCGCGGGCAAGAAAGGCGCGATCGCCCTCTGGGTCACCTCTGCCCGCCGACTCGTTACCTTGGTAACGCCTCTGGAGGGATGCCAAGGCCTTCGATATGCTTGGTGGGATTTCAGGCACCGGACGCCCCCTGAAACGATCATTCAAGATCTCGGCGATAACACCGCGCAGCGCGCCGCTCACAGCAGCATACTCGCAAATCGCGACGCATCCGGAGTCGCCATCAAGAATCGCAGGTCGATGCGTCGGTTGGCGCGGTAGTCCTCTTGCGAAGCGCCCTCGTGCCCCAAAGTAGGACGCGTCCCACCGTAGCCACTGACAGACAGGATCGGGACCAATCGTTGGCGATCGCGAGTACCGACCTTGGTCTTCAAGGAGTCGAGTGCTCTCTGGCGTTGACGAAGCTCGCGAAAGGTATTGATGGCACGCTCAGCCGACAGTTCAACGTTCACATCCCTCCCGCCACGGTTCAATGGACGAACGTCCGAATGGCCTTCCACGAAAAGGGCATCGATGCGGTATTGACTGCGTTTGGCGGTACAAGGAGTGTCCAGCCTTGCATAGTCGGTATAGCATGGGAGTACCGCAACCAATACATCGGCCAGCTTCGCTACCTTTTCTTTACCCGCTTCGGAAAGATCGGAGCGCCCTTCATCAAACAGAATAGCGTCTGGCAGACGGAGTACACCTGTGTCGGTGTCGATCTGCACATTGATATCTTGCTTCAAAAGGCGGCGCTGCAGTTCCTTGAGCAATTCCGCACGGGCTGTGTTTGCTCCCGTCATCTCTTGGGTCGTCTGTCTGAACTGCACTGCGTAGTAGACCAGCAGGATGATGAAAATGAACAGCAGACCTGTCAGCATGTCGGACATGCTGACATAGAACCCTTCATCATCCTCCTCGACGGATCTGCGATTAGAAAGCCGAGGCATGGCTTAGCGACCCGCTGGCGGTGGCGACTGCGCAACCGCCAAGTCTTCCACCAAAGCTGCAAGCCGGTCGACGGCACGGCCCGTGTTGATGTCGACCTTGCTGGCGAATGCGGCGAGTTGCTCGGCACGCTGCTGCATGTCTCGCGTCAAGTTCGTCAGGACCTCAGCCAGGGCATCGTCGACGCCTTCAAATCGCGTCTGATAATCCCGCCAGGCATTGGCAGCAGCAGTACTCGTCGCCGTGAAGTTGGTGACCAGCGCTTCTGCTGCCTTGCGCTGTTCGGAAATCGCCTCACTGCTATCGCGCAGCGTTGCCAAGATCGCTTCAGTGGACCGCCGAATAGGTTCACCGACGGCGCCCAATGCACCGGCGGCCTTGCCCAGTTCCGCGGTCACAGCCTGCCCGCTCGAAACGAGCTGGCCGCCCAACCGCTCGGCAGCGACACCGGCCTCGGCCAGGCGTCGGGAACTGGAATCAGCGCTGTCGCCAGCTCTGGCAACATTGGCTCCAAAGACATCAAGCCGCGCCATTGCGGCATCGAGACGTTCTGTGAGCCGTTTATTCGCACCCTCAAAACGCTCGACGAGATCATCCACAACTTCAGTGACCGCCTCGACCGCCTGCCTGCTGGCACCTGCTGCAGCATTAGCGGCCTCACTTGCCATCGTCCGAGCGATGGTTTCTGACGTCTCACGCTGCAGCTTGGCCGCCTCAGATGCCTGCTCTGTCAAAAGCGGACCGATAGCTGAAACTGCTTTCGCGACGTCCCCCATCAAGAGGCGCATTTCCTCGCCAGTCTGCGCCAGCGCCTCCGCATTCTGCTTCGCAGCAGCTTCATAGCGGGCGTTATTGTCGCGAAGCTGCGTATCGATACCCTCTGCGGCTGCCTTCTGCCTTTCGAGCAGGGCCCCACTCATTTCCTCAATGCGTTGCATCAGGCTAGCAAAAGCAGTCTGCATCCCAGCAGCAGCCTGCGAGAAGAGATTGGCTGCATCCCGGATCTGGTTCTCAGCTTCGCCAGCCTTCTCATTGAGCTTTTCGGGCAGCGCGCCGAGGCGTTCGGTCATGACCGTCAGCGCACTGTCGCGCGACAATCAGGGTGAGAATGCGCGACAATCA
>NZ_NOXT01000007.1 GCF_002251755.1 Sandarakinorhabdus cyanobacteriorum
AACGCCCTGACAGGAAGGCTCATGAATAAGGCGGGTTAGGACGTGATGGCTTCACGATTGTCTCCGAGCCCGGGCGGAGGATCGTTGATGAGGAGTTACAAGGCGAGGGCCGCGCGCTGCCTTGGGTAAATATGGCAGCATTTGCCGAGCGAGCTATCGAGCTTGCCGCTGCCGACAGGAAACATCTTGCGAGTGAGACTGGCTGGGTTTTCTTCGATCGCGGCTTGGTCGATGCAGCTGTTGCACTCCAGCACGCGACGGGTAAATCAATTCACGACACTCTCGCACCATTCGAACGCTACCACACGCGTGTCTTTTTGGCTCCGCCTTGGCCGGAAATTTACGCGGCTGATGAAAGTCGTCGGCACGATCTTGCAGAGGCGATTGCGGAGTATGATCGCCTTCTTAACGCGTTTCACGAGCTCAACTATGAAATAATTATCGTGCCGAAGGGCAGCGTTCAAGCGCGAGCAGATTTTGTGAGGGGCCACTTCGCATAAGTGCTTCGCGCCGCCTTGGAGGCCATCCCGGTCCTGCTTCTATTTCACGTGAAGTTGTCGTTCGCCTCCCCACCCAGATCCGGTCATTTGGCAAGCTCACAGCACCGCCCAAAAGCCGACACGCCGAGTGAACCGCCGTCTTTCTGAGACGTCTGCTCCGGGGATGGCTCCCGCAGGAGCTGCGGTCCGACAGGCCTGGTTCGTCGCACGTCGAGGCGGCGGCTCCAGTCGCCGACCGTGCGCGCGGCAACCAGGCCGCGAGCGGCGGGACCGAGAGCCGGCGGGGCTATCAGAAACGCAAGGCCCGGGCGAAGCCCGAGCCGCTGGAAAAGCCCCGCTCATCATGCCGCAGCGCGCAAGCGCGGTTCGCGGCCAAATGCGTCAGCGATCGTCGCCCGAAGGGCCGAGACCCTTCAGGGGCTCGGTGAAGCCCCGGGTGCGTGAAGCCCCCGCGAAGACGGGGCCGCAGCGCACGAGGCGGAATAGAGCGCGGTCCCGGCCAAAGGTCGGGAGACGGCAACGCGATGTTCATCGATCTGGGATATTGGATGTCTCATGAAACGATCCTCGCAGAAGCATCCGTTCGATTTGTTTCTCAAAGACCTTCCAAAGGCGCTTGATGCGCTGAAGGGTCAGGAGGGTCTGAAGGGGTTCACCACAGTTTTCACGGGCGCCTTGGGTGAGATCGTCGCCAAGGATGTTCTTGATCTGCCGCATGCCAGTGATCTGGTTCACGAGTACGATCTGGCATCGGCTACGCGGACAGTCGAGGTAAAGGCGACACGGAAGGACAAGATCAATAACGTCAATCTTGCTCCGAAACAGGCGGATGAAGTTTGCTTCGTTCGTTTCGAGCAGCGCGGTCGTGAAATATGGGTGGCCGAGGTTTTCACGCGGCCCAAGGGCACGTCTCCCGGGCAGCGCCTCGCGAATTCCTGGAAGATCGGTGGCGACAGCGGGAGAGAGCCCTACCGCGTTCTTTAGCGTCGCTGGCTAGGCATCGCATTGTGCGCGTCAATCGGATCGGTGTCCCGTCGTCTCCGAGGCACTCGGGCGTTTTCCCTCGCGGTCTGGACAGGGAATTTCCTGACGGCTTGACTCGTTGTGTTCTCATGATGTTCTCTCATAGCCATGGGAAGCAAGCGTCTCGACACTGTCGCCGATCTGGTCCGGCATGGTCTCAATGCGCAGGTTGAATGCCGCAGGTGCCGCCGCGTCGTGATCATCCCGGCATCCAGGTTGCGCGATCAATGCTTCGCCAAATCGATCCCGATGAAGCTTGCCGTGGTCGCGCAGCATTTGAGGTGCAGCTGTGGTCACCGCGGCGCAAAGATCGATGCGACAGGGACAATGATCGACCGAGGGTCGTGAGACGGGACCTTGGAGGGTGAAGTCGATATCGCAGGAAGAACGGCAATCCTCGGGGATGCTGGAAGCACGCCGGCAGGTTGCAATATGGCTGCTGCGGGCTCCTCGGCGGGCGGGCACCCAAGTCAGGGATCGAGTGACCCGCTTATCTTCGAGCCGAATTGCTGGATCAATGGGCCGATCGCGTCCGGAACCAAGCTGGCGGTCGTCACCGTCGCTTCGATCGGATAATTGTTGCCCGCCTGGTTGAGTGCGATCGCGTGGAACCGGTCTGCGATATGGATTGTGGCTGCAACCACAGCGAGACAGGCGGCATGTGCTTCATCGGTCCGGCGGCGCTGCAGCGTCGCGAGGTCACTGACTTTCAATTCAATCGTCAGCGTCCCATCAGTCATGGTCACCCTACGCTCAATTTTCATGAAGGATCGCAGTTCGCTTCGCTGGGACTCGGCCGTCAGGACGATGGTTCCCTTCGGGCTGAGGTCGTCTGCGAGGCCGCTTCGTTTGGCGAAGGCGGGGTCCAGCGTATCGCCCCTCACATGGACCTTCAGCGTGCTGGATTGCTGTTCATGCAGCCGCAGTAGCCACGCCAGCACGTTCGACGTCGGTGAGGCAAAATCATGCGCGACAACCCGCCCGGAGCGCTGGAACTTGGAGATGAATCTGGCGTCAACCGGCTCTGGGGTTCCGAATTTGGGAACCTCGATCGATGCGAGGTGCGGGATCTCGTGGCTCGTTTCAATTGCAGGGTCATAGTCAGGATGGGTCGCGAGGATCGGGGCGTTCAGGTCGATCCCGTTCTGAATGGTGTAGATTAGCTGACATGGCGCCGGGATCGTGCTGAGGTTCCTTACGTTGATCATGGCCCCAGTGAGGATCGGCGCTCGCCTTTGCCCGAAGGCGAGATAATCCATCGCCTTGTCACTTTCAGCCATGTAGACTGGAGGCACATAGTTCGTTGCAAATTGCCGGACAAAGGCAAGGCAATCCCTGAGATAACCCTGAAGGTCGTTCGCGTAGGCTGGACCCCGCGAGGCTTCGATGTCGAGGTCGATGTCGCCGACGAGCGGCTCACCGCGCATGACGCTGCCGTAAAGGTAGACCCTGTTGATGCTGATGAGACGATCGGGATCAGCATTGATAGCCACAAATCGTTCAAGCAGCTGGTCGAGGATGGCACGCGCCTTGGTCAACTCGGTTTTCACGACGCTGCGTGAATGGGCAACCGCCCTGCCTGTCGGGGTCAGATCGGATCGCTCATCGTCGAGCAAACCAAGCAAGCCTGCGATTTCGAGGGCATGCGATGGTCGCGTCCCGGCAGGTGGTGTAGGTTATGAGGGTAGCG
>NZ_NOXT01000028.1 GCF_002251755.1 Sandarakinorhabdus cyanobacteriorum
GCTACCCTCATAACCTACACCACCTGCCGGGACGCGACCTGCTGCAACCGCGAGGGTTCGCCCACCATCGGAATGGCCATTGCCGAAGGTGCTTCCGGATGCCCGGTCTGTTTGCCAAGAGGTGCGCTGCCTTGAGGACGAGCAATTCCAGCTGTTCGAGACGATCGGCGGCGTGGACACGACCGCCGATAGGCGGGCGTTCCACGGTCTCGACCGGCTGACATGGCAGCCCGGTGACGAAGGCCTGGAACTGCGCTTCCGTCATGGGCGTGGCAGAGGCGCAATCGCCAGCAGGATTCCAAGCCAGACGATCCGGCTCGTGTTGCGGCGCGACCAAGCGATAAGGATAGATTGGAACGCTCGCCTGCCGATGTCACTGTCAGGCGACAACCGCGCGGTGGTTTACGAACAGCGCAGCTACCTGCTGCAATTCGGCAGCGCTGGGGCGGCGCTTGCCTTCGGCAAGATGCCGCCATCCAAGACCGTCGACCTGACCCGGCACATCTATTGAGATTGCCGCCTTCGCAGGCTTGAATGTTGTTGACGGCAACATGTTTGGAAGGGGCGAACGACGAACGGCCGCGATCGCGATCCGCGAAAGCGGTCATTCAGGAATCCACCCACTTGTTGCCGGTTCGGCAATCTCAGCTTTTCACCAAAAGCGGCCATCGGAGCTTGCCCGACGGCCGCCATGATGGTCAGATTTCGATACGCTCAGCGAGGACAAGTGCATCCTCCACGTCGACACCGAGATAGCGGACCGTGTTCTCGATCTTGGAATGTCCCAGGAGAATCTGGACCGCACGCAGATTTCCCGTTGTCCGGTAGATCATGGCCGCTTTGGTGCGCCGCATGGAATGCGTGCCGTAGTCTTCACGCCGCAACCCGACTGCGGTGACCCATTCATCGACGAGCCGGGCATACTGCCGCGTGCTCATCGGTTGACCGGAATGGATCCTGCTTGGGAACACGAAATCATCGATGGTGCCGCCACGTCGCAGCAGCCATGTCGCCAGGCTCGAGCGGGCGTCTGCGGTGATTTCGAATTGCACGGGACGACCGGTTTTCCGCTGAATAATCATGGCGCGGTCGCGGACCTCTGATCCGGCTACGAGGTCGCCGATTTTGAGCTTCACCAGATCGCAGCCCCGCAGTTTGCTGTCGATCGCCAGGTCGAACAGCGCACGGTCGCGGAGCCGCTCCTCGCGATCAAGGAAGAACCGGATCGCCCAAATCTGTTTTTGGGTAAGCGGCCGCTTTGTGCCGACGGTTCTGCCGGCATTCCACACAACGCGGTTCTGCATGGCGGGGTCGAAGTGAGAATAGGTCATCATCTTTCTCCATGGCCTTGATTGGCCAAGAAGAAAGAACGGGAAACAAATGTGGCTTTGCCTTTGATCGGGCTGAAGGGTTGGGACCCTGCGATTTAACGGGACAGAATTGGCCTAACTCGGTCCGAAACCATAACCTCTTGGCCAGTCGGCGCATTGTCAATCAGGCGAGATATCCGATGAAGGGAGTCTCAACGCGACTGCGGTCATCGGCGACCCAATTGAGTCCTGCTATGCAGGCTCGCGCACGCGCTCGATAGAAATCGTCTCCGATCCGCCTTTGGCTTGCGCAAGATCATAGGCGGACTGCATCCGCAGCATGGTGGCAGCAGAAACACCAAATGCCTTCTCGAACCGGATCGCCATCTCCGGGGTCAGCGCAGCCCTGCCATTCAGCAAGCGGCTCAACGCAGGCCGAGTAACCTTGAGATGATCTGCGGTGCTCGACACATTCATGTTGTAAGGCTTCACGATCTCTTCGAGCAACCAAGGGCCCGGGTGGATCGCGAAGCTGTCATGGAGCTTGATAGCCATCAGTGATAGTCCTCCAGGTCGAGATCAGCGACGGTGAGTTCGTCGATCATTGTGAATGTCAGCCGCCAATTTCGGGTTACCGTCATGGCAAAGTATCCCTCCCTGTCTCCGGTGAGAGGGTGAAACCCGAAATTCGGCGGCACCGCCAGCTCATCCAGGCTCTCTGCCGAGGCAATGAACGCCAGCATGCGACGGAGCCGGTCAGCCTCCATCAGCCCTGCTGGCTTCCCGGTCTCAGCAAATCTGCGAAGCGCCTTGTGGCGGATGCTTCCGATTTCCATGGAGGTGTAATCCCACAAGTTACACAAAGAGTCAACAGCGGTGTAACCCCTGAGGCTACACCTCGGTCATTGGAGCAGCAGCTTGCAAAAATACGCACTCACACGCGAAGCAGGTCGCTGATAACCGATGAAGCGGTCGCTGTCGGAATGAAAACCCGTGTACGAAACGAGATAATTTCGGTGAAGCATCCGATGCTCTTCAGCCAAGGGAGCTGATCGACAGGCGCTCCGACGATTTCGTAGCGCTGTTCGCCTGCCACACGCGAACATTTGATGGTCGCCTCGAACGGCCGCTTGATCGGGATGATCCGGCTTTCGCTGAGCGCCTTGATGATCGTATCCGAACTCAGTTCAACGGTAGAGGCAATGTCGAATTTCTCGAGCAGCTTGGCCACATCGAGTTCGTGGACCATGCGGCCGAGCCAGCTTCGTCCCTCTTCGTCCACGATCCGCCGGACCTCCAGATAGTCGATGGGAAGGCTCGACCAGATCGGCAGGAGAAGTCCGGTTGCAAGGTACACGGTCTCTGTGGTGAGCCGTTCGGCAAGCTCCGCAACCTCGCTTTGCCACAGCTTCTCAAAAGTCCGGCGCGGAGCTTCCTCCCAAGCCGATTCCGCAAGGTCATCGAAGTGGTGGTATTCGCGCCGGAGCGGGCGGTGGAGGATAACCCGCCTGATGAGTTCGCCCTGTTCGGTCATGAAGTGCCGCGAAGGTTCGGCCAGGGCTGCTTTCCCGCTCTTGGTATTGTGGAGCAGAATGCAGCCGTCAGCGTAGTCGCGGCGCTCAAGGACACGCTCAAGGGAGATCGGCCGTGCTCTCGTCTTGAGAGCCAGCTGCAGCAAGTGTGACGTGGCGCCGGTTCGCCCGTCGGTCCGCAGGACGATGTCTTCGACAACCTCGGCCTGTTCAACCCGAAGGGTTTCGACGCCAACATCGAGCGATCCGGCCTCGCGCGCGGCCGACACCCGCGCTTCGACCAACCCCAGAAATTCCTCGAAGATCGCATTCTGCATTCCGATCGGCAGCGCGAGGATGCGGTTGAGCCAGCGCTGGATCGGCGGAAGGTCCTCTTGTAAAGGCTGGATCAAGTTTCGCCAAAAGTGCTGGCGCAA
>NZ_NOXT01000026.1 GCF_002251755.1 Sandarakinorhabdus cyanobacteriorum
CACCCCTCAACAGGGGTCAATATTCCATGCCGATTCACACGATTCCCGCCCCGGCGAGATTTTGGCCATCGGCACGTCCGGCACCAACAGCGTTGAAGTGCACGTCGCAGGAAAGGCCGCCCATGCCGGGGCTGCGCCCGAACAGGGCATCAGCGCGCTGGAAGAGGCCGCCCACATCATCACTGTCACGCGTGATCTGGACCTCGGGCCCGGCCGGCGACGCTTCCACTGGACACAAGTGATGCAGACCGGCGGGGCCCGCAACATGATCCCCGACAGCATCACGCTGCGCGGCGATCTGCGCGACATCAGCGACGCCAACGTCCGCCAGTTCGAGGTCGAGCTGCACAAGCGGCTCGCCGTGCCCGAGGCACCGGGCGCGAAGGTGACGGTCAACGTCCACATCAACCGGCCGGCGTTTACCGCCGACGCGGCCGGCCTGCGCCTGATTGCGCTGGCGCAGCAGCATTATCGCGATGCCGGCGGACCGGAACTGCGGGTGGTTCCACGCCTTGGTGGTGGCAGCGACGCCGGCTTTGCCGGCAGGGCTGGGGTGCCGGTGATCGAACTGCTGGGCCTGCCGAGTTTTGGTGCCCACAGCAGCGGCGACGAATATGTGCTGATTGATGCCATCCCGCGGCGGCTCTATCTTGCCGCCGCCCTGATCCGCACCGTCGGCCGCTTGGGCGCGGTGCGCTGACCCGTGCATGCACATGTGCCCCGTCCGACTGCGCGGATCGGGCTGGCTGCCATATGCGCTGCCGAACGCACCAATGCCGGAACGGGGTTGCCGCAGAGCCCGACGGCCATGGTTGGCCAGCTTGGGGTTGAAGGCTGGCCGGCAAGGGCATGGCGCATGCGCAGGCGCCAACGCGACCATCATCAACCAGCGAGGGTGACCGCAATGCTATCTGTCTCGACTTTCCGCCGATTAATCGCCGCGCTCTGCCTGGCGGCGTGCGAACAGGTGCAGGCAGCCGCGCCGCCGCCGGTAATTGTCACGCCTGCGGGCACGCTGCAGGGAGCCATGGAGGCCGGCCTCAAAGTGTTTCGCGGCGTGCCCTTTGCGGTGCCGCCGGTCGGGGACTACCGGTGGCGGGACAGCGTCATGGCACCGCCGTGGCGCGGCACGCGCGCGGCGATCGTCTCTGCGCCCCCCTGCGCACAGCGCGACTTCGGCTGGAACCACAGCGTGGCGGTGCGCAGCAGCGAGGATTGCCTCTATCTCAACATCTGGGTGCCCCGGAGCGCCGGGCCTCGCCATCGCCTGCCGGTCATGGTCTTTTTCCACGGCGGATCGAACATTGGCGGGTCGGCGACGGGCGACTCCGAGCTGGACCCCCCCTATGACGGTGCCTTGCTGGCGCGCCACGATGTTGTGGTTGTCACGGCCAGCTATCGCGTTGGCGTGTTCGGCTATCTCGCACACCCCGAACTGACCGCGGAGTCGCCGCACCGCTCGTCGGGCAACTATGGCCTGTCCGACATGGTGATGGCGCTGCGCTGGCTGCAGCTGAACATCGCAGCGTTCGGCGGCGATCCCGGACGGGTGACCGCCATCGGCCAGTCCGCGGGCGCCTGGAACATCGGCCTGCTGATGACGTCGCCGGCCGCCAGGGGCCTGTTCCACTGGGCCATCCTGCATAGCGGCAATGTCGTCGATGCCGGACCGCCTGATATCGATCTGGCAGCTGCCGAAGCGCACGGCAGCATGGTCGCCGCGCGACTGGGCGTTGCAGGCACCGGCAGCATCGCGGCCATGCGCGCCATGCCACCGGACAAGATTTTCGCTGCCTTCACCCGCAGGCCAGATCAGACCCGTCTTTCCATACCGACACCCATCGCCGACGGTCATTATGCGCAGGCGCTTCCGGCGCTGGCTGTCCGCGACGGCCGGGACATGGCAATCCCGCTGATCGTCGGCAACACCGCACGGGACGGCGACTTCCAGAACATGGGCACGCGTGGTTCTGCCGCGGCACGGTTGGCTGCCTCAGACGCGAACCGGCCGCTGGCGGGTGCTTTGCCGGAAACACCGCTTTCCGACGCTGGTCGAAAGATCCTCGCCGATTTCTACACCGATCCGAACCTGCGCGCCGACGCGCTTGCGCTCTATCTGGCGCCGGGCGCGGGCAACCGCGACATCGCAGCATCGACCGACATCAACTTCCGCTGTGGTGCCGTCGCTCTGGCCCGATGGCACAGCCGAGTTGCGCCGACATGGCGGTTTGAATTCTCGCACGGCTATGAACCGCTCGGCGCTGTTCACATCTGGGATATGCAATATCTTTTCGGGGTCCTGTCGCCACCCGCCGACCAGCCCCGCGACCATAATCTGGTTCGCAGCTTGCAACGTTATTGGGCGAACTTCGCCAGGACGGGCAATCCCAACGGCGGCGGCCTGCCAGGCTGGCCGACAGCCGATGACCGGGGTGCCGGGCTGCGCTTTGCCAGCAACGGCCCGGTGGCCGTGACGCACGAGGCCTTGCCGGAATGCCGCCTGTTTGATCGGCAGATCGCAGCCACATTGGAGGCTGGCCAACCGGCGCAAACGCGCTGAGCCCGCACGCCCCCGCCCCGCACTGGCGGCGCTGGCTCGGCCGGTCAGTTGGATTGACAACATCCGAGCACTCATCTATTGATAAGGCACTTTACTATTTGGGCTCTCCAGTGATTGAGCACTCCGTCGACATCCAAGCAGCACCTTACCGGGTGTTTTCCCTGTACTCAGATATAGGCGCCTGGCGACGCTGGGACAGCGAGGTTTCCGATGTTGCTTTGCCCGACGGATTGAAGCCTGGGAGCAAAGGGTGGCTGAAGCCCCGCGCCGGGCCAAAGGCCAAAATCAAAGTTACCAGCGTGGAGCACGGCGTTAGCTTCTTGGTGGAAAGTCGGTTGCTGCTCTGCCGTATGCTGTTCGATCATCGTCTGATGGCTATTGCCAGTGGAACCCGGGCCACACATACGGTTCGCTTTGAGGGGTTTTTGGCACCACTTTTCAGGGTATTGATCGGGCGGGCAGTCGATGCAACTCTGCCTGACACGCTCGCTGGCTTGAAGCGGCATGCCGAAGCGCTTGAAACTGGGACAGGTTCGTGAATGTCGGTTTCTAAAGACCACCACGTCCCGTTGGAATCCGGTTCGTATGCGCTTTTCGGTAGCTCGTATGCACGACCTCAAGCCAGCCCCGGCTTCCGGTTCTGGCGCGATTTCATGGTCTGGCAGCGCGGCTTGAACGAGCGTCTTCGACCATATGGTCTTAACCAGCCACAGTTTGCTTTGCTGGCGAGTTGTCAATGGACACCCAGTGTTACGAGCTAACGCGACACCCA
>NZ_NOXT01000016.1 GCF_002251755.1 Sandarakinorhabdus cyanobacteriorum
AACGCCCTGACAGGAAGGCTCATGAATAAGGCGGGTTAGAGCTTGCCAGCCAGTTCCGGCACCACGGTGAACAGGTCGCCCACCAGGCCAACATCGGCAACCTGGAAGATCGGGGCTTCCTCGTCCTTGTTGATGGCGACGATGATCTTGCTGTCCTTCATGCCGGCAAGGTGCTGGATCGCACCCGAAATCCCCACGGCCACATAAAGTTCCGGGGCGACAATCTTGCCGGTCTGGCCGACCTGATAATCATTGGGGGCATAGCCGGCATCCACGGCGGCGCGGCTGGCGCCGACGGCGGCACCCAGCTTGTCGGCCAGCGGATCGATATATTCGTGGAACTTTTCGGAGCTGCCCAGCGCGCGGCCGCCCGACACGATGATCTTGGCCGCCGTCAGTTCGGGGCGGGCCGACTTGGTCAGCTCGGCGCCGACAAAGCTCGACGTGCCGGCATCACCGGCGCCGCCAACGGCTTCCACCGCAGCGCTGCCGCCCGAGGTCGCAGCCTTGGCAAAGGCAGTGCCGCGCACGGTGATCACCTTCTTGGCATCGGCCGACTTCACGGTGGCAATGGCGTTGCCGGCATAGATCGGGCGGGTGAACGTGTCCGGCCCTTCCACCGACAGGATTTCGGAAATCTGCGCCACATCCAGGGCGGCGGCCACGCGCGGGGCGATATTCTTGCCGCGGCTGGTCGCCGGCGCCACGAAGGCATCATAACCGGCCATCAGGCCAGCGACGAGCGGCGCGACATTTTCCGGCAGCGCGGCGCCATAGGCCGCGTCGTCTGCGACCAGCACCTTGGCCACGCCGGCCACCTTGGCCGCCGCATCGGCCACCGCGCCGCAGCCGGAACCAGCCACCAGCACATGCACGTCGCCGCCCAGCTGGCCAGCCGCCGTGACGGCCGCCAGGGTGGCATCCTTCAGTTCGCTGTTGTCATGTTCAGCCAAAACCAGCGTGCTCATGCGACGGCTCCCATTTCCTTCAGCTTCGCAACCAGCTCATCCACCGACTTCACCTTGATGCCCGCCTGGCGCTTGGCCGGCTCGGTCACCTTCAGGGTGGTGAGGCGCGGGGTCATGTCCACGCCGTAATCGGCCGGCGTCTTGTTGGCGATCGGCTTGGATTTCGCCTTCATGATGTTGGGCAGCGACGCATAGCGCGGCTCGTTCAGACGCAGATCCGTCGTCACGATCGCCGGCAGCTTCAGCGCCACGGTTTCCAGGCCGCCATCGATTTCGCGGGTCACGTTCACCGTGTCGCCCTGCGGGTCCACCTTGGAGGCAAAGGTGCCCTGCGCCCAGCCGAGCAGGCCGGCCAGCATCTGGCCCGTCTGGTTGGCGTCATCGTCAATCGCCTGCTTGCCCAGGATGATCAGGCCGGGGGCTTCCTCGGCGGCGATCTTGGCCAGCACCTTGGCGACGGCCAGCGATTCGGTCGTCACGTCGGTCTGCACCAGGATGCCGCGATCAGCGCCCATGGCCAGCGCGGTGCGCAGCGTTTCGGTGCACTGCTGCACACCGATCGAGACCACCACCACTTCCGTGGCGATGCCCTTTTCCTTCAGGCGGATGGCCTCTTCGACGGCGATTTCGTCGAAGGGGTTCATGCTCATCTTGATGTTGGCGAGCTCGACGCCGGTCTGATCCGACTTCACCCGCACCTTGACGTTGTAATCAACCACCCGTTTGACGGGGACAAGCACCTTCATGGCCAGCCTTTCCCAAGGTTGCACTGGAATTGCCACTGCACTTGGCCGATGCCGCCCACAGGGTCAAGGGCCAAGTTGACGTTAACGTAAACCTGTCGCACTTCACTCGCAAAAAAGACGGCCCGGCGCAGGGTGCTGCGCCGGGCCGGGCATGTTGTGACGGCGGCGACGGTCAGGCTGCGACCACCCGCTCCCGACGACGGCGTGCAACCGCGCCCACCAGGCCAAAGCCGGCGATCAGCATCGCCCAGCTCGACGGTTCCGGAACGGCGCCGACCTTGCTCAGTTGGGTGTCCACGACATAGGCACCCAGGTTCTTGGCATTGTTCACGGCCTTGCCATTGTCATCCTCGTAATGGATGCCACCATAAATGCGGCTGATGCCGGCCTCGGCTGCCGCGCCCGAGAAGCTTGTGAAGCAGCGGGTTTCACCCGGCACCGCGGAGGCCGGATCGGATCCGGTGCAGAAGCCCAGATTGTCGTTCTTGAAGAAGGCCGCCAGCGCGCCGGCAGCCCCGCCCGAGAAGCTGGAATGGCCCGACACATAGGACGGGAAGTTCGGCGTGGGCAGCAGCGGTGTCCAGCCCGGTTCGCCATCCACACCGCACGTGGCCATGGTGCAATTGTTGATCGCCGTGACCGGGCGCCAGGTGTTATAGGTGTATTTGTCCTGCCAGGCGGTGATCCCGGCATCGGCGACCGACATGCCGACAAAGGCCGACAGCCGGGCCGCTTCCAGCGTGGACAGGCCCGTCATGAAACCGTTGGCGATCTGCACCCAATGGCCGGGCGGGGTGAAGGTGCCACCGCCATCGGCCCAAAAGCGGGCAATGAGCTGCTGTTCGGCCGTGCCGCAGGTGGCACAGCCCAGCGCCTTGACCTGGTTGTACTCGGCGATCCACTCCGCCGAACCCACCGCCAGGGGCGCGCCGTTGCCGGACTGGCTGCTGTTCATGGCCGCGAAGGTGCTGACGCTGCCCCACAGCGGCAGCACCGGCGCGCTGGGCTGGGTCGGCTGGAAATCACCGGGGTTGCTGCCCGGCGTGTAGGGCACTTGGGCCGTGGCCGATCCATCGCCGGCGCGGGCGTTGAAGAAGCTGGTGGCGATGCTGCTGCCCAGCGCCACGGTGGCGGCGCGGCGGCCGGCGCCCAGCGACAGGCTGTCCAGCTTGGCATTCATGTCAACCGTCAGGCTGGCGGTGAGGGTGGGGAACAAATGCCCCATCATCGTGTAACCGGCAGCAATGGCCAGGCCATCACGCGACACACCGGTGACCGGGCCACCGGCATAATGATAGGAATCATAGCCGCCATTGGAAGCCGCGTTGACAGCATCGAACATGGCGATGCCCACCATCGCAATGGCCCGCGACGCGCGCGGCGGCGGCGTGCCCTGGCTGCGGATGCTGTTCAGCAACGTGGTATTCACGGTCTGCACCGCCGCGCTGGCGTGCGCGATCGTGGGCAGCGCCATTGTCGATGCAGCAGCAAACAGCATCGCGACCCGAAGGCCGCCAATCGTCCGTTCCGTCATGTTTTCAGTCCCCCGTTAAACCCGATTCCGCATCATTTTTCGTGCGGGCCACCCGTTGCGAACGAGTTTAGCCCGCCTTATTCATGAGCCTTCCTGTCAGGGCGTT
>NZ_NOXT01000030.1 GCF_002251755.1 Sandarakinorhabdus cyanobacteriorum
CTTGATTGTCGCGCATTCTCACCCTGATTGTCGCGCGACAGGAGCAGCAACCCCACCTTGCGGACCGCTTCCGGCGAGAAGCGTCGGCCTCACTGGTCGTGCCGGCCAAGGCTGAGCTGGGGGACATATTCGAGGCGCTCGAGTGGCGCCGGCTTAGGCTGCGCCAGGATCAGCAGCTTGTTGAATGGTCTGCTGGATCGGAGCGTGCATGAGTTTCTTCCTCGAAGCGCCACTGTTCACGAGGCGCCAGATTCTGGAGACACCCGACATCGTCCCGGCCGCGAGGGGGGTTTATGCATGGTTCTTTCGGCGCTTGCCGCCAGGTGTACCTGCCGAAGGCTGCCACGACAGACATGGCATGAAGCTTCTCTATGTGGGGATTTCGCCCAAGGATGATCGCAGCCGGCAAACGCTCCGCCGCCGGATCGTCTATCATCTGCGCGGCAATGCCGAAGGATCCACCTTGCGCCTGACCCTTGGGACATTGCTGACGCCTGTCAGTGGCTTTCCCCTGAGAAGGGTGGGCAGTGGTCGGCGTCTGACCTTCACGCATGCAGGAGAGCAATGGCTGGATGCCTGGCTGGAGGACAACGCTGCCGTCTGTTGGATCAGCGATCCCGAACCTTGGGCGCTCGAGCGCAGCCTCCTCGCCAACACCTCACTGCCGCTCAACATCCAGCACAATCGCGACCATCCATTTTGCGCACATCTGACGCTGGCACGACAGCAAGCAAAGGCGGATGCGATAGCCTTGCCAATAGCCAACGAAGGGAACCAACAGCGGCGATGGGCGCCCGATTAACGGCAAAGCTTCTCGCAGGGCACCCCATCGCCGTCACCATCAAGGCTCCTGACCTGGCAGCTGTTGAGGAAATGCAGTGCTTCTTCGCATGAGCCCATCTGCCTGCAGACCCGCTTGGTTCCGCACTGACGGCCTGGCTGGCCTGCCGACTGCATTGCGACCGACTGCGGAGCGGTTGTCAGCGGTGCGGGCCCGCCTCGACGTTTCGCTGCCCGCCAGTCCCACGGCGCCATGATTTGATCAGCCTGGAGTCTCCAAAGCCCGCGGCGGGCCTGCCGGGCTTCTTCTTCCCACCGGATATAGCGTTGATCTGACAGATACCGTCGGTAGGCCCAGGCACCGCCACCCTTCACCATCTGGGCATTGATGTTTGTGCCATCCACGGTCAGCACGGCCACGGCCCGGCCGTAGCGGTCGATGTCGGTGACCCGGGCCCTGATCGTCCGTCCAAAGACAAGATCCGACAACATGCGCTTGGCGGCGCGACCGAAGGGTTGCCCACCCTCGGGGGCATCGATCTCGCCGAGACGAATCTTGTATTGCCGCCTGCCGTCGACGAGCAGCGTGATTGTGTCGCCGTCGGTGACCCGCACGACCTTGCCGGTGAGCGTTTCAGCCCATGCCTGTGGAGCCCAGACCAACATGGTCATAACCAACAAAGAGATTGCTTGGCGCAGGAGAGGCAGCCGCATTGCGCGAGACAGGTCAGTGCCGGGTTTCATCTGGCCGCGGTCCCTGCAGCTCCCGGATGCGCGACAGGATCAGCAACCATGTCCGATGGCCTGCCAGGTCCCCCGAGGCGAGCAACTCGTCAGCCCGAATGGCGGCCATCTCCTGCGCAGCCTCTGCATGCTGATCAATCTGCTGCTTGGCGCAGGCCCAAAGTTCCCAGTCGGAAAGGCTCAGCTTTGATGGGGTGATCGACATTTGGCTGTGAGGGCAATCAAGCTCTAGTGATGGATTCGACGTCGATCAGGTCGAAATCAGAGCGGATACCAACCACACGAACACGCTCTCCGATCAGGCTCTGATCGCGCAGCGAGCCATCGAGTCGCCATACGCCGCCATCGTCGCGCTCGAGGAAGAGATAGTGCGACCCGGCTTTGCGGAACAGTCGACCAAGTTCTTCATATCGATGACCCTTGGGCATGGCTCATGCTCCCGCTTTGGCACCTGCAATGCAAGAGCGGACCAAACTGCGTCGACCCATCGAACGGGAAGGAGTCGGCTTTGCAGCCACTTCCTTCCCGCGGTCACTGGACAGGCAATCAGGGCTTGGCGCTTGCCACATCAAACGCCAGATCCTCATCGAGGAACGCCTTCACGGCGCCGCCCATGGGGATCACGGCGCTGGTGCCGGTCGTGAAGAAGCCGGCAATCGGGATGAATGCGACTGCAGCGACCACGCCTCCGGTGCCGGTGACGCCCTTGTCGTCAAATGAACCGGTCAAGCGGACCGTGCGATCGCCTAATCGCATCGAGATCACCCGTGCGCCGATGTACCCCGACTTGCCCCACATTCCCTTGTTGCGGACTTCCGTGATCTCGCCAATCGCAGGCGTTCCACCTGGGACCACGACAACGCCATTGACGCTGATGCTGGATGCAACCTCCATCTGGAAGCGCTGGCCAACGCGCAGCTTCTTCTTCTTGGTGGTCAGTTCCTCCCGCATGATCAGAGGCACCTCCGCTCCCGCGCGCAGGATATTCTCGGACTTCGGGGTCTGGATGACGGCGACCGCCTGTGGGGCCGCGGTAACAGCAGGAGTAGGTGATGCCGCCGTCGCTTCGGCGGGCTTGTCGGCAGGCGGAGCAGCTTGTGCGATCGCGGCGCTGGAAGCCACCGACAGCAACACCGTGAAAGCGACCTTGTCGAACATTCTTGTTCCTTTGTTCGTTCAAAATTGAACGGGAAACACGCTATCGAAGCACGAGCAACTTAACAACGTGCAGAGGAAAAATCGTCTCGAATGCGGCTGATATCCGGCTTTTGACGGTCCCGCCCTGTACAGACGTGGGTGCTCGGCCTTCAATCATTTTCCTGAAACGTCCGGGTACAGACTGTCATGCCGACTTTCGCCGCTGGAGCTTCGCTTGACCCCTGCATTATTGGAGGTCGAATGCGTAAACGCTTGACGGCTTGAATGGTCATCATGGAAGCTCGGATCGGGTCGAAGACGGCCGGTGTCAGCAACAGGGCGCTGGTACCGGCCTATTCTCATTCGATCAGGACATTGGCCGGAAAGCCGTACACGCCCGATCAAAGCCAGCCCCCTCGCCGGCTTAGGCCCTCAAGGCCGTCAGCAGGTCGTTAGTGTCGCTCAGCTGAGCTTCCCCAAGTTCAATGCGACCGTGACCGTGGTGAACAGCCAAAGCACGATAAGGAAGCTGGTAGCCGCGGACTGGGTGTCGAGGACCGCGCTGAGCGCGTGCCCCTGATCTTGGAGTTCATGGATATGCTCTCGAGAGCTGGCGCTGACCCGCGAGATCCACATCGGCATCGACCCTTGTCCAACGTTCGGTTTTGGGACTCGAAGCTGCCCGTCCAATTTGTCCATAGCAGGGTGCTTAACCCGGATTATTCACCGGCCGGGTGATTTCGGGTTG
>NZ_NOXT01000020.1 GCF_002251755.1 Sandarakinorhabdus cyanobacteriorum
CGGCAACGCCCTGACAGGAAGGCTCATGAATAAGGCGGGCTTGGGATTGATGCAACGTTGGCGGTGGCGCCACTCCATATTTTCGTGAAGATCACTGATCCTTCCGGGCGGGAATGGAATGTGGAGACCACCGATGGTGCCAACGCCATGCGGACTGATTGGTATCGGCAGAAGTTTGTGATCAGTGACCGGGCAGTAGAGAGCGGCATTTATTTGCGGAAGCTCTCACCACAGGAAACGGCTGCGCTGTTGGCCAATGTTGTTGTCGAGAAACTGGTTGCGGACGGTCGCTATGAAGAGGCCGTGGACGCGGCGCGTGAAATTCTTGCAGCCTCCCCGCGTGATGTGCATGCCTTGCTGCAATTGGGTAACGCCTATGGCCGCATGGTCGAATCCGAGTTTACCTCCCGCTATCCCACGCCTGCCGCTATCCCACCGGCGCTGAAGCCAAGGTGGCAGATGCTGATCGAGGCAAATCGCAAAGCCTTTGCTGATGCCGAGGCGCTGGGTTGGACGCCGGCGCCGTAGTTATTGCTGCATTCCCGCCGGCCATTATGCCCGGCCCGACATCTTCCGGCTGGACGTGACGCGCCCGCCGCGCTGAAACTGCCGAACGAAGGAGAATATTGTGACCGATTCGCTGTTCATCGGCCTTTCGGATCAGGATCAGCCGCAAAGCCTGGTGCTGAAGCGCGCCAACCGTCACGGCCTGATCGCGGGCGCCACCGGCACCGGCAAGACGGTGACGCTGCAGGGGCTCGCCGAGGGCTTCAGCCGCGCCGGGGTGCCGGTGTTCCTCGCGGATGTGAAGGGCGATATCGCCGGCATGGCCCGGGCCGGCAGCGAGGCGGCGGCCTGGACCGGCAAGCGCGCGCTGGAATTGAAGATCGAGGATTATGACTGGGAAGCCATGCCGGTCGTGTTCTGGGATTTGTTTGGCGAACAGGGCCACCCGATCCGCACCACCATTTCGGAAATGGGGCCGCTGCTGCTCAGCCGGCTGATGGGCCTGAATGACACGCAGGAAGGGGTGATGACCATCGCCTTCCGCTATGCCGACGATCACGACATGCTGCTGCTGGATCTGGAGGATCTGCAGGCGATGCTGGCCTGGGTCGCCGAGAATGCGGACGAGCTGTCGGCCAAATATGGCAATGTGACGAAGGCCAGCGTGGGATCGATCCAGCGCCAGCTGTTGACGCTGGAAACCCAGGGCGGCGCGGCCTTCTTTGGCGAGCCGGCGTTCGAGATCAGCGATTTCATCGCAGCTGATGGCAAGGGCCGGGGCCGGGTGAACATTTTGGCGGCGGACAAGCTGATGCAATCCCCGCGCCTTTATGCGACCTTCCTGTTGTGGCTGTTGTCGGAACTGTATGAAACGCTTCCCGAAGTGGGCGATCCCGACAAGCCCAAGCTGGTGTTCTTCTTTGACGAGGCGCATCTGCTGTTTGACGAGGCGCCGGACGCGCTGATGGACAAGGTGGAGCAGGTGGTGCGCCTGATCCGGTCCAAGGGCGTTGGCGTCTATTTCGTGACGCAGAACCCGATCGACATTCCGGAAAAGGTGGCCGGCCAGTTGGGCAACCGGGTGCAGCATGCATTGAGGGCCTTCACGCCGCGCGACGCCCGGGCGATCAAGAGCGCATCGGAAACCTTCCGGCCCAATCCGCGGCTGGATGTGGCGGCCGTGATCACCGAGATGAAGGTGGGCGAGGCGCTGGTATCGACCCTGATGCCCGATGGCGCGCCGAGCCCGGTGGAGCGCACGCGCATCGCGCCGCCGCGCAGCCGCGTCGGGCCGTTGACGCCGGGTGAGCGGATGGATGTGATCAACGCCTCCCCCTATGCCGGCAAATATGAGGAGCGGGTGGACCGCGAGTCCGCCGCCGAACTGCTGGTGATGAAGCGCGAGGAAAGCGCGGCGCAGGCCGAGGCCGAGAAGGCGGCGGCGCTGCAGGCCAAGCTGGACGCGCAGGCGGCCAAGGAGCAGGCGAAATTGCAGGCACAGCGCGAACGCGAGGCGGCGCGGCTGGAAGTGGCGCGGGCCCGCGCTGCGGCCAAGCCGACGGCGACGCAGAAGGCCATCGAGGCCGCGGCCCGTTCGGCGGCCAGCACGATTGGCCGGCAGGTGGCCGGGAGTTTGGGCAAGAGCCTGGTGCGCGGGATTTTGGGGAGTTTGTTCAAGTGACCAGCGCTGTGCGCTGGTCATCCTGAACTTGTTTCAGCATCCATGGGAGTGCGCCTCGACAAGCGTGCCTGTGGAGGCGATTGGACCATGGATGCTGAAACAAGTTCAGCATGACGGACGTTTTGACTGGGGAGAAAGACACATGACCACGACGCGCCGCTGGCTGTTGCAATCGCGCCCGAACGGGCCGCTGAAGGACAGTGATTTCGAACTGGTGACGGTGCCGATGCCCGAGATCGCCGACGGCGAGTTTCTGGTGCGGTTGACCTATTTTTCGTTCGATCCCACCCAGCGCGGCTGGCTGGGTGGCGATACCTATCTGCCGGCGGTGCCGATTGGCGGCGTGGTGCGGGCTGGCGGCATTGGTGAGGTGGTGGCGAGCAAGCACCCCGGCTTTGCAGTTGGCGATGTGGTGCAGGGTGCCTTCGGCTGGCAGGAACATGCCGTTTCAAACGGCATGACCGAGGCTGGCCCGGTGACCAAGGTGCGGGCTGGGGTGACGCCGGAACAGGCGCTGGGCGTGTTTGGCACCACCGGGCTGACCGCCTGGTTTGGCCTGACCGAGATTGGCCAGCCCAAGGAAGGCGATACCATCCTGGTCTCGGGCGCGGCCGGCGCGACGGGCAGTGTGGTGGTGCAGATCGGCAAGGCGCTGGGCTGCACGGTGATCGGCATTGCCGGCGGGCCGGACAAGTGCCGCTGGGTGGTGGAAACCGCCGGGGCCGATGCCTGCATCGATTATCGCACCGGCAATGTTGGCCGCCAGATCCGCGAACATGCCAGGAAGGGCGTGAACGTGGTGTTTGAAAATGTCGGCGGCGAGATTTTGGATGCGGCGCTGGCCAATCTGGCGCTGAATGCCCGCGTCGTGCTGTGCGGCGGCATTTCCAGTTACAACGACACGGCGGAAGACCGGCAGCCCGGCCTGCGGAATTACATGAACCTGACGGTGATGCGCGGGCGCATGGAAGGCTTCATCGTGCTCGATTTCGCCAAGCGCTATGGCGAGGGCGTGGCGGAGCTGGCCAAGCTGATGCAGGCCGGCAAGCTGAAGACCGCCGAGGATGTGGCGCACGGGTTTGAAAATTGCCCGGCGACGCTGCGGCGCCTGTTCGAAGGCAAGAATTTCGGCAAGCAGTTGCTGAAGGTCTGATCCGGTTGGGGCCGGTGCTGCCGGCCCCCTCCGCCTCCCGCTGGTCGGCACCTCCCCCAGCGGGGGAGGATCTGGGAGGCCCCTCCG
>NZ_NOXT01000011.1 GCF_002251755.1 Sandarakinorhabdus cyanobacteriorum
AGCAGCCAGCAAGGCGGTCCAGAAACGGGGAGCAGGTCACAAGGCCGCTGGCTTTAGTCATAACTGGAGGAACTTCGCGGCTCAGACCAGAATCCGCATCCCCGCGCCCTAGGTGGCAAATAGAACAAGAAGGCGCGGGCGGATCTTTCAATTCGTCCCCCTTGAACGACGCCAAACCTTGACCTCCCGTGACTCCGCACGCCGCAGAGGATAACACGACAAGGCACAGCCAAGTGCCACGAGCGTCAGCTATTGATCGACGTCTTCCCGAAGGGTGGAGCAAGAAAATTCCGGGCCCGTTGTCCGGGGAAGAGATCATGGCTTACAACGCGGCTGCTATCGCATCGCGAATGGCGGACTGATTGAGATAACCCTCGATGCCATGCGCGTTATCGGTCTGATTGTTGATGGTCCCGTTGTCGACGATCCCCGAAGAATAGTCACCGGCGAGGGATTTGCCGAGAGAGACCGGATCGCCGCGATCATAGAAGTTCAACCACCGTCCCACATTGGTCGGCACACGATGTGGCAGGTCGACATAACGCTTCACCGCCTCGACGCCGAGCGGCGAGCCCATGCTGATCAACAGCGGAACCTTGAGGTCATAACCGTCTTTCGCCAGCTCGCGCAGGAGGTGAAAGGCGACCACTGAACCAAGTGAGTGGGTAACCAACACCAGTTTGCCGGTCTCGAGCTTCGGCCTCACACGGTCATCGACCGTCGGCCTCACACCAGGCTTCTTGAGATAGGCGTAAGCCTGCTTGAGGACGCGTAGCGCTGTATCGCGAAGGGGTGGGGCCAGTTCGTCAAGGAGGCGGAGAACGCCGACCGCGAAACGGCCAAGACCGGTGCTCATTGGAATTGCGGTCACCACCGGGTCGAGCGTCGCCTGTGCCCTTTGTGCTGCAGCCTCAATCTCAGGCGACGTAAAGCCCCGCTGCTCCGCCGTTTCGGCCAGAGCCTCCTGGATGAATTCCAGTTCGCCTGCATCCATACCGGACAGTTCGGACACGCTTGCACTCATCGGCTGCGCGCCCACGAGATCCTTGCTAAGCTGATGGAGAAGATCACCATAGAATGCCATTTGCGGCTGGGCTGCAGCAAGCTTTGCGGGGTCGAAGCCGTGATCGGTGAGGATCTTCGACCATTTGGCAAGCAATCGCGGCTCGTCATAGGCCTGCTGGCCGATGCCGTGGATGAACAAGAGCCTCATGATTTTGCCTCCAGACCGAAATGGGTGATGAGCGACGAGGCCCCTTCTTCCGAAAGGGCAGTAAAACTGCTGTCGAGGAGGTGTGGAAGGGCCGTCCCCAGTGGCTGCGTCATCGGTTCCTCGATCGGATCCGGGGTTGCGACATAGTCCCAGCCCAGGCGCAGCCATGGGCAGAATCCGCCCACCATGCCGGATATCGCGTTGGTTTGTTGCCGCGCAAAATCGGGAACATCGTTGCCATCGCGACGATCGCGGGCCTCTACCGCGGGCACATAGGCGGTCACCGCCTGATCCGACCTTTCCGTATGCAGCTGGCCGAGCAGGGCCACATCAAAAGGGATCGGCTGCGCGCGGGAGGCATAATAATAGGCCATGCGACGGATGTTGTCGCGGTCGCCGGTATAATCATAGAGATAAGCAGCGATGGCCCCAAGCATGGGGTTGACATGCTTGCCATGGCGCAATGAGGCCGCGAGATCGTCAGCGACGCCCGGCGAGAGTCTGGTCGTCTGCAGTTTGGCAATTGCGTCATTAGTGGGCGCAAGTCTGGCCGCATCCGATTGATAGGGCGGCGCGCACATCCAGCCGGTGATGCGTCGGTTCCCATCATGCGTGACCAACGTCGAAAGACCGGCATAAACGACCGCCGGAGCAAACAAGCCGTCGGCATATTCAATGATCACCTGAACGGCATCCGCTTTGCCAAAATTCACCTGCCAGGATTTGGCTCCCCCGACGCGCTGTGCTCCGTACGGCGCCCAGACCCTGGCAGGCTGCCCTCCGCTCATGATGAGGTTGGCGTCTGGGGACATCCTCCGCTGACCAGCCCGGAGGGTCCGCCGGATTCGGGAGCGCTGGCTACGCCGAACTTCGCGCTCAAGCCCCTGCTTGGCAACGACTGCGGCGGCCCCAGCCTGCCAAACGTGCATTCGCTGGGTTCGTTCGCTGATCTCTGAAGCCTCGCTTTGTTCGATAGCGAGAGCCAGGTCGATCCCGCCCGGCACTTGCTCCAATGCGGCAGTGCCGCCCGCTGGATCGATGGCGTATGGCCAAGCGGACAATAAATTGATGCTGCTGAGGCGCGCAAGCGCCTGCTCAATTGCGCGATTGGCAGGCATCCCAAGGGGCTGCGCCGGTGCGCCGGGCGGCGGCCAGGCGATTGGCGGCGCCACGGGTTGAGGGGGACCATCGACGTCAAAATAGACCATGTCGGGACCTCCCCGGCCATAGCCGCGAATGGCTTCGGCTTGGCACTCCAGCCCATAACGCTCCCCCACCTTGCGGGTTTGGACGGAAATGAAACGGAGCAGAGAGTCGCTGTCGATCAGCCCACGCTTTTGCCGCGAGAAAGCCTCGGGCTCATGACCCCAAAGGGCATTGGCCAGGGAACCGGAAAGAATGCAGCGTGCATCGGCGGCCGTTTCCCCAGGGATCATGAAAGCGGCCTTGCCATCCTCCACCGCATTGAAGCGATCGAGCCCCGGCTGGACTGCCTGAACCGGCCCCCTGCCCAGTACTGGATCAGGCGCGAGGTTCGCTGTGGACGGGCGATTGGCGAAATCGCGACATGCATCGCTGATTAGGGTAAGATATTTGATCCCATAACTGTGCAGGGACGCCTTCAGCGCCTCTACCGAAACTGCGCGATTCTCGGGCGCCCAATCCGTTGGCAGCCACAAGGTCCGGACACTATCCTGACGGAGGCCGTGACCAGCAAAATGAAGCACCAACCACTCGGTAAGCTCGCCGGGCGGAAGAAGCCGAAGCAACTCTTCCCTGATCCGCGGGATCGTGACCGAAAAGCCACTGGGATGATTGATATCCACCGGCGCTGCATCGCCGCTGTTCCAGCGCGTCTGCCCGACCTCTGGCTGATCGGTCAGGACTGTTACAGCGTCGAAATTCGAGCAGCGTGCCCACTTGCCAATGTCCCCCGCCGCCGTTGCCGCGCCCGGCAGCCAGTCAAGCGGCTTCGCGTTGGCAACGCCGATAGCAAGACAAACACGCCGATTCTGCGGTTGTGGCATCAGGCCCATGTTCCCCAATCACCCCGAGCCTGATGATGCTAGGGCTTTCGGCAAAAAAGGGAAGACCGACGGTCCAGCCAGAGCTCTTTCATATGTAAAACTGCGCCTTAACCGGGGAGACAATGTGAGCACGATTGGTTTGCTGCGATCTTTCCCACCACCTTGAACCGCGCTGGGTTTGCCGGAGGCTATTTGGTTTGAGT
>NZ_NOXT01000021.1 GCF_002251755.1 Sandarakinorhabdus cyanobacteriorum
GCGGACTTGGCCCGCGCGCAGCACCCACGCCCCGCACCAGCGGCGCAAGAGACAGGAGCAAAAAGGGGCGCGGCAAAGCCGCGCCGCCGAACGAGTCAAAAAGGGCGGGGAATGCCCCGCCCTTTTCGCTCCCCGTCCGTGACTGCGCCGAGTCTGGCCACAACGCGGCGCGTTGTGGCCAACCGGCTTGTCAGAACATCACACCGAATTCCAACCGCCCGCGCACCTGGCTCTTGTCCGTCCCGGCTGCCCCAAAGGCGGCCCCCGGCGTGATGCCCGACACCGACACGTAGGACAGTTCCGGCCGGATGAAGAACCGGCTCCAGGTGTAGGTCGGCGTCACCGTCACCGAAAAGGCGTTCGACCCCGGCCCATAAAGGAAACTTGCCGCCGTCGCGCGCGGTGCCTTGCTGTCGATATACTCGGCCCGCACCGGCAGGCTCCAATTGTCGTTGATCTTGTATTTCGCCAAGAGGCCAACGCCCCAATTGTCGGCCTTGGTCGTGCCCAGGAACGGCAGGTCGCCCACGCGCGCATATTGGAAATAGGGCTGCACCAGCCATTTTTCGCCGGCATAGCTGTAGATCACGTTGAAGATGGTGCTGTTGTTCTGCACCGGCGGGGTGGAAAAGGTCGCGCGCGGGTTGCGGTCAAGCGCGCCGCCCAGCACCAGCGACAGGGTGTGCGGCCCGTCCACATACGACAGGATGCCCGAGAGCCAGTTGAACTTGCCCGAGAAAAAGCCATCGGTCAGCGCCATGCTGGCGCTGACCTTGCCAAAGGTGGCGTTGGCCTGCACGCCGCGGGTCAGCACATTTTCCTGGCCCCACAACACGCCACGCTCGATGTTCATGTTCTGGAAGCTGAATGGCGCTTCCAGGCCGATCAGCGTCGGCAGGATGCCGGCCTGCACGCTGAAGCTGGATGACGGCGCGATCTTCACCCATGCCTGCGGCACCGGCCCATAGGTGGCATCGGTATAGCTGGTGGCCCGGGCATAGCCGAGGCCCAGGGTTTCATGGCTGTACAGGCCGGCCTGCACCAGAAACTGGAACACGCCTTCCGGCTTCTGGATGATCACCTGTGCGTTGGACACATCAGCGAAACTGTCGGCCACGCCCGGCGTGCTGTTGCTCTGGAACCCGCCATAGCCGCTGGCAATGCCGGTGACATAGATTTTGGAGGCACCCACATCCACGCTGATCGGAACAGGGTTATAGCTCAGCGGCCCGCTCAAGCCGGGCAGCAGCACCGGCGGAGCATCCTGGGCAGCGGCCATGCCGGCCGAACCCAATGTGGCAATCATCATGAACGTGCGGGTCAGCGTCGGCCGGCGCAATATGGTCGTCATCGCCTGTTATCCTTCTGCCCGAGGAAAAGAGAATCAAATCTGCGGAACTTGGCCGTCCCCAGCCCAGTCACAATGCATTGCAACATAGCCATCACCGCTACGCCAAACAGCGTAGCAGTCAGACACACATTCATAACATGTTGAAAAATCAGTCTTTATACATGAGGCGCTGTATGAATATTTTGTCACATTCCGGCAATATTTGCGACACATCAGGTCTGTATTTTTGCAGTGCACCACGCACAAGAATTTGGCCCGCCTGTTGCCAGGCGGGCCATCTGTTCAAGCAATAATCCAGCGTGCAATCTGATCAGGGGTTATAGGCGCGCTCGCCATGTTCACCCAGATCAAGGCCCTCGCGTTCGACATCGGCCGTCACCCGCAGGCCAGTGACCGCCTTGGCCACGAAGATGGCAATCACGGTGCCAATGGCAGCCCACACGATCGTGGTGCCCACGGCGGCCAGCTGCACAACCAGCTTCTCGCCCATGTCATAGTCGGCCGCTCCAGGGCCGCCCAGCGCCGGCGAGTAGACAATCGCGGTGCCGATGGCGCCCACGATGCCGCCAACGCCGTGGATCCCGAAGGCATCCAGCGAGTCGTCATACCCCAGCTTCGGCTTGATCACCGCCACCGCGACATAGCAGATGACCGCGGCCACGGCGCCAAGGCCGATGGCACCCAGCGGGCCGGCATTGCCAGCGGCCGGCGTCACCGCAACCAGGCCGGCAACAATGCCCGACGCCAGGCCAAGCGACGACGGCTTGTGACCGGCCAGCTTCTCGGTCGCCAGCCAGGCCAGCGCCGCTGCGGCCGTGGCCACGAAGGTGTTGATCATCGCCAGCCCCGCCGAGCCATTGGCTTCCAGCGCCGAACCGGCATTGAAACCGAACCAGCCCACCCACAGCATGCCGGTGCCGACCAGGGTCAGCGTCAGCGAATGCGGCGCCATGATGTCCTTGCCATAGCCCAGGCGCTTGCCAAGGATCAGCGCCGCCACCAGCGCCGAGATGCCGGCATTGATGTGCACCACGGTGCCACCGGCAAAATCCAGCGCGCCCATCACGAAGAACAGGCCCGATGCCGCCCACACCATGTGCGCGATGGGCAGATAGACCAGCGGCAGCCAGACCAGCGTGAACACCAGCACGGCCGAGAACTTGATGCGCTCCACCACGGACCCCAGCACCAGGCTGGCCGTGATCGCTGCAAAGGTCATCTGGAAACAGACGAAGACATATTCCGGGATCACCACATCCTTGGTGAAGGTGGCCGCCGTGCTGTCGGGTGCGATGCCCACCAGGAACAACCGGTCAAACCCGGCGATGAACGGCTTCAGCGCGCCTTCCATGTCGGGGCCAAACGCCATCGAATATCCGAACACCACCCACATCAGCATCACCAGACAGGTGGCCGCACCGATCTGCGTCATGGTGGAGAGCATGTTCTTGCCGCGCGCCAGGCCGCCATAGAACAGCTGCAGGCCCGGCAGGATCATCAGCAGCACCAGCAGCGTTGAAACCAGCATCCAGGCGGTGTCGCCCTTGTCGGGCACGGGCACGGGCGCTGCCTCCTGGGCAAGCGCCGGAATGGCGGTCAGCAAGGCGATCGCTGGAGCAATGCCGGCAAGTCTGGCGCGCGCGCCAATTCGGTTGAAAATCGTTGTCATCAATTTCCCCTGCACTGAAACCAAGTTCGCCGCCCTCCATGACGTCCGCTGCGGGATGGCCATTTCACCGGGCAAATTGATCGGCGGCAGGGGGTCTTGCTGTTGTCCCCCAGTCACCATCGCGGCGCCGGAACCATGTGCGACCGGGCCGGAAGCCCCCTCACCCCGCCGATGGCCACCCGATCCCCTGGCATATGGCCGGACCTCGGACGGATCATGGCGGAACGGCCACGCACGAGCCGACTCGCGATGCTGAAACATCACCTGCCCGCCCGGTCGGCGACATAAGGCGTTTGACGGTGCACCGCACAACGGCCGCTTCGGCCGCCGCCATATGGGCCAAATTGCGGTGGCGCGTGTGCGGCAATTGGCGCATGACAATGCACGTCAGCAACGATGGCTACGGACCGTCGCTGGTGCTTCTTGACACACAATCGGGCAGGAGTGGGACGTGAAGAAGATCGAAGCCGTGATCAAGCCGTTCAAGCTGG
>NZ_NOXT01000031.1 GCF_002251755.1 Sandarakinorhabdus cyanobacteriorum
AACGCCCTGACAGGAAGGCTCATGAATAAGGCGGGCTAGGTTGGCCGGATCGGCGCTCTGCCCCCATGCACGATCACGCAGCGCAGCGAGGTCTTGAAGGAATGGTGAAAGGGCTGTCATCGCGTCTCTACCGCGCCATCACGATGTTGTGGCGCCGCGGCGGAGAAGCGAGCGAGCAACCGCTCGCCCCCTCCCCCCCCGGAGGATGCTACGCGATTGAGGCAAGTTAGCGGACCGTCGTTATAGGCCCTCGCGTCGCCAAGCTCGCGAAACCCGAGCCTTTCGAGCGCGGTCACGCGTCGCTGGCCTGCAAAGGTGGTCGCAAGCAGCACCCTGACCCCCTGCGCGTCGGCATGGGCGATCCGCGCTTCGTCAATCATCCGGCTGAGACCGATGCCTGCATAGTCAGCATCGACGACGAGCCGATTGATCGAGCCGACCGGTCCGGTATCCGGCAAGTCGAAACCGGCGTAAAGCTCGGGATGCGGCAGTTCGGCAATACGATCCCGGATCGTCAATCGACCTGCCGCCACCACGCGGGAACGTTGGACGACCACCCGATGGTCGCTGCAACCGTCGAAGGCGTCACGCCAGACATCGATATCGGGGAAGTCGCGCGCGCGTGACCGCCACGCTTTTGGTCGCAGCCGATAGACGCCATCCAGCAAAGCCTCTGGTGGCCGAAATATCAATTCGAACGCTGGATGCTGCCTATGTTGCATTCGCAATTCCGAGCGGGCCCTCAATATGGCGCGGACATGATCAACGCTCTGGCGCAGGCGCGCAGCAGCTCGGGCGTACCGCATAAGGCATCGAACAGCGCCTCGTCGGTCGCGGCATCGACATAGCGCGAGACAAATCCCGTGGGCCGCATTGAACGCGCCGCGTCGACATCCTCCAGAACTGCCGACAAAGGATAACCTGCAAGGCGCCGGAGATTTGCACGCACTGCAAGGGAACCAGCATTGGGCGTATTGGGCCAAATCTGACCAAGCCGATCGAGCATTTGACTATTGGTCCGCCCGCTCCTGATGCCTGCCAGATGCCAGAGCACCCATGGTTCTGACTGGGTCCGCATGCCCCCGATGATGTGATTGAGGTCGTTCCACGCCGCGGTCGCATTTCCCGTTTCAAGATAGAGCTGGCCACGATTAACCCAGGCCCATCCATATTTGGGATTGACCTCGACCAGCTTCGAATAATCGGCGATGGCCGCCGTGGGCCGTCCCAGTTCCGAAAGAGTTCTCGCTCGCCAGAACAAGGAGGGCTCCAAATTGGGTCGCAGCGCCAGCGCTCGATCATAATGTTCGAGCGCTTCGCTGAGCCGACCTTGTGCTCGCGCGGCTGCTGCCAAATTTCCGTGACCGTTGGCGCTGCGATCGTCACGTGAAATTGCCTCACGCGCCAAGGACTCGGCTTTGGGATAATCCTTCGCGGCCAGGGCTATGGCTGATAGCGAGACCCAGGGCGATGACCATCTCGGGTCGATCGTCGATGCGCGTCGATGGCTGGCTTCGGCTTCACGCGATCGACCCAGCCGCTCCAGAATGAAACCCCGTTCATGATGCGCCGCTGCGGATTCGGGGTCGATCGCGACGGCTCGATCAATCGCTGCCAGTGCGGAATCCAGGCGATTATTCTGACGGTCAATCATCGCCTGGACCCAATATGCGCGCTCGTGCGTAGGATCGATTGCGATTGCGCGCGCCGCATCGGCCGCTGCCAGCGCGTCCTGACTTGAACGATACCTTGCCTCGGCTCGAAGCGACCAGGCGTCGGGAAATCCAGGAGCGACTTCGATTGACCTCGTCGCTGCAGCAATTGCACCTTCATATTCCTGAACTGCGATCAGCGATGTCGCCAAGATATTGTGGGTCTCGCCGCGGATTGGCGCGGATTGGACAGCTCGCCTTGCAGTCAAGACCGCTTCATCTTTGCGTCCCAGTGCCAGGAGCAATTCTGCCCGCGTTACGAGCAGGCTCGCACCTTCAGGCCGGCCGCGTAGCGCCTGTTCAATATACCGAAGTGCGCCCAACCTATCGCCGTCGATTCGAGCAATTTCCGCACGTGATGCAAGCGCCTGTACCCAATTCGGTCGCAGCGAGAGGGCCCGGTCGCAGGCCGATCGGGCTGCCGGAAGGTTGTTCGCCGCGCGTTCGATCATGCATGTAATCCGCGCTGCCATCGCGGGGTCCTGCCCGAGTGCGTTTGCGCGTCCAATGGCGGCACGCGCGAGTGAAACGTTGCCTTGCTTGACGAGCACATAGGCCTCGCTCAGATGGCCCAATGGATCACCCGAAGCCACACAATTGCGTGCAATGCCGAGCGCAGCATTGAGGTCAGCGATAACAATGTAATCGTCACGCTCGTTGACATTGAAGAACGTCTTGAGGGGCGCGCAGACAGCGAAGCTCCTGATATCGGGATTGTCATTGGGCGCAGATTGCGATGCCGCCAAAATTGCCACGAGATTTGTCAGGATTGAGTTCATAAATAGATCCAAATATTTGATATTTTATTCAAAAATGACGCGTGCTTTCGGCTCCGGGTGAAAGGGTGCCTGTAGAAGTCGTGCCATCGTCCCAGTACATTTTATAATCAAAACTTCGTTCACTTGTGTTATATATTTGAGCAAACGTATTATTGTTCTGCCGTCCGTAACGCACATATCCAGAACAGTCTTCGCCTCCGACATAGTTGGTTTTTGTCACGTCAGGATATTGCGGTACGACGTTGATTCGGTTCTGATCGACATTGATCGGGCGCATTTCTGCCATCGCATCAATAAAGCTGGCACATCCCGCCAATGTCAGCCCCATGACAATGGGGATGAAATTTTTCGCACTGATCATGCTTTTCCTCCAAGGTGTTTGGCTCGGATTCCATCACTGTTTTTGATATTCGGTGCCGCCCAAGAACAGCGCGCCGTTGATCAGTTCGAACGGAGCGCGGTAGGTCTTTGGTTCGGAGATTGGCTCGTCGCGGTCGCTGTCGGGAGATCCTACGAGCGTGTTGCGGATCGGCGTGTAGACCAGCGTATTGGTGCCTTCCTGCGACCAGCGCATGGTGATCGTGTAGCGGCCGGGAATGCCGTTGACCGAATCCCGCACCAGCGTTGCCATGCCATCGGCGCTAAAGGTCCAGGTTCCCTTTGTCGGGTGTTGCCAACTGCCGAAGAGCTGACCCTGGGTGTTTTCGGGCGTTCTTGCCGGTTCGGACGGGGCGCCGCGAGCGGCTGCTTCTGCTTCCATCTGACGTAGGCTCGCCCGCATCTCGCTGGCATCAATGCCTGCCGCTTCGAGCTGTTCGATCTGTCGCCTGATAAAGGCAATGTCGTCGGCGGGCGAGGTGGCTTGCAAGGGACCGGAGTAGAGCAGGGCAAAGGCAGACATTGCCCCTGTCATTCGAATCATCATTGACGGCTTCCCTCCCCATCCGATGAAGCGATTGGACTCGCGGAGCGGGGCAGGCAATCTAGGCTCAGGACTCATTGGCCGATCCAGAAGATGACGGTT
>NZ_NOXT01000027.1 GCF_002251755.1 Sandarakinorhabdus cyanobacteriorum
GGAGCTCCAATAAGCTACACCACGCCGTGGGACACGATCCATGCGATCCGTGGATGAGGGTCGGAAAGACCGAACGAAGGCCGACAAAGGAGCCGGGATCATTCGTTCTGGAAAGAGATTTCAACCCTTCCTTGATATTCGTGACCGGCACTCCCCCAATGGCGAACTTCCGAGGGAAGGTAATCGACATGTGGCGGTTCCTCCTGGTTGCAGTCTTACTATGGGGTTTGTCGTGGTCGGTCAGGATGGAATTTTTTGGCCGATCAGGCCGGTGATCTTCGCCTGTGAAGCGAAGCGAGGGGCGGCACCGCGGTGCCGCCCCTGCTGGTCACAGGAACTCGACGTTCTCGGCGATGATCTCGCAGCCGTAGCGCTCATTGCCTTCGGCGTCCTGCCAGCGCGAGTAGTGGATGCGGCCCGTCACGGCGAGCTGGTCACCCTTGGCCTTGTGCTGGCGCAGCGGGAGTCCCATGCCATTGAAGACGGTGACCTTGTGGAATTCGGCATCCTTGACCGGGTAGCCGGTTTCGGGGTCCTTCTGGACCTTCCCGTCGCGAATGACGGGACGTTCTCGGTCACGAGGATGAGTTCGGTGATGCGGGTATCGCTGCGGTCGCGGGCGACGGGATCCTTGGCGAGACGGCCGACGAGGTTGACGATGTTCATTGCAAGAGCCTCCTTGGTGCCGACGGCTCGTCCGCCGGTGCCCTTATCGAGCCTCGGCGGGAGAGCTGGGACACCGCGCGCCTTCGCGCGCGGGAAACCTCGGAAATCGAGGTGGTGCGGGCAGCCCGGCTTGCCGGGCAACACGGCTCGCATTTCTGCAGGTTGGCCCTAAGCTCGACCAGAGAGGCAGGGGCACTGGGCGGCGGACGTGCGGGTGGCACAGGGGCTGATTGCGTGCCTGAATATCAACCTCGCCGCGTCTCGGCTTGCTGATGCTGGCGTTGATCGCAGGACTGATCGTCCGTCCTCGCCGATTTCGGTGAACGAATAGTCCCATTGCGGCAGCCGTCCGGAACTCCTGACCCTGGCTATCTGGGGTGCCGGTCCACGAGGTTGGCGTCACTGACGCAGCCCTCATGCATGATCGGACAAGGCCCCAAGGGGGCTGCCTGTCTGCACGTTGCGCCAATCAATCCCGATCGACGGGAGCTGATCTCCAGGCTGCTATGGCATCGATGATCTTTGCCGTGAACCGCGGTGGGAGTCGTCCGGCAATGTACCCAGGCTGCTTCATCAGGGGTCTGATGTCGAATCCGGGCCAGGTGAAGCGGTTGAATTCCGAAATGACGATGGCGCTACCGGGAGCAAGGCCAGCTGTGCGCGCAATCTCATCGGGGATCTGGATGGCATTCTTGCGCCCCTCGCCCTTGGTGGTGATCGCGGCGACCAGATAGCGTGACCCTTCCACACCCACGACGACGACAAAGCGTTCCTTGACGCCCTCATCGCGGCCTTGGCGCTGCTCTTCCTGGAAGAGATAGACGTATCGGAGGATATGGCCTGCGGCGGGGCGGTCAGTCTTCCCAGCGGTCATTGGCGAGTTCGCTGTCCGAGGGCCGTGCATTGGCGAAAGCTTGGCGGTCGGCTTCGGTCATGTCGGACGAAGCGACAGCTTCGATATTCATGTGATCTGCGATCGTACCGCGCGCCGCCTGTTCGAGATGGCGGAAATACTCGCTATCTGCGATCACATGCCGCTCGCGGCCATGGCTGGTCAGGACGACCGGCTGCTTGGTCGCAAGGTCGAGGAACTCGCCGGTGTTGTTGTGAAACCGGGTCAGGGGAACCCTGGGGTGCTCATTGGCCGTCGCTGGCATGGTGGTATCTCCTCGTGGCACCCAAAATAGCAATTATTGCCAAAATAGCAAGATTTCTGTGACGACGATTGCCGCGCTAGCCGTCCACCTCTGTCGCCAGCAGATCCGGCAACAATGCGGCGAGGCCCGCATCAATCGCAAAGCCCAGAGTCCTTGCCAGGCGGCAAGCTCGAGCGATTGACCCGTCTGGAACATCGAGCGCCTTTTCAATGTGCCCAAGGGTTTCGCCAGCGCCAGGTTCACAGACCGTGTGAAGCTTGCCCGGCTCTGCGGTGATAGCAAAGGGCCAGGTCATCGCGACACCGACAACCCCTTCGTCGAGAATGAGCAGAGTATCGCCAGCAGCGATAGTCTCGTCGGTCTGTACGGCGTCGTAGGCATTGCCCGTCGAGGCGAACGCATGGATCCGCCACGCGCTAAAGGCGAAGCGCTCGCTATCAGTCAGCATGGCAGGCCCCCTTCAGAAAAGGCGCGCTGCGCCGCTTCTGGAAAGGCTGCGGTGAGGTTCCGGTGGAGCGGCCCGGAGGACGCCGGGAAGAATGCGCCGGTGCTACTCGGCCGTGTGATCCGCAGCGCGCTTGCGACAGCATCCACGACGAAACCCGCAAGCTGATCGCTCGCCGTCAGCTTGCCGAATTCAGGCGGTGCAAACCCGGCCTGATGCCAGAAGGCGATGCCGGTCTCGAGGGTCTCGAGATAGCAGGCATGGCTGCCGTCATTCTGGTGATTGTCGATGCTCGCCTCGACCGTCCGGTAGGTCCCGAAATCATGGGCGTTAGCCTTCACCCGCAGATTGATTCCGGCGGGCGGAGGCCCGGCAACCGCGATCAGTGCAGCCCTGTAGAGCGTGGCTTCCGCCGTATTCACAAGGTCGAAGTTCGGGGTGTGGCCGATCTGCGCGCAGTCTTCGTTCCACGGAGCCCCGCCAAGATCGAGAGTCCAGTTCGTGTGTGCCATTCAAGCCTCCTTTGCTTGAACGGCACCTCCCCCTTCTCTCTCGCAGGCAGAGTTTCCGCTGAAGGTCGGCTCGGGTTGCAAGCACCGGGCAAAAGAAAAGGCCCGCCCGCGACAAATGTGCGGACGGGCCTTCCCGATGTGACCGGCGCGGGTCGCGGCACCGGTCACGGGGGGCTTGTGCCGGTCAGGCGTCGACGCTCGCGCGCGTCTTGCCCTTGGGTGCCGGAGCAGTGCTCTCGCCCAGACCGTCGCCGGTGGCAGCGGCGCTGTCAACGCCGCGGTCGCTGGCCGGTTCGTCGCCGGTGGCAGTCAGCGGCGGCAGGGCGCCTTCGCTCTCGCTGCCGAAGCCGTCGAGCGAGGCCTTGGGCTTCGAACGCCGCCAGGCGACGTTGTAGCTGCCGTCGTTCTGCTGGAACATGGCGACCGGGATCGGCGCCGAGAGGCTGGGATCGTCGATCTGGCCCGAGAGGAAGCATTCGCCGGTCTCGTTCGACGAGTATTCCCACAGCGCACCGATCTTGACCCAGCTGCGGCGGTCCGCCGAGAGCGCCATGAGGTCGAACTTGGGTGCCCGCTCGTTGGTGGATTCGAAGGCCCGCAGAGCGACGGTCGCACTGAAGGTCAGGGTGGTGATGCGGCCGATGTGAACGCCTTCTGCGTTGGCCTTGAGGGTGCCGATGTTCATGTCACATTCTCCTGATGCTGTCCGAACCCCTTGTCCGGAACACCTTCTCCCATCCCCCCTCTCCTCCGGGCCCGTGGCCCGGCCCGTGCGCCAGCCACCGCAGGCGCGCGTAATTCTATCCAGCCCAGAGGGCTGAGGAGCCTAGATGCATGGTTCTGGAGATCAATCGGCCCTGCTTCGAGCAATGCGCGGTCTGTACCTAGGCTCAGGACCTATTAAATCGCTTGCACGAGCGTCAA
>NZ_NOXT01000033.1 GCF_002251755.1 Sandarakinorhabdus cyanobacteriorum
CAACCCGAAATCACCCGGCCGGTGAATAATCCGGGCTAGAGTCAATTTTGTCAGAGATCAGTCTCACTGCATCAATTATGGCCAATACGGTAAATAAAAGTCCTGTATCGAACAAATATTCAAGAAACAATCCCGACGCAGAAAAATAAAGACCGATCAGCAAAAATATGTGACCTATGGATAGAAAAGAGAAAAATAGCCAAAAGTTTAATTTTGTCGTGGTTGGTGTAATTCGGAATTTTCTTATATTCATTTCAATGACTCGCAATCGTGGAAATTCCGGGGGCGCTATACTTAACTGCCCTCTTCGCGCCGCCGTGATACCGGGCCGCATGGCTCGCCTCGCCCGCATCGTGATACCACAGGTTCCGCATCATGTGACGCAGCGTGGCAATCGCCGATTGCCGGTGTTTTTTGGTGACGATGGTCGGCAGGCCTATCTGGCACTGGTGGCGCACGCTTGCGCGGCGAACGAGACGGCTTGCCTGGCCTGGTGCCTGATGGACAATCATGTGCACCTCATTCTGGTGCCACAAAGCGCGGACGGGCTGCGTGCTGCGCTGGCCGAGGCTCACAGGCGCTATTCGCGGCGGATCAATTTCCGGGAAGGCTGGCGCGGCTATCTGTTTCAGGGCCGCTTTGGCAGTTACCCGATGGACGCTGCGCATCTGATGGCGGCGGTGCGCTATGTTGAGAAGAATCCCGTGGCCGCCGGCATGGTGCCCTGCGCCGAGGACTGGCCATGGTCGAGCGCGCGCTCCCACATCGCCGGCGCCCGCTGTGCCGATGATCCGCTTACCGATATTGCCGCGCTCGGCCAGCACGTGCCAAACTGGCATGCCATGATGGAAATCGGGCTGGAAGCCATGGACGAGACCGCAACCATCGCCGAAATCGAAGCCCGCTGCCGCACCGGCCGCCCGCTTGCCTCCCCCGAATGGATCGCCGATGCCGAGCGCATGATTGGCCGAACATTGGCACCAGCCAAGCCCGGGCGGAAACCACGGGAAAAGCCAAGCGCAGGGAATTTGGTATAGTGTCCCCGGAATTCAGTGGGGCAATCCGGATGCGTTGCGTGCCGCCCTGTCGAAGGTGCACCGTGCCTATGCCGGGCGCATCCATGCGCGGGAGGGGCGTACGGGGCATTTCTGGCAGGGCCGTTTTGGCTGTGTCGCAATGGACGAGGCGCATCTGGTGGCTGCCATCCGTTATGTTGCGCTGAACCCGGTGCGGGCGCGGCTGGTGCCACGCGCCCAGGATTGGCGCTGGTCTGGCGTGCATGCGCTTCTGGATCCGGCCCGTGGCGATGGCCTGACCGAAACCGCCCCCGTGCTGGCGCGCATCCCCGATATCGCCAGCTGCTTTGCCGCCGAAGCGGAACCGGCCGAAACCGCAGCCTTGCGCCGCGCCGAAACCACCGGTCGCCCGATCGGCAGCGACAGCTTCCTGGCGCACATCACCGCCGCCCTTGGCCGCAACCCGAGGCCCGCCAAGCGGGGGCCAAAGCCAAAGGTTGAATAATGTGCACTGTCACCCTAACCCCGTCACCGTAACCCCAACAGTATTTCGAACGTATTATATAGAGAAATACCCTCTGAATTCCGATATTGAATTTATAAAGCTATCTTTATAAATATTTTCAATATCGGAAAAACTGACGCCTTCTTGAACATCGTCAAGAATGACATTCAATACGTCAAAAAACAACTGATCATATTCTGTATCGGTATAACTTTGACTGAGGACCAATTTGCAAGTCTCTACAATAGCCTGGCCGTCAAAAAGCTTGCGATGTACAGCAGCTATGAGTGATTGAGGAAATCGACGATTATCTACCATAAATCACCTTTTTCTCAAAAACTTCTCCGGTAACCTCATTACGTACTGCATGAATAGACACTCTGTCGCCAGATTTTGTAACCTCGCTAACCGAAATCTTGGTATAGTCAGACGCATTCCCGCCATATTTTTTGGCTGCGTCAGCAGCGCCTCGAAATGCGTCCTTAGCTCCAGGGCCAGCGATGATGCGCCCTTCACCGGCCGCTAGGCGGCCCAGACCAGACTGAACGGCCGCCACTCGCTCTGCAAATGCCCTTACCCCTGCAACGACTGGCTTAAAGTGCTCTGCGCCACTCATCAGTTTGATTACGGGCGCCGCAGCGCTGACAAGCGTCAATGCACGTTCAACAGGGATAAACGTCGCTGCTGTCGTTCCCATGTTGAAGAATTCTTGCCGGCGCTGCTGCTCGCACGCTCCGTCCCCGCCGCATGTCGCTACAGCCTGGGCCACAGGAGCATAGTCTGTACCAAGGTAAGCCGACTGGTTCCCCGTCGAATCCACCTTATTCAGCGGATCATTCCCCACAACTGATCCGCTTGAGGCGGTTCCGTCATAGAACGGCTAATTTCTTGAGGCAGTGCAGCGGGTTACGCGCACACGCGGGAGGGGCGGATCAGGTCCGGGGCAGTTTTGCCCTTGAGGCGGTTTTCAGTGCCGGTGCGGACGGCTGTCAAAGAGCGTTTTCAGATACCTACGCGCGCGGGCGCGGCGCTGCAAGCGGCTGAGAGAGAAGCGGTATCAGGCAGCGTGCTTGGCCGCATCGATCTCGCCCACGCCTGTCAGCGTGAACGCGCCGGTACCGGGCAGATCGATGCGCAGTTCCAGCGTACCGCCCGCAGCTTCCACGAACCGGCGCAGGGTGGAGAGGTAGAGGTCAGTCTGGCGCTCGATCTTCACGATGGCAGGCTGCTTCACGCCAAGACTCTGGGCGATCTGCTCCTGGCTGCGCTGAGCGAGCTTGCGCAACGCCTTGAGGCCTTCAACCTCGGCCTGAAGCTGCGCCGTCCGCTCGGCGATGCGCGCCTGGCTTTCAGGCGGCATGGCGGCGATCACCTCATTGAGCGTGCGGCCCAGAACACTGGCTTTCGGCACGCTGGCCTTCTTTTCGGTTGCCATGATCCTATCCTTTCAACGTCTCAAGATGCTCGGCGAACCGGGCATCGGCCTTGGCGATCAACGCCTTGTAGAACCGTTTCTGCGCCACCCACGCCTTGTCACCAGCCACCAGCAAGATCGCCTGCCGGGCGGTATCGAACGCGAACGCCACCCGCCACACCCCGTCATCGGCATCGAAGCGCAGTTCCTTCATGTTGGCATAGTCAGAGCCTGCCAGCGTGTCGGCATGGGGTCTGCCCAGCAACGGCCCCTGCAACTGCAAAAGCCCGGCTGTCGCAGCGAGGGCTTCGCGCACCTCAAGCGGCAACTGGCCGAACTCGGCTTCGAACGCTTGATGGAAGGCAACAGTCCATGGCATGTCTCTATATAACCCTTGTGTTATAATTTGTCGAGAGGGATGAGGGCCGCGATGCTACGCATCGAGCCGGTATTTTGGGGACACACCTCACGCACGGGTGCATGACGGTTTTCTGCGGGTTTTGCGGGATGCTATCCGCACGCTCTTGATAGTGGCGCGGGCGTGATTGGCGGTTTTCTGCCGTTTCCGTGGGGTGCGGATAGCAGGCTCTATTCGGCGTCCTCGCCCTCGGCGGCCAGCGCGGTATCAAGCATGGCGCGGTCGCGGGTGAGCTTCGCACCGGGGTGCGTGGCGGCGTGGATCTCGGCGAGCTTGGCCGCCGATACGCGGGTGTAGATCTGCGTGGTCTCCAGGCTCTCATGGCCCAGCATGGCCTGGATGAACCGGATGTGTCGCGCGACAGCCGTGCTGGTCGGCGGTACCGGCACCGG
>NZ_NOXT01000008.1 GCF_002251755.1 Sandarakinorhabdus cyanobacteriorum
CGCCAGCACACCCAAGGAACGCGCCGCACGGGAGCGCCGCGCCAACCGCGGCAACTTGCCGGCCCATCTGACCCGCATCGAGCAGGTCATCGATGTCGAGCACAAGGCTTGCACCTGCTGCGGCGGTGATCTGCACGCCATTGGTGAAGACGTCGCCGAACGGCTCGACGTCGTGCCGGCCAGCTTCCGGGTGCTGGTCACCCGTCGTCCGCGCTATGCCTGCCGCGCCTGCGAGGGCGAGGTGGTGCAAGCCCCGGCACCGACCCGCATTGTCGAAGGCGGGCTGCCCACCGACGCGCTGGTCGCCAGCGTGCTGGTCTCCAAGTACGCCGATCATCTCCCGCTCTACCGGCAGGCCCAGATCTACGCTCGGCAGGGCGTCAACCTCGATCGTTCGACGCTGGCCGACTGGGTGGGCCGAGCAGCCTGGTATCTGGCACCGGTGCGCGATCATCTGCTGGCAGAGCTCAAGAAGGGCCCCAGGCTGTTCGCCGACGAGACGACCGCACCAGTGCTGGATCCCGGGCGACGACGCACCAAGACCGGGCAGATCTGGGCCTATGCCCGCGATGACCGGCCATGGGGCGGCACCGATCCGCCAGCAGTGGCGTTCCTCTACGCACCCGACCGCAAGGCCGAGCGACCCAAGGCGCATCTGGCAGGGTTTAGCGGCATCCTGCAGGTCGACGGCTATGCCGGCTATCGCGAGATCGGCCGCCGCAACGACGTGTCGCTGGCGTTTTGCTGGGCCCATGTGCGCCGCAAGTTCTTCGAGCTCGCCAAGGCCGATGCCTCACCAACATCAACTGAGGCGTTGCAATTGATCAAGACGCTCTACGCCATCGAGGACGAGATCCGCGGGCAGCACGCTGACGTCCGGCGCTCTGTTCGACAGGAGAAGAGCAAGCCGGTCGTCGACGCGCTATTCCGGCTGCTCAGCACTCGGCTCCCGCTGGTCAGCGCCAAGAGCAAGCTGGCCGACGCCATCCGCTACGCCACCTCGCGCTGGACCGGGCTGACGCTGTTCCTCGAAGACGGTAGGGCCGAGCTCGACAGCAATATCGTCGAGCGGAGCATCAGGCCCATTGCCCTCAATCGCAAGAACGCCCTGTTCGCCGGCTCCGACGACGGTGGCGACAACTGGGCCGTCATCGCCAGCCTCATCGAGACCGCCAAGCTCAACAGCGTCGACCCGCTCGCCTGGATGACCAACACCCTCGAGCGTCTCGCCCGCGGACATTCCAGCCAGGAACTCGATCAGCTCATGCCGTGGCGGTTCAGGCCCTGAAGGGCCCGGGCACAGCGCTTACGGTGTTCCCGCTGTAACCCCTTCGCAGGGCCGAAGGGGCGGCCCGGTGTGGCGCTGATGCGCCTGACCGGGCCTGCCTTCGTCTCTCTTGCTCGGGGGCGGGAACGTCTCTTCCACACACACAGGAACACCTGCCGAAACCTATCGGCGGTCGCCCCTTAGTCAAGGACCGCGGTCCCCCCAATTTTCAGCGGGGAGGCTGTGTCGCTGCGCGCCAGCCACCACGCAGAAAATCGGTTCCCCCACGCCCGCCATGGCGGCGGCGAGACGAGCTCGCCGTCCCTGACACGGTTCGTCCGGCCCGATGGGTTTTTGGCTGTTCCCAATGTGGGGACGATTTCAAGAATCGGAGGCTTTTATGACTGTTTTCAACTCGTTCGCAGATATGGCTCAGGCACGGATCAATCTTGCCGATGCACGTGAAGGGATCACGGAATCCTACGACGGAGCGTTCCTCGAACACAGCGATCTGGCCAAGCTCAATATCATTGAGGCTCCAATCGCCGCAGAGATGCCGGATCCCGACATGGCGCGCCGCGCCGTGGAGATGGCAATCGGAACGATCTTCGATGTCCTCAAGGACACGCGCATGGAAGAATTCGCGCAGCAGCTCGCCTGGGGCATGGTCAACTCCTTCCACATGACCGCACGCCTGGCTGAAGGTCGCGAGGACGATGCCGCAAAGAAGCTGGGCGAAATGGCACGCCACTTCGATCCTTCGGAAATCTACGCTGTCGAGCTCGAGGAAACACAACAGCTTTGCCAGACACTGCAAGGGTGCCGCGAAGCGCTCGAGGCAATGCGCGATCATGCAGCAGACGTCTACCGCGTCGAAACCGGTCGCCCCTTCACGGCCGCTCGGGGATCGCAAGTCAGCAAGAATGGGGTGACCGCAAGCCAGGTGCAGGCACGCGATTTCCTCGCAGCACGCGCCAAGGATCGCAGGGCGCAATTCCAGCCCGATGGCCCGCTGGTGATCGTGTCAGGTGGCCAAAAGGATTGGCACGACTTCGCGATGATCTGGGCAATCCTCGACGACATCAAGTCCCGGATCCCGAACATGGTCCTGGGCACGACCGGCATGCGCAAGGGCGTCGACGCCATGGCGGGTGCATGGGCGCAGCAGAACGGGGTCAACACGATCCTGTTCGTTCCCGACCAACGCCACGGCAACCGCGCTCCGTTCCTGCGCAACGAGAGCATCGTCAAACTGAACCCGGTTGAAGCGATCATCGGAGAAGGATCCGGCATCCAGTCGAACCTTGCACAGCGCCTCCGTCAGGCTGGCGTGCCGCTGCACATCCGCCGCATCAGCGATCAGGCGCAAACGCGCTCGCGCACCTTCGGCTGAGCGCTTTTCGGAAGGCTCCGGCTTATGCCGGGGCCTTCCGTTCTTCTTTTGCGCAAGGGGCGGGCTCTGGGGGCATCGAACCCCCTTCGCCCGCTGCCGCGAGGATCGCGATCCCTGAATGTATCAGCGGCACTTTTGCCTTGGCCCGGCGCGCCTTGCCCGTGCTCGATGCTTCGCATCTTGCGGGCATCGCTGCCGCGCCAGCGGCTGCATCCGGACAATGGGCCGACCGGCAACCCTCAGGCTGGACCAGACCCCTTGTGGGCATTCAGCCACAAGCTCAGGAAGTGAGAAAGGAGAGGGGGATGGAGGAGACGAGCAGCGACAGGAGGCAAAGATGCTCGTCACATTCCGCGTCAAGGATATCGAGACAAAGCTCCATTCGGTACCGGCTCAGATACGCCCGCAAGAGCTCGCCGCGCTGATGCGCAGACTGCACACCGCGAACAGTACAATCGATGCAGATCCAGGCGAATTCCTGGCCGCGCCCCTGAACTTCGAGATCAATGCCAACGCGCTTGCCATCGCCGCGTTCGCATCATGCTTCGACCATCGTGCGGAGATGATCGCGATCGTCGAGGAAGCGCAGTTTCTTGGACGAATGCTGCGGATCGAACACCTGCAATGCGATGCGCCTATCACGATGCGCGTGAGTGAACACATCGCTCTGGTAGGTGACATCACGATGAGCAGCGACCATGCGTCCAAGGTGCTCACTTCTCTTGGCCGCCATGCAAATGAGACTGGCCAATTGTCCCTGCAGAAGCTCGCCACAGCGCTCGAAGATCACCGGACTTACGCGGCTTTCGTCAAGGCAGGAATCACTCCGCTCTTCGAAAGCCTCGCGTTCATCGCCGCCACCGATTGTGGAGAGCAACATCCGCTGCTCGAATGGAGCTAATGACGAACCAGCCACCAGTTCATGAGCAGCCGGGAATCGGCTCAACTCGACGCCATGTTTAACGCTCGATCTGCAACCAGCCTCCTGCAGGATCGAGGTGGAAAAGGGTGCCCGGCACGTTGCCGCGGTGCCCTTTTTTCATGCCGCCTGGATCACGCTGTCAACGGCGGAGTAAAAGTCGGCCATTGGGCGGCGCAAA
>NZ_NOXT01000034.1 GCF_002251755.1 Sandarakinorhabdus cyanobacteriorum
GGAGCTCCAATAAGCTACACCACGCCGTGGGACACGATCCAGGCCAGCCAAGGCCAGATAACCTCCCACATACGCTGCGTACGCTGCAGAGTAAAGAAACGAAACGAGTTGGTTCCCCCGCGTAACTTTAGGACGCTCAACTAGTGACCCGATTCTTTCACTGGTCACCAGCGTGCCAGAAGCTGTCGCTAGTATTAATCCTCCTACCGCTACTGCCCAGCAAATGCTTCTCCAACCGACGAATTCTGCGTAGTACCCCCCCAAGACAACTGCTAAGCCTGCGCCGATCGCGTAGCTCCCGAAGAATAGCGCTTGGGCGATGCCAACCCGTCGGGCGCCGACCCATGAACCGATTGCAGCCGTCAGTGTCGCAAGCAAAAGCCCGGTCATAAAACCGTAGATTGCCAACATTAGGCTGAACGGCACGATTCCATCGGCCAAAGATCGAAACCCGATCGATGCGCTGGCAAGGATGCTGCTTCCGGCAACAATGGTCCGCAAGCCGAACGACCGTGTAGCCGAAGCAGCGAACAGCGCACCGGGGATCGACCCGAAAGGGATGGCAGCCCAAGCTTGCTGAAGTCCAACAGGGCTCCAGCCTTCGGCCTCCATCGAAGCGAAGAGTGGGGGGAGGCTCATGTACCCTCCGCCAATCACGGTTGCATGGAGAAGGCACGCGATCACAAAGCTGAACCTGCTGTGGTTCATTTCTCAGCAACCGTGCTCTTCAGCAGGCCTGGCAGGAAGAACAGCGGCCAGATGACCAGCGTCAAATTGGGCAAGTACCAACCCGGATCAAACTCACCCAATATTGTCCAATAGCCGACTGCCATAAGGCCTGCAACGAACGTTAGGCAAAGAGAGATAAGCGCAAATGGTCGCCATCGAGGATCATTCTGCGCCGAGAACCGGACCGCTGCAAAACCGGATAATGAGAATAGCACGTCGACTGGAAAAAATGACCAGTTCCACGCGAATACTCTCGCTTGCGCGTAATCTGCATACATCAGGTCAGGCGGCATATTGAAGGCGCCGATCAGATGCAGAAGGGAAGCAGTCCAGTAAACAATAAACAACGTGTCCGTAGTTAACATGAAAGCCTTTAGGCACCTAGTCACATCTGCCTCCTAGATTTCCGGTTGCCAAATCCTCCGAGAACAAAAATTATTTAGCGTTATGCAACTCTTGCAGTGGCGCGATCGACTATGGAGTGCGCGTCAGCTCGTAAGTCTTCTCTCTCGGCTGGAGCTGCAAGTGCCAGACGTAATCCAATGCCGTCGACTAGGCTGAGCAGTTCCGAAACCGCCGCTTCAACTGCGCGAGGTTGCCCGACTAAGGGAGCGACGAGAGTCTCGATAAGGTCGCGCCACTCAGCGATCCTGATCTCGTTCTCTTTGCGAAGCTGTGGATTGCCAACCGCTTCGCCCCAGAACGCAAGCCAGACACGCCATTCGCGTAGGCGCGCGTCATCGAGAGGTAGCGCCTCAAGAATCACAGCGCGCAGCTTGTCTCGGGCTGCTCCAGCGGAGCTTGCCGCGCGAAGCATGCGTGCACCGGCTTCGAAATGTGCGGAACGAAGCGTCTCCACAAGCAGAGCCTCACGATCCGTAAAATAGTGGGTAAGCGCTCCGGTCGTAGCTCCCGCTGCAGCAGCGACACGCCGCAACGTCGCCGCGTTCAGGCCTTCCTCGGCAATGACGCTCCAACTGGCCAGAACAAAGCCTGCACGGCGCTCATCATGATCGACAACTTTTGGCACGCATGACTCCTCTTGACGTATCGCTTGTTATGTAGCAAACGTTATGTGAAAGGGCAAGCCCATATCATGGAGTCAGGCATTATGAAGGATGCAGCGAGGTTCAATTTGGAAGGAGTGGAGCCTTTTGTGGATCCGACCACGGGATCGGGAAACATTTTCCTCATGCCCGAGGGGATGGGATCGGACGGAAAGCCGTTCGTGTTCCTTGTACAGGATCCGCCCCACAAAACGCGGCCGCGACACTATCACCATGGCGATGTGCTCTACGTGTATACCCATGGTGAACACCACATCGAGGGCGAAGGGGTCTACCGCGCCGGCGATTTGCGCTGGACACGAGCGGGTCACGCCTATGGTCCGGAGACGACCGGGCCGGAGGGCGGCTCATGGTGGGTGATATCCTACAGCGACCCCCTCCCCGTCGATGTCGGGCAAGACGACGACGCCATTCATACGTCGAAGAACGAGCCTCCGTTCCAGTCAGCGCATGGCTTGCCGACATTCGAGCGCCCCTACGACTGGAAGGCAATCGATCAGGCGGTCACTGGCGAAGGTGGCGCAATCCTCGTCGGACTGCTCACGAAGGACGAACTGGACGCGGTCAATAGTGATATCGATGGCTACATTGCACGCGACGGCAAGATCGGGCTGCCCCAGAGCGGGTCTCCGACGTACGATGCGTTTCTCGGCGCTCGGACTGTGCGCTTGCATGGGCTTGCCGAGAAGACGCCGTCGACCCGCTCGCTGCTTGCTCATCCCGACTTGGTCGCATGGGCCGAAAGAGTCATCGGCCCCAACGCCACTAGCGTACTGCTGAACGCGGGGGAGCTGATCCAGATCGGTCCGGGAGAGCCGGCTCAGTATCTGCACCGCGATACCGACTCGTGGCTGTCCCTGCCTCGCAAGGAAGCGCCGGTGCTGGTGAATGCAATCATTGCATTGGACCCGTTCACTCTAGAGAATGGCGCTACCTACATCTCGCCTGGAAGCTGGCGCTGGGAGCCTGGCCGCCAGCCCAAGTCTGACGAGTTCGCTCGTGCGTTAATGAGCGCCGGAGACGCCGTCCTTTTCAGGGGCGACCTTATCCATGGTGGTGGTGAAAACGCGTCGGACACACCGCGTCGCGCGATCTCGATCTCATATTGCGCGGGCTGGTTGCGCCCGGTGGAGAACAGCTTCCTGAATGTGCCTCGCGACACCGCGCGAACGCTCGAGCCGCGACTTCAGGCGCTGCTTGGCTACGCGCCTCATGATGCCGTCGCAAAACGGGGAGGGATGATCGGTCTCTTCGAGAACGGCGACCCTGCAAGGGCGCTGGAGAACACCTGAGAGCCGGGAAGGCCGACCGATAACAACAAAGTGCTTTGCAAGATCGCGATATGGGCGACGGCGGAATGGGAGAGGGCGATGGGAAAAGCGTATGTTGGTGCCACGTTTTTGAGTGCGATCAACGCATTAATGCCGAGCGTTGCGGCGGCGCAGGACGGAGGCGCGCCGCCCGACGTTGAGGAAATCGTTGTGACCGCTCAGCGCCGCGATCAGTCTCTTGCCGATGTGCCTATATCCGTCACGGCCGTTAGCGGCGCGAAGCTGGCTCAGGCGCAGGTTCGGGACGCCGGCGACCTGACAGCGCTGGCTCCGGGGCTCGCAGGGAAGCCGCAAGGATTGGGTACGCCGGTTTTTTCAATCCGCGGTATCAGCACGAACTCGGTCGGGATCGGGGGCGAATCCAGCGTGGGTGTGTTCTGGGATGAGGGGTATCTCGGCCGCCTTGAAAGCGCGAACATACCCTTCTTCGACATAGAGCGCGTGGAGGTCTTGAAGGGCCCTCAGTCCACGCTTTTCGGGCGAAATGCGTCGGCAGGCGCCATCTCAGTAACTTCGCGGCGCCCAACGTTTGATAGCGATGCCAACCTGACGGCAAGCTATGCATCGTTTAACAGCATTGAGCTGTCCGGCGGCCTTACCGCGCCGGTCACGAATGATCTGTCGCTGAGGATCGCGGGGCTCTACCGTGACCGAGGAGGCACCGAGAGGAATATGCTGCTCGACCGAACAGAGGGTGGCGGCAAGACTACTGCGGTCCGCGGGATCGTCCTTCTGGAGCCGTCTTCCGGCTTCAAGCTTACCGCGATCGTCAACTATGTTCGGGACAACGGGGGCGGGTTTCCGTCCCAGACAACGGATCCGACACTCGCGGCGGCGGGCGGCGTGACGTCCGATCCGTTCGATGGTCGCCACGCCACCAATGTCGCGACTTTCGAAAACCGTCGCCTCTGGTCCGGGAACTTGCAAGCGTACTGGGAACTCAGTGACTCTCTCACGCTCAAATCGATCACAACTGCTCTTAGTACGCGGCTCGATCGCGAGTTCGACGTCGATGGTTCCGCGGTTCCACTTCTGAACGCGAGGTTTCGCGATTACCGAAACAAGACCTTCGGACAAGAGGTCAGAGATCGTGTCCCACCGCGTGGTGTAACTGCGGCGGTGTGGTC
>NZ_NOXT01000012.1 GCF_002251755.1 Sandarakinorhabdus cyanobacteriorum
AACGCCCTGACAGGAAGGCTCATGAATAAGGCGGGTTAGGGAACCATGCCTGAATGCAACAATATCGCAACCTATTGCCGCAGATGGCCAATGCTTGTGCGGCATGGCATCAAGGCCCACTTGTGGGAACCGTTGAAGAATTGGGCGAATTGATGGAAAACTCCATGGGTCAGGCGCTTTCCGGCTATCGCGTCCTGATTGTCGAGGACGAGCCGGAGATTGCCGAGATTCTGGCGACCTTCCTCGAACGGGAGGACGCACGATGTCTGGTGCTCCGGGATGGGATCGAAGTGCGCGATGCGGTCTGGCGCTGGCATCCCCAACTCGTGCTGCTCGACATGAAGATGCCCAAGCGTAGCGGCTGGTCGGTTCTGGCCGACTTGCGCGAGACCCATCCTGATCTTCCGGTGATGGTGATCAGCGCGCTGGGCGATGATGTGGACAAGTTATCGGGCTTCCGGCTCGGCTGTGATGATTATGTGGTGAAGCCTTTCAATCCGCTGGAGATCGTCGCCCGTGCGGGGGTGCTGTTGCGCCGCGGCAGTGTGGCAGCGCCCCCCGTCGCCACGGGGCAAGGTGGGTTGCGGATCGACCGAGGCGGTTTCCGGGCCTTTTATGACGATCATCTGCTCGATCTCACCCGCGTGGAATTTCTGCTGCTTGACGCGCTGGTTCAGGTGCAGGGACGGGTTGTCAGTCGCGGCTTCCTGATCGACTCTGCCTTGGGAAGCGACGCGTATGATCGCTCCGTCGATCCGCATATCAGCAGGCTGCGGCAAAAGCTGGCGGCGGTCGCCGGACCGCGGATCGGCATTGCTGCGGTACGCGGCGAAGGATACCGGCTCGATGTTCTCGGTTAGGCGGATCAGCAACCGCATCGCTCTGGGTGCAGTCGCCTTGAGCCTTATCGCGGCCATCATCGCCGCATTCGCGCCGCAGCTGGTTTATGCCGTCCGGGACACACTGTTCCTGGCGAGCCTGACACCCGAGGATCAGGCACACCTCACTGCCATGATCGGCACGTCCGGCCAATGCGCACCTAGCGTGCGGGCGTTCAAGGTGGCGCATGGCTTTACCGCGTGGGAGATCAATTACCATCTCGCGCTGGCGGTGCTGATCACGATCACCGCAATCTCGGGAGGCTGGCTTGCACAGCGGTTGGGGGCGTCCATGGGGCAACCGATCGAGCAATTGGCCGAATTCGCCCGGAAGACCGGATCAGGCGAGCGCGAACTGCCCGTGCCGCTCAAGCGCGGTGCCGCCGAGGAGGTGGAGACCCTCCACCACGAATTGACCCGGATGACCGAAGCGCTGCGCACCGCCGATGCCGATCTCAAGTTTCGTTCCTCCGCGATTGCGCATGATCTGCGCACGCCGTTGACGATCATGCGCGGCCGCCTGGTCGGCCTGCAATCGGGCGTGTTCCAGCTGGATGACCAGTTGATCGCGGCGCTGCTGCGACAGGTGGGAATTGTCGAGGAACTGGTTGGCGATCTCGATCTGCTGACCAGTTCTCAGGCGATGATCATGCAGCCGCAAAGCACCAGAATCGACGACCTCGTGCGCCAAGTTGTCGAAGGGCACGCCGAACAGCTGCGGAATGCCGGGATTGCGGTGGCGATCGACACGGTTCCGGCGACAGCCATGGTCGATGACCGAAAACTGTCGCGCGCAATCAGCAACTTGGTCGACAATGCCGTCCGCTATGCGCCGCAGTCCCGTCTGGCGATCAGAGTCTGGCAGGAGCGCGACGAGGTGCGGTTGCGCATTGCCGATGACGGACCCGGCTGGCCCGAGCAGGACCTAGCGGTTCTGCTCGATCCTTTTACCCGCGGCGAAATCTCACGCTCGCGCGAGACCGGCGGCGCCGGACTAGGGCTCGCGATCGTCCATGCGATTATCAAAGCTCATAAGGGGAAAATGACGCTCTTGGACAACAACAACGGCGGATCGGTAGTGGAAATCCAGATCCCTTAGAACATTTGAGCGAAAATTTGATCAACGCAACCGAGCCGCAATATTGCCTCATGAAATCGCAACTCTGAGCTGGCTTCATCGCCATCAAGGAGATTGCCATGACATTCTACACTATTCAGATGCGTTTCATGCATTGGATTGCGGCATTTATAATAATCGCTGCATTGGCGATTGGATTTGTTCTTGGTTATGGCATCGTCGATGGGCGATCCGATCTGGGCAAAACGCTTTTCGGCCTGCATATCTCGCTCGGCGTGATAGCCATCGTGATTATGGCTGCGCGCCTCGTTGTCAGGCAGGCTTCGCCTCGCCCCTCGATCAACGGCACGCCAGCGGCCCGGTGTCTGGCGGGATCGGTCCACTGGGTTCTCTATGCACTCGCGTTGGGCGTGCCAATCCTCGGTTACGCCATGGACCTCGCCTATGGCGGGGTGCCGAACGTGTTCGGGATCTCCATGCCCGATTTCGGCTGGCTTGCGCCGGCTGGAACGCAGCACCCGGCGGCGGAAACGCTCTACACGCTGCACAGCTATGGCGGACATGCGCTCGCATTTCTCGTTACCATGCACGTCGGCGCAGCACTGTGGCGTACGGCAAGGGCGGCGCCTGGGGAAGTAGACGGCCTCCGCCGCATGTTGGGATCCAGAACACAGGTCCCGCCTGTCGGAAAGGACGAGCGGTGAGCATCATTGTGTTGCTTGGTGCTGTCATGGCCCAGCCATCGGTGTCAGCGCCTGACCCTGACCGGAAGGTCGAGGAGCCGTCGAAATCGGTCGAACTCAGGCCGGAAGCTGCGCAGACCAGCTTTCCTGCAAGCTTCTTTGCAGAGCTTCAGCCGCAAAATGCCCTCGACATGTTGAGCAGATTGCCCGGCTTCACCCTCATTGAAGGGCAGGCGGTGCGCGGCTTCGGGGGGGCTGCGGGCAACGTGCTGGTCGATGGTGCACGTCCGGCAAGCAAAGACATCAGCCTGTCCGAATATCTGCGCCGCATTCCTGCCAGTGTGGTGGAGCGGATTGAATTGATCGACGGCGCCGAGGCCGGCCTTCAAGGAGGTGCCAGCCGACTGATCGCCAATGTGGTGCGCCGCACCGCCGCGCCATCAAGCGGCACATGGCGGATGAGCAACGCGGTGACCGCACGAAACCGTCATGCCCCCTTTGGTGCGATATCCTGGAACGGAACCCTTATTGGCTTGAAGACTATGGCTAGCCTCGAAGGCGGTCTCAGCAACGTCAAGACCGTTGACGGGGTGCAGCGGAACTTCGATGGACTTGTGCAGCAGGTAGAGGCTGGTCCCTATGTCGATCTGAGGCGCTTCCCCTCGGTCGCTGGGGCTCTGAATCTCTCACGGGATGTGGGAGGCACGGCTGCTGCACTGTCGCTGTCGGTGCGCCGCAGCCGGTTCGAGCGCGTCAGCCGGTTTGATGTGGTGCCCGAAGGCGGAACCAAAGTCACCCGAATCGAGAATGAAAGCAACCGCAATACCGACCGCAACGAGGAGATTTCGCTTGAGTTGACGCGCCGGATCGGCCGGGGTGAGGCCAAGTTGATCGGGTTACATGGTCGGCGCCGCAGCAATGTGATCAACACGGCTGACACGGATCCCTTGGACCAAGGCCCCAGCGGCGGTGTATTCGAGGCGGATGAATGGCAGCGCGAGAGCGTGCTGCGCGCGAACTGGGCACCGCGCTGGAGCGACTTCAGCATGGATTTCGCACTGGAAGCGGCGCGCACGTCCCTGCGATCGGATACCCGATTTTCGCAGATCGATGCCGGGGTGTTGCGACCGGGGCCCGAGGTGCGCACCGAAGTTGCGGAAACCCGCGGATCGGCCGAGATTTCGCTGAACTACACTGGATTCGGCGCGCTGACGATCGAAGGGGCTTTGGCCGGCGAGATCTCGCGCATTAGCTTGGCACCGCCCTTCGCTGCCTCCAACCGCTACGCCTTCTTCAAGCCTCGGCTCGTGGCGAACTGGCGGCCAGCCGACAACTGGACGCTGAACCTGCGCCTGGAGCGCAAGGTGGACCAGCTGAACTTCTCCGATTTCGTGGGTGCTGTGGAAGTACAGGATAGCAACACCACGGAAACCAATGCCGAGTTGCAACCTCCACAGATCGACAGCGTGCGGCTGAACATCGATCATCGCTGGGGTCGGCGCGGAAACGTCAGCCTGACCTTAGTGGGCGAACGGATCAGCAATGTGGTGGATGTGGTGCCAATTGGCGCCGGTGGCCAAGGGATCGGCAACCTCCCGACGGCGAGCAGGATGGGTTTCGATCTATTGGCGACCTTACCGGTCCCCTTCCTCTTCCGGGATGCGGAGTTCACCATCGATGCAAGCTGGCGACAAACATCGGTGCGCGATCCCTTCAACGGTATCGATCGTCCGCTGCAGTTCAGCGAATACAACCCTGCGGAATTTGGCTATCGCCATGTCGTTAGCCCCCACTTCACTTACGGAGGCACCCTGCGCGTTACGCCGCTGTCGCGAAGTTTCCGCGTGCGACAGCTTTCGTTGTTCGATGAAGGGCCATCTGGCGCACTTTATGCTGAGCTGCTGCTCGGCGGTGAAATCAAGCTGCGCATCGAAGCCAACCGGTTGTTCGGGGGACGGCTTAATCGCGATCTCATCCGCTTTGACGGAGTGCGCGGGCTGACGCCGGTTTTCGACCGGGAGCTACGCGAGAGGCGTGACCGTCCATCCTTTGCAATCCAGTTGGAAGGCCGCTTTTGAATGTTGCGTTGCGGGGTGTGATGTTGTGCCGCGCATCGCTGCAATGCGAACGCACGGTGGGTCAGCTGGATTGCAACGACTTGAACCGCGCCGGGTTTGCCGGAGGCTCCAACTCCTGAGA
>NZ_NOXT01000013.1 GCF_002251755.1 Sandarakinorhabdus cyanobacteriorum
AACCCGAAATCACCCGGCCGGTGAATAATCCGGGCTAGAGCGCTGGATCGACGCGTGGGACGCGGACGCGCATCATCATGTGGTCTATCGGCAGGGCCAAATGGCGGCGGCGTTCCGCTTCACCATCCATGCGATCATCGACGACCTGCCTGACCGGCCGATCTACGGCAAGTTGATCGATGATTTGCCTGCACCCATCGCCTGGTTCAGCCGCCTCGTGGTCGATCCGGCTTTTCGCGGGGCCGGGCTATCGTCGGGTCTTGACTCGCTCGCGGCAAACGAGCCCTTTCGCCACGGCGCGCGAAGCATTCTGGCAACGGGGGGCAGCGTTGCCGCAAACAGGTTCCGGCACGAGGTGATGCTTCGCCATGGCTGGGCGTTCCTTGGCGAGGCGCTCGGCATGATCGATCTGCCGATTGTCCCCGCAGGCCCGCCGCGCATCTATGCCCGATTTCTGACGGAGGCCACATGACCACCCTCTATGCCCTGCACGAGGGCGAGGCAGGCGGTGCGAGGGCGCGCTGTGACATTATTGCCAAAGCCTGCGCGCGGGCCGGGATCGGGTTCAGAGCGCTCGACAGCCTGACCTGCGACTATCTCAACCTGCCGAGGCTCCGGGCGGGCGACATACTGTTCAATACCGGGCGGGGCAGCGTGCGATTGGAAACGCTCCTATGGCGCGAGGATATCGGCACATTCCGCACCTGCGGAGCGCGTTGGTTCACCAATGGCGGGGATACCACCGCCTATTGCGCCATGCTCAGCCGTGACGGATTCCCGGCCCCGCGCACCTGCCACCGACTGCCAGCCAGCAATGAGAATCTGCCTGCCATCGTTGAATCGCTCGGCGGTTTTCCGCTGGTGATCAAGGCCGGCGATGGCACGCTCGGGATTGGCGTGATGATCGTGGAGTCCATGCGCTCGCTGCGGTCGGTGCTGGATTTCCTGCGCACGACCGGGCGAGAGTTTATCCTGCGCGAGTATATCGCGCCGCACCATCTGGCACGGCTGGTGGTGCTGGGTGACAGTGTGATCGGATCGCTGAAATACGCGATCCACGAGGATGATTTTCGAGGGCTACCCTATCGCGAAGGCGGGCAGCAGATGCGCTTTGGCCCCGATATCGAAGCGCTCGCGATCGCGGCCGGGACGGCGTGCGGCCATGCCTTCACCGGGGTCGACATCATCATCGATCAGGCCGGTCAGCCCTTCATTCTCGAGGTCAACCCGCCCTCGAACTTCGTCGCGCTGGAGACCGACATGGGCATTCCGGTGGGCGACATGATCGTCGAATATCTGATGGATGATGCAAGGAGGAAATCGAGATGAAACGAGCATTGATCTTTTTCGGCCTTACCGCGGCGGCGTCGACGGCGTTCGCGCAGGCGACAATGCAGCCTAATCCGCCGCCTGCGTCCGAGAATACGGCTGTTCCCGAGTGGAGCGAATGGACGACGAAGCGTGGTCACTTCCAGTTTCAGCTGCGCGCAGAAGAGGCCGGGCCGGGGGTCATGCGGGTGCGCATGCGTATCCGCCCCGACGTTGAGCGGATTGCCCGAGAGCCAAGCTATCGCAACGAGATCTACTATCTCGAGTATTTTCAGGCGATCTCGCCCCAATACACCGGCAATATGGGCGACACCTCGATCCAGCGTCCGCGCCGCTTGAAATTTCCTGCCAACGCGCCAGCCAGCTGCATCTATGAGGAAGAGATGATTTTTGCGACCAACGGCACCGGCAGTATCTTCATGGATCACAGCATTTCGCCCGAACCGATGCAACGGATCGATGACCGGCTGGTATCCGCTTTCCAGTCGGTCCTCGCCTTCGACGGCAGCCATATCGGGCCAGGCGCTGTCGTGCGCTTCAGCGGCGTTGATCTTGGAAGCTTCAAGCCGGTTTGCTGATTACAACGGGCGGCGAACCTACTCATGATTACAAGATGGGGGCAAATGCATGCCGACCAGCGTGAACATTCTGGAATTGTCGGATTTCAGCCTTGCAGAACAACAACATTTCGGGCGCGCTCGCGATATTCTTGCATTGGCTGTCAACTTCCCGTCGTTTCGGGATCGGGTGCTTACGGCCCCTTACAAAGAGACCTACTTCCGTCTTGAGGGCGGCCGAAGAATCTCATTGAAGCCAACCGAAATCGTGCAGATCATAAGCGACGGGATCGAGCGAGGAACTGCAGCCGATGGTATCATCGACATTTCCATCAGAAAGGATCCAACCATCGAAGAGCCTGTGGTTGGCTCGACAGTCCCGGGCAAACTACCTTGGCGAACGGGCTCCTGGTTCATCGAACGTTGCACCACAGCCGGTGACACTATCAGCCCGGCGCGCCACATGATCCACGAATGGCTGCATGTCGCGGGGTTCGTGCACAAGCGCCAGAATGGCTATCGCAATGATGTCGCATACCTGGTCGGCGATGTTGTTCGCGGAATCCTTCGCGAGATAGCAGCGCAGAAGAGCGACCATCAAATCTCGGAGGATTTGGGCATTGCAGCAGCGCTGGACAGGAGCCTTGAGCATCTTGGAGAAGATTGACGCCCTGTTCCGTCGCCACACCCGCCTGCACCACCTTTACCTTCGCGATCTTCGCGATGGGCGGGAATGGGAGATCGGGACGCGGCGTCGCTATCCGATCGGGTCCTGCTTCAAGCTGGCGCTGGTGATGGCGGTGTTCGATGCGCTCGATGTGGAGGAAATGGATCGCCTGGTCACTATCGCCCCCGAACAGCATGTGAATGCTGGCGGGGTCATCAAGCTGATCGATAGCGCGATCAGCCTGACCCCGCACCAGATGTGCCAGCTGGTTCTGACCGCGTCGGATGCGACCGCGACCGACATATTGATCGCGCGGGTCGGGCTGGACGCGGTTGACCGGGTGCTGCGGCGGCACGCGCCGGATTCGCATCTCGCTTGCAACCTCGCCGATATGGTCGACGCATTTCGCGCGATGCCGGAATCCGCCACCTGCAAACAACGTGACTGGACGCAGGAAGCGTTGGCAGACTACGTCGACCGGGTAGCAGCCCTGGGGTCAACCCATCCGCGCGATCTGGCGGAGCTGGCTCTGGCGACGTGGGGTTATCAGGCAAAACTGGAGCTCCGAGATCATTATCGGCGATGTCTTGATAATCGGGCGCGAACACTTTTGCGAAGCGCGATGTTTACAGGGGCGTGGTTGATCTCAAAGAGCGGGTCGCTCGGCTATACCTTTTTCATCAATGACACTGGCCTGATTTTCGAAGAGTGTGATGATCGACCAGTCGCCATTTTCGGATGGTGCGCCGCAGGCAGCCAGCTCCCCGCCTTCTTGATGGAGACCATCGGCGGCGAGATCGGCCTGCTCATGCTCGATACGCTCGGAATTGAACGCCCGTTCTCGGCTGACTGGACCGCGGCGGGATCGGCGATGGTGCACGGGCTTGAGCGCTAACCCGCCCCTTGCGCCACCGCGCAGCGACCCGCGAACCGGGCTGCTGTGGATGGTGGGTTGCGCGGCATTCTACACGGCCGAGACCACGCTGATCCGCTGGATCGGTCCGGGCTGGCCTGCGCCGGTCACTCTGCTGTGGCGCGAGGTCTCTGCGATCGCACTGCTGCTGCCCTTTGTGGTGCACCAGCGCGGCAAACCGCTGCGCACCCGGCAATGGCGTTGGCTCACCTTCCGCTCACTTACGGGCACGGCCGGTTTGATCCTCTCGATCTATGCGATCGCGCGGCTGCCGTTGGCGACCTCGACCACCCTGTCCTTCACACGCCCGCTGTGGATCATGGTCATCGCGTGGCTGGCGCTCGGGGAGCCATTTGGCACGCGCAAAGTGGTCGCACTGGTTCTCGGCATTGTCGGCGTTCTCTGGATCGCCCAGCCTGCCGCCGCCTTGCCCGATCTGTCTGCTGCTGCCGCCAGCATCGGTGCAGCCCTGTTGTTTGCGGCAAGCATCGTCAGCATCCGCTTCATGACCGCCACCGAAACGCCGCTGACCATCATGTTCTATGGTCAGGTGCTCGGCCTTGCCTTCACCGCGCCGCTGGCGATCTGGTCCTGGAGGGCTCCGGCCGGTTTCGAGGCTCTGATCCTGCTATCCGTCGGCGTGCTCGGCCTCGGCACGATGGCGTGCCACGTGAAGGCCCTGCAAGCGGCGGAGGCATCAGTGGTCGGGCCCTATGAATACCTCCGGCTCCCCTTTGCCATGCTTGCCGGACTCGTCTTGCTAGGGGAGGTGCCCGGCTGGATCGGTCTGGTCGGGGCCGGCGTGATCCTGTCAGCTGCGCTGGTCGCCGCAGGCAAGGGCAGGATGCAGGCGGGAAGCGAAGAGCCCAAGCCGGAGGAGGACGAAGAATTCCACCTGCCCCCGGATGCGGATTGGACCACCAGGCGTATCCGGGCGGTTTTCGAGGAACAGCTGCGCGCCGAAGTCGCCTTGGCGGCCGCACACATGCGCGATCCCTACTGGACCGACAACCGCACCGGGCACAACATCGGCCATGATGAACTGGCTGCGGTTCGTTTCATGGAGAGCATCTCGTTGGAACCAACTGCGGAGGAGAATGACGACCCCGAACTTTACGCAGGTTGGATACTCAGGCAGCTTGACGTGGTTGCCGAGCGTTTCCGCAAGTATGCACCGGACCCGGATGGCTATGGCATTGCGACTATAGGGACAGTCAAGCGCAACCTGCGCCAGATCCTGATGCGCGGCGAATGAGCGCGATGGCTTCGGACGATATCCTGATCATCCAGCACCTCTGGACGCGCTGGTCGAAGGCATCGCGCGGGGCCAATGCTGCAAGATCGTGTCCCACGGCGTGGTGTAGCTTATTGGAGCTCC
>NZ_NOXT01000014.1 GCF_002251755.1 Sandarakinorhabdus cyanobacteriorum
CGGAGGGGCCTCCCAGATCCTCCCCCGCTGGGGGAGGTGCCCGCAGGGCGGAGAGGCCGCGCACGTGTCGTTGAGGCCTCCCAGATCCTCCCCCACTGGGGGAGGTGCCCGAAGGGCGGAGGGGGCTGCGCCTGCGCCTGGCAGGGCCGCCCGCATCGGCCGCGGCCGGCGGCAGAGCCGCCGAGTCCGCTGAATGTTCAGAAGAAAAAGAAAGAAAAGAGCGCGGCAGAGCCGCGCCGTCAGACGAATCAAAAAAGGGCGGTCCTGAGGGACCGCCCTTTTCGTTCGCTGGCCGGATTTCGTTGAGTCTGGCCACAGTGCTGCGCACTGTGGCCAGCCAACTCAATCTTAGAAATCCATGCCGCCCATGCCGCCCATGCCGCCCGGCATGCCGCCACCAGCCGGCTTGTCGTCAGCCGGCAGGTCGGTGATGGCCGCTTCGGTGGTGATCAGCAGCGAGGCGACCGAGGCCGCATCCTGCAGCGCGGTGCGCACCACCTTGGTCGGGTCGATCACGCCGGCCGCAACCAGGTTTTCATAGGTTTCGGTCTGGGCGTTGAAGCCAACCGTGGTGTCGCCACCTTCCAGCAGCTTGCCAGCCACCACGCCGCCATCATGGCCGGCGTTGGCAGCGATCTGGCGCACCGGGGCGGTGATCGCGCGGCGCACGATGTCGATGCCGCGGGTCTGGTCTTCGTTGGCGCCCTTCAGGCCTTCCAGCGCCTTGGTGGCATAGAGCAGCGCCGTGCCGCCGCCCGGAACAATGCCTTCTTCCACGGCAGCGCGGGTGGCGTGCAGCGCGTCATCAACGCGGTCCTTGCGCTCCTTCACTTCGACTTCCGTCGAACCGCCAACCTTCAGCACGGCCACACCGCCAGCCAGCTTGGCCAGGCGTTCCTGCAGCTTTTCGCGGTCATAATCGCTGGTGGTCACTTCGATCTGGGCGCGGATCTGTTCCACGCGGGCCTTGATCGCATCGGCCGAACCTTCACCATCAACGATGGTGGTGTTGTCCTTGTCGATGGTCACGCGCTTGGCCTTGCCCAGCATCGGCAGGGTGACGTTTTCCAGCTTGATGCCCAGGTCTTCGCTGATCATCTCGCCGGCGGTCAGGATGGCGATGTCTTCCAGCATGGCCTTGCGGCGATCGCCAAAGCCCGGGGCCTTGACGGCGGCAACCTTCAGGCCACCGCGCAGCTTGTTGACCACCAGGGTGGCCAGCGCTTCGCCTTCCACGTCTTCAGCGATGATCAGCAGCGGACGGCCCGACTGCACCACCGCTTCCAGCACCGGCAGCATCGCCTGCAGGTTCGAAAGCTTCTTTTCGTGGATCAGGATGTAGGGGTTGTCGAGTTCCACCTGCATCTTTTCGGCGTTGGTGATGAAGTACGGCGACAGATAGCCACGGTCGAACTGCATGCCTTCGACCACGTCCAGCTCGCTGTCCATGCCCTTGGCTTCTTCAACCGTGATGACGCCTTCCTTGCCGACCTTTTCCATGGCCTTGGCGATCATGTCGCCAATTTCCTTCTCGCCATTGGCCGAGATGGTGCCAACCTGGGCGATCTCGCTCGAACCGGCAACCGGCTTGGAACGGCCTTTCAGGTCTTCCACAACCTTGGACACGGCCAGATCGATGCCGCGCTTCAGGTCCATCGGGTTCATGCCGGCAGCGACCGACTTCATGCCTTCGCGCACGATGGCCTGGGCCAGCACGGTGGCCGTGGTGGTGCCGTCACCGGCGGCGTCGTTGGTCTTCGAGGCGACTTCGCGCACCATCTGGGCGCCCAGATTCTCGAACTTGTCCTTCAGTTCGATTTCCTTGGCCACCGACACACCGTCCTTGGTGATGCGCGGGGCGCCGAACGACTTTTCGATGACGACGTTGCGGCCCTTGGGGCCCAGCGTCACCTTCACGGCATCGGCGAGGATATCAACGCCGCGGATGATGCGCTCACGCGCGTCGCGGCCGAACTTCACGTCCTTGGCAGCCATGTGTCTTGCTCCCTAATCTCTTGGTTTGGTTTCAGCGACTTGGGGCTCGGCTTCAGCCGATGATCCCCAGAATGTCGCTTTCCTTCATGATCAGCAGGTCTTCGCCGTTCAGCTTGACTTCGGTGCCCGACCACTTGCCGAACAGGATCTTGTCACCAGCCTTCACTTCCAGCGGGGTGACGGTGCCATTGTCGGCGCGCGCGCCGGTGCCAACGGCGACCACTTCGCCTTCCTGCGGCTTTTCCTTGGCGCTATCGGGGATGATGATGCCGCCAGCGGTCTTCGCTTCGGCTTCAACGCGGCGCACGAGCACGCGGTCATGCAGCGGACGGAATGCCATTGCTTTGCCTCTTCCTGTTTCGTGTGAATATGTCGTCTGTTGGCACTCAACCGGGGCGAGTGCCAGCAGTGACCGTCATATGGGTGGGCGGCGCGACAGCGTCAAGGGCGGCCATGCACTTGTGGCTTGCCTCTGCGGCGAAAATGCCAAATCACCGCATCTCGACATCAGGTGGCAATTAGGCGAAGCTTCAAACATGAACAAAATGTCATCTTTGACCACCGTGCTGGCCGTGGCGCTGGTGCTGCAGGGATGCGGTGGCGGCGGCAGCAGCAGCCCACCACCGGTTTCCGTCACCCCCACGCCCAGCCCGACACCATCGCCCACCTGCTCACTGCGCGATCGGCAATTGTGGGCCGAAGCCCAGATCCGCGAATGGTATCTGTTCCCGGCCGATCTGCCGGCCAGCCTGGATCTGGCCCCCTATGCCACCGTGCAGGCCTATATCGATGCCCTCACCGCCAACGCCCGCGCCGCCAACAAGGATCGTTTCTTCACCTACATCACCTCGATCGCCGAGGAGAACGCCTTCTTCTCCTCCGGGCAAACCGCCGCCTTCGGCATCCGCATCAGCTATGACAGCACCGCCCGCCGGGCCACGGTGATCGACGCCTTCGAAACCGGCCCGGCCTTTGCCGCCGGCCTGGACCGTGACGCCGAACTGCTCGCCATCGGCGACACGGCCTCCAGCCTTGTCAGCGTCACCGATCTGTTCGCGCGCGGCGGCAGCGCAGCGGTGTCCGACGCGCTCGGCCCCGGCAATGCCGGCGTCACCCGCACCATCCAGTTCCGCATCGATGGCGAAACCCGCACCGCCACCATCACCAAGACCGAATTCAACATCCCGCCGGTTTCAAACCGCTTCGGGGTGCAGGTGCTGCCCGACGGCAATGGCGGCCAGGTTGGCTACATCAACCTGCGCAGCTTCATCTCCACCGCCGAAACCCCGTTGCGCAACGCCTTTGCCCGCTTCCGCAGCGAAGGCATCACCCGGGTTGCCATCGATGTGCGCTACAACGGCGGCGGCCTGGTGCGCATTGCCGAATTGATGGGCGATCTGATGGGCCGCAACCGCACGGCGAGCGAGGTGTACAGCTTCACCACCTTCCGGGCATCCAAATCCTCGGAAAACGCCACAAGGCTGTTCCGCAGCGCGCCCGAAAGCATCGCCCCCACCGCGCTGGCCTTCATTACCACCAGCGCCTCGGCCTCGGCCAGCGAACTGGTGCCCAACAGCATGCTGCCCTACACCCGCGGCAACATCACGCTGGTGGGTGGCAACACCGGCGGCAAGCCCGTGGGCCAGATTGCCGTTGATCGCACCGCCTGTGACGACCGCCTGCGCATCGTGGCCTTCGCCACCGAAAATGCCGATCGTCAGGGCGATTATTACAACGGCCTCGCTCCGGTGTTCGCCGCGCGCGGCGGCCGCACCTGCGCTGCTGCCGATGATTTCAGCCGCCAGATGGGTGCCCCCACCGAAGCCTCCACCCAGCGCGCCATCCTGTCGCTGCGCGGCGAAAGCTGCGGCGCCATCGCCGGCACCGCCGACACGCTGGCCGAACAATCGGTCGGCCGCGGGCTGCTCACCGCCAGCGCCCCCACCGCCGCCCAACGCGAAGTGCCGGGCCTGTTCTAGGGCGTAGACTCATTATCCAGCGCACCAGATGCGAGCGCATATGAGCTTCACGGCGGCAAGGTAGTTTTCGGGACACTTGTCGTAGCGGGTGGCGATGCCTCGGAAGTGTTTGATGCGATTGAAGAAGCGTTCGACGAGATTGCGCTGGCGATAGACCCAGCCCGAGAAGGCAAAGCGCTGCCTGCGGTTGGATCGTGCCGGGATGTTGGCCCAGACATTCTTGCGGGCAGCAGCCTCCCGGATGGCGTTGCTGTCGTAGCCTTTGTCGCCGAGCAGTGTCGCGCCTTCGGGTACAGTCTCGAGCAGGGCTTCGGCTTCCTGGCTGTCGTGAACCTGGCCTCCGGTCAGGCGCAGGGCGACGGGACGACCATCAGCGTCAACGAGGGCATGGATTTTGCTCGTGAGACCACCTCGGGAACGTCCCATGCCGCGATCTCCAGTTCCCCTTTTTTACCCGTCGCACCGTGCTGGTGGACGCGGACGCAACTGGAATCGATCATCACGATCTCACCCGCGAAAGCGGCGGAGACCGCGGCGAGCAGCCGGTCCCACACCCCGGCTTTGCGCCAACGGACGAACCGATTGTAGCAGGTCGTGGAAGGCCCGTAGCGTTCGGGTATCTCCGCCCATGGCGAGCCGGTGCGGAAACGCCAAAGGATGCCGTTCAAAACCCGTCGGTCATCAACTCGGGGAACGCCACGAGGCTTGTTGGGCAGCAGCGGCCCGATGATCACCCATTCCCCATCCGTCAGTTCGTAGCGCCGCCGTGCCATCAAGCCTCCATTGCAATGGAAAGCCTGAATCACGTGAACCGACAAACCTCAAGCCAGCTTGGGAATTTACGGCTTAATGTTCGCATTGGCCGTCTCTCCACGCGCCACCGCTATCAAGGCAGGCATCTTGGGCTACCCACGGTGAAAACCGAAGGAATGCCACAAGCGCGACAATCGCAACGCCGAACGCCAGTACCGCCCGCTTCCACGTGATATGCATACCCCCTCATATCACGCGCAAAATCCGCCGCCAGATTTTATGAGTTTACGGCCTAGCCCGGATTATTCACCGGCCGGGTGATTTCGGGTTGG
>NZ_NOXT01000035.1 GCF_002251755.1 Sandarakinorhabdus cyanobacteriorum
CTTGATTGTCGCGCATTCTCACCCTGATTGTCGCGCGACAGATCGACCTGAACATTCATGCCCTCGTTTCGGGCGCCAGGAACGAGGCCCTGCAGGAGCATAACAAATGTCGAGAAGAAAATCGCAAGGCATCTACCAGCGCGGCCCGTATTGGCTCGACCTCGACCGGCGGGGCGACGGGACCGCGCGCAGCCCTAACTATTATATCTTCTGGTATGACCCAGGGCGCGGACGCACAGTCAGCGCTTCAACGGGCACGGCGGATGTCGCAGCCGCGCAGCAAGCGCTAGACGTATATTACCTCAGAGAAACCGGTGGCCGGCCAATCTGCCCTTCCTGTGGTCAGCCCTTGCCGGAAAGCCACGGCAAGCTCGTCCTGGATGCAATCGCCGACTATTTGACGGTGGTCGCGCCAGATCGTGTGTCTGAAGAGGCGATACGGGCCCGACTGGCGCATGTGGTTCATTACATCGAAGGGATGGCAAACCCATCTGTTCCCTGCAGCGCCATCAACGAACATTGGATCGATCAGTTTCGAAAGGCCATGGCGGCGGTGCCCATTGCCAACACCCGGAAGGACGGCACGCTGGGGAATGCTCGCAAGCGGAGTCCATCAACGATCGAGAACAGCGTCATCCAGCTGGCGGCCGTAATCAAGTACGCAACGGGCAACGCCCCGGCCTTTCGCCCAGTTCAAACCACCAAGCTGAATCGCTCACCTACCTATCGCGCCTCCATCGCAGATCTTGCAGCCATGTTGCGGTGGTGCATCGAAGGCGGCGTTCGCTACGATCCGCTTCGGCGGTTCATTATCCTTTCGATCGCCACCGGCGCCCGTCCGGACGCGGTCCACGACTTCTCGACTGACCCGGGCCGACAACAATGGCTGCGGTCACACAATCTCATCGACCTGAATCCCAAGGGTCGCCAGCAGACCAAAAAGCACCGCCCGATCATCCGCTGCCCCCAGCAGCTGGTCGAGAGCCTGAACGCAACCACGGGGCATTTTGTGTCTTCTGCGCGAGGCAGCGTGGCGAGCGTCAAGTCAGCATGGCGGACGATGATGGACGCCTTGGCACTGCCGTCGCACGGGACAAAGGACATCCGTCGTTCGGTCGCTGTGCTGATGCGGCAGCGGAAAGTGCCGGCACACGAGATTGAGATGCAGCTCGGCCATCAAACGCTTGATCCCACAACATCAATCTACGCCCCGTACGATCCTGACTATCTGGTGCATGCCACCAAGGTGATCGAGGACATCATGGATGAGCTGTCCACGCTGGCGCCTGGATATCTTGAATTCGCATAAATGCGGCAACTGACTTCACGCGCGTCCGGCAGAAGCCCCGCACCACAGGCGACATTCTCCGGCCCAGGCTCACCTCACCAACTTATCGATGAAGCCGAGTGTGGTCGCGTTCTCGATCAATGTTCGAACCTTCGCGCGCTCAAGCCCCACAGCTACCTCGGCGTCGATCTCGAGCTTGATGGAGACGTCGGCGCCCGGCAGCGTCGTCAGCTGCTCGATGATCGCTTCGACGATCTGATGAATGTCACGCGCTGGCCGCTCGGGCGAGATCATCACCGTTCCGTGAAAACGCGTTGGTTTCGGCTCAACTGGCGGCGGCGCGGGTATGCCGGCGGGCGGATTCGGCACAGGGCCGGGCTCGCCACCAGGGGTTGGCGTGCCAACGGGTGGCGGCGCCCCAGCTGCGGCTAACTTGCGCAGATGTTGTTCGACAACGGCCGGCTTGATGATGATGGCTTCGTCATCGATCACCACCTGGGTGCCGGTCGCGCCAGACACGGCGAGGCCAACGTAAGTCTCTTTGGCCTCATCCCACCGCTCGGCATAGGCAAAGGGCCCGGGCAACATCCCGGCCACTGCCGCGTGGACCGCCTTCTGCAGCACGGCGCGGTTCTTGACGCGAGGAAGATAGGTGTAGCGGTTCAGATATTCCCACAGGTCTTTGAGGTGCAGGTGCGGTTTGCCGTTCCAGATATACTTCTCGAGCTGGCGGTTGAGGTTGTCGGGACCGAGCTCGGGCCAGATGCCCTGATCACTCACCAGCTTCTTGCTGGCGCGCGCCAGAAGACCGTCTTGCGCCGGCACCTTCGCGGCCATCCACTCCACGTCCTGCTGTGCGCTCTCCTGGATCGGGTAGAGCAGATAGCACCACGCCTCCTTGAGTCGCGTCTTGAGCGTCTCGCCTGCTTCTTTGAGCTTAGCTTCCGCCAAGGCAAAGTCGCTTTGCGTCAGGTTGAGCCGGTTCTTCTCGCGAACGATTTCACCCCAAGCCAGCGCCGCGCGCTGTGCCGCCTTCAGATTGTCGAGCTGGCGCTCTTCAGCCGCAAGGAACACCAGCATGTTGCGATACACGCGCGGCGTGCTGCCCCGCTGCATCAGGATATCCTTGGCTTCCGTCAGCGCTTCCGAACGGTCACGGCCATTGTGGGAATGCTTGATGCCCAGCACCACCGCTCGAACGCCACCTGCTTCGTCCGGCACGTCGGCTGAACCACCCGGTGCCGCTTGCACCGTATCAAAATGCCCACGATCTGCGAGGCCGTTGATGTAGGTGACGAGCGCCTTGTCGATCTCGTGAAGGACCAGCGCTTCCTCAAATTGCGCCCCGCGATCGGCGGCCAGACGGTTGAGGCTGGCTGACATCGAATACCAATATCGGCCAAGATCGCCGTGCATGAACTTGGCCTGGTTCGCGAGCCGCCGCAGCGCATCACCAAAGATCGCCGGCCGCTCGCCGGGCTGCACCACCCCCAGGTTGATCTGCTTGTCGTCGAGTCCCTTGTTCTCTTGCCCGTGGGTCGGCGCAGTACCCATGAACACGGCGCGCGCCACCCGCCTTGTTGCCGAGTATCGGTTCAGGTTCGGGGCCGACTGATCGATCTTATAGGGGGTGGAGGTCACGCCATCCACATCGCCAGCGATGATCGATTGCCAACTGGTGTCGAGATAATGCAGCAGCTCGGGCTCCACCCGGGCCGAGTTGATCGCCACGCTGCCCGGCATGATCATGACCGACGGGTCATTGCCCATCCAGAGCTCGTGGATCACCTGCGCCATAAGGCGCAGCACGCCGCGGGTGCGCTGGAATTTCTCGAGCGAGCCCCAGCTGGTGTAGAGCTGATCGAACAGCTCCGGGTGGATCGGATAGGCCTTCTCCAGCTTGCGCCGGTAATCCTCGTCCGAGCAGCCATTGGGGAAGTCGTTGCTGTTCTCACGGTACAGCTTGGCGAACTGCTTCAGCGTATTGTCCCGATGGTGGAACTTGTCGCCCGGGATTTCCTTGAACAGCCGACGCCGCACGATCTCATAGCTCTCCTCCTGGCTGGCTGGCCGCCACGAGGATTCCACCCGGCTGAAGGTCTGCTTCAGGCGCGCCAGCGCCTCCTGGCCACCTTCGCCGCCCACTTCAATCTGCGATGCCGGCAGCGAGGCCACCAGCAGCACGCCCGGGCAGGCCTTCACCGCCTCGGTAAGAGCCTGCACAAAGCTAAGGTTCGCATCGAAGGACCCCGACGGCAGCCCATCCACCTTGTAGATCTGCCGCAGATAGGCGACCCACTCGTCGATCAGGATCAGCGCTGGCGCAAAGCGTTTGAACAGCGCCTCCAGCAGGTTGGAACCGGGCGCGATGCCATTGGCATCATTGTCGGCCACCATCGCAAAGCCTTCAGCCTTGCCCAGCTGCCAGGCCAGTTCGCCCCATGTGGTGCGGATCTTCAACCCGCCCTCCACGCTCAACACATCCTGCGGCCCGCGCGACGTGCCCACCAGAACCGCCCGGTTGACCGACTGCGGCACCTTCAGCCCAGCCTCGCGCAGCAGTTGGTCAAGGCCGGGCAGATCATCCGCCGGCGTGCCACCTGCCATGTGATACAGCGCCAGCATCGAGTGGGTCTTGCCACCGCCGAAATTGGTCTGCAGCTCGACCACCGGGTCGCCGCCACCGCCACCCAGCCGGCGGGCGGCCCCGAGCAGCAAGGTGCTGAGGCCTTCTGTCAGATAGGTGCGGGCGAAGAATTCACGTGGGTTGCGATATTCGGTGGGCGCGCTGCCATTGTGCACCTTGGCAAGGTCTGCGGCGAATTCGGCTTGCTGGAACTCACCGGTGGCCACATCGCGATGAGGCTCGACCACTTCGCGCCAGGGCAGCAGGCCGCCCTGGGCTTCTACCGAGATGTCCAGCCGCGACGTCTTGCGGCGCTCCTCGTTGCGCTGCAGCTCGGTGAATTTGGTGCGCAGGATGGTGTCGCGCATGCGGCCCAGTTCCGTTGCCGCATCGCCAGCGCTGATCGCCTCCATCAGCCGCCGCATGCTGTCCAGCGCGCGTTCGGCATCGTCATAGGTGAATGTCTCGTTGTGGGAGAGCTTGTTGCGGACCTCCAGCAACTCGCCCACATAGGATCGTTCAGAATGGCCCAGCACGGAACGGAAGGCCTCGTTCCAATAGACGATCATTGCCTTCAGCAGGCCCTGCTGATCCCAGCCGACATTGCCCTGGCTGTTCGGCCGCAGGCCCAGCCGTTCGGCCACGGCAACCTGCCAATGGCCGGTCAGGGCGTTCTCAAGCCGGCGTTCGACGAATGGGGTCAGGGCTCCGGGCAACAGCTCCATGCCCTCGAACACATATTGGCGGGTGGATTTGGCCATTGTTGCTCCTGGTCACTCATTCAAGCCGCAGCGGACGTCAGTCTCGCGGCAGCCAGCCTTTGCTGTTGCGGTGGGGCAGTTCAATGCCCTTTGCCTGGGCGTGCGCGACGATTTTCTGTTCCAGATGGGGCGCCCAGCCATCCCAGTTTGCCATGTAGCAGGTGTCGCAAACCGTGATCCGATAACGAGAGATGTGCCGCCCATGATAGGCGTTCATTCCAAAGGCAAAGCTGGCACCGCAGCAAAAGCAGCTCTGCTTCACCTGGTACTCGTCACCTGCGGCCATCTCAAAGCTCCATGCGCATCTGCCGGTTGCGGTCTTGCAGCGACACCGTGGCGGCCATCTGGCTGAGCTCGGACCAGTCGGCGATCAGGGCGTTGTAGGGCGTGGCCTCGGCGGCCTCGCGGCGCTTGTTGGCGGCGATGTCATAGAGGCAATAGGCCAGATCCTTCACCGCTTCGGCCTGCGGGCCCAGCCGCTTCAGCAGGGCAGCGCTGTCGTGCGACAGGCCCTCCTTCTCATGCAGGCGCACCAGATGCTGCAGACATTCCCAGATGGTCAGATGGCCATCCTCCTCCGGTGCCCAGTCTGGATCGAGCTCGTCGCGCTTCAGCAGGCGCACCTTGCCGGCCGCGCTGTCCACGATGCCGGCGTGCTTCACGTTCTCCACCGAAATGCCGCGGGCGCGGGCCAGATTGTCGGCCACGCCATAATCGCCCTTGGCCATGCCGTTTTGCTCGAACCAGCTGATGGCAAAACGGGTATCGGCATCAAACTCGCCCTGGATGCCGCCCAGATATTCGTCGAGCTCGGCATTGATCAGCTGCAGCGCGGTCTTGACCGTCATCGCGCTGTCGTCCGCCTCCAGCACGGCCCTGTAGCGCGAGAAGACGCCCATGCCGGGGCCGATTGCCGATTGCGGCATGTCGGCCGGAGCGATGTTGGCGGCCTGAAGCTCGGCGATGGCCGGGGGCAGTTCGCGCTTGAGGGCGCGGATGAACTCGGCCCGGGGGATGACCTCGGCCGAGGTCTCCTTCTTGCGGCAAACGAGGACGACCGAGTTGGCGAGGGCGTTACTCTCCTGCCCCCTCATTCGGTTCGCAAGCTCTGTTCGCATCGGCCAGGTACTTACGACTGAATACCCGGCGTCTAGCCCGCCTTATTCATGAGCCTTCCTGTCAGGGCG
>NZ_NOXT01000043.1 GCF_002251755.1 Sandarakinorhabdus cyanobacteriorum
TCTCAGGAGTTGGAGCCTCCGGCAAACCCGGCGCGGTTCAATCCACCCCATCAGTTCAGGCGTCAGAGATCGGCGTCATTTCGAACTCTATCGTCCCAGTCGGCAGCCGTCAGCGTTTCCGTGACAGAGCCATCTGACCCAGTACACGCTGGCGATCGACCGCGCCGCCGCTGCGGTGGCGAACTCCGGTCGGCGTTTGACTCGATCTGGTCAAGATGGTAACATTGTTACCCAATGAAGGCCGCCAACGTTTGCTTTGACTACCAGATGGCCCGCGCCGCAGGCGATGACGTGGTCCGCCGCGGACTGCTGGAGCTGGCGGCCCGGCTGCTGGCTGAGGGCGGGCCGCAGGCACTGACGTTGCGGCACCTGGCGCAACGGGCCAACTGCTCAACTAAGGTCGTCTACATACTGTTCGGCGGCAAGAACGGCCTGAGCGAAGGCCTGAAGGTTGAGGGCTTCGCGCGGCTGCGCTTTACCGTCGAGCGCGAGCGGCGCCGCCACCGCGACCCCGTGCAGGCACTGCTGCCGGTGATGCTCACCTATCGCAGCTTCGCGCTCGCGAACCGGGCGCTGTTCGGTGTGATGTTCGGCAATGCGCTGCCCGAGCACGTACCGACCGAGTACTCGCGGCAGCAGGCGCGGCTGGCCCTGGGCGCGGTGGAGTCCTCGGTGGCCGAGGCGCGCGCTGCACTCGGTGCAGGGCCGGACGACGCCCGCGAGGCCGCCGTGCGCCTGTGGGCTGCGGTGCACGGGCCGGTCACCCTCGAAGTCGAGGGCATCATGCCCTTCGACCGCGACGGCGAGCGGCTGGCCCGCCTCGCGGTGACCGATGTGCTGGCCAGCCTTCGACTCAATCAGCCTCGCGCTGCAACCTCGTTGGAGAAAACACCATGAATCACCTCGCCCGAATCCTGGCGGCGCTTTGCGTTGCCGCACTAACCCCGGCATGGATGGCCGCGCCAGCGCAGGCTGGTGACGAGGGTGCCGCGACCCTGCGGGTGGAGGTGGCCTCTTTTCGCAACGCCAAGGGCACCCTGAACTGCCGCCTGTTCACTGACGCGGCCAGCTTCCCGGATGGCGAGGGCGTGCGCACCGTGCGCGCGCGGATCGATGGCACCCAGGCCGCGTGCGTGTTCGAAGGTCTGGCGCCCGGCGCCTACGCGGTGGCGGTTGTGCATGACGAAAACGGCAACGGCCGGCTCGGCAGGAATTTCGTGGGCATTCCGTCCGAGGGCTACGGCGTCTCGAACAACCGCACCTACGCGATGGCGAGCCCCAAGTGGGACGAGTCGCGCTTCACCCTGGCGGCGCGCGAGGCGTTGGTGCTGCGCGTCAGCCTGCGTTACTGAGGGCGCCGGCGATGCGGCAGCTCCCCTCTCGACGCCCAACTCCTTTTTTTGGCAGACCGGTAACAATGTGTTTATTGCGCAACGCTGTTTCTCCGTGTGACGGTGGGAGCCAGTCGCCGCGCCGCGGCGGTTCGATTTCGCCGGGTGACAGGGGCTGCGCGACGGGGAGGACACGATGAAGCTCGCCCTCTTCGGCGCCACCGGCCTCACGGGTGGACTCGTACTCTCGCAGGCGCTTGAGCAAGGCCACGAGGTTACGGCGCTGGTTCGTGATCCGAGCCGCATGTCGCTGAGCCATCCGCAGCTCACCGTTCTGGGCGGCAGCCCCACCGTGTCGGAGGATGTCGGACGCTGCGTCCGCGGCGGCGACGCGCTCATCCACTGCCTCGGCATCGGCGGGACAGGCGATGGCCGGCCAACCACGCTCGTCTCAGACTCGGCGAAGGTGGTCCTCGCCGCGATGGCGAAGCAGGGCGTGCCGCGCATCGTGTGCATGTCGAACGTCGGGGCTGGCAGCAGCGGGACGTGGTTCGCGAACCGCATCGTGCTCCCGATCTTCGTCCGTTGGCTCCTGCCCATCATCGAGGACAAGGACCGCATGGAGGCAGCGCTCCGCGCGAGTGCCCCGAATGGGTCTCGGTGCGCTTGCCGAACATCGTCGAGGGCCCGGAGAGGCCGCTGCGGATCAGCAAGGAGGGCCGAGGCATCGGCCTGTCGATCACCGCTGTGTCTACCGCTCGGTTTCTTCTTCAACAGGTCACCTCGTCCGAGTGGGTCCGGTCGACCCCGAGCATCAGCAACTGAGGTCCATACGTGACGACACCTTCCCACCTCCGCCGGATCCCGACCCGCGTCGGCGCCCTTGCGCTCGTCGATGAAGGCGCGGGCGCGCCGGTCGTGCTGTGGCCATCGCTGTTCAGCGACCACAGCTTGTTCGCGCCCCTGGCGCCCCTGCTCGGCGAGGGGTGGCGCACGATCCGCATCGACGGCCCTGGCTTCGGTCAGAGCGATGCGCCTCGCAGAGAGGTTCAGCCTGACGCTTACGCCGACGTCGTGGTAGACCTGCTCGACGCGCTCGGCCTCGAACGGGCCTTCATCGCCGGCTGCTCCTGGGGCGACCAGATCGCCGCGCATCTCGGCGTGAAGGCGCCGGATCGTGTGCGCGGCGTACTGATGATGAACTCGCCGCTCGGCCCGAGCCTCGGCGGACACACGTTCCAGGTGTGGGGCACGCGATGGTTCGGCGCGACCGAGTTCTGGGGCAACGGCGTCGCGCGCTCGATGTTCTCTCCTGCGTCGCGGAAGGCCCATCCCGAGCGGGTCCGCGCCTTCGTGTCCGCGTTCAGGAGCTTCGACAAGGCCGCGGCCGCAGTGACTGTACGTACCGTGCTGACCCGGTTTGCGGGACTCGGCGAGGTGCTGCCGCGCCTGACGGTGCCGGCCACGATCCTGATGGGCGCCGAGGACCGGCTCTACCCCGTCGAGCACATGCGCCCGTTCGCGGCGCTCGCGCCGAACGCGACGCTCGAGGTCGTACCGTCGTGCGGACACCTGGCGCCGCTGGAGGCACCCGAAGCGGTGGTCGCTGCGCTCAAAGGATTGGTGGGAGGCAAGGCATGAAGGAACATAGCATGAGGAAGGTGGCGATCGTGACTGGTGCCTCGTCCGGCATTGGCGAGGCACTGGCGTTGGCGATGGCGGCGCAGGGCACGCACGTGGTGCTTGTGGCGCGCTCGGTGGATCGGCTGACGGCCCTCGCGGCGCGTATCGAGAGCGCGGGAGACCGGGCGACCGTACTGCCGGCGGACCTCGCGGGCCCTGGCGCGGCGAAGAGGTTGTTCGACGAGGTCGAACGGCGCGGCTTGCCGGTGGACACGCTGGTGAACAACGCGGGCTTTGGCTTCTACGGGCAGTTCGAGAACGAGGACCCCGCCCACCTTTCCGCGATGCTGCAGGTGAACGTCGTCGCGCTGACAGAGCTGACACGTCTGTTCGCACCGTTGCTGCTCGCGCGTCGCGGCGCGATCCTCAATGTGGCCTCAACGGTGGCGTTCCAGCCGTCGCCGTACATGTCGGCCTACGGGGCCACGAAGGCCTTCGTACTGTCGTTCACCGAGGCCTTGTGGGCCGAGTACCGCGGGCGCGGGTTGCACGTCGCCGCTGTGTGTCCGGGCCCGGTCGAGACGCCCTTCATCGACGCGATGGGTGCCGGCGTTCGCTCGACGGCGGTGTTCAAGAAGCCGCTCTCCGTGGACGCGGTGGTGCAGGCGTGTCTCCGCGCGCTCGACGGCAAGAGCCCGACGCGCATCGTGGGGCTCGTGAACTGGCTGCTGGCGCAGACGAGCCGCTTCTCGCCCAGGGCCGTCACCGCTCTCGTCAGCGCGGCGATGTTTGCGCCCCCATCGAAGCCGACATTGTAGGCATCCACCCCATCAGTTCAGACAACCGCCGTCAGCGCGCATTATCGGCGGCTTCAATCAGCACCTCGTTACGGATCTTGGCGATATCAATCCCGACAAGCACCACGCCATCAGGTGTAGGATTGAGCTTGGTCATGGTTGGTCTCTCCGGAATGGGCTTCGACACCCGCATTCGAGAGATCCTCACGACCGGCCATGACCGCCTCGACCGGCGCGCGCCTCGCTGTCTCAAAGCAGCGCGCGCTGCTAACACTACTTTGGCAGAATGAGGGAAGGCAGTGTGTTTTGGGGGTTCTCAAATCAGCTGTTGAGTGATTCATGGGTGGTCGGCGTATGGAGGGCCGGCCATGTCAGGATCGAGATCGGACTGGAATTTGGAACTGCAATCCTGGTTGTCTCCGTTTCTGGAGAAGCTGGGACATAAGGCGCGGCGAAGGATGTGCCCGCTGTATGTGGCGGGTCTGATCGGGCCGGGAGATCGCAAGAGCATGCAGCCGATGGCGGAGCGTCTGGCGCCAGGCGACTACGATCAGCTGCACCACTTCATTGCCGATGGCGTCTGGAACGCAGCGCCCCTGGAGGCGGAACTGCTTGTTCAGGCTGACCGGTTGGTTGGCGGCAGCGATGCGGTTCTGGTCATCGACGATACGGCATTGCCGAAGAAGGGCGCTCACTCAGTCGGGGTCGCGGCGCAATATGCCTCGGCGCTGGGCAAGACGGCCAATTGTCAGACGCTGGTGTCTCTGACGCTGGCCCGGGCCGAGGTTCCCGTGATGGTGGGCCTGCGCCTGTTTCTGCCTGACAGTTGGACCAGCGATCCAGCGCGCTTGAAGCAGGCTGGTGTTCCTGCGGATTATCGTGATGCGCGCAGCAAGCCGGAGATCGCGCTTGCCGAGGTCGACCGGGTGATCGCCGCAGGCGTTCGCTTTGGGTGCGTGCTGGCAGACGCCGGATACGGCCTGAGTGCGCCATTCCGACAGGGTCTCACCGCTCGTGCCTGGTATGGGCGGTCGGCATTCCTGGACGCCAGAAGGTCTACTCGGCGGATGTGAAGCTGATCTTTCCCGTCGCGGGCCGGGGGCGCCCTCGCCAGCGCCACATCCCAGACGCTCTCTCAAAGCCAGCCGAAGAGATGCTGGCGACCTCCAGATGGCGAACCATCAGTTGGCGGCAGGGAACCAAGGGCGCACTGAAGGCACGTTTTGCCGCCATTCGCGTGCGTGTCGCCGATGGGGCGCCACAGCGGATCGGCGACAAGGGGCAGCAGCATCTTCCCGGAGAAGAGGTCTGGCTGATCGGTGAGCGCCGCACCAGCGGCGAGACGAAGTACTATCTCGCCAACCTGCCGCCCGAAACGAAACTGCTCAAATTGGCGGCGATCGTCAAAGCCCGCTGGATTTGCGAACAGGCGCATCAGCAAGTGAAGGAGGAACTGGGCCTCGATCACTTCGAGGGACGCTCCTGGCAAGGCCTGCACCGGCACGCCTTGATGACGATGATTGCCTACGCATTCCTGCAGCATCGCCGCCTTGCCAAAGCGGGGCGGGAAAAAAAGAATCCACGGCCCGCCACCTCAACCAAGTCTGCCCGCCGTCCGTCACGCCATCATCAATCTCATGCTGCAGGCAACACCTTCACGATGTCCGCACTGCCGCCGATGGCTGAACAATCGACGCCATGACTGAATCTGCCAAAGTGGTGTTAGTTTCCAGCGCCGGGGCCTTGGCCCGCTGCGTCGAGTCGGTACTCCCTCGCCACGAGTCTCTCGAACAGCCGGCCCGGGAGAAGGTGCTTCACAGGGATCATCAGACGTTCGATCAGCGTGCCTCCAACATAGCGAAGGGCTGGCTTCCGCTCGGCAATGATGGCCTCGATCTTCCTTGCGATCATTAGCGGCGATGAGCCTTCGCGCTCATTCGCGACCGCTGCTGCATAGGCGTTCTCATGGAACTGGAAGCACGGTGACTTCTCATCGCGGCACTGCTTCCCCGACGATCGAAGGGTCATGCTCGTGTTGATGTTACCCGGCTCAAGGATGACCACCTTGATGCCGAACGGAAGCAGCTCAAGTGTAGCGCGACGATCAAGGTGAGAACTACGCGACGATC
>NZ_NOXT01000017.1 GCF_002251755.1 Sandarakinorhabdus cyanobacteriorum
TTTGCGCCGCCCAATGGCCGACTTTTACTCCGCCGTTGACACCGGTTGGCGCTGACCACCGGCAACGACCCGGTGCTAGCCTACAAGGCGGCGCGCGGATACCGGCATGAAGCGGACAAGTTCGCCCTTGCCGGACTGACCCCCATCGTCAGCGAAACCGTGGCGCCGCCGCGTGCCATGGAAGCGCCCGTGCAGCTGGAAGCCCGCATCGAGGCGATCCATTCGCTGGCGGCCGAAGACCCCACCCAGGCCGGCAAGATCCTGACGTTTGAAGCCCGGATCCTGCGGGTGCATCTGCATGACAGCATCCTGATGGACGGCGAGGCCGACCGCATTGACCCTGACAAGTGGCGGCCGCTCATCATGAGCTTCCAGAAATTCTATGGCCTGGGGGAAGAGCTGCAGCCGTCAACATTGGCGACCATTCCGGAAGCGGTCTATCGCAGTCCGGATGTCGAAAAGGCGCGGCAGCTGGTCGCTGCCACTGCCCATGCTGCCTGAAGCCCTGTGCGGGAGATTTGTGATGATCGACACCACCGACAATGATCGCTGGGCCCGGGTGCAGGCCCGGACAGAGGACGCATCCGATCCCTTCTTCTATGCCGTGGTGACCACCGGCATTTTCTGCCGGCCAAGTTGCCCGTCGCGCACGCCGCGCCCGGCGAATGTTCGCTTCTTCGACAGCGCGACAGGGGCGACCGCGGCGGGCTTTCGCCCTTGCCGGCGCTGCCATCCGCAGGCGATCGCGAATCCCGGCACATCGTTGATGGCCGACATGGCCCGCTTTATCCGCAACCATGCGGACCAGCCACTGCCGCTGTCACGCCTGGCCGAAGAAGCCGGCATGAGCCCCTTTCATTTCCAGCGCCGTTTCAAGGCCGAATTCAGCATCAGCCCCCGCGACTATCAGGCGGCAGAGCGGCTGACCATGTTCAAGGGCCGTCTGCGTGACGGCGAGAATGTGCTCCATGCCACTCTGGACGCCGGTTTCGGGTCGACCAGTCGCATCTATGAACATGTTGATGGCGGGCTAGGCATGACCCCGCGCGCCTATCGCGCCGGAGGGGCGGGCGAAACCATCGTGCACGCCACGCGCGAGACCGTGCTGGGCCCCCTCATGATGGCGGCAACCGAGCGCGGCGTGTGCTTCGTGCAGTTTGGTGAAACGGCGGGAGGCCTTCTGGCACAATTGGCGGCGGAGTTTCCCCGCGCCCGCCTGCTGCCGGCCGGGCCGGAGGCGAGCCAGCCACTGGATGACTGGATGGCCGCCCTGGCCGATCATCTGGCCGGCAGCGCACCGCGGCCCGATCTGCCGCTGGACCTGCGCGGTACCGCGTTCCAGATCAAGGTGTGGCGCTTCCTGCTCAGCGTGAAACCGGGGGATGTCGTCAGCTATGGCGAGGTGGCCGAAGCGATTGCCGAACCCAGGGCGGTGCGCGCTGCTGCCAGCGCCTGTGGCGCCAACCGGATGGCAGTGCTCATCCCCTGCCATCGGGTGCTGCGGGCGGACGGGGGCCTCGGCGGTTATCGCTGGGGCATCGAGCGCAAGCGTGCCCTGCTGGACGCCGAACGGCGGTAGAGGGCCGTGGCATGAGCGCGATTCCGCCGCCGCCGGCCGATGCCATACTGTCTGCGCTGGACCGCGATGGCCATGCCGTATTGCCGGCGCTGCTCGATGCCGATGCCTGCGCCACCGTGGCGGCCATGTTCGACGATGGCGCCACCGCCTTCCGCTCCACGGTCATTATGGCGCGGCATGGCTATGGCCAGGGTGAATATCGCTATTTCGCGCGGCCGTTGCCGGATATGGTGCAGCAGTTGCGCGAAACGCTCTATCCGCCACTGGCGGCCGTCGCCAATGTCTGGGCGGACCGCTTGGCCGGATTGCGGCACTGGCCTGCCGATCATACGGCATTGGCAGCAGAATGTGCCGCGGCCGGTCAGACCCGGCCCACACCACTGTTGCTGCGTTATGGCCCAGGCGATCACAACCGGCTGCATCAGGATGTCTATGGCGACCTGGTGTTTCCGTTGCAGCTGGCGGTGCTGCTCGACGCGCCGGGCCGCGATTTCGAGGGCGGCGAGTTCGTGCTGGTGGAGGGGCGGGCGCGCATGCAATCCCGCGCGCGGGTGGTGCCATTGCGGCGCGGCGATGCGGTCGTGTTTCCGGTGCGTGACCGGCCTGTAGCGAGTGCGCGCGGCTGGAGCAAGGCCGTGATGCGGCACGGTGTTGCCGATATCCGGTACGGGCAGCGCCGAACACTGGGCATCATCTTCCACGACGCCAGATAGATCAGTCAGGATAGGGAAACGCGCCCACAGCAAACACCCTCGATTGCAGCCAGGCAAGATGGGCGGCCAACGCGGTCCGCATTGTTTACACACGCAAAGTCATTCCTCGCGCCGAGTATATTTGCGTGTCCCGTTGAGCGGCATCAGGCCATCAAGCAGCGTTGGCATCCCGCGGATCTGGTCAACGAACCACTCGCCAGCCCTCCCAAGTCTGTCGTGCCGATGGGCGATGCAGAATGTCGCGAGTGGTCGGGGCTGCTGGACATCAAGCTTGACCAGCCGACCGGCCGCAAACTCGGGTTCGGCCATGTACCTAGGCAGGAACCCCACGCCCAATCCAGCCAACTGGGCGGCCAGCTTGTCGCGCATGCTGGTCACGGTCAGCTTGTTCTGTCCGGCCAGAAGGCCAATGCCGCCCGCAGGCCTGATCTGTGCACTGTCAGCCACACTAACCACCCGATAGGTGCGAAGTTCATCGTCCGTGATAGGGCTCGACCGGCCGGCAAAGGCCACAAGCGGGTGCCAAGGGGCAACGGCAAAGTCGAAGGCCAGACTGCCAAGTGCATGGATCTGATAACCTCCGCCGAATGGAACGCCACCCGTTCCAAGCCCCGCCACGACCAGATCAGCCCGATCGGAAACCAGCGCATCCCAGCAGCCAGACACAGCTTCTTCCAGCACGCTGATCCGCGTGTCAGATTGCAGCCCGTCGAACTTGGTCAGCAATGGGAACAGCATTTGCGGGCCAAAGATCGTATCCACGGCAATCCGCAATTCGACTTCCCACCCCTTTGCCAATTGGCGAACTCGGCTTTCAATGTCATGCGCGGCGCGAAGCAATCGACGTCCGTCCTCCAACACAACGATGCCGGCCTCTGTCAGGGTCAGATTGCGCTTTGACCGGTGGAACAAGGCCAGGCCCATGCGCTGTTCGAGCTGGCACATGGTGTAGCTGAGGGCAGAGGGTACTCTGTTCAGTTCGACCGCCGCCCTGGCCAGCGATTGATGGCGCGCCACTGCATCGAGAACAACGAGCGCATCTATGGACAGCGCCGGACGTCGAGCATTCATCAAAAATTCCGTACGATTCCGTCAAAACTATTTGCTTCTCTTATGCAAACGGCAGATTTATAGCAAGATTAGGTTTCAAAAACAAACGCTGATAGCAGCAAGCATAAATCAGTATTTTTGATTAAAGAGGCTCCGATCATGACAGCAACAGTCCTCAGGCTGACCCTCTGGGTCTTTGGCATGACGCTGGCAGGTAGCATTTCGGCCAGCGCGATCGCAGGCGCCGCCGCTGCCGAACCGGCAACGACGCGGGTGGTGACCCTCACCTATCTCAAATCCGCTCCAGGCCGGTTGGCCCAGCTTGAGCGCTTCGTGCGGGCAAACTGGTTCGCAATGGATGCCATTGCAGTCCGGCAGGGCCTATTCCTCGACTACAGATGGTTCGATACTGGCAGTGAAGACGGGGCATGGAATGCGATCGTCATGGTGACATACCGTGACGAGAAGGGCTTTGAAGGGGTTGCGCCCCGCTGGGCGCCCATTCAGTCAGCACACAGAACCGTACTTCCTGACGGGTTTGCCTTCGCACAGCTTGGGCGGGTTGTAGAAAACCGGAACCTGATCGAGCACGGGCCCTTTCCGTCCCGCCTCGCCGTTTCCGCACAGGAAGATCAGCCATGACGCGGTCGGGACTGAACAGGTTGGGCATGCTGCTGTTGCCGTGGGCACTGGCCGGCAATCTGAATGCTGCCCAGCCGCAGATACGGTCGCGGCCAAGCATGGATCACAACGCCACCGCCTCTATGCAAACTGCAGCAGCAAAGCATGCTGTCGAACGCTATTTTCAGGCGGCGGATTCAGGCAGTGCCGAAGCGGTGCGCAATGCCTTCTTGCCGAATGGCCGCGTCGAAGGCGTGTTGGGCGGAAAGATAGTGTCATGGACAGCAGCGGAATTCGCAGAGCGCAACTTCCGTGGCTCGCCGCCAGCCAATGTCGAGGCAATTCGCCGTACCATCGAATGGCTTGACGTGTCCGGTCCTGGCGCAGTGGCGCGGGTCAGGGTCAATATTGGGGCCAACGCCGTTTACTGGGACTATTTCATTTTGTTCAATGTCTCTGGCGAATGGAAGATTGGTCTCAAGGCCTTTGCCAATCCGGAACAGAAGTGATTGATGGCATAGCAAGCCACCTCTTGCCGAGGGCTCGTGGCGCCAGGTCAATTGTGCCGGCTGACGTCAACTGCCACTGACGGCGGAACCTTGACCTTGCGCGACCAACGTTCATAGCGCCGCTGCGCGCTGTACCAGCCGACGAAGCGCAGTCTTGGGCTACATCCGGCACGGGCAGCACCGCACGCCGAGCCCCATATGCCACATGGCCAATTGAACGCGCCGGGAAGGGGTTCGACCCCATCCCGGCCCCAATTGCACCAGGCACTATGGTCAATGGGCTGCCAGCGCAGCCTGCATCATCGCCAGGGTGACAGCGCGGCCGGCAATGCCCCAGCCGCCATCGGGCACTTCGTGGATCTGCACGAACGTCTGCGCGCGCACGGCGGGAATGCCTTCGGCGGCAACGGCGGCATCGGTGATCAACCGGATCATCTCGGCCTTTTTGCTGGCATCGAGCGAACCGGCGGGAACGGTGATCTGGATCATCGGCATGACCATCTCTCCTTTGCTATGGCGATTGTTGTACTATGGTGGTTGGTATAGTCTTGTCAAGCGCCATCTGCTATCGGGAGGACCATGCCACGCCACACCGATTCCCGGGCCAGGGCCCTCGCCACGGCCGAACATCTGTTCCGCACCCAGGGTTATGCCGCCACCGGCCTTGCCCAGATCATCGCCGAAAGCGGCTCTCCCAAGGGATCCTTTTACTTCCATTTCCCGGGCGGCAAGGCGCAGCTGGCGGCCGAGGCGCTGGCAGTCTATGCCGGACGGGTGGATGCGCTGCTGCGCCGGCTGTCGGCCGCCCATTCCGGTGATGCGGGCGGGTTCGTGGCCGCATTGTTCGCCGCCGTTGCTGCCGAAATGGCCGGCGCCGGGTTCAGGCTCTCTTGTCTGGTGCAGATCCTAGCGAATGAGCAGCCGGCGGGCGAGGCCGCGTCCGGCAAACCGCTGGCGGCGGCATCGACGAGTTGGATCGGCCTGATCGCTGCCCATTTGGAAGGCTGCGGCATGACGTCGGCAGTGGCCCGGGAGGCGGCAATCGCCATCGTGACGCTGCTACAGGGTGCACGCGGCCTGGCCCGGATCGAACACAGCCCGCAGCCCTTTGCGGTGGCGGCTCGGCTGGCCGGTGAGGTGCTGCGCCTGCCCGTCAGCCTGCCGCCGGAACCGGTTTCGGCACAAGCGTGAGGACTGCGACAAGGCCGACGCTGGCAAGTGCGGCGGCGCTGAAGCCCAGGGCGCCGATTCCGGCATTGGAGATGGTGGCCGCACCCAACAGCGCGCCCAGCCCCTGACCGACAAACACGGTCGCGCCATTAAGGGCCAGCAGCACGGCGGCATTGGCGGGCGCAATGGCCACCAGTTGGCTCTGAATCACTGGTGTTCGCGCAAACAGGGCGGCCGCACCTGCCACCATCGCGAATGCCAGCACCCCAAGCAGACTGGCGCCTGTCAGGCCAGACAATGGCAGCAGCGAGTAGAGCGAAAGCGCCAAGGCCGACACCGCAAAGCTGACCGCCACCATGGTGCGCGCACCTGGTCGGTCGGCAAAGCGGGCACCCACTAGGATGCCGATGATGCTGCCCACCCCGATCAGCGCCTGTAGGCCGCCGACTGTAGCGCGACAATCAACTTCTCATCCTGATCGTCGCGTAGTTCTCACCTTGAT
>NZ_NOXT01000042.1 GCF_002251755.1 Sandarakinorhabdus cyanobacteriorum
TTAGCGCCGTTGCAAGGCCGAGTTTTTCAACACAATCAGCCCAAATGCCGCCATAACGCCCAAATCAAAACAAACGGGTCAAGGGTCCGCGACCCTTGCCGCCGGAGGCACCCTTAACTCTCCACCCCTTCACCCCTTCACCCTTCCCCGTCCCACCCCAGCACCACCGTCACCCCGGCCGGCAGCGGCGTGGGCACGGCATCCAGCCGGGTGGCGTCGCGGCGAGCGCGGTCCACGACGGCGGTGGGGATGGGGCCTTGCATCACGAGTGTGTCGCAGCGGGCGAGGAGGTTGAGTTGGTTGAGGGTGAGGTCGCCGGGGTCGGGGCTGGTGATGGGGATGTGGACGATTTGGGGCGTGGTGGTGCTGGTGCCGGTGATGGTGGCGGAGACGGCGGCCGCCGGATCGGGCAGGCTGGCGAAGGGATCGAGTGGGGCGCCTTCGGCCAGGGCGCGTTCCCACAGGCGGCGGCGGTCGGATGGGGTGGGGTGGTGGCGGCTCACCGCGTCGCGGGCGGCCAGGATGGCGCGGGCGAGTGGCCCCAGGCTGGCGGGCAGCAGCGCTTCCAGCCGAGTGCGCAGCGCGCGGGCCAGGCTGGCGGAGGCTCCGCCGGTGGAGACGGCCAGCACCACGGGGGAGCGATCGATGATGGCGCCCATCAGAAAGTCTGACAGGGCGGGCCGGTCCACCACGTTCACCAGCAGGCCGCGCTGCCGCAGCCGGGCGGCGTGGGCAGTGGCCTCGGCGTCATCGTCCAGCGCGATGAAGGCCAGAGCGGCGTCTTCGGCCTCGGCCACGATGCGGCCGCCGGCGGCGCGGATCAGCCGGGCCTTGGCCTCGGCCGCTTCGCCGTCGCCGATCAGGATCACGCGGCGGCCGGCCAGTTTCAAGAAGATGGGCAGTGTGTCCATGGCCGTGGGGGTGCCAGCCTCAGCCCGCAGGCGCAAGCGCATTGGGATCGGCGACCCGGGTCATCCGCGCCATCAGGCCCAGCGCGCCGGGAATGGCGGCGAGGCCGGTGAGCGCCAGCAGCCGGCCGAGACGGGTTTCGGCCAGCCGCAGGGCCGCCATCGCCAGCCGCACCGGCCGCCGGGCGCGCGCCAGCAGGGCGGCCTGATAATCATCGGCGCTGGCCCCGGCCGCCAGCATGCGCGCCGCCAGCCGCCCCGATTCCAGCGCGATGCCCATGCCGTCCCCGCAGAAACTGGGGATCACCGCCGCCTGGTCGCCCAGCCGCCACAGCCCGTCGCCGGCCGGCCCGGCAAGATGGCCATAGGGCACCCGGCTGATGGCCAGCGGTTTCGCCAGCAGCGGCTGCGCATCGGCCAGCGCCGCCAGGCCGGGTTCGCGCAGCAGCAGCGCCAGCAGCGCCGGCCAGCTGCCCAGCCCGCGATAGAGGGGGCCATCGGCCAGCAGGCACAGGTTCAGCCGCCCGCCCTCCACCGGTTGCAGCCCGGCATAGCCGCCGTCGAAAAACACCACCCGCACCGTGCCGGCCAGCTGCCGGTGCAGGGCCGGGGCGGCGAAATATTGCTTGAAACCGATCTGGTCCGGCCCTGGCGGGCGGGGAAGCCCACGCAGATCATGCTTGCCGGTGGCCAGCAAAATGGCGCTGGCCCGCAATTCGCCACCGGATGTGTGAACGCGGTCACCGCTGATCCGGTTTGCTGCCACGCCGCTGTGAAATGCGGTCACCAATGACGCGGATTTTGCCACCAATTCGGCATCCAGGACACGGCGGGACAGGCTGAGCGCCGGGAATGGCAGCGCGGCGCTGGCCTGACGCCGGCCGGCCCACAGCTCCACCCGGGTGATCGGCACCGCACCCAGCGCGCGGGGGTCCACCCCCAGCCCGGCCAGCGCCGCCACCGCCTCCCCGCTGAGGAACTCGCCACAAATCTTGTCGTGCGGATCAGGATTTCGCTCGATCAAACAGGGCCTTAACCCGGACCGCGCCAGATCGATGGCAGCCGCGCAACCGGCCAAGCCGCCGCCGATGATCAGCGGGTGCATGCCGCCACCGCCCAGCGGAAGGGGATGTGCCAGCGCACATCGGCGCGAACATCTGCCGATTTCAACAACTTGGCCCAATCGCCGCGCCCAAACGCCCGCCGCACCGACAGGGCACCATCATGGGCAACGATCGGATGCCAGCCAAAAATCCGCGCAAGTGCTTGAAATCCCAGCCAGGCCAGCCAGTGGCGATGCAGATCGTTGATCAGCCAGCCGCGCCCTGCCGTGGCCTGCATCCAGCCGATGAAGCCGGCCAGTTCGGCATCATCCATATGGTGCGCCACCAACGAAGAGATGATGAAATCCGGCGTAAAATCAATCGCTTCGGCTTGGCCCGTCACATATTCGATCCCGTCGGCCGGGTTTGTGGCCGCCCGCGCCGCCGGGGCGGACCGGGGGTTCAGGTCCACCCCCACCAACCGCACCCGCTTGCCCGCGCCCCGCGCCCAGGCCGCAATCGCCCGCAGCATGTCGCCATGGCCAAAGCCGACATCCAGAACCGAGAATTCATCCAGCGATTTCGTTCGTTTTTTCAACCAGTTGATCGTAGGCGGCCGCGCCAGCGTGATGCTGTTCACCCGGGCCAGATCTGCAATCACCGCAGCATAAGTAGCGGCATCCAGCCGGCCATCGTCCATGATCTCCGGCAGGTCGGCCCGGCGGCTGAAATCCAGCGGCGCCGCCGGCCAAGTGGCAAGCAGTTCCTGCATCAACCCACTGTTTGAAAACGGAAACTTTCCGCCGCCAAGCCCGGCCCAAAGGCCACGCCAAAGCCCGGCGCCCCGCGCGGCACGGCGCTGCCGATCCCGGCCATGATCCGCTGCAGCACAAACATCAGGGTGGCGCTGCTCATGTTGCCGCAATCCTTCAGCACCTCCCGCGACCAGTTCAGCGCCCCCTGCCCCAATCCCAGCCCGGCCTCTACCGCATCCAATATGGCCCGGCCGCCGCCATGCACGGCAAAAACCCCATAATCATCAGGATGTTGCCCACGCAGCAGCTCTGCACCCGCCGGCCCGGCCAGCGCCTGTTGCAGGATCGGCGGCACCCGGCCCGACAGGTGCATGTCAAAACCCTGATCGCCGATGTTCCAGGTGATGGCATCAGCCGAATCGGCAATGGTGGCCGCCCGGAAATCGGTCAGCGCCAGCCCAGTCGCCTCGGCCGTCACCAACGCCGCTGAACAACCATCGCCAAACAGCAGCATGGCCAGCAGCGATTCGAGATCGCCAGTTTCCTGAAAATGCAAGGTGCACAGCTCCAGATTGACCACCAGCACCCGCGCTGCCGGATTGGATCGCACGAAATGATACGCCAATCTCAAGGCGTTGACCGCCGCATAACAGCCCATGAAGCCGACATGGGTGCGCTCCACACCGGGGTTCAGCCCCAGCCGGCTGACCAGCAACTGGTCAATCCCAGGTGCCACCATGCCGGTGCAACTGGCCACCACCAGATGGGTGATGCCATTCAAATCCTTGGCCGAAAGCGCCAGGCCGCCAATCGCCTGTTCGGCCAAAGCCGGCGCCGTAGCAGCAAAACGCGCCATCCGCCGTGCGGTCGAAGGAAAGGCACCGGGCCGGTAAAATCCTTCCGCATCGGCGGTGAAGCCGTCCGGGTCTTTCACCGGCGTGAAGAAGCTCCAACGATGGTCGATGGCGGAACGGCCGACCAGCCGCTTGAAAATCAACTGGTCACGCCGGTCCTTGATGAGCGTGCCGACGAAGTCAACAAATGCCTCGTGCACGTCGTTGGGCGGCAGCGCGGTGCCGATGCGGTTGATATGGGCGACGGCGGGGGCAACCATGGCCTTGGTCCTTCAATGACTCGGCTTCATGCACGGTGCGCCTGTTCGGGCAGGCTTGCAACAGCCTCGCATGCGGCCGATGGATGCGCCATGAACCTGCCCGGCATCACTACCGTTCCCGGCCTCAGCGTTGGCCACGCCCATTGTGACAATGCCCGCACCGGCGTCACCCTGATTGTTCCCGACGCACCCGCCGTGATGGCGGTAGAGGTCCGCGGCGGCGGCCCCGGCACCCGCGAGACCGATGCGCTGAACCCCATCAACTTGGTCGAACGGGCCTATGGCCTGGCGCTGGCTGGCGGTTCGGTGTTTGGCTTGGCCGCTGGTGACGAACTGGCGCTGTTGTTGTCAGCCGAGGGGCGCGGGCTGCCGATGGGGGAAGGCTTGCCCCCGGTGCCGGTGGTGCCAGCCGCCATATTGTTCGACCTGTCGAACGGTGGTGACAAGGGCTGGGGCATGGAACCACCCTATCGGCGGCTGTCGCGGGAGGCCTTTGCCCAGCTTGGCACGGTCGGTAGTGATGGTCATGGTCCAATCGGTGCCGGCCACGGCGCCCGCTCCGGCAGCCGGCCGGGCGGTATTGGCAGCCTGGCACGCCGGCTGGACGACGGCTTGGTGGTGGGGGCCCTGATCGCCGCAAACAGCTTTGGCGAGGTCTATGCCGACGCGCCGCCCGATGGCGTGGTTGCGATGCCAAAACTCAATCGCCACAAAGGCTTCGGCCGGCAGAATACGGTGATTGGCGCTGTGGCAACCAACGCACCGATCAGCAGGGCACAGGCCTTGCGCATCGCCATGGTCGCCCAATCCGGCCTGGCCCGTGCTGTGCGGCCGGTGCACACCCAATTCGATGGAGACTGCCTGTTTGCCATCGGCACGGCCGCGCCTGATCTGCCACTGATCGATGATGTGCAACTCGCAATCGTGGCCACGGTGGCCGCCGACCTGGTTGCGGCGGCCACGCGGCAGGCGGTCGGTCTTTATTGAGGATCGAGGCCGGCAGCGCGGCGTGACAGGGCCGCCAGCCAATCGGCGTAGGCAGCGCGGTCGCCGGCATCAGCCGTGGCGGCGGCCAGTTCATCCAGCCGGAAGGCCAGGCCAGCCAGCGGCTGCAACGCCGCCGCCAGCCGGGTTTCGGCGGCGACGGCGCGTGCAGCCGTGGCCGATTCCGTGCCCGCCGTGCCCGCGGCTGCGCGTGCGGTGGCCGCATCCCGGCGCGCGGTGGCCGCATCCCGTTCGATGGCGTCCATTTTCGCTTCGATCTGCGTCAGCTCGGCCAACACGGCGGCTGCAGGCGGGGCCGGTGGCTGCGGCGCCACGGATTCCGGGGCCGCAACAACGGCCGGTGGCGCACAATCGACGGCCACCGGGCAGCGTTGCTGGCCCGCCACGTTGCGCGGCACCATCGGCGAAATCTCGCCAGCGCGCGGGGCCAGCGTTGGCCAATCGCCGCCGCGCGCACTGCAGGCAGCCAGCGGCAACAACAACAGGATCGGGATTTGGCGCGCCAACATGAGAATATCGCCTAAAGCGGCAAGGAAGAGGTTGCAATGCCCCGCACACGCCGCTATCAGGCCGGCCTCCAAGGCGCGCGCCCGTAGCTCAGCTGGATAGAGCATCAGACTACGAATCTGAGGGTCGGACGTTCGAATCGTTCCGGGCGCGCCATTTCCCTTTCATCGCCGAAAAAATCGGTTAACAGCTTGAACGGGAACGATAATTCCGGCGTTCGAAGTCCCTTCGTCTTGCTATATCCAAGACGCTCCTTGAAGGTGAGTTTGAGCACGGCTCTCTTGTCCTCTACACGGTCAGACATCCAAAGATTCCAATGGCTTGCAAGAAATTGCATCGCCGTTCGAAGTGTTGCCTCTAGTGCGGGCTGATCAGGCGGCGATTCTGCCAGCTTTTCTTGAAGCACGAGCTTGCGCGTCTCAAATTCCGCGATCCGCTGCTCATACGCCCTGACCACCGTTGGCGTCTCCGTCTCCATGATCCGGTCGAGCAGCTGCGCGATCTTGCGATCGATTTGGGAAACCTCAGCGCGATAATGATCCTTGTGAAGGCGTGTGGCCTCCACGCGCTGCTCCCACAAGTCGTGCAGCATCTGTGTCATCATCTCCATCAGTTCTGCCGATGGCGCCATCTCCTTGAGAAGCTGCTCGAATGCACTCTCGACCTGTGAGCGCGGTATGGATTTGCGGAAGCTCACACAGTGCTTGTTGAAACATGAGTAATAGGGGAACCGCGAGTGGGAACCACGGCTCCAGCTACCTGTGAGTGGCTTGTCGCAGTCGGCACAGCATACGAACCCGCGCAGCGAGAAGTCGGCTTGAATATCTTGTCGCGCGGGCACACGCGCGCCACCGCGCAGCCGCTGTTGAATGCGCTGGAATGTCTGGAAGGAGATAAGCCCAGCGTGTTGAGCCTTGCGCAGGGCAATGTCCCAGCGCGGCGCTTCCAGATAGCCGGCGTAAAGCGGCTGGGTGAGCACCTCTGTCACTCGCGCATTTGCAAACGTGCCATCACGCTGGCGCGGCACGCACGGTCGCGTCCCGGCAGGTGGTGTAGGTTATGAGGGTAGC
>NZ_NOXT01000041.1 GCF_002251755.1 Sandarakinorhabdus cyanobacteriorum
GGGTGTCGCGTTAGCTCGTAACACTGGGTGTCCATTGACATGTGTCGGGATCGGCGTTACGGGCGTCGGCGTGAGCATTCTGATCGACTGCGATCAGGACAATATTGGTTCCCATGCAGGTGATGCGGTCCTCGCGATTATCCCATGACGCGATCACCCCCCGCATTTCGGGCCGCGCCAGATTGCTGTCCAACAGAACGAAACGCGGCGGCGCGACAGCGGCATATCCTTCGACTTCCATCGGACCCGACAAGGGGTTGAGCGGGAGGGCAACCGCGCCGCACTGGCTGATGGCCATGATCGCGACAACAAAATCAATGCAGTTCGCCAACAGCAACCAGACATGGTCGCCCTTTGTCAGTCCATCCTCGCGCAACGCGGCGGCGGCAATATCGACCAACCGGGCGATGTCTGCCGCCGTCCAGCTTTCACTGTCAATCCGCAGCAGTCTGCGATCTGGGTGTTGCGCAACCGCGCGCTGCAATACATCTTGCAAACTGGACATCAAACCCACCTCATGTTACGTACGTTGTATATTGCCAATTTTTCTACAGGAGCAGCAAGATCAAATCGCAAGCAATCGCCAAGCGTCCGCGCCGGGACACCGCCGCCAATCGGGCCGTGATGCGGCAGAATATCTGCGATGCGGCGTTGGCAATTTTCCGACGGCACGGCTTCGCTGCGGTCAGCATGCGCGCGGTGGCGCAGGAATTGGGCGTGTCGACCATGTCGACCTACAATTATTTTGCGAGCAAGGACGAGCTGTTCCTTGAGGTCCGCAGCCGACTGTTCCGACAGCTCAGCGACTATCTGAGCGCGCGGGCTGTGAGCGAAGACGCCGAAGAGCGGCTTGAGCAGGTGTGCCGCGCCTATATCTCTTACGGGCTGACGCACGGCCCGGAATATGAACTGCTGTTCAACGCGTGGCAATTTGACGATTATCGCGAGGTTGTCGGGAGATTCGGCCCGGAACGGCTGCGCGATGCCCGTCCGTGGGATGTGATGGTCGATTGCGTTTCCGGCTATTTGACCAGCACTGCCAGCGACGCGGATCCGGCGCGCACCGCGCATTTGGTCTGGGCGCAGATGCACGGCCTGCTGGCGCTGCATCACGCCCACAAACTGGTGTTCGGCGTCAACGTGCAGCAACTTTTGCAGGATTCCATTCCCGGCATTTTTCGCCTGGTGGGGAGCGATGCAGCGCGCTGAACGCTGTTTCGACGGGGCGATGGGCTGGACCAAATCAACGGATTCCGTTCAGCCGGCCGTTGTCGGCTGATGCAGTTTCCAGATGGTGTTCAACCGCATCCGGCGCGGCATCAGCCGCAAGCCAAGCATTGCGAACCAGTTGCGAACTCCGGCAATCTGAACGGTCTTGCGCCGTTGGAAGGCCCGGTATCCGATTTCTGCAACTTCGGACGCGGTCATCGCCTTCATGCTGACGAACATCTGCGAATTGGTCATTCCAGACCGTTCCAGAAACGCCGTTACCGTAGGGCCAGGGCAAAGTGCCGTCACACTAACGCCGGTTCCGCGCAATTCGTGCTCCAGCGCCTCGGTCAGGCTGATCACAAAGGCCTTTGTTGCGAAATAGATCGCCATTCCGGGGCCCGGCACCATTCCTCCCGTGGAGGCCGTATTCAGGATTCCACCGTTTTTCCGCGCGATCATGCCCGGCAAAAAACGGCGGCTGAGCGCGGTGAGAGCCACGCAATTGACCAGGATCGATTTGATCTGTTGTTCTTCTGAGCCCGACGCAAAGGGCGTCATGACGCCAAAGCCGGCATTGTTGACAAGAATTCTCGGGTATAGACCCAATGCTGTGAGCTCGCGCTCTATCGCATCGATCGAATCGGCTCTTGAAAGATCGGCCTCGATGCAGTGCACTTCTGCCGCGCCGAGCTCCCGGCATTTGGCGCCAACGCGTTGCAAAGCTGCGGCGTCCGGGGGAAGCGCGACCAGCACGAGCGGGTCTCTGTTTTGCGCAAAACGGTAGGCCAGTTCCTCGCCAATTCCCGAGGAAGCCCCGGTTATAAGTGTCGCCGCGCGGACATCCCCCAGCATCGCCCTCTCCCATATTCGAATTATTGTTCTTGCATAACACGTACAGCGTACATAACTAGCATTCCAGTTGCAAGGTGCAATTTAGATTGAACGATCAGAGTGGAGAAGCACGTGAACCATCAAGCTGGGTCCGCAGGAGTCATAGGAAGCGACTTTGTCTTTCCGAATGGAAGCAAGCTGGTGAACCGCATTGCCAAGGCGTCGATGTCTGAAGGTTTGGCGGGACCCGCCAATGCGGCAACGCCAGGGCTGATTGATCTGTACCGAATCTGGGGTAACGGCGGCGCAGGGCTGCTGCTGACGGGCAATGTTCCGGTCGACCGGCGGCATCTGGAACGCGCTGGCAATGTCGTTTTCGATGCGCATATGACCGACAATGATCGCGCCATGGCGCGCCAATGGGCCGAGGTGGCTCAGGCCGGTGGAGCACAACTGTGGGCGCAGCTTAGCCACGCCGGACGGCAAACGCCCAAGGCCTTGAACCCCCGGCCTGATTCGGCCTCGGATATCGCAGTCATCCTGCCGGGCGGCAAATATGCCGCACCGATGACGATGAGCGACACGCGGATCGAAGTCGTGATCGAGGCGTTTGTGACAGGCGCGCAGATCGCTCGCGATCTCGGCTTTGCGGGGGTTCAGCTGCACGGCGCGCATGGCTATCTGATCAACCAGTTCCTCTCCCCGCTTTCAAACCTGCGCGACGATCGCTGGGGGGGCAGTCTGGAGAACCGGGCGCGCTTGCTGGTCGAAACCGTCCGCCGGATTCGTGCGGCCACTGGCGCGTCGTTCGGCGTCGGGGTCAAGCTCAATTCGTCGGACTTCCAGAAGGGCGGGTTTGACAGCGACGATTCGCTGCAAGTCGCCAAGTGGCTGGAAGCCGAGGGACTCGACTTGCTCGAAATCTCGGGTGGCACCTATGAAAGCCCGGCCATGGCGTCGGGCGAAGGCGGCTCCATGTCCGACGGGTTCGAAGCCTTGTCGCGCAGCACAGCGGCGCGCGAGGCGTACTTCCTGCAATATGCCTCCCAAATCCGCGCTGCGGTGAAAACCCCGTTGCTGGTCACGGGCGGTTTCCGGTCGCGCGACGGGATGAATGCGGCGATTGAAAGCGGCGCGACCGATCTGGTCGGCGTCGGGCGCCCGCTGGCGACCGATCCCGAAAGTGTCGCCAAGCTGCTCAAGGGACAGATCACCGATCTGCCCGCGATGGAACGCGCGCTGCGGCTGGCACGCCCCAAATTCCTGGGGCCGAACAGCAATTTCAAGATGATGAAGGGGCTGAACACGCTGGCCATCCTCGAATGGCATTGTCTGCAATTGCTCAAAATTGGCAGCGGCGAAGGCTCCGATCCGGCCAAGCCCCTGTTCGGAGGCTTCCTGGAATTTGAGAAGCGCGAAAAGAAAATCACCGGAGCCTGGCGCGGAGGCGAGCCGGGCGCGATGCAATTCCAGAAGCAGGGAGCCTAAGATGAAGATTTTGCTTTTTGGGGCGTCGGGCACTCTGGGTCGTACCGTGCTCGACGCAGGGGTTCGTGCCGGACACGAAATTACCGTGCTGGTGCGAACCCCTGAAAAACTGGGAGCGGTGCCAGACGGCGTGAAAGTGGTGGCTGGCGATGTGCTTACCACGGCGTTGGAACCGCTGGTCGCTGGCGTCGACGCCGTGATCCAGTCGCTCGGCGTCGGCGGCAAGGGTGATGGCAAGCCTACCAGCATCTGCGCAGACGGCAACCGGCGGCTGCTGGCGGCGATTGGCGATCGGAGCACACGGATGGTCGCGGTCTCGAACATCGGCGTCGATGGTTCGGGCACCGCTTTTTTTCGCAAATTCGTGCTGCCTGTCTTTGTTCGCTGGCTGCAACCGATCATCGCCGACAAGGAAGATATGGAGCGTGATTTGCGCGCCAGCCGCACGCGCTGGACTGCGGTTCGCTTTCCGGCGTTCAGCGAAAAGCCCGCCAAGGGTGGCCCGCGTTTCAGCCGCACCGGTGTGGAACTTGGCTTCACGATCAACCTTGAATCAGCGGCGCAAGTGCTGCTGTGGCTCGCTGGGTCCGACGCTTATAACGGCGAAGCCATTTGCGTTTCTGATTGACGGGCAACGGACACAAAGAGGGAGCGGACGATGAAACGCAAGGTCATGCTGTGCTGCGCCATTACCGGCGGGTCGGACAATCATCTGAAATCCGATGCCGTGCCGGTGTCGCCCGCTGCGATCATCGAAAGCGCGCTGGGCGCGGCGGCGGCAGGCGCGTCCATCGTCCATGTCCATGTCCGCGATCCCGAAACCGGCAAGGCGAGCATGGCGCTCGACCTCTACCGAAAGGTTTATGACGCCATCCGCGCGGGCGCCCCCGATCTGGTCATCAACCTGACCACCGGCATCGGCGGGCGATATGTGCCGGGGACGGATGACGTTTTGGTGCCCGGTCCGGGAACCACCCTGTCTTCCCCCCGCGCGCGCGCGCAGCATGTGGCGGCGCTGCGCCCCGATGCCTGCAGCCTGGATATGGGCACGATGAATTTGGGCAGCGCGGCCTTTATCAACACGCCTTCGCATATCGCCGAGATCGCCGCCATGGCCCGCACGGCGGGCGCAATCGCCGAACTCGAAGTGTTCGACGCAGGCGGCATCGAACTGGCCAAGGCCATGATTGCCGACGGCCGGCTCGATGGCCCCGGCCTGTTCCAGCTGTGCATGGGGGTTAGTTGGGGGGCGCCTGCGACGCCGGCCAGTTTGATGTTCCTTGCAAGCCTGCTGCCCCCCGACGCGCTGTGGTTCGCTTTTGGCGTCGGGCGGCATCAATTCCCGATCGTTGCCCAAACTATCCTGCTCGGCGGCCATGTCCGTGTCGGGCTGGAGGATAATCTGTATCTCGATCTGGGCGTTCCGGCGCAAACCAACGCGCAGCTGGTGGAGAAGGCGGGCGACATCATTCGTCTACTCGGCTGTGATGTCGCGACGACAGCCGAGGCACGGCAGATGCTGACCACCGCGCGCGTGCCGGTGGCCGCGTAATGCGCCGCTGAAGCGCGGATTCCGGCTGTTGTGGTCGCAGCGGATCTGGATGATGCTTGGCGCGTTGGCCGCAGCGACAGGTGCCCTGGCCGTGATGCTGTCGGCGCATCTGGCGAATCATCTGCCGAATGTCGATCTGGTCCGTTTCGGGCAGATTCAGACCATTCATGCGATGGCGACAATTTCCTGCGCCACGTTTATCAATGCCGGCGCCGTCCACGCGCGCCGCGCGCCGCCGTTTTTCCTTGGCGGGATCCTTCTGGTGGCGATTGCGGCGGGCCTTTCGGTCGGTCGGGCGAGCGCGGCGCAGCTGTTCGGGCTGACCGGGGCGCTGGCACTGGTGCTGGGCTGGCTGCTGCTCATCGCCAGCACGAAAGATATCGGGTCGATCAAAAAATAGCTGCTGCGAGGCTTGACAAGCGTGGCCATGTCAATAAACGTACAATGTACGCCTAAAGCAGAAAGAGGATAGAGACCATGAAAACGCGCATCACCGAAATGTTCGGGATCGAGCATCCGATCATGCAGGGCGGCATGCATTATGTCGGCTTTGCCGAAATGGCGGCGGCGGTTTCGAACGCGGGTGCGCTGGGCATCATCACCGGCCTGACGCAGAAATCCCCCGCCGATCTCGCCAATGAAATCGCGCGCTGCCGCGATATGACCGACAAGCCGTTCGGCGTGAACCTGACCTTCCTGCCCACCGTCAGCTCGCCCGATTATCCGGGTTACGTGAAGGCCATCATCGACGGCGGCGTCAAAGTGGTTGAAACTGCCGGCAACAACCCCGCTTCGGTCCTTCCCTATTTCAAGGATGCCGGCGTCAAGGTGATCCACAAATGCACCTCGGTGCGCCACGCGCTCAAGGCGCAAAGCATCGGATGCGATGCGGTGTCGGTCGACGGTTTCGAATGCGGTGGCCATCCGGGCGAAGATGATGTGCCCAACTTCATCCTGTTGCCGCGCGCGGCCGATGAACTGGAAATTCCCTTCGTCGCCTCGGGCGGGATCGCCGATGGCCGCAGCCTGGTTGCCGCGCTTTCGTTCGGCGCAGACGGCATCAACATGGGCACCCGCTTCATCGCCACCAAGGAAGCACCGGTGCACGAAAATGTGAAACAGGCGATCGTTGCCGCGACCGAGCTCGACACGCGGCTCGTCATGCGCCCCTTGCGCAACACCGAACGGGTACTGACCAATGCCGCCGTCGAACGGCTGATCACAAAGGAAAAGGAACTGGGCAGCGCGATCAAGTTCGAAGACATCATCGACGAAGTTGCGGGCGTCTATCCCCGCATCATGATCAACGGCGAAATGGAAGCCGGCGCCTGGAGCTGCGGCATGGTCGTCGGGCTGATCAACGATATCCCCACCTGCCAGCAGCTGGTCGATGACATCATGGCGCAGGCCAATGCCATCATTGGAGAACGTCTGGCGAAGATAGCGGCGTAATGGCCACAGATCGGCGGTACGAACCGTGATCGAAATTCGCCAACTGCGGTATGCGGTTGCGACTGCCGATGCGAAGAGCTTCTCTCGCGCTGCTGCGAGCCTCAACGTCAAGCAGATCACCCTGAGCCGAAAGGTCAAACAGCTCGAAGATCGTCTGGGAGTTAACCCGCCTTATTCATGAGCCTTCCTGTCAGGGCGTTGC
>NZ_NOXT01000015.1 GCF_002251755.1 Sandarakinorhabdus cyanobacteriorum
GCTACCCTCATAACCTACACCACCTGCCGGGACGCGACCTGTCTGATTTTTTTCCATAAGGCCTAGATACAATATCTGTACGAAAACGTTAAGTCTGAGCACCCAGCGTTTAAGCCAGTCTAGCGCACCGATTTACAAGACAGATCGTAAGTCTGGCATGTCAGAAGATAGGCGCGCGAGCTGAAAGGCAAATCAAGGCGCGGCCTTGGGGAGGTGGCGCTCAATGATTAACAGCGTTATGAGGGCTGCTTCCGCATTCTGCTCAGTGGTTACAGTCCGTTCGCTCCGGGCCAAATGGGAGACAACTAGTCGACTTCAAACTGCAGGCCGACCAGACGAGAGCAATCAGCCATTGAAAGTTTCCTGCAGGAAACTTTCAGGCTTTCGGTCCGGCGGCCTATCGACCCAGTTGTTCCATCACCTTCGCGACCGCCAGCAGCACGTCCTCGTGCTGCACGCCTGGCTGATTATGCAGGCGCAATGTAATCCCCCGCACGTCGACGTCGATTACGGTAACGATCGAATGGCCATCAGGGCTCTGAACTTCAAGACCAATGGACTGTGTCGGAAACGATGATGATTCGGGCGCCTTCTGCTGCAGCGATGGTGATCGCCCTAGTGCAACAGATTTCAGCCGGCGGATCACCTCCGGTTCCGGAATGGGCTTCGCCTTGTCCCAAGACCGGTTGCCATTCTCGGTTGCAATCCGGGCGGCCTCCTCGACAACAGCTCGAGCTGTGGCAGGGTCGTAGAGAAGCCTTGCCACCGGATACAGCCCTGCAAGAGAGACCTTCTCCACGTTCTCGAAGGCCTCGAGGATGGTATCCGGCACGTCGGCCACAGTCAGCATCTTCGATAGCCAACCCTTCGAGATGCGGAGCCTTGCGGCCATTCGTGATTGACTGCCGTGATAATGGCTGTCGAGCGCCGCGCGATAGCTCCGGGCCCGTTCAATGTCAGATACGTCCTTTCGCGTGCGATTCTCCAGGTCGGCAATGAAGAAGGCCTGTTCATCGGTCAGTTCATGGACCACGCCGAGAAACTGGAAGTGGGTATGACCATGGGCCTTCAGCCACGACACCGCAAAGTGACGGCGGACACCTGCGATTACCTCGAAATCGAAGTCGGGATGGCCGTCAGTACGGCGAAGAATGGCAGGCACCTGCTGGCCGCCAGCATCGATCATGGAATCGATCAATTCGCGGCAGTTGGTTGCATTCAGGCGATCGTACCGGCGGGCGTTGCCTGGCCACACCCTGACACGGGCAGGATCGAGGGCCAGATGGCTTGCCGTGAAGTCCTCGGCTGCCTGAAAGCGATCTGAAGGGGCTGCCGGCACGGGCAGCACGGATATGTTGCCAGCTGGCTTCATGAGGCTAAACCGGTAGCGCTGTTGGGGCTGAAGGCGTGTGGGCCCGGCAGTGGCACTGAAATTTCCCAATGATTTGAGTGCCCGCTTTCGTCGTGCTTGGCGCGCCAATTTCCGGCAAGTTTGCGCATCGAACCTGCGATTTGGTTGTCGGCCTGCTCCGCAGGTGGGGGTCGAGTCCTGCTGGGCGGACCACTACCATTGGGGAACGACCAGCGGCGGTGCTTTGACCACGCGCTTCATGGCATGGGTTTGAGAGCCGTGGCTGGCATTCAGTTCCTTCCCATCATGGCGTCGCTGCTGGCGGCTTGGGCACTGGGTCGGATGGTCGTTGTTCGGCATCCAGGATCATCTTTCGGGCGGCGGCCAGCACCTGGTCTGAACGGGGATCGCCGGCGAAGACCCGCGACAAGGCGATGGCGCCGATCATGGTTGACCAGGCCGCCAGGCTGAAATCCGCGACCTCATCCCTTGGCGCGCCGCCGTGGGCTTCGGCCATCGCGGCCAGATAATTGTCCAGCTTCTGGATCATGGCGCGGCGCGTGGCGGGGCCGCTGCGCGCCACATCGCCGGCCAGCGCCGCCACGGCGCAGCCGGCGCCCGGCGCATCGCGGTGGGCGCGGCTGAGATAATTGTTGAGGATGGATTTGACCGTGCGCTTGCCGACGCCGCGCCGAGCGGCAGCGGCCGCCGCCTCGCCATCCAGCAGGGCGCGTTCAAGGGCGGCGGCCACCAGCGCATCGCGCGATTCAAAATGCACATAGAAGGCGCCGTGGGTCAGGCCGACCGACCGCATCAGCTCACCGATGCTGAGCGCATCTATGCCGCGTTCGCGGATGGTCTGGGCTGCAGCCGTGATGATACGCTCGCGGCTTTGTGCTTTTTCCGCCCGTGAATGGCCCATGCTGTACCCTTGCGCTTGACTCTCTGCATGATGACCATCATGCTGAATTCCATAGCTGGCCAATGTGAATGATGGCCGGTGAAAAGTCCATGTTCGGATTTTTTGAGATATAAAAACGGCGGAAATGCACATTCAGAGCGGACCTATTGGTCGGCGGCCTGCACGCCGCAGTTCGGCGATCGAGGTAGGCTTTGCATGACAATATGTTGCCAGTTTTCTGCCGGTAGCCTGCGGTTTGAGGAGGGGGAGTGCAGATGTCCGGGATTTCGCTTGCCGACTATCGCGCCCTGGTGGGGCAGGAGCTTGGGGTGTCGCGCTGGTTCCTGCTCGACCAGGGCCGCATTGATGCCTTTGCCGACGTGACGGAGGATCACCAGTTCATCCATGTCGATCCGGCGCGGGCGGCGGCGACGCCCTTTGGCGGGACGGTGGCGCATGGCTTCCTCAGCCTGTCGATGCTGGCCGCCATGGCCTTTGATGCCCAGCCGAAGATCGCCGGCCGGGCGATGGCGGTGAATTATGGTTTTGACCGGGTGCGCCTGTTGAGCCCGGTGAAGGCCGGTGCCCGTGTGCGTGGCCGCTTCGTGCTGAAGGAGATCATTGATCGCGGGCCGAAGGAATTCCTGTCGAAAACCGAGGCCACGGTGGAGATCGAGGGCAGCAACAAGCCCGCGCTGATCGCCGAATGGCTGGGCATTTCCTACCTGGCCTGAGCCCGGGCAGCATCAAGGAGAGCATCATGAGCGAGAACGGCGAAGGCCAGGTGCGGCACGAGCGGCACGGCCATATCCTCAAGATCATCATCGACAATGCCGCCAAGAAGAACAGCTTTGTGCCGGCAATGATGGAGCAGCTGGCCGCGGCCTTGACCCTGCTGGAGCAGGACGACGACCTGTGGGTGGGGGTGTTGTGCGCGGTGGGTGAGCATTTCACCGCCGGGCTCGACATGCCGAAATTCTTTGGCCCCACTGCCACGGCCAAGCCGCTGGCCGAGGGCCAGATCGACCCCTTTGGCCTGAAGAAGCAGGGCAGCAAGCCGATCGTGACGGCGGTGCAGGGCATCTGCTTCACCATCGGCATCGAGATCGCGCTGGCCGGGGATATCATCGTTGCGGCCGACGACACGCGCTTCTGCCAGATGGAGGCCAAGCGCGGCATTGCGCCCCTGGGCGGTGCGCATTTCCGCTATGTCACCCGCGCCGGGTGGGGCAACGCCATGTATCACCTGTTCCTTTGTGACGAATTCGGCGCGGCCGAGGCGCATCGCATCGGGCTGGTGCAGGAAGTGGTGCCGGCCGGCACGCAGGTGGAGCGCGCGATGGCGCTGGCCGAACAGATTGCCGCCTGCGCGCCGCTGGGCATTCGCGCCACCAAGCTGGCTGGCCGCACCTATATCGAGCAGGGTGAGCAGGCGGCCATCGCCGCCATCCCGGGCATCCGCGACCGGGTGATGGCCAGCGCCGATGCCGCCGAGGGCATCATGAGCTTTGTGCAGCGCCGCCCGGCGGTGTTTCAGGGGCGGTGATGGTCAGGCAAGGCAGGCGGCCAGCAGGCGGTTGAAATCGTCCGGCTGCTCGAAATAGGGCGAGTGGCCGGCGCCTGGCATCACATGTTCGGCCACAGACGGCACGGCGGACAGCATGCCGGACAGGCTGGCCGGCGGCCAGATCGGATCATCGGCGCCCATGATCAGATGCACGGGCAGCTTTATGGCCGACAGCGCTGCCGGCGGGATCAGCAGCGTCGGCGCGAACATCGCGCCGCCCAGCGCCGGGTCCAGCGGCGGGTTGGCCGCGCCGATCTGGCGGTAGAGCAGGGTCTTGGCGGGTTCGCGGGCTTCAAAGCCCGGCGTGAGGCCAAGGGCGGCCGGGCCACGCGCGTCCATGCGGGCCGTGGCCTGCTGGAAGGCGGCGAGGCCGGGGGGATGGGCGATGCCGGCCAGCGTGCAGCACAGCACCAGGCGGTTGACCAGATCCGGCCGGGCCAGGGCCAGGCGCAGACCCGTCCAGCCGCCGAGGGACTGGCAGACGACATCGGCACGGCTGGCGCCGGCGGCGGCCAGCACGTCAACCGCTGCCCCGACCAGCGCCTGATAGGCATCGGCACCCGCCGGCAGCGCGGCCGAATGGCCAAAGCCGGCCAGATCATAGGCGACGACATGGCGGTGGGCGGCGAAGGCGGCGAACTGCTGCCACCAGGCGCTGCTGTTGCCGCCGGCGCCATGGATGAGGAGAAGGCTGGGCCGCGCCGGATCGGCGGTGCCGGCCGCAATCCAGGCAATGCCGCTGGTGGTGCCGCTGGCCATGATCAGAGCCCGAAGGCCTGCAAGGCGGCGCGGGCGATGATATCGCCCTTTTCCTGCACGAAATGGCCGCCATCGGCGATTTCGAGTGGCGCCGGGCAGCCGTGGATGATGCCGCGCAAGCGGGCCATCACGTCGGGCCCCAGCACCGGATCGGCCATGCCGACGGCCATGAAGCTGGGGCCGCGCCATTCCTGCTGCCACCAGCGCGCCGCGGCGCGGGCGGTGGCGACGCCCGGCATGTCGGGCGCGGTCATCACCAGTTCCGGAAAGCGCCGCACCCCGGCCTTGTGGAGGGCATCGGGGAAGGGGGCGCCGTAGGCGGCGGCTTCGGCATCGGTCATGTCGGGCTGGGAGCGTTTCATCAGGGCCGGGATGTCGAGATCCGGCCGGCTGCGGTTGAAGGCGCGCCAGCGGTCAAACCCCTCGCTGACAGGTTCGCCCACCGGGATGGTGGTGTTCATCACCAGCAGCCGGCCGAAGCGATCGGGCAGCGCCGGCGGCAGGGTGAGGCCCAGGATGCCGCCCCAATCCTGGCAGACCAGCGCGATATTGCGCAGATCGAGCGCGATGATGAAGGCGAGCAGCGTGTCGCGGTGGAAATCGAAGCTGTAGACCGCCTCGTCGATGGGTTTGTCAGACCGGCCGAAGCCGAACAGATCGGGCGCCACCACGCGATGACCGGCCGCAGCGAAGATGGGCACCATCTTGCGATAGAGGTAGGACCATGTCGGCTGGCCATGCAGGCACAGGAAGGTGACGGCAGCATCGCGCGGGCCTTCGTCGAGATAATGCAGGCGCAAGCCAGGCCGGCCAGGGAGATCAAGCAGATAATGTGGCGTGAAGGCAAAGCCGGGCAGGCCGTGAAAGCGAGCGTCATCCGTGCGCAGCGATTGCATGGCGGGCTCCTTGTTGCCACGATGGCAGCGGGTGGCTGTGGACACTAGCATCTGTAGCAAGTGCTACAAGGGGGAACATGCGGATCAGGCAGGAACAGCGCGAGCGGGTGATTGCGGCGCTGTCTGCGCATTTGCTGGCCACCGGGCTGGCGCAGACCAGTCTGCGCCCGCTGGCAGCGGCTGCCGGGATCAGCGACCGGATGCTGCTTTATTATTTCCGCGACAAGGCCGATGTGCTGGGCACGGTGATCGGCCGGATTGCTGATGGCTTTGCGGAGGGTCTGGATGCGGCCTTGCCCGCCGAGCCGATGCCGCCGGAACGCCTGCTGGTGGCGGCGAGCCTGCTGGTGCGCAGCCCGGCCATGCAGCCATCGATGCGGCTGTGGCTGGACATCGCGGCCGCCGCAGCGCGGCAGGAGCCGCCGTTTCCCGCCATTGCCAGCCAGATCCTCGATCAGTTCATGGCCTGGCTGGAAGCGCGGATGGACCGGCCGGCCAGTGCCGAGCGCCGGCAGCTTGCCGCCCTGTTGCTGGCGGTGATCGATGGCCTGGCCTTGTTCGACATGGCCGGCGGCACCGCCCAGGCCGATGCGGCGACCGCGGCACTGGCGCGGCTGCGCTTCGACTGAAGCCCCATTTGGATGGGCCGGGAGCCCCCTGGCAGGCTGGAATGCGTCTTGACGAAGGGAACTTTCTCATATAGCAAATGTCATTAGTGAACGTTCACAACCGTTCCTGATCGAAGGACGGATGAGCGATCTGGGGGAGAGAATCGCTGATGATCAAGTCGTTCCGTCCGGCATTCGGCCGTCTGATGATGGGTGCGTCCGTGTTGGCGCTGGGTTCCGCCGCGGCGCCGGTTGCGGCGCAGGAGCAGGCGGCCGCCGCCACGACCGAAGCCGAAGAGCTGGTGGTCACCGGTATCCGGGCCAGCTTGCAGAAAACCCTCGGCCTGAAGCGCGATGCGCTGGGCGTCGTTGACGGGATTTCGGCCGAAGACATCGGCAAGTTCCCCGACACCAACCTGGCGGAATCGCTGCAGCGCATCACCGGCGTGTCGATCGACCGTCAGGTGGGCGAAGGTTCCAAGGTCACCGTCCGTGGTTTCGGCCCTGATTTCAACCTGGTGCTGCTGAACGGCCGCCAGATGCCGGCGTCGGGCCTGGGCAGCTGCTGCGAAGCGCCGGCGTCGCGCAGCTTCGACTTTGCCAACCTGGCGTCGGAAGGCGTGGCCGGGGTCGAAGTCTACAAGTCTGGCCGCGCCACGCTGCAAACGGGCGGCATCGGCTCGGTCATCAACCCGGATTATTCACCGGCCGGGTGATTTCGGGTTGGCGA
>NZ_NOXT01000019.1 GCF_002251755.1 Sandarakinorhabdus cyanobacteriorum
CAACGCCCTGACAGGAAGGCTCATGAATAAGGCGGGTTAGATGGCTCATACGCCAACGTTTCAACAAGGTCTCTGGCCCCATTAAACGCGGGACGAAGTTGGAGGGTTGTGCCTGTCCCAAAAGCCCCGGGTGCAGGGTCTGCGACCCTGCCCGCCGGAGGCGCGTTTCCACTTCTGCGATAGCGCCACCGCCCCTGGCCTTCGCCGCGGCAGGCTCTTGGCCACGCGGATGGTGAGGGGGGGGTGTTTCAGGCTGTGCCGACGGCGTTGCCGTTGTTGGTGCACAGGGCGGCCAGGCTGATTTCGTCGAGGGGTGGCGCGACGCAATAGCCCTGGACGAGGTGGCAGCCGGCGGCCTGGGCGGCGGCGCGTTGCACATCGTCTTCCACGCCTTCGGCCACCACCGACAGGCCAAGCCGGCGGGCGGTGCTGATCATGGCGGTCACCACCAGCTTCTCGCGGTCGGTGCCGACCAGCCCTTGCGCAAAGCTGCGGTCCAGCTTGATCACGTCCACCGGCAGGCGGGCCAGCCGGGCGAGGCTGGAGTAGCCGGTGCCGAAATCATCCAGCGCCACCGTCACGCCATCGCGGCGCAGCAGGGCGAGGGTGGCGGCGGCGCCGTCCATATCGTCGATCACCGCGTCTTCCGTCACTTCCAGCACGAGGCGGCGGGGGGAAAGGCCGGCGCGGGCCAGATCGGTGGCCAGCGTATCGACAAAATCGGCATCGGCCAGATCGGCGGCGGTGACATTGATCGACAGTTTCAGGCCGGCCAGCGGCCCCGTCCAGGCGGCGGCGGCGGCGATGGCGCGGGCGCGGATGTGCCGGCCCAGCACCACGGCCAGTTCCACCGAGGCGGCGGTTTCCAGCAGGGTGGCGGCCGAAAGCCGGCCATGCACCGGATGATCCCAGCGCACCAGCGCCTCCACCCCTTCGATGCGGCCGGTTTCCAGCCGGGCCTGGGGCTGGAACAGCAGGGCGATATCGCCATCGCCGATGGCGCGATACAGGCCCGATTCCAGATCGGCCTGGCGGCGCAGCAGGGCGCCTTCGGCTTCGGCGGAAAAGCGGGCGACCGCGCCGGGTTCGCGCAGCCGGGCCTTGGCCAGCGCCAGGCTGGCTTCGCGCAGCAGGCCGTGGCCGCCATCTTCGCTGGCCGTGTTCATGGCCAGCCCGGCGCGGCCGGCCACATTGATCAGGCGATCATCAATGGCAAAGGGCCGCTGGAACGCCTGGACCAGCTGGCGGGCCAGATCGGTCATTGCCGTTTCGCCGCCATGGCCGGCCACGGCGAGGGCGAAATCAGAGCCGGACAGCCGGCCCAGCAGGCGCGATTCGCCGCGCTGGGCCGGACCATCGGCAAGCGGGCCAAGCCGGCGGGCGATGGCCACCAGCAGCCGATCGGCAACGTCGCGGCCGTGCAGCATGGAAATCTGGGCGAGCCGGGCAACGCCCAGCATGATCACCGCCACCGGCCGCCCGGCCACGACGGCCGCATCCAGCCAGTCCACCAGCCGCTCGCTGTCGGCCAGGCCGGTCAGCGTGTCGCCGGCCAGCACCGGGGCGCCGGGGGTGGCGGCCACCTTGGCCAGCCGGGCGGCGTGGCGATCGGCCAGCCGCAGGGCGTTGGCAAAGGCTTCGCCGCCAAAGGGGGAAACCAGCACGGATGTGGCGCCCGCGGCCAGGGCGGCCTGTGCCGCTTCGGCATCCCCGCGCGACAGCAGCACCAGCATGGCGCTGCGCTGGGCTTCCACCGGGCCGCCCAGCGCCTGGGCCACGGCCAGGCCGGCCGGCAGGGCGCCGCGCGCATCCACCACCACCACACGGGCCGGTTCCGCCGCAAAGCGCGCCGCGGCGGCCATGGGCGCCCGTTCCAGCCGGGGCGACAGGCCGGCCGCCTGCGCCATCGCTGCCAGATCATCGGCATAGCGAGGGGAAATGATCAACACAGGCTCATGATACGCAGCGGCCGTCACACGCACTCTCTATCCGAATGTCGTCGCGTGTCTGCCGGGTTGCCTGTGCCGCGCCGCCCTGTCCAGCCAAAATCACCGAAATGGCCGCCGGGGGCCCAATTTGGCTTGCGTTCCGCACAGTTGTTGCCACAGGCTGTTGCTATGTCGTCCACCGCTGCCGCCGTTTCGGCCGCCGATGCGGCCAAGAATCCAACGCGCCCGCTGGTCGATCCCTTCGGCCGCGCGATCAGCTATCTGCGGGTTTCGGTGACCGATCGCTGCGATTTCCGCTGTGTCTATTGCATGGCGGAAGACATGACCTTCCTGCCCAAATCAGAGGTGCTGAGCCTGGAGGAGATTGACCGGCTGGCCAGCGCCTTCATCCGGCGCGGCACCCGCAAGCTCAGGCTCACCGGCGGCGAACCGCTGGTGCGGCGCGGCATCGAGGATCTGGTGAAAAGCCTGGGCCGCCACCTGAAAAGCGGCGATCTGGACGAACTCACGCTCACCAGCAACGGCAGCCAGATGGCCCGCCACGCCGACAATCTGTTTGCCGCCGGCGTGCGCCGCGTGAACATCAGCCTGGATACGCTGGACGCCGATCGCTTTGCCCGGATCACGCGCTGGGGCCGCTTGCCGCAGGTGCTCGACGGCATTGCCGCCGCCCGTGCCGCCGGCCTGAAGGTGAAGCTGAACACCGTGGCGCTGGCGCATGAAAATGCCCATGAACTCATTGATCTGATGCAATTTGCGGCCCGCGGCGGCCATGATCTGACCTTCATTGAAACCATGCCTCTGGGCGAGATTGATCAGGACAGGGTTGATCAATATCTGCCGCTGTCCACCGTGCGCCGGCAGTTGGAACAGCGCTTCACGCTGACGGATCTGCCCCACCGCACCGGCGGGCCTGCCCGCTATGTCCGGGTGGAGGAACTGGGTCTGCAACTGGGCTTCATCACCCCCCTCACCCACAATTTCTGCGAAAGCTGCAACCGCGTCCGCCTCACCGCCACGGGGCAGCTCTACATGTGCCTGGGCCAGGATGATCAGGCCGATTTGCGCGCTGTCATTCGCCGCACCAGCAGCGATGCCGATCTGGATGCCGCGCTTGACGAGGCGATCGCGCGCAAGCCCAAGGGCCATGATTTCATGATCGATCGGCGCGGCGCCCGGCCCGCCGTTGCCCGGCACATGAGCCTGACTGGCGGCTGACATGCCGGTTATTCGGGGGGAAAAATGATGAAGCTCGCTCTGCTCGCGTCTGACAGCCATGTGGCCCGCGCCGCCGGCGACGCGCTGCGCACGCAATATGACTTCGTGCCGGTGCGTGATGCCGATGTGGTGGTGGCGCTGGGCGGCGACGGGTTCCTGCTGCACTGCCTGCACGAGGCCATGCAGTTGAAAGACCCCAAGCCGATGTTTGGCATGAACCGCGGCACGGTTGGCTTCATGATGAATGATTTCAGGGCAAAGGACCTGGTGGCACGGGTTGCCAGTGCCAAGACCTTCGTGCTGCACCCGCTGCAGATGACGGCGACCACGGCATCGGGGCGCAGCGTGTCCTACCCGGCGATCAACGAGGTGTCGCTGCTTCGCGAAACCCGCCAGGCCGCCAAGATCGGCATTGCCATCGACGGTAAGACCCGGATGGAGGAGTTGATCTGCGATGGTGTGCTGGTGTCCACGCCGGCCGGCTCCACCGCCTATAATCTCTCGGCCAACGGCCCCATCCTGCCGCTGGAAGCCGATCTGCTGGCGCTGACCCCCATTTCGCCGTTCCGCCCCCGGCGCTGGCGCGGCGCCCTGCTGCCAGCGGCGAGCCAGATCGAATTCGAAGTGCGCGAAGCCCGCAAGCGCCCGGTTTCGGCGGTGGCCGACCAGATGGAAGTGCGCGACGTGGCCCATGTCCGCATCGCAATGGACCGGAGCATCAGCCTGGAGCTGATGTTCGATCCGGAATATGCGCTTGATGACCGGATCAGCCTGGAACAATTCGCCAGCTGAATTTTTTGCCGCCAAACCCCTTGGCAAGCCCCGCGCCCCCCGCTAAGGGAGCGCTCCCACGCTGTTCCTCGGTAGCTCAGCGGTAGAGCCCTCGACTGTTAATCGAGTTGTCGCAGGTTCGAATCCTGCCCGGGGAGCCAGCGTGGGAAGGTCTCTTGACCATGGCGCTGCAAGACGCCGTCCCTCTTTTGACAGCATATTGGACATGGCTGGAGCCACAGCAGGCTTATCGCCGCGTGCGGGTGGACGGCTGGCTCCGAGCCGCATTGCATTGCGCCGACCCTCGGGCTCCATCTGCAACCATTGGCCGGCCAATCGGATTTCGTGCGTGGGCACCTGTTGATTAGAACCGCCAGCATAGAGAAGCGCCACCGAGGCGATACCAACTGGCGCGGCCCTGACCGGGATCACGATAACCAGCCGCAATCATCGGGATTGGCGTAGATGGCAATGGTGGCCGGGGACAGGCCAGAATGCGCAAGGGCGTCATCACATAAGGGCGACGTTACAGAAGCGCATGTGGGGCGAAGTCATCAAACGTCTTGAAGCGCCGGAATGGTCGACCCAAAGGCACCTCGGGCAACAAGTGCTGCGTACGACGTGGGCCCGACTGACTGTCGCACGAGCTGGTGCGCGTGGGCGTTCGCCACAGGTTCCGCAACCGGGTCAAGTTTGCCGAGCTTCACCGCTTCATAAAGCAAAATTGCCCAAGCCCGCGGAGGCATACCTCGGGCGAAATGGAAAATGCGCCCGTCACGCAACCCTGCACAGAAAAGCGCCACCAAAACGTCCCAATCGCCATCACGCTGTGTCCAGCGCGCGATATGGCCAAAAAGATAGGAGCAAGCGTCCCTCTCCGCATTCGAGATGGCGGGCTTGGCAAGGATGGCCGGCAGCACCCTTTGTACTGCGTGTATGATGAGCCTCCGGGCCCGCGCGGTCAGGTTGGGACCAACGAACCAGCGGCTCGCGCGGCTAAGCCGGAAAATCGCATCTTCATGGTCCCGGTGCAGCGCGGCCCAACCGACGATACGCGCTGCCGTGGCACGCGAAATGTCCGCCCGTTGGGATAGCGATTTGGTCAGGAAAACGGCCTCAGGCCGTCGCCAATTCCGGGCCAGCCACGCCTCGCACGCCTGAGAGACATGCGACCAAGACCCACCCGCGGCGAGCCAGGCCTTGTAGACGAACGTTGCTTCGAGCGCGGTTCCGTGTTGGCCGAGCCAATCCGCAACGTGCCGGGCCACCGCTTCGGTGCCACCACCGGCGCTGAGCCAGGCCTCGTAGACAAATGAGGCCTGAGACTCCGAAATGTTCGATTCGCTGGCCAACCATGCGTCGAGATAAGATCGCACGTCGGAGGCAGGCATTCCGCCGTTCAGCAGCGATACGATCAGGTGGTGGCTTTCCAGCAGGTGCGGTTCAGCCACCAAACGTTGTGTCACGCGGCTGCGGTAGATCTCTGGCTGGAAATCATGGGCGCAGCGCAATCCAATGCTGCTCCGCAAATTGTCGACAATCGATGGCAGAATGTCCGCCAGCGCCGCTTCGGCCAGGTCATGATCGACAATATTGCTGCCCTTTTTACCCGCCCATTCCGCAGCTCTGGCAATGGCCAAATATGCTTGGGATACTCCGAAAAGTCGGTTGCGCAGCGGCGGAGAGCCCGCAAGCAGCGGGATGAGTTCAGATGGAGGCAGCAGCCTGCTGGTGACAAACAGTGGAAATGATGACAGGAGCAGATCGTACCGATGCAGCATCAATCGATCGACAGCCGCTTGCCCGGACAGTCGGGCAAACACCGCATGACCGGCAAGGCGATCCAGGGCTGCCAGAGCGGTGAAAATCCGGTCTTCATCCAGCGCAAGTGCAAGCAATTCGTGCAGCCGGTCCTGCTCGCAGCCGGGCATTGCCATCAAGTGACGCGCAAGCATCGCATCGGCGAGCACATCGTGCGCTGCTGAAACGCCCTCTTGATCGACGTCGATCCAGCGATCAGCCAGGAGCACTTCGAAGAGGCGGTTGTGGAGGTTGGAGCGGCTGCGGAATATACTGGCACCAGCATTGGACATTGGCAGGCGCATCGCCAGATCAGCCAACACCTGCTGCACCGGTTCGCTCGCGAAGCGCTGCTCCACGCTCATCAAGCGTTGACCAACCCACGAGGAGAAGTCCTTGACGGCGACCAGATTCCCGAACTGCTCGGCAAAGCGATCAGGTGCCTCTCGGTAGAGGAAGACGGCAAACGCCGCCATCACTGGGAGCCCGGCACAACTCGCCGCAACATTGTCAGCCTCAGGAATCCGAGCTTCGGCCAGGATACGCGCCACCACCCAGTGCCGATAGCCTGGTGCATGTTCATGCCCGCCTGTCGAAATGACATCGGTCTCCATGCCGTAGAGTTGATCGACGACCGGTTGCGCCGCACGGTTTCGTGTCGAAGCGACAATGGAAATCTGATGTCCACCATCTTGCGCAAGCCGGAAAACAGCCTCCGGCAAAGTGTCGAGGGCGCGGAAACTCTCGGCATAGTCTATGAACAACAGCAATTTGGCTGAACTGGCATGACTGCGGCACAACATGGCGATGCCGTCCGCTGATGCAAAGCGATCAAGCCGCACCGGCCACCAGCCACGTTCACTAGCGGCGAGGCAAATCTCAATGGCCGTCCGGGTCTTGCCTACACCGCCGGGACCGCTGATCACCAAGGCGCGGCCGGGCCCAGTGATCAGTCGGTCGAGCGCCGCCGCTATCGGGTCTGGGCCCACGGCGCCGATGTCTGCGGCATAGGCGGCCGGCCCAAAATAGGACAGGTTCCTCCCTGACAGGAAGTTTTTGAAGCTTCCCGGTGATCCGAAGCTTGCTTCCACCTCGCCAAATCCGGGCGGAAAGCCGCCGAACCAGCGGTAGAACAGCGCCGGATAGCTTGCCGCCTTTCCGACAAGATCATCCCAGTAGCCCGGATTATTCACCGGCCGGGTGATTTCGGGTTGGC
>NZ_NOXT01000044.1 GCF_002251755.1 Sandarakinorhabdus cyanobacteriorum
CAACGCCCTGACAGGAAGGCTCATGAATAAGGCGGGTTAAGCCGTCTGGACCATTGGTCTATAAGCAACGCCGATGCGCCGCCGTGCGGTTGACCGCCTGGCCAGTAGCCGCCGTGTGAACCTGATGGCCATCTGCTCTGCAGGAAAGGCACAGCTACGGTACTTGGGCCGGCTATCAATTCGCCCCCACGCCCAGGTCACGACGTGCCAGCCAAACAGGTCACACTCCCGTGAGATTGCATAACTTCGCCGAACGTTGCGCGCATCATCAACCGCGGCCAGAAGGATATGGGTTTGTACAGTAAGGTCGGTCAGGCGCTCGCTCATCGCGAAGGTGTAGCAAACGGCACATGGCGTGGCTCACGAGGATTTTGAATCAATGGGGTCACGGTGATTCACCATATCGATCAACACAGCCCCCTACCCTCGCCTCTTGGCCAAGCCGTGGGCACTGCCACAGGCTCTCATTTCGCGCTGGGATTATCACGGCAGCGCTTGCGAGGATTGGCGTCATCTGTCATTTAAACGGCGACACTTGACGGACAGTCATCATGGCCAGCAACGCTGCAATCTCTGCCGAGCCCGCATCTGATCTCGACCGCGCGGTTAAGCTGCTTGGCGGCAAGCGTCATTTCCGGTCACAGGTGCGATCACGTCTTGATGTGCATCGCGCGATCGAGATTGGCTTGGATAGCGGAGCTCTCACCTATCTGATCGGTTCTATCGTGTTCATGCGCGAAGCTGATGTGATGGAAAAGGCCATGGGCATCAGCTTGCGCACCTTTCAGCGTCGCAAGAAGGACACCGGCCCAAAGGTGCTCAGTCAGGAGCAGAGCGGCCGTGCGTGGAAGTTTGCCGAGATCCTGGCTAAGGCCACACGCGTATTGGGCTCTCAGGAAGAAGCCGAGCGCTGGCTCAGCCAGCCCGCCATGGCCTTGGATCAGCGGCGGCCGGTTGATCTGCTGACGACCCCCGCCGGGGTTGAGTTGGTCGAAGAGCACCTCGAGCGGCTCGAGTACGGCGTCTACGCGTGACCCCCCTCCCCTTTGCGCTGGGTGGACCGCTCCTCATCTGGCGTCTCGACTTGGCGGAGCACGCTCAGAGCTGGGACAGCGGCGAAGGCGCTTACCGCGTTGGTGGTCGCTGGAACTCGAAAGGGCGACGGGCGGTTTATACTGCGTTCGATCCGGCGACAGCCATCCTCGAAGTGGCGGTACACAAGGGCTTTCGTGCCCTTGATGCCGTACCCCACACGCTGACCGCGGCCGAGATCCTCAATGCGGCAAACATTCATGTCGTGACGCCAGAAGCTGTCCCGGAAAGGTCCTGGCTGGAACCGGGGATTCCAAGCACGGGACAACAGGCCTTTGGCGACGCGTTGCTTGCGCAGTACGACTTTGTAGCTTTCCCAAGCGTGCCATCACGGTTCAGCTGGAATCTGGTCTTTGACCCTGTGCGTGCCGCCACGGGCTATCGCGAAGAGCGGCAGGTGCCCTTCGTGCTTGATCCGCGGCTACACAACCCCAAGCAGTGATGAGCAGCCGCGACTCCGCAAGGCCTGCCAAGGCCAGGCCAAGGCGCAGCGCCCGTGAACCAAGCATCACGGAGCAGCGCCAGCAAAAATCGGCAGTTCGCTTTCCGGCATATCTTCCGTCTGAACGAAGTTTGAGACGGTCACACCAACCAAGCGGATGCCCTTCGGGGCTGGCGGAACAGAGTTGATCAGTTCGAGTGAGACGCGGTGAAGCGCATCCCGCGTGGTGACGGCCCCCGGCTGGCTGCGGCTGCGCGTAATCTGCTGAAAGTCAGCATATTTGACCTTCACGGTCACAGTGCGCCCGAACGCCTGTCGCGACTGGCACCAGCGCCAGACGTCGTCGGCCATGCGAAGCACGCCGGTTTCGATTTCAGCGGGTTCGGTCAGATCGCGGTCGAATGTTGTCTCGGACCCCGACGACTTGCGCGACCGGTTGGGTTCAACGGGCCGGTTATCCTCACCGCGGGCAATGGCATAATACCACCCAGCGGAACTGCCGAAATGGCGCTGCAGGAACTCCAGCGATTTGGCGCGAAGGTCCGCACCTGTCTCGATGCCCAGGCGCTTCATCTTCTCCGCTGTAACCGGTCCGACCCCGTGAAAGCGGCTCACAGGCAGCGTGTCGACCCACGCCTCACCCATGTCGGGCGTTACCGCGAACTGGCCATTAGGCTTGCGGTGGTCGGAAGCGAGCTTGGCCAGGAACTTGTTGTACGAGATGCCGGCCGACGCCGTGAGACCCGTTTCTGCCAGGATAGCAGCCCGGATCTCCTTGGCGGTCAGCCACGCCGTAGCGAGGCCGCGCTTGTTGGCCGTTACATCGAGATACGCTTCGTCGAGCGACAGGGGCTGGATGAGGTCGGTGTAGCGGGCAAAGATCTCGTGGATCTGCCGAGATACTGCGCGGTAGACCTCAAAGCGGGGCGGCACGAAGACAAGATCCGGGCAGCGCCGCATCGCCGTCACCGAGGGCAGTGCCGACCGAACCCCGAATTGTCGCGCCTCATAGCTGGCAGCAGCGACCACACCACGGGCCGCAGCGTACCCAACGGCAACCGGGCGCCCGCGCAGCGAGGGATCATCACGCTGCTCCACGGACGCATAGAACGCGTCCATGTCGATGTGGATGATCTTGCGGTCAGTGACCATCTCACTGCTTACCCGTCTCGCCACGATGCCAAGCGCATCACCGGCTCATTTGCATGGGTGCCGACGGCGGTGGTTCGATCTTGTAGCCGCAGCGCTGGAGATGCTCCATCAGGCTTGCAGCGATCCGCGCTGATCCGCGATCACGATCAAGGGTCAACCTCGAGGCATAGTCACGGCGTGGCGATTGCGAAATCATGCGCAGACCGATGACCAGGTCAGTCAGAAATTCGTCTGGCAGCGAGTCTTGCATATGGAACATTTGATGAACGGCCTTGGCTGCTGTCAAGCTGATGACCCACCATGTGCGGCGCCGGGTGCGCGCATTCGGATGCAGGACGGCGATCACATCGTGCATCCATCGTGCTACGTTGCCAGACATGGAATGGGCCGGTTCAAAAACAGCCTCGCGCCTTGCGGGCAGCAATGACAGCAGGCGCGGGACATGAGTGAGGCGAGCCCGGCCGCTGGCGAGATGCTGGTTGGCAATGTGGAGCGGGTGACCTTCCACAGCGAAGAAAGCGGCTTTTGCGTGCTGCGCGTCAAGGCGCGCGGGCACCGCGACCTTGTTACGCTGGTGGGCCATGCCGCCATGATTTCGGCGGGCGAGTGGATCACCGCAACCGGTGAGTGGGTGAACGATCGCAACCATGGGCTGCAGTTCAAGGCCCGCTTTCTGAAAACCGCAGAGCCCTCCTCGGCGGCGGGCATCGAGAAATATCTGGCATCCGGCATGATCCGCGGCATTGGCCCGGTCTACGCCAAGCGCCTGGTCAAGCAGTTCGGGCAGCAAGTCTTTGACATCATCGAGACGGCACCCGAGCGGCTGCGCGAGGTGCCCGGTATCGGCCCGACGCGTGCCGCCAAGATCATCGGCGCCTGGGCCGAGCAGAAGGTGATCCGCGAGATCATGGTCTTCCTGCACAGCAATGGCGTCGGCACCGCGCGCGCAGTCCGGATCTACAAGACCTATGGGGCTGATGCCGTCCAAGTGATGACCGAGAACCCCTATCGCCTTGCCCGCGATATCAGGGGCATCGGTTTTCGGACGGCCGACACCATTGCGCAGAAGCTGGGCATTGCCCCGACGGCCATGGTGCGCCTGCGCGCTGGCATTTCCTTCGCGCTGACCGAAGCCATGGGCGAGGGCCACTGCGGGCTGCCGGTCAATGAGCTCAAGGCCCTGGCCACCAAGCTGCTTGAAGTCGATGCGGCGCTCATCGAGACAGCGCTTGAGCTGGAGCTTGGTGATGGCACTGTCATTGCCGACCGCGTCGGCGAAACCGACTGCGTGTTCCTGGGCGGTCTTTATCATGCCGAGAAGGCTATCGCGGCGCATCTGGGGCGACTGCGCGATGGCGCGGTACCGTGGGGCGCCATCGACCCGGACAAGGCCTTGCCGTGGATCGAGCAGCGAACGGGTCTTACGCTGGCTCCGAGCCAGCGCGCGGCGGTGGCCACGGCGCTGCACTCGAAGGTGACCGTCATCACCGGCGGCCCGGGGGTGGGCAAGACCACCATCGTCAATGCCATCCTGCGTATTCTGGCCGCCAAGGGAATCAAGCTGCTGCTCTGCGCGCCCACGGGCCGCGCTGCCAAGCGCATGACCGAGGCCACCGGGATGGAGGCGAAGACCATTCACCGCCTGCTGGAGTTCGACCCCAAGGCCTTCGGTTTCAAGCGCGGCGAGGACAATCCGCTCGACTGCGATCTGCTGGTGGTCGACGAAAGCTCGATGGTCGACGTCATGCTGATGCAATCGCTGGTCAAGGCCATCCCCAACCGGGCAGCCGTCCTGATTGTCGGCGATATCGACCAGCTGCCATCGGTAGGCCCTGGTCAGGTGCTGGCTGACATCATTGGCTCAGGCGCACTGCCCGTGGTGCGGTTGACCGAGGTCTTCCGACAGGCAGCACAAAGCCGGATCATCACCACCGCCCACCAGATCAATCGCGGCCGCATGCCCGCCCTCAGCCGCCCCGAGGGCGAGACGGATTTCTACTTCGTGGCAGCGGCCGAGCCCGAGCAGGCCGTACCCAAGATCATCGACCTGGTTGGCAAGCATATTCCGCGCCGGTTCGGCCTCGACCCCATCCGCGATGTCCAGGTGCTGTGCCCGATGAACCGGGGCGGGGTCGGAGCACGTTCCCTCAACATCGAACTGCAGGCCGCGCTCAATCCCAATCCGACGGCCAAGGTGGAACGCTTTGGCTGGACCTTCGCGCCCGGCGACAAGGTCATGCAGATCGAGAACGACTACGACAAGGACGTGTTCAACGGCGACATCGGCTACATTGAGGCCGTCGATATCGGCGAGGGGGAGCTGGCCGTGGATTTTGACGGGCGCACCGTCACCTACGCCTTCGGTGAACTCGATACGCTGGTCCCGGCCTACGCGGCGACGATCCACAAGAGCCAGGGGTCGGAATATCCGGCGGTGGTCATTCCGGTGATGACCCAGCACTTCACCATGCTGCAGCGCAATCTCCTCTACACGGGGGTGACGCGCGGCAAGAAGCTGGTGGTGCTGGTCGGGCAGACGCGCGCGATCGCAATCGCGGTCAAGAACGCCTCGGGGCGCAGGCGCTGGTCAAAGCTCAATGAGTGGCTGGCGCAGGCCTGATCGGCCAGACCATCCGCGGTACTACCGGACAGCAGCGATATTGGGACCGGCAGTGCTGGCTACAGAGCGGCCGGTTTCTACCAGCCAGGCTTCCTTGGCCACCAGAGCGCCTCTTCGCACGCCGCATTGATCACATGATAGCCCGCATGGTGGGCCGCAGTGGCGCAGGCGTGGTTCGGCAGGATGCGAACGCGCGCGCCAACCGGAAGCTCAGGCAGTTTGGCACGGCAGCCCAGCGACACAGATCTGCGGTGAATAGGGGCATCATTCCCCGGATATCATGCGGCGAATGTTCTTGCCGCCCGCGGTGAATAAGCCCTATAATCGCCGCAAAGGATGCGGCGATCATGACATATATCCACGAGCAAGCGGACTGGCCCAACCTGCGCTGGAGTGATGCGCAGCTGGCCCAAGCGCTCGCCGCCGTGCGTCATCGGCAAGGCCGCCTGATCGGGCACATGGAGGCGCTTGGCTTTCCATTGCGCGAGGAAGCTGTCCTGCGCACCCTTACCGAGGATGTGATCACGTCAAGCGCGATCGAAGGCGAGGTCCTGGACCGTGGCCAGGTGCGCTCCTCGATCGCCCGCCGTCTCGGCCTCGATATCGGCGCAGTGGCGCCAGCAGATCGCAACGTCGAAGGCGTTGTCGAGATGATGCTGGATGCCACGCAGAGCTATGGAGCGCCGCTCACAGCCGAACGATTGCAAGGGTGGCACGCGGCCCTTTTCCCGACCGGCCGGAGCGGCATGCGCAAGATTGTCGTCGGGGCGTGGCGCACAGGCGAAGAGGGCCCCATGCAGGTCGTGTCGGGTCCGGTTGGCCGTGAACGGATCCATTTCGAAGCCCCCGACGCAGCACGACTGGAGACTGAGATGGCTCGCTTTCTCGACTGGTTCGAGAAGGCACAGCCAGATCCCGTGCTGAAAGCCGGTGTAGCCCACCTCTGGTTCATAACCATCCACCCGTTTGCCGATGGCGATGGCAGCATCGCCCGCGCGATTGCGGACCTGGCGCTTGCGCGCGCCGAAGGCACCTCGCAGCGGTTCTACAGCATGTCCGCCCAGATCAGGGCCGAGCGTAATGCCTACTACGACATCCTGGAATCAACGCAGAAGGGTTCCACCGACATCACGCAGTGGCTGCTCTGGTTCATCGGCTGTCTCGACCGCGCCTTCGACAATGCCGAAACCATCTTGGCCGGCGTCATGCGCAAGGCACGGTTCTGGGAGGCGGCAGCGGCGCAGCCACTGAACGAGCGCCAGCGCAAGGTGATCAACCGGCTGCTGGACGGGTTCGAGGGCAAGCTGACCAACACGAAATGGGCGGCGATCGCCAAGACGTCATCTGACACTGCGCTGCGCGATATCACCGATCTTGTTCAACGAGGCATCCTCGTCAAAGAGCCTGGCGGCGGGCGGAGCACCAGCTACTCCCTCGCGATGACTGGGGCAAAGATGCAAACACCATGATCCCGGGCGGTGTGGCTTAGCACTTTTGCATCAACCTCACGGATCAGCACCGGCAAAGATCGGCGAGCTGATGCCGTGGGCCTGGCTGCCTTAAATTCGGCCGAGACCAAGCCTCTGGGCTTGCCGCGCTGCAGGTTGCCGCCCCTGCAGTGCACTTATGCATTTTTTAGGCATTGACGACTGTGACCTGCTCCCCGTTTCTGGACCGCCTTGCTGGCTGC
>NZ_NOXT01000046.1 GCF_002251755.1 Sandarakinorhabdus cyanobacteriorum
ACGCCCTGACAGGAAGGCTCATGAATAAGGCGGGCTAAGGCCGAACGCGTCTTGTCATCCAATTTTGGATTGTCGAGGCTTCCTTTCAGACTTTTTAAGGCACTCTCAAGACCCCTGATCGAACTCCGCATCTCGGTGCGGTGATCGAATCCTGACTCAGAAATTCCGGGGACACTATACCAAATTCGCAGAGGCGGCTTTGGGTTTCGCGGCACGGAGGAAGGCGGGGGCCCGGATCATGTCCGGGGTGACGCGGTGGGTTGGAGCGATGACCCAAATGAATCGGGTGCAGGGTCCGTGACCCTGCCCGCCGGAGGCCACTTCCTCCCCTTCCCGAGAACCCAACGCTCACAAGAACGCCCGCAGCTCCGCCATGAACCGGTCAAACTGGTCGTGGTGGAGCCAGTGGCCGGCGTTTTCGAATGTCACCACGCGGGCGGTGGTGAAGTGCTGGATGCGGCCGTCGTCCACCGGGTTGGAGGCCCAGCTTTTTTCGCCGTACATCAGCAGGGTGGGGCAGGTGATGCGTGTCCACAGCTCTGCGACCTGGTCGGGGGCCATGTCGTGGGCCCAGGGCAGGTGGAGATAATTGTCGAATTTCCAGCTGTAGCTGCCGTCTTCGTTGCGGTGGGTGCCGTGGATGGTGAGGTGGCGGGCCTGCTCTTCGGACAGGAAGCTGTTTTCCTGGTGCATGCGGGCGAAGGCGTCTTCCAGCGTGGCGTAGCGTTTGGGTTGGCGGGCGGCGGCGGCGCGTTTGGCGTCGATCCATTGGCGTTCGCGGGTGGCGAAATCGGTTTTCTGGCGCTCCGCGAGCATCTTGGGTGATGGGCCGAGGCCTTCGATGGCGACGAGTTTCTTGACGTTTTCGGGGTAGAGCCCGGTGTAGCGCAGGGCGATGTTGCCGCCCATGGAGTGGGCGACGATGGTGACCGGTGCCAGTTTCAGCTGGTGAATGAGCTGGGCGAGATCATAGACATAGGCGTGGGTGTTGTAATCGCCGTCGGGCGACCAGGCGCTGTCACCATGGCCGCGCCAATCGGGGGCGATGATGTGCCAATCGCCTTTCAGTTCGCGGGCCACCCAATCCCAGCTGCGGGCGTGATCGCGGCCGCCGTGGAGCAGCAGCAGGGGCGGCGCGGTGGGGTTGCCCCAATCGCAATAATGCAGGCGCAGGCGCTGCGAGATGAAGCTGTGGGAGGTGGGGCCCCAATCGCTGCTGTTTTCGATCATGGGGATCGCTTGGCGTTTTGGCGACCTGCCGTCAATCAGTTGGGGTGGTGGCAGGCGGGCTGGCGGCTGGTGGCGACGTGGCTCTGGTCCCCCCGGGTGAAGACGGGATCATCGGGCAGGATGGTGGCGATGGGGATATCGGGGGCATCGGCAAGCCGCTGATAGAGTGGGCCGAAATCGGTCTCGAGCGTGACCTTCAGCAGTTGGTCGAAACTGTCGATGACGAAATAATTCTGCTGGAAATCATCGATGCGATAGGGAGTTTGCAGCACCCGGTCGAGCCGCCAGCCCAGCCGGTTGGGGCTGGCACTGTCGAGCGCGAAGTGGGTTTCGCCATGGCTGGAAACGATGCCGGCGCCATAGATGGCGAGGCCATCGCGCCCGCGGATCAGGCCGAATTCCACCGTGTACCAATAGAGGCGCGACAGGCGGGCGATGGCATTATATTCCAGCGCGCGCAGGCCGCCCTGGCCATAGGCCTGCATATAATCGGCAAAGGCCGGGTGGGCGAGCAGGGGGACGTGGCCGAACACATCGTGGAACACGTCAGGCTCTTGCAGATAGTCGAGCTGATCAGGGCGGCGGATGAAGTTGCCGGCCGGAAAGCGGCGGTTGGCGAGATGATCGAAGAACACCGCATCGGGCACCAGGCCGGGCACGGCCACCACCTGCCAGCCGGTGAGCGCCACCAGCTGATCATTCAGGCGGGCGAAATCCGGCACGCCGGGGCGGGTAAGATCGAGGCGCTTCAGGCCATCGAGAAATTCGGGTGCGACGCGGCCGGGCAACAGGCGGGTTTGCCGGTCGAACAGATGATCCCACACGCGGTGATCGGTGGGGCTGTAATGGGCCCAATCCTGCGGGATGGTCCAATCGGGCGAAGGCGCAATTTCGGTCACCCCGCGATATTAGCAGGGGTGGCCGCGCTTTGCGACCTTCAGTATCAGGCGACGGGCAAAGGGGAGAATGTGGATGTCGCTGCCAGCCGAACGCACGCCGGTGATCATTGGGGTGGGCGAGGTGCTCGACCGGCCGGCCGATCCGGCGGCGGCGCTGGAGCCGCTGGCGCTGATGGAGGCGGCGGTGCGGGCGGCGGACGAAGACGCCGGCGGCGGCTGGCTGGAGCGGACCGACAGCCTTGATCTGATCAACCTGGTGAGCTGGCGGTATGACCGGGTGGCAGCGCGGCTGGCGGAGCGCTTGGGCATCGTGCCGCCACGCGCGGTTTACGGCATCGTGGGCGGGGAGACGCCGACGACGAAGATCCACGAGGCGGCGCTGCGCATCATGAACGGCAACAGCGTGGTGGCGGTGGTGACGGGAGCAGAGGCGCAGAATGCTGTCGCCAAGGCCAAGGCCGCCGGCATCCAGCTGCCATGGACGCCGCCGGCCAAGGTGCCGGAAAATCCGATCATCCCATCGGATCATGTCACCGAACTGGGTATGCGCCATGGCATCTTCCAGCCGATCCACATCTATCCGCTGTATGAAAATGCCACGGTGGCGGCCTGGGGCCTGACGCCGGCACAGGCGCTGGCCGAAAGCGGGGCGGCCTATGAACGGATCAGCGCGGCGGCCGCGGCCAATCCCAATGCCTGGGAGCGCAAGGCCTTTTCCGCCGCCGAGATCACCCAGGTGGCGGACGACAACCGCATGATCTGCTGGCCCTATACCAAGCGGATGGTGGCCAACAACAATGTCAACGCCGGGGCGGCCGTGCTGATGACGACGCTGGCGGCAGCACGGGCGGCGGGCGTGCCTGAACATCGCATCATCCATGTGCACGGCGGGGCGAGCGCGGGCGAGCACATGGATTATCTGAAGCGCGACCAATATGTGCACAGCTGCGCCCAGGATGCCGTGCTGGGCCAGGCGATGCGGATTGCGCCGAACGGCTTTGACCGGGTGGAGCTGTACAGCTGTTTCCCGACCGTGCCCAAGATGGCGCGGCGCACGCTGGGGCTGGGCGCCGATGTGCCGTTGAGCGTGATGGGCGGGCTGTCGTTCGCGGGCGCGGGGCTGAACTGCTACATGCTGCACAGCACCTGCGCGATGGTGCACAGCCTGCGCGCGCGGCCGGCCGATCAGGCGCTGCTTTATGGCCAGGGCGGCTATGTCACCAAGCATCACGCGCTGGTGATCGGCTGCCGCCCGGCCGAGCCGGCGTGGCTGATGCTGAACCGCGATGTGCAGGATGCGGCCGAGGAGATCAGGGGCGACGTGCCGCGCTTTGACGGGGCGTTCGAAGGCGCGGCGGTGGTGGAGAGTTACTCCATCGTGTTTGGCCGCGAAGGCCAGCCCAGCCATGGCAGCGTGGTGGGCCGCACGGCGGACGGCGCGCGCGTGTTCGGCAAGCTGGACCTGGCTGAGGTGGCGCCGTTCCTCAGCCCCGAGCGCAGCCCGATCGGCGATGCCGGCCGGGTGCATGTGGGTGAGGATGGCCTGCAGCAGTGGCGGATCGCGTAGCACTCGACAGCGCTGGCTGCTGACAAAATCTCCAGCAATTTCTGTTATTTACCCCGTTGACGGCGACGATCAACCGCGAAATCATGGCGCCATCCATCAGGAGGAGGAGCCATGACCGATCTGGAACGGCAGCTGCAGGGATACAGCCTGGCGATGGTGGACATCGCCTATTGGCGGCCCGATCACCCGAAATTGCTGCAGCAGTTCAGCTGGCAGTTGTATGATCTGGCCCCGCAGTTTCCGGAGCTGAAGCGCTTTCTCGACCATTGGAAGCGCGAGGTGGAGGCGACCATCCATTCGGTGCGGGTGGCCCACCGCGGCCTGGTGGGGCCGAGCCAATGGCGCAGCGTGGACGAGATCTTGACGCTGCATTGAGGACCAAGCACGCGGCGCCGGCGGGACGGGCGCGCCCCTCCGTCACGCTTCGCGTGCCACCTCCCCCAGGGGGTGAGGATCAAGTTGGTCGAGCGCGTGATAGAGCAGCACGCCGGCGCAGACCGCGACGTTCAGGCTGTCGGCCGTGCCCCGCATCGGCAGCTTGACCAGCGCGTCGCACTGGGCGGCATGGTCGGCGGGCAGGCCGGACTGTTCGTTGCCCATGAACAGGAAACAGGGCGCCTGATAGCGGTGCTGGCGATAATCCACCGTCCGCCCTTCCAGCGCCGCGCCCACCAGTTGCGCTGGCCCTTGGCGCAGCCACTGGAAGAACTCGCGGGCCGTGGCGCGCGCCACCTGGCGGCTGAACAGCGCGCCCATGCTGGCGCGCACCGCCTCCACGCTGAACGGGTCGCAGCTGTTGTCGAGCAGGATCACCCCGCCCGCCCCGGTCGCGTCGCAGGTGCGCAGCATGGTGCCGAAATTGCCGGGATCCTTCAGATTCTCGGCCACCAGCCACAGCTTCGCCGTGCTGCGATCGATCCGGTCGAGATCGGTGGACGGGATTTCATAGGCGGCGGCCACCCCGGCGGCATTGTCCTTGCCCGTCAGCCGCTGCATCAGATCGGGGGTGACGCGCAGCGAGGTGCGCCGGGCTTCCGACGTGGCGCGGATCAGCGCGACGGTGAGCGGGTGCTGTTCGGCTTCGGCCGTGAACACCAATGTGTTGGGCACATGGCCGGCGGCCAGCGCTTCGGTGCAGACGCGCAGCCCTTCGGCAAGGAACAGGCCTTGCGCGCGCCGGCCCTTCTTCTCGGCCAGCGCCTTCAGGCTTTTCAGCACCGGGTTGGCCGGCGAGGTGACATCAGTGATGCGGATCATGCGCGCCGCCTATCACAGCGCGACGATATTGTAATTGTGCCAGAGGAAGATGGACAGCGCGCCGCGGTGCGGGCGCATCGGTTCGGCAAGGGCGCGGGCGCGCTTCTCGGTCGGCCGCGCCTCTTCACCCAGCAGCCGGCCCAGCTGCACCTGCAGGGCCAGATCGCCGGCCGGGAAAACATCGGCGCGGCCTTCGGCGAACAGCAGGTAAATCTCGGCCGACCAGCGGCCGATGCCCTTGATGGAGGAGAGGAGCGCAATCGCCTCTTCATCATCGGCGGGCAGCGCGGCAAAATCGATCCGGCCCGATGACACCGCTTCGGCCAGCGCATGGACATAGCTGGCCTTCTGCCCGGACAGGCCGGCCGAACGCAGCACATCGAACGGGGTGGCAGCCACGGCGGCGAGATCATCCATGTTGCCGCCGCAGGCCGCCTCCAGCCGGTTCCAGATGCTGGCCGCCGCCTTGGTGCTGACCTGCTGGGCGACGATCGCCCGCATCATCGTGCCGGCGCCGCGGGGGCGCAGCCGCGGTTCGGGATAGCCATGGGCGGCAAGTGCGGCGGCAATCGGCGGGTGCGCGCCGGCGAGTGCATCGAGGCAGGTTTGCAGCTGTGCAGCGGAAAGTCCCATGACAGGGAGCCTAGCCGGGGCGGCCGGCCGTGACCAGCGGCGGTGACGAAGAGGGCCGAAAACCGCCACTCCGTGATTGCCCGGAATTGCCGCGACAGCGCGGGCGCGGCATGGCGCGCGGCCGATGATCAAGCCGCCCACCCCCGCCCATTTGGCCAGTGCCGCCGCCGAACATGGTCTTGCCGCCCTGGTGCGCTGGGACCGCGCGCCGGCCACCGCCCTGGGGCTTGACCGGCTGCCGTTGGCCCGCGCCCTGGCCATCCTTTCGGAACGGCCGCATCTGCTGCGCTGGCCGCCGGGCGCTGATGACGCCCTCCCAAAAATCGCCGCCTGACCCGTCTGGACTTGGGCCCGCCGGCCGTGCCAGACTGCAGATGTTGGGTGGGGTTCACGAAGGTTCGCAACAGGTTGGCAACAGGCATGGCGGGCATCACCATCTGGCACAATCCCAATTGCGGCACGTCCCGCAACGCGCTGGCCCTGTTGCGGGAGGGCGGGCACGACGTTAGCGTGGTGGAATATCTGAAAACCCCGCCCGGCGCGGAAACCCTGGCCAGGGTTGCTGCGGCCGTGGGTGGTGCCCAGGCCCTGCTGCGCACGCGCGGCACCACGGCGGAGGAACGCGGCCTGCCGGCCGCCGATGACGCCACGGTGCTGGCCGCCATGCTGGCCGATCCCATCCTGATCAACCGCCCGTTGGTGATCGGCCCCGGTGGCATCGTGCTGGCCCGGCCGGCCGAGCGCGCGCTGGAGGTGGCATGAGCATCCGCCCCGCCCGCATGGAAGACGCCGCCGCGCTGGCCGCCATCTATGCCCCGGCCGTTCTGCACGGCACCGCGAGTTTCGAGCTGGAACCACCATCGGCCGCCGAAATGGCGCAGCGGCTGATGCGGGTGAAATCGCACGGCTGGCCCTGGCTGGTGCATGTGACGATGGGCCAGATCGACGGCTATGCCTATGCCACCCAGTTCCGCGACCGGGCGGCCTATCGCTATTGCGGCGAAACCAGTGTGTATGTCGCCCCTGATGCCCAGCGCACCGGCATCGGCCAGGCCCTGCTGATGGCGCTGGCAAGCGAGGCGCGCGCCGCTGGCTTCCGCGAGCTGATTGCGGTGATCGGCGATTCCGCCAACGAGGCCTCCATCGGCCTGCATGCCAATTGCGGTTTCCGCCCGGCCGGCGTGTTGCAGGGCATTGGCGAAAAATTCGGCCGCCGGCTCGACATCGTGATGATGCAGCGCAGCCTCAGCTGAGCACCACGCGGGCGGCCTGGCGGCCGCGCAGCACCCGGCCCACCATCACGAACCCGAACAGCATCATCATCCAGCCGCCCGGTTCCGGCACCGGCCCTGTTGCCGACAGCAGCGCCGGCTCGTCACTGATCCGCCAATCGCGATTGTCGTGCTGGCTGCCCACCATGCCGGCCACGCTGGGCACCAGCGCCGAGTAGAGGCGCGACGGCAGCACCTGATCCAGCGGCGCATTGATGCCGCGCAGATCCATGTTCACATTGTTCTGGAAGACATTGTTTGCTCCGCCCGGCACATGCAGCCCGGCCAGCCGATCCGACTGCGGCAGCGTCACGATGACATTGTCGATGAACCGGCTGTCGGTGCAGCCAAAGCAGGACAGGCCGTGCGGCCGGGTGATGGCAACATAATTGCCGGCAAAGGTGAAGCGGGTGCCACTGAACGCGGCTGGATCGAACGAGGTGAACCCCTGCTGTTCGCCGATCACGCTGTTGTTCACCCGCCTTATTCATGAGCCTTCCTGTCAGG
>NZ_NOXT01000051.1 GCF_002251755.1 Sandarakinorhabdus cyanobacteriorum
AACGCCCTGACAGGAAGGCTCATGAATAAGGCGGGCTAGATGCGCAAGCCGATCCGACCGTTGCGCGAGGTGTTGTGCCAGCATCGCCCGCCCGGTCGCCGCCAACTCACACATCAGGTCAGATTTGCTTTCGAAATGTCGGTAGGCGGCTGTGGCGGAAATCCCGATCGACCTTGAAATTTTACGAAGACTGATTGCGTCATATGGCTCAGTTTTGAGCGCCTCCAGCGCGGCAGCGACCAAATCCTGACGGACAGATCCGTGATGATATTGTGATTTGCTCATCGTTCCGATTTCAGTGCTGCTGCATCTCGATTTCTTGATCGCCCATTCGCTCCAGCAGCTTTGGCTTGATCACCTTGCCGGCCAGCGTCGTGGGGAAATCATCGATGATGATGGCGCGGGTTGGTCGTTTATAGGGCGCGATGCGGGCCGTCAGGCGCGTCAAGACAGCATCAAGCGCATCCACATCCCGTAGCTTGACGAATAGAGCGATGCCCTCGTCTTCGCCTTCTGGATAGCCGAGTACGGCGCATTGTTCGACTGCCGGATCTTCGTCGACCAGCGCTTCAATCTCAAGCGGATAGACGTTGAAGCCTGACCGGATGATCATTTCCTTTTGCCGCCCGAGCAGGTGGAGTGCGCCGTCGCGATCAATTTGCCCCAGATCGCCGGTGCGCAGCCAACCTTCGGCGTCGACCGTGTCGCGGGTCAGTTCCGGGGCCTTGAAGTAACCGCGCATGATGCCGGGGCCGCGCACATAAACTTCGCCTGGATGGCCCGCAGGCATTGCCGCGCCGGCCGGACTGCGGACACTCAGGCTGACACCTGGCAGCGGAAGGCCGACGCCAGCGGTGCGCGGATCGTCGGCGCCGTCTGTCATCGTAATGGTCGGGCCGGCCTCTGACATGCCGTAGCCGCTGTGGAGCGGCAGTCCGATCCATTGGTTCACCCGGTCGACCAAAGCGGGGCTGAGCGGGGATCCGCCACAACCAATGAAACGCAGCGACGCGCTGGCGAGCGGCGCCGCGCGAGCCTCAAGCTGATCGCACAGCCGGGCAAACATGGTTGGCACACCGTTGAACAGGGTGACGCCGCCGCTGTTCTCCAAACCGGCAATGACACCCTCCGGCTGAAAGCGCGACAGTATGCGGACGCTGGCCCCGGCACAAAGCGCACCCAGCAACACCGAGGTCAGCCCGAAAGCATGGGTCAGCGGCAGCGCAGCATAAGCGCAATCGGAAGGCCCAATGCCGCGCCTGGCAGCAATGCCGTGCGCAACGAAATCGAGATTGTCATGCGCCAGCATCACGCCTTTGGGTGCGCCTGTTGTTCCCGATGTGAAAAGGATCAGCGCAGCGTCGCCGTGCGCCGGAGCCGCGCCGTCATGCGCCGTATCGCGCAGGCGCAGCGCTGTGCCGCCGTCCGCCGGACTGCACGACAGGACGCCTGCCACGTCGGCGAAGTCGATCAGCCTTTCCTGTTCGGCCTGTGAGAGCCGTTCATTGACAAGCGCGACCGCTGCACCGGTACGCCAGACGGCCAGCAGTGCGACTGCCGTTTCCATGCCGTTTGCGCCGACAACGGCGATCCGCGATCCGCGCCCGAGCCCGGCGCTTTGGATGGTCGCGGACAGGCCACCCACGCGGCGATCAAGTTCTGCGAATGACACGCTTTCCTGATCGTCAATGATCGCGGGCGCATCGGGCCGGGTTTGTGCCCAATGGGCAACGAAGCGGGCTTCGCTGGTCGATGCCGGGTTAGCGCCCATGGCCGCGCTCCATCACAGTGCCTCCAGAGCGCCGCGCGGCAAGCTTTGCGGCCAGTCCCTCAACAAAGGAGGCGATCACCGCCTCGCGCGCGACGTCGTGGCTTACCAGCTGACCGACCTGGCTCGGGATCAGGCTGCCTGCGCTGATCTTGCCAAAGCCATGGACCACAGACCATGCAGCCAGCGTCTCGGTTTCCACGCTTTCACTGTCCCCGCCCGCTTGCGTGACAAGTTCGGCAACCAGCAGCCGCAGCAGTCCAAAGCAGGTCCGCGCTGCCACCTTCACTTCATCGCCCCGGGTGCTGCCGATCAATCGGGCGAGGAACATGAACTGGAACCGCGCCGGCGACGAATCGGCATAAAGAACATAAGCTCGCATGGCTGCAAGCAGCCGCTCCTCAGGCGCCGCGGAAACCGATATAGCCTCTGTCAAGCGCGCAATCAGTTCGCGAAAGCAGACAGCGGCAATCGCGCATTCCAGCCCTTCCTTGTCGGTGAAGTGATAGGCCGATGCGGTTTGGGTTACGCCGTTGACCTGCGCGATGCCGCGAAGCGTGAGCGCCGTCGGCCCTTGTTCATCTAGCAACTTGAGCGCAGCTTGAACCAGCGATGCGCGCAGATTGCCATGATGGTATCCGGCTTTCGCCAATCTGGGCGCGCGAGCATTGGGCTGGCTAGCCATGTTGAAATCTTTTCCGGGTTAGCATTCGAGGTCGTTGCATTAGTGCGGTCCTGCAATCATCGTTCCGCCGTCAACGACGATAACCTGACCGTTGATATAGGCACCAGCGGCTGAGGCCAGCATTACGACCACACCCGCGACATCCTCCACCCTACCGAGCCGACGCAGTGGATTGACCGCGGCCTTTGCACGCTCGTTTTCCGGATCTTGCCACAGTGCCTTGGCAAAATCGGTCTTGATCAGGCCCGGCGCAATGGCGTTGACGCGAATGCCCGATGGTCCCCATTCGAGCGCCAGATTGCGCGCCAAGGCCATTTCGGCCGCTTTTGAGACGCCATAAGTACCCAGCATCGTATTGCCGCGCAGCCCGGCGATGCTCGACATCAGTACCACCGCGCCGCCCTGCCGCGCCATGATAGGCATCGCCTGCTTGCACAGCCACATGATGCTGCGGACATTGGCCGTCATCGTCGCGTCGAAGCTGGCATCGTCAATGTCCAGATTCGGACCCCGATGCAGACTGACAGCGGCATTGCACACCAAAATGTCGATCCTGCCCCATTGCTGTTCGGTGCGCGCGACCAGACCGGCCAGGGCGTCGCTGTCGCTGACATCGCATTCCGACCCGATCGCTTCAAAACCATCTGCCGCCAGTTCATCCGCGACCCGGTCGCAATCCGCCTGCGAGCGGCTCGAAATCACGACTCGCGCGCCCGCACGGGCCAGCGCGCGCGCCGCCGCCAGACCAATCCCCTTGGTCGAGCCGGTGACAATCGCAACCTGGCCGGAAAGGCCAAACAGATAGTCAAGAACGGGTTTGTTCATTGCAGCCAATGCCTTTCTCGGGTGTCGAACCGGCCCGCAGCGGGGCCGCCTCTCGAACACGAATCGTTTATAGACCACAAATTATGTTACCTAAAGTTTCAGGAGGTGAACAATGAGAGTTGTCTGATTTTCGAAGGTCTAGAAGCTTGGTTTCTTGCTTTTTATACCGCCTTGACAGCAATCAAGTGTCAACTATATGCTGTAAAGATTGAAGGGAGATTCGATCATGGATACTGCAACTCTCACTCCAGCCGGTTCCGCCAGTGCCGCCGTACGCGCGCCCTATCCGGCCGACGCGCCCAATACCTATCTGACCGGAAACTACGGCCCGGTGCTGGAAGAGGTCAGCGCCGACGCTCTGGTGGTCGAAGGCACCATCCCGCCAGAGCTAGATGGACTGTTCCTGCGCAACGGCCCCAATCCGATGGAAGTGGTCGATATGGCGACGCACCACTGGTTCCTGGGTGACGGCATGGTCCACGGCACCCGCCTGAAAGACGGCAAGGCGATGTGGTATCGCAACCGCTTCATCCGCTCGCACGAAACCGCCGGGCATATCGGCGAAAAGGGCGTTCCCGGTCCACAGCGCAGCCCGATCGACGTGGTCAACACCCATGTTCAGGCCTTCGGTGGCAAGATTTTCGCGCTGGTCGAATCGGGCCCTTATCCGATCGAACTCGATGCCGATCTGAACAATATCGCCTATTCCGATTTTTCGGGCACGCTTGACGGATCGTGGGCGGCGCACCCCCATACCGATCACGCGCGTCTGGAATGGCATGCGATGACCTACGACGTCGGGGTCAAGGATACCGTCTGGCATGTCGTGGTCGGGCCCGATCTGAAGGTCAAACGGCGCGTGGCCGTCGCGGTTGAAGACGGTCCGATGATGCACGATTTCGCGCTGACCGAACGCTATGTCGTGCTGCTCGATCTGCCGGTGGTCTGGGACGATGAAGCGGCAGCGGGCGGCAATAACTTCGCCTATCACTGGCGCGAAGGCCGCAAGGCGCGCGTCGGGCTGTTGCCGCGCGATGGTGACGGAGCCAGCGTACGCTGGGTCGAGGTTGACCCCTGCTACAGCTTCCACGTCGCCAATGCCTTTGACGATGCCGACGGCGCGGTGCAGATCGATCTGGTGGTCCACCCCCGGATGTTCGATACCAACCGCACCGGCCCGAACGAAGGCTTGCCGGTGATGGAACGCTGGACGATCGCGCCCGGTGCAACCCGCGTCGCCCGCCAGGTCACGCTCACCGCGCCGCACGAATTTCCGCGCGTTGACGAACGGCTATTCGGCCGCGAACACCGGATGATCTATGCCGCCGGGGTTCAGATGGATCGCGGTTCGTCCTTCTGTCTCGATACGAAAACTGGGGCGCTCAAGGTTCACGATCACGGCGCGATGCGTTTCGGGTCGGAATGCGTCTTCATTCCGCGCAGCGCCGCTGCGGTCGAAGGCGATGGCTGGGTGGTCACCTATGTCTGGGACGCCCGGTCCAACACGTCGGATTTGGTGATCATCGATGCCGGCAATTTCGACGGCGAACCGGTAGCCAAGGTGAAGCTGCCGGTGCGGGTGCCGTTCGGTTTCCACGGCAGCTGGATCGCGCAGGAGGAATTGGCATGAAGGCCGTCCAATATCACGAACTGGGCGAGCCCGAAGTTCTGAAGCTTGAAGAAGTTCCCGATCCCGCCCCAGGACCCGACGATCTGCTGGTCGCGGTCAAGGCGGCGGGCGTCAACTATTCCGACGCGGGCAAGCGCCGGGGGCTCTATCTCGAACCTACGCCGCTGCCCTACTGCCCGGGGTCAGAGGTCGCCGGAACGGTGGTTAGCATGGGCGCGAATGTTTCGGGCTTTGCGCTTGGCGACCGGGTGGTCGGCCTGCTGCCCTCGCGCAGCGGGGGCTATGCCGAGCTGGCGGCGCTGCCGGCGCGCACCGCGATCGTCATCCCGGCGGCGATGGATTATGCCACCGCCGTGACCTTGCCCAACCAGGGCGCAACCGCGCTCAACCTGCTGACCACGATGGCGCGGCTGGCCAAGGGCGAAAGCGTGCTGGTCCATGCCGCGGCCGGCGGGGTTGGCGGGCTGATCATCCAGCTGGCCAAGCACCTGGGCGCGGGGACGGTGATCGGCCTCGCGTCCAACGCGGCAAAGCGCGATCATGTGCTGGCGCTGGGCGCCGATGCGGCGTTCGATTCGACTAATCTGAATTGGGTCGGCGAAGTGAGGGCGATCACCAAAGGCGCGGGCGTCGATATCGTCCTCGACAGTGTCGGCGGCGATGCCTTCAACAGCAGCCTCGATTGCCTGGCCCCGTTCGGGCGGGTGATCTGCTATGGTTTGGCCAGCGGGGTGCCGCATCAGGTTTCGCCGCTGCGGCTGATGCGACCGAGCCAGATGGTCGCAGGCTTCCACCTCGACGGGATCGTGAATGATGACAGCCGCTTTGCCAGCGATTTGCAGAGACTGGTCGACATGGCTGCATCGGGCGGGCTGAAGCCTGTTATCGGCAAGCGCTTTGCGCTGACTGATGCGATCGCGGCGCACCACTTTATCGAGAGCCGCCAAAGCCTCGGCAAACTGGTGATCGAGCCGGCGGGAGCAGCATCATGATATCTGGAAAAACGCGCCAGATTGAGACGCGGATCGGCAAGCTCGCCGTCCATGAACATGGCAGCGGTGAGGGAACGATCGTCTTCTGGCCCGCGCTGTACACCGATCACCGCATCTACGCAGGGCAAGTTGCAGCCTTTGCGGAGCGTTACCGGCTGCTGGTGATCGATCCGCCGGGGCATGGCGACAGCCCCGTGCCCGATGATCTGGTCAGCATGCCCGATTGCGCGCAGGCGGTGATCGACATTCTCGACGCCTATGGTGAAACATCGGTCCACTGGGTTGGCACCAGCTGGGGCGGGATCATCGGCGGCCATCTTGGCACAGCCCATCCCGAACGCTTCAAATCGCTGCTGCTGGCCAATACCCCGTTCGATCACGGCGATCCAAAGGCGCTGCGCGGTGCGAAATTCGTGGTCGGACTGGCCAAGCTCTTTGGCGGCAGCGCCTTCTTCGGCAAGGGCGTCGGGCGCTCGTTCTTCCCCGATCTCAAGGCGCTGGACAAGGCAAAGCTGGCTGTGTTCCTCTCCGGCATCGCCCGCCAGAGCCGCAAGAGCCTGACGACGGCCGGACGCTCGGTGCTGATCGCGCGCGACAGCCTGTTGCCGCTGCTGCCTTCGGTCAAGGTTCGCACCATGGTAGTCGCGGGCGAGATGGACAAGCTCTACCCGCCTGAAGAATTGCGCGCAGCCGCCGCGCTGATTCCGGGCGCTGAGTTCCACATCACCAAAGGCACCGGCCACCTTTCGGCATTCGAAGCGCCGGGCGCGTTCAACGCCCTGCTCGGCGAATGGCTCGATCGGCCTGCGCTTGGCTGAACGCGCTAGAAATCGGCCTCGGCCATGCGGCCTTGGCAGAGCTCGCAGCGCGGCCCAACGAAACAATTTGAAAACGGAGGCCTAAGGCAATGGACAGCTATCTGAAACACTATATCGGCGGCAAGTGGGTCGACAGCATCGGCGGCAAACGTCACCTTGTGATCAGCCCTTCGACAGAGGAGCCGTGCACGGAGATTACGCTGGGCACCGCTGCTGACGTTGACGCCGCCGTCGCGGCAGCGCGCGAAGCGTTCAAGACCTGGTCGCTCTCAACGCGTGAAGAGCGACTTGCGCTGATGGAGCGCATCGTCGAAGAGTTCAAAAAGCGCATTCCCGATCTGGCGCGTTCGCTGTCAAGCGAAATGGGCGCGCCAATCAGCCTGGCCTCCACACGCCAGGTTGGCGCAGGCATCGGCGGGTTTCTGGGCACGATGGAAGCGCTCAAGGATTTCGCGTTCACCGAACGGCATGGCCCCAATCTGGTCGCCTACGAACCAATCGGCGTCGTCGGCATGATCACCCCGTGGAACTGGCCACTCAACCAGATCGCGCTGAAGGTCGCGCCCGCGCTGGCCGGCGGCAACACGATGGTGCTCAAGCCTTCCGAGGAATGCCCCGGCAATGCTGCCATCCTTGCTGAGATCATGGACGCAGCGGGCGTTCCGCCCGGTGTTTTCAACCTGGTTCAGGGCGATGGCGCGGGCGTTGGCACCGCGATTGCGGCGCACAAGGATATCGAGATGGTGAGCTTTACCGGATCGACCCGCGCGGGCATTCTCGTTGCCAAGAGCGCGGCTGATACGGTCAAGCGCGTCCATCAGGAACTGGGCGGCAAATCGCCCAATCTGGTGCTACCGGGATCGGATCTTGCCGCTTTCCTGCCTGCAACGGCAAGCGGGGTTCTGGTCAATAGCGGACAAAGCTGCATCGCGCCGACACGGATCCTGGTCCACAAGGATCAGGAAGCCGAAGCGGTTGGCCTGATCAAAAACCTGTTCGCCAGCACCGAGGTTGGCGACCCGCTCGAGGAGGGCACCCATATTGGCCCCGTGGTCAACAAGGCGCAATATGCCAAGATCCAGGACCTGATCCAGTCAGCAATCGACGAGGGTGCCACGCTCGAAACCGGCGGCACCGGCCTGCCGTCGAACGTCAATCGCGGCTATTATATCAAACCCACGGTGTTTTCGGGCGTCACGCCCGACATGCGGATTGCGAAAGAGGAGACCTTCGGTCCAGTGGCCACGGTGTTCCGGTACGATACGCTCGATCAAGCGATCGAGATGGCCAACGACACCGAATACGGCCTTTCCGCCGTGATTTCCGGTGATCCCGCCGCTGCGCTCTCCGTTGCCGGCAAGCTGCGCGCTGGCATGGTCGCGGTCAATGACTGGGCGCCCCAACCCGGCGCGCCGTTCGGCGGCTACAAGCAATCGGGCAACGGCCGCGAAGCCGGCTTGTTCGGCCTGAAGGACTTTATGGAGGTCAAGTCGATCACCGGTATTCCTGCTTGAATAATATGATGCCGTCGCAAGAGCAGCAACCGGGACGGCCTCGTTCAAACCGAGGATTATGGCATTTCGAGAGTCGAATAGCCGTCGCCGGTCTTGCTCGCGACGGTCAAACCCCAGCCGGTAAATATTTTTAGCTCCGGCGTTTCGTTTACTCTGGCGGCAACTTTTCGCGTCGCCAACAGAACGAACCGCTCTTAAACAAGAATAGGTTCGTTTTCCAATTTCGAAGCTTTATTGTGCGGGGACTTGCGGACATGTGGAACGACGAGAATGCCATCTACGACGAAGGCGAGTGGATCACATGGACCGAGATTAACCCGCCTTATTCATGAGCCTTCCTGTCAGGGCGTTG
>NZ_NOXT01000024.1 GCF_002251755.1 Sandarakinorhabdus cyanobacteriorum
TCAGGCCGCTATTGGCGAGGGGTTTTTGGAGGTGCCCAGGTGGTGAAGGCTTGCGCCGGGGCCGAGGCCAGCGCCATGTAGATCATCTGGGCGGTCGCGGTCTTTTCATCGCCCATCATCTGGTTGACCAGCCGCATTGCGCCGAGGAACACCGCCGCAAAGGTGCTGGCGTGCAGCACCTGCAGCGGCCACAGCAGGAGTTCCGGCGGCAGGAAGGCCATCGCCGTCCAGCGGATGATGCAGGCGATGGCGCCCACCAGGATCAGCGTTTCGCTGGCAAAGCGGCTCGACCAGTTGCCGAGGAACATCAGGAAGATCACCTCCACGGCGACGCCGACCGACCAGAGATTGCCGGCCACCGCCTGGCTGATCGCCTGGTCCTTGGTCCAGATCAGCACGCCAAAGCCGTAGAAATAGCCATGGGTGGCCTGGAGGATGCCAGCGGCAAAGATCAGCATGGCAAAACGGCGGTTCTTCAAGAGCCCCACACCCTCCATCAGGCGGCTGACGAAGCCGGCCTCCTCATTGCCCTCCACCGGCTCCTTCGGCATCACGATGGCCGCGCCGATCAGGGCGATCGACACGCCCAGCAGCCAGGCCCAGATCGCCCACGGGCCAAAGCCGCCAACCAGCGCGCCCACGCTGGACGATCCGACGATGAACGCCGCCGAAGCCAGCCCGCGCGCCACGCCATAGGGCGGCAGGCCCTGCTTGGTCAGCCGGATCAGCGCCGCCTCCACCGCCGGCAACAGGCCCCAGAAGCCCACATCCATCAGCAGGATGATGGCAAACACCGGCCAGAAGCCCTGCACGAACCACAGCGCGGCAAATCCAGCCGTGAGCAGGAATGAAAACAGGAACAGGGGCGCGCGCTTGTCGCTTTGCCCCGCCGCCCAGGCCGCCGTCAGCGGGCCGGCCACGATGCGCGACAGGCCGCCGATGGTCAGCACCGTGCTGATCTGCACGCCGGTGAAGCCCTGGGTGGCATCCAGCCAGGTCGGCAGATGCGGGATCAGCGCCCCGAACCCGGCGAAAAACAGGCACGACAACAAGGTCGCGCGCACGCCATTGGAGGAAAGGGATTGCGGGGATGATTCGGGAGCTGAGTCGGACATGGCCGTTTGATGGCAGGCTGCAACCAACCTGTCATCTGTGGGGCGTGACATTCCCGGCGCCGGCGGCCTAGGATGCGCCAAACATCCACTGGGGAGACGACGCCATGGCCCTGCCAGCCCTTTTCGACCTCACCGGGCAGACCGCCCTGATCACCGGTTCCAGCCGCGGCATCGGCAAGGCGATTGCCCACCGCATGGCCGAACATGGCGCCAATGTCGTCATTTCCAGCCGCAAGTCCGATGCCTGCGAGGCGGCGCGGGACGAGATCAACGCCGCTGTCGGCCGTGAGGCCGCGATCAGCCTGCCGGCCAACATCGCATCGAAGGAGAGCCTGCAGGCGCTCGTCGATGCCACCATCGCCAAATGGGGCCAGATCGACCACCTGGTCTGCAACGCCGCGTCCAACCCCTATTATGGCCCGCAGGCCGGCATTTCGGATGAAGCCTTCACCAAGATCCTGCAGAACAACATCGTGTCAAACCACTGGCTGATCTCGATGGTGGCGCCGGCCATGCGCGCCCGCAAGGATGGCACCATCACCATCATCAGCAGCATCGGCGGCCTGCGCGGCTCCACCATCATCGGCGCCTATTGCATTTCGAAGGCTGCCGACATGCAGCTGACCCGCAACCTCGCCTGCGAATATGGCGCCGACAATGTGCGGGTGAACTGCATTGCGCCCGGCCTGATCAAGACCGATTTTGCGAAAGCGTTGTGGGATGATCCCGAAACCCTGAAGCGCTCCACCGCCACCGCGCCGCTGAAGCGCATCGGCGTGCCCGATGAAATCGCCGGCATGGCGGTGTTCCTGGCCGGCAAGGCCGGCGCCTTCACCACGGGCCAGAATTTCGTGATCGATGGCGGCGTGACGGTTGCCTGATCGGGCTCAGCGCCGGTCGTAGTAAATCTGCCCCATCAGGCCGAATAGGCGGATGGCATCAGGCGGGGTCGGATTGTTGTTGAACTCGCGATAGAGCGTGTCGACATTCACCGCGATCCGCTCGGCATCCTTCCAGCTGGCGTAGCGCCCCAGGCCGATGTCGCGCGCCGCCGCTTCGGCCGACAGGCCCGCAGCGTGTCGGGCGCGGGCTTCGTCGCGGATGTAGGCCAGATAGTCCGCCACCTCACGCACCCCGGCCTTGTCGGTCAGCGGGCCGTGGCCGGGCACGATCACGTCCACATCCATAGCAATGATGCGCTCGCAGGCGGCGATCCAGTTCAACACCGGCCCGGCCCACATGATCGGCGTGCCCTCGATGAACAATATGTCGCCGGTGAACACCGCCCGGCCCTGCGGCACATGCACCAGCACGTCGCCGGCCGTGTGCGCCGGCCCCACCTCGATCAGCTCGGCCGCCTTGCTGCCAACAATCAGATGGTCGTGCCCGCAGAAGGTCCGGGTCGGCGGCCGCTCCTCCACGCCGGCAAAATCGAACGGGGCAAACACCTCGGCGAAATAGGTGCCGGCGATGCCCAGTTGCCCTGCCGCGCTCGCCGCCTTCAGCTGGGCCAGCAGCTTGGGCGAAAACGCCTCCATCTCCCGGGCCGAGGCTTCGGAGGCGATGATTTCCGCCCCGTGCAGCAGATGATTGCCGTGCGTGTGATCGCCATTGGCATGGGTGTTGACCACCTGGCCGATGGTGGACGCGCCAAAGCCCGTGGCACGCTCCATGCCGGCCAGCATTTCGGCCGTCAGCGCCGTGTCAAACAATGTGTCCACCAAGGCGGCGGCGCCATCGCCGGGGCGGCCATCCACGATCAGCCCGGCGTTTGACCAGCCCCAGCCCCCGTCGGGCTGCAGCCAGGCAAACAGCCCGTCGCCGATTTCCTGCAAGCCCTTGCTGTAACCCGGCATCGGCGTCCCCCTTTTGCTGACAGCTCTTGTGCCAATATTGGACCCGATACTGAACCTTGTCGGCCGCGCCGTCACCCCATCTTGCGCAGCGGCACCATGCCACCCTGCCGCTTTGCCGAGTCGGGCTCAATTCAGCTTCCGGATGGGCAGAATTTAAGCTATGGAAGCGCCTTGCATGCGGTGATGTATTTCGATAATACACCCCGCAGAGGACCCATGACCATGAACGCCCACAATGCCCCCCCGTCCCCCGCCAGTGCGGAGGTGTTTCCCTTCACGCCGGGAGCCGAGCCGGTGGCCGAGGCGCCTGCCCGCCGCCGCTGGCTGAAGCCCGCGCTGATTGCGCTTGCGGTTGGCCTGGCGGGCGTGGCCGGCTGGAAGGCCTTTGCCCCTGCGGGCAAGCCGCCGGCCGCCGCCGCCGCCAGCAATCTGCCCGAGGTGACGGTGATCGTGCCGGGCAGCACCATGATGGCCGATACCGTGGTGGCGCCGGGCAGCATTGCGGCGCGCCGCGATGCCGCCGTGGGCGTGCAGGGTGAAGGCGGCCGGGTGGTGCGGGTGCTGGTGGAACCGGGCCAGCGCGTCGCCGCCGGCCAGGTGCTGGCCCAGATCGACCGCCAGGTGCAGACCCAGGAAATCGCCCAGCTTTCCGCCAGCGTGCGCCAGGCCGAGGCCGAGGCCCGGCTGGCGGAAGCCAATCTGGCCCGCGCCGAATCGCTGGTGGCCAAGGGCTTCATCAGCCGCGCCGACATTGATCAGCGCACCGCCACGCGGGATGGGGCCGTCGCCCGGGTGGGCGTAGCACGGGCCCAACTGGCGGCCGCCCGCGAACGCGCCGAGCGGCTGGACGTGCGCAGCCCGGCGGCCGGCCTGATCCTGGCCCGCAACATCGAGGCTGGCCAGGTGGTCGGCCCCGGCAATGGTGGCCTTTTCCGCCTGGCCGAAGGCGGCATGCTGGAAATGCGCGCCCAGGTGGCCGAACAGGATCTGGCCCGGCTGCAGCCCGGCCGCACCGCCGTGGTGACTCCGGTGGGCAGCAGCGAGCGCTATCAGGGCAAGGTGTGGCTGATCGATCCGCTGATCGATCCGGCCAACCGCCAGGGCATTGTGCGCATCCAGCTGGATTATGCGCCGGGCCTGCGCGTGGGCGCCTTTGCCCGCGCCCGTATCGATGCCGGCCAGGCCAGCCGGCCGCTGTTGCCGCAATCGGCGGTGTTGGCCGATGCCCAGGGCAATTTCGTCATGGTGGTGGGCAAGGATGATCGGGTGGAACGCCGCGCGATTGAGGTTGGCACCATCGGCGACAATGGCGTTGGCATTGCCAATGGCCTGAACGGCACGGAACGGGTGGTGGCGAGCGCCGGCGCCTTCCTGAAGCCGGGTGACAAGATCAAGCCCGTCATGGCCGCTGCGGCCACGCGTTGAGGCAGAACCGATGCGCAATATTTCCGCCTGGTCCATCAAGAACCCGGTTCCGCCGCTGGTGCTGTTCACCCTGCTGATGCTGGCGGGCGTGCTGTCGTTCATGGCAATGGACGTGAACAACCAGCCCGATGTGGAGTTCCCCGGCGCGCAGGTGGTGGTGGCCCAACCGGGCGCCGCGCCGGCCGAGCTGGAAAACCAGGTGACCCAGCGGGTCGAGGCGGCGGTGCGCAACATCACCGGCGTCGAAGAGGTCAACAGCTTCGTTTCCGAAGGCAACAGCCGCACGATGGTCCAGTTTGCCATCGGCACGCCGATTGACCGCGCTGTGAATGATGTGCGCGATGCGGTGTCGAACATCCGTTCCGACCTGCCGCAGGGGATCCTGCAGCCGCAGGTCAACCGGCTGGACATCGCGGGCGGCCCGATCGCCTATTTCTCGGTCGAATCCACCGCGATGACGCTGGAAGAGTTGAGCTGGTTCGTTGACAACACCGTTGCCAAGCGGCTGCTCGGCATTCCCGGCATGGCCCAGGTGCGCCGTTCGGGCGGCGTGAGCCGCGAGATCCGGGTCGTGCTCGATCCCGATCGCATGCAGGCCTATGGCGTGACCGCCAGCCAGGTGAACAACCAGCTGCGCCAGGTGAACCTGAACGCCGCCGGTGGCCGCGCCGAAATTGCCGGTGCCGAACAATCGGTGCGCGTGATCGGCAATGCCAACACCGCCGTCAGCCTGGCCGACACCCAGATCAACCTGGGCCTTGGCCGCAGCATCCGGTTGGGCGACATCGCCGATGTGCGCGATGGCTATGCCGAACAACGCAGCGTGTCCAAGCTGGATGGCCGCCAGGTGCTGAGCTTCTCCATGTCCAAGGCCAAGGGCGCCTCGGACCTGACCGTCTATGATGCGGCGGTGAAGGAGATCGAGAAGATCAAGCAGCAATATCCCAAGGTGAAGATGCGGCTGATCTTCACCACGGCCGAATATACGAGGCTGCAGTTCAAGGGCGCCATCGAAGCGATGATTGAAGGCGCCTTCCTGGCCGTGCTGGTGGTGCTGTGGTTCCTGCGCGACTGGCGCGCGACCATCATCTCGGCACTGGCGATCCCGCTGTCGGCCATCCCCACCTTCTGGTTCCTCGATGCCTGGCTGGGCTTCAGCCTGAACCAGCTGTCGCTGCTGGCATTGAGCCTGGTGGCCGGCGTGCTGGTGGATGATGCCATCGTGGAGATCGAGAATATCGTGCGCCACATGCGCATGGGCAAATCGGCCTGGCAGGCATCGATGGACGCCGCCGACGAAATCGGCCTCGCCGTGGTCGCGACCACCATGTCGATCGTGGCGGTGTTCCTGCCGGTGGCGCTGATGCCCGGCATTTCCGGCCAGTTCTTCAAGAATTTCGGCGCCACGGTTGCCGTTTCGGTGCTGATCAGCCTGGCCGTGGCCCGCCTGATCACGCCGATGCTGGCGGCCTATTTCCTGAAGAGCCATGGCCATGCCGAACATGGCACCGGCAAGTGGTTTGATCGCTACATGTCCGTGCTGGGCTGGGCGCTGACCAACCGGTTCAAGACCGTGTTCGGCATCGGCGGGGTGGCCCTGGGCCTCACCGTGGCGCTGTTCCTGCTGCTGCCCAATACCTTCCAGCCCGATGTTGACAACAGCGACAGCCAGGTGACCATCGCACTGCCGCCCGGCGTGACGCTGGCGCAGACCGAAGCGGTGGTTGATCAGGCGGTGAAGGTGCTGGAATCCTCGCCGGAACTGGCGATGGCCTTTGCCGATGTCGATGTCGGCAACGGCAACATCTATCTCACGCTCAAGGAAGACCGGTCGATGCACCGCATCGATTGGGAACGCGCCATGGCGCCCAAGCTGGCGGCGATCCCCGATGCCCGCATCGGCTTTGCTTCCCAGCAGGATGGCCCGCCGGGCGGCCGCCCGATCGGCATCACCCTCACCGGCAATGATCCCGATCTGCTGGATCGCACCGCGCTGAAGGTGGTGGAGGAAATGCGCGCCATGCCGGAACTGCGCCAGGCCCGCATCGATGGCGGCCTGCAGCGCCCGGAGATCACCATCAAGCCGCGGCTGGATCTGGCTGCCGAGCTGGGGGTGACGACGGCGGCCCTGTCGGAAACCATCCGTATCGCCACGCTGGGTGACATTGATCAGAATGTCGCCAAGTTCAGCGTGGCCGATCGGCAGATCCCGATCCGCGTGGCCTTGGCCGAATCCGCGCGGCGCAACCTTTCGACCATTGAAAACCTGCCGGTGCCCACCGCGCGCGGCGGCACCGTGCCGCTGAAGGTGGTGGCCGATATCAGCTTTGGCGCCGGGGCAACCGAAATCCGCCGCTTCAACCAGCAGCGCCGCGTGCTGATCGGCGCCGATCTCGCCCCCGGCCTGCTGTCGGGCGATGTGCAGGCCAAGGTTGATCAGCTGCCCAGCCTGAAGGCGCTGCCGCCCGGCGTCGAAAAGGTCCAGCTGGGCATGCAGAAGTGGATGGGCGAACTGGTGCAGAACTTCATCCTGGCCGTGCTTGCTGGCGTGGTGATGGTGTTCGCGGTGCTGGTGCTGCTCTACAAGCGGGTGCTGCCGCCGTTCGTCAACATGATGTCACTGCTGCTGGCGCCGCTGGGTGGTCTGTTCGCCATCTGGATCACCGGCAACGCCATTTCGATGCCGGTGTTCATCGGCCTGCTGATGCTGTTCGGCATTGTCGCCAAGAACTCGATCCTGCTGGTCGACATGGCGATCGAGGAGATGGGCAAGGGCGTGCCCAAGCGCGAAGCCATCCTGGAAGCCGGCCACAAGCGCGTGCAGCCGATCATCATGACCACGGTCGCCATGGTCGCCGGCATGATGCCGGTGGCGCTGGCCCTGGGCGGTGATGGCAGCTGGCGCGCACCGATGGGCATCGTGGTGATCGGCGGCCTGATCGTGTCGACCGCCCTCACCCTCATCATCGTGCCGGCCGGTTTCTCCATTGCGGTCTCGGTCGAGGAATGGCTGGCCCCGCGCATGAAGCGCTGGTTCACCAACAACGAAGGGACTGCTAAGGTCGGCTCAGCCACCCCTGCGGAGTGACGCCGTTCTGATCAGCCTGTTGCCGGAATCGCCGTTTCACCGGATGCGCCTGATCGCCACGCTGCTGCTGGCAGCGATGGCCCTGATCTTCTGTGCCTGCCTGATGTGGCCCAAGGCGCATCCGGCGGTGCCCTGGTTGATGGCGTTCAGCGAAGCGGCGATGGTCGGCGGCCTGGCGGACTGGTTTGCCGTCACCGCGCTGTTCCGCCGCCCGCTGGGCCTGCCCATTCCCCACACCGCCATCATCCCCGAACAAAAGGACCGGCTGGGCGACACGCTGGCCCAGTTCCTGAAAGACAATTTCCTGAAGCCCCAGGTGGTGGCCCGGCGGCTGGAAGACGCGGACCTGGCCGGGGTGCTGGGCCGCTGGCTGGCCAAGCCGGTGCCAGACACGCCGGCCCCCAATCGCAAGCGCGGCCTCGCGCCGCTGGTGGCCCGGCTGGTGGAGGCGCTGGACGAACCGGCGATCGCCCGGCTGGTGGAGGATGTGGCCCGCGGCCGGCTGGAAGAGATGAAATTGTCGCCGCTGGTCGCCGATGCCATCGACACGATGGTGGCCAAGGGCCGCCACGAGCCGCTGATCGATACCGGCATCGACTGGGGCCTCGCCACGTTGACCGAAGAAGCCCCCACCATCCGCGACATGGTGACGGAACGCACCAACTGGCTGCTGCGGCTGGCGGGTGCGGATGAATCCATGTCCAACACGATGATCGGCGCCGTGCAGCGACTGCTGGTGGAAATGAAGCAGGACCAATATCACCCGGTGCGGCTGCGCATCGTGGAAGCGCTGCGGCAATGGGCCTTTGATCTGCGCCACTTCCCCGAAACCCAGGAGCGGGTGGAGGGCTTCAAGGCCGATCTGATGGCCAATCCCGCCATGGCCGGCTGGGTGAATGGCTTGTGGACCAGCGCCCGCGCCGCGCTGGTGCGCGGGTTGAACGATCCCGAAGGCAACCGGTTGGGCAGCGCGCTCGCCGCCGTCGGCCAGCGCATCGAAGGCGACGAGGCGCTGAAGCGCAGCCTCAACACCGCCCTGCGCCGCGCGGTGGTTGGCCTGTCGCACGATCATGGCGATGCCATTGTCAGCCTGGTCTCGCAAACCGTGCGTGGTTGGGATGCGCAGACGGTCACCGAAAAGGTTGAGGAAGCGGTGGGCCGCGACCTGCAGTTCATCCGCATCAACGGCACGCTGATCGGCGGCTGCATCGGTGTCGTCATCTATGCCAGCGCCCGTTTCGTGCTGCTGCCGCACTGAGGAGGCCCATGCTTGATCGTCAGCCCCGGCTTGCCCACCTGTCAATGGACACCCAGTGTTACGAGCTAACGCGACACCC
>NZ_NOXT01000025.1 GCF_002251755.1 Sandarakinorhabdus cyanobacteriorum
CGGCAACGCCCTGACAGGAAGGCTCATGAATAAGGCGGGCTGGGTCTCTATCGCGACCCGGTGGTGGCGGAGGTGACGCGCCGCTGCGACTGGCGGATCGCCGACCTGATCGCCGATGAGAAGCCGGCGACGCTCTACCTTGTGGTTCCGCCATCCGACATCTCCCGGACGAAGCCGCTCATCCGGCTCGTGCTGAACCAGATCGGCCGACGCCTGACCGAGGATCTTCATGCGCGAGACCGGCGGCATCGCGTGCTGATGATGTTGGACGAGTTCCCGGCGCTCGGCCGCCTCGACTTCTTCGAGAGCGCGCTCGCTTTCATGGCCGGCTATGGCCTGAAGTCGTTCCTCATCGCCCAGTCATTGAACCAGATCGAGAAGGCCTATGGCCCGAACAACGCGATCCTCGACAACTGCCATGTGCGCGTGAGCTTCGCCACCAATGACGAACGCACCGCCAAGCGCGTCAGCGACGCGCTCGGCACCGCGACCGAGATGAAGGCGATGCGGAACTATGCCGGGCATCGGCTCAGCCCCTGGCTGGGTCATCTGATGGTCTCGCGCTCGGAGACGGCGCGGCCGCTCCTCACGCCCGGCGAGGTGATGCAGCTGCCCGCGACAGACGAGATCGTCATGGCCGCCGGTGTCCATCCCATCCGAGCCAAGAAGGCCCGTTACTTCGAGGATCGCCGCTTCAAGGAGCGCGTCCTGCCATCGCCGGACCCGGCGAAATGCGGGCGTTCGACCCGAAAGGACGCCTGGTCCGAGTTGAAGCCGCAGCGGCCGGACGCAGACCTCGCGGCCCAGCTCGACAAGGCGGAAGATGCCGCCAATGGCGGGCTGCGGCGCGAGCCGGAGCTGCCCGACCATGTCGCGATCGCCAAGGAAACAACCGGACCTGCCGCGGCCGACGAGTTTTCCATCATGCTGGACGATGAGCCGGAAGACGCAGCGCGGCAGCGGCAGGCGCTGCGGCAGCAGATGCGCGGCGTCGCGCGACAGGTCGCGCTCGATCCGAATGATGGCATCGATTTGTGAGGCGGCAATGCGCGACCGGATGAACGTCTATTTCCCGCCCGAGATGCTCCGCCAGATCGCCGATCTCGCCGACCGCAAGAAGCTCTCCCGCTCCGCGATCGTCGAAGCGGCGGTTGCGTCGTTCCTGTCACCCGATGGCGCCGACAAGCGCGAGGCCGCGTTCGCGCGCCGCCTTGATCGGCTGTCGCGTCAGGTCCAGCGTCTCGAGCGCGACCTCGGCGTCACCGCAGAAACTCTCGCCCTGTTCGTCCGGTTCTGGCTGACGATCACGCCGCCTTTGCCGAACGATGCTCAAGCGTCAGCACAGGCCAAAGGGCGGGAACGCTATGAAGGCTTCATCGAGACGCTGGGGAGGCGCCTGCAGAAGGGGCAAAGCTTCTTGAGGGAGATTCCGGACGATATCAGCGGGGTGGACGCACAAGATGGCTAAGGTACCGTTCGGAACGGCTCATCCCAGGCGTTCAAGAAGCGTTCGGTAATCCTCAATGCCATGCTCTCGCATCGCCTCAATGGCTTCGACGCGAGACCTTCGACCCAATTCAGTATCCTCGACGAAGCGCGTGCCCCTCAGTGCGGCGACATGAGCTGTATCCAGCCCATGATATTCCGCGCCGGCAATGACGGTCGCGAGGTACCAATCGAAAGGCCGCAATGTGTTGTCCAACGAGGTGCCAAGATAGCTGCTCGCCGGAACGCTGCTTCCCTCGATGGCGAAGGTGTCGTCGCGCCGGTAGCCATAGCCGACCCCCTCGTGCCGGTCCAACTGCTCTCGTTCGGCCAGATCAATCTCGAAAATGACTCCGGGCACGGCCGAATTCGGGTCGGTCACCAAGGTCGCTTTTCCTGAGCCGTCCTTACTCGCCTTCGAAAACGCAAGACTCCAGGCGCGTGCAACTCCCGTCCCTACGACCCTCGCAGACGGGCAGCGGCCACGCAGGCGGTCCGGCAACATGTTGGAGCCATACGCGAAGTAGAGAAATGTCATTGACCATTGCTCCCTTCGACATTCCCTCCATCGCGCTGTTGATTGGCCGAGCGGCCGGATTCCGCCACCGTCAGCGCGCAGCGCTCCGCTCGTTCGCGGACCATCGCGGCAAGACTTTCGATCGACGTCCGATCGAAGCCAGGGCGGACCAAATCGGCCGCAACCTCGCCTGTTCTCGCGATCACGCCCTTGCTGATCTCCGCGACCCGCCTGCGTATCAGCGGCAGGCCGACACCCGCGTCCGCCGCGAACGCTGTCCAGCCCTTGGCGTCCAATTCGGCAAGCGTCGCCCGTTTCCCAATCTTCATGGCGAATTTCGGCGAGAGATCGGGGTAGGCAACCGTTGCCAGCAAGTCGTAGAGCGGGGCGAGGCGTGGACCTTCGGCGTCATAGAGGATCGAGAAATTCTTGCCGTGGGCGTCGGCGTTCCCGGCGATCACATTGAAGATCACGGCATCGAGGAGCTTCAGCACATCCACAGCGGGCCTTGCGGCAACGCGGCGGAGCAGCGCGAAGCAATCCTTGAACGTAGGGCCGCCCTCGCTGGCGTACTTGGTCTCCGGCGGCACGCCGAGCGCCTGGCAGAAATCCTCCTGATGGATCCGGCGCACGAAGCCATCGTCGCCGATGGCGCGGTCATAGCGCTGGACCAGCAGAAATGTTCGATCCTTGACGGTGCGCGCTTCCAGCGGCGCGACATCGAGACCAATGGCGGCGGCAAGACGCATCACGAAGGCCTCGTTCTCGGTCGTGGCCGCAAACCGCGATATCGGAGGCTTCAGAATATGCGTCGTCGGCTGGCCCGGCGCAGGCAAGGCGACCGCGCCATCCACCAGAACCACCGGAACCTTCGATTGCGCGCCGGCGAGCGAGAGACGCAGGCCTTCCTCGCCTGCGAGCAGTGGGCGGACGGGCAGCGCGTCCAGCACCCGGATCAGGCCCGCATCGTCAAGCCGGGTTGGGTGTTGATCGGGGGCAAGAGGGGCCGGACCTTCGCCGGGCGGCAGAAGCTGGAGCGCGCCCGCCACATCCCCGCCGAGGCGATCAAGGAGGGCGAAATCATTGGCGCGCGACACGCCAAGTGCCTGAGCCGCGGCATCGCGCTGGCTTTCCTCCGGCAGAAGACCGCCGAAAAACGGGCGGCACTCGCGGCGCGTGAACGGCTCCGCCCGCTTGGGCAGCGAGGCGGACAAGGGCGGCGTCGCCTCATCACTCATCCATTCCGGCGCGTAGGCAAAGCCGAGTTCACCGTGCTTGTCCTGCGTCAGCTGGCCTACCAGGCGCCCGTCCCACCAGATATCGAGGGTGCGCGTCATGCCTTGCGCGCTCCTTTGGTGTCGGGCGGCGGTGTAATATCGAGCGAGCATCCGAGCGCCGCCAGGACCTGAAGCGTCTTGCCGATTTGCGCGGTCGGCTTGCCCGCCTCGAGATCGACGATGAAGCGCAGGCCGACGCCAGCGGCGCCCGCAAGCTCGTCCTGCCGCAGGCCAGCGGCCTTGCGGGTTGTCCGAACAATGTCGCCGATCTCGGCAGTGGTGAGGTTGCGTCTGGCCATGATATTTACTGAACGGGAAAGTATCATGGGTTCCTGAAGAATGTCTATCAGAATTTCCCGCTCGGGAAAGCCTGCGCTTGGGGGTGGCTCCCGCACCTGAATTATTCCCGCTCGGGAAAACAGCCTGATGGGAAGCCTCAGACGCTGCCCTGGCTGGACGCGGGTCCGCCGATCACCTGTCTTTCTTCGCCACAGTACGATGACCCCTTGAGCGTTGTTGCAACGCCCCAATTCCTGCCTTTCTTACTCATCCCCGATCCAGGGCCGCGCGTCGCGCGGGCCCGCAAGCGAACGGGGACGACGTGGCGGTCAACCATCAGCAATCGGAAGCAGCCTCCCGCGGCGCACGCATGTTGCGCACCGCGCTGGGGCCTGCGGTCGCCCGATTCCTGGAAGACCCCGCGATCGTCGAGGTCATGCTCAACCCCGATGGGCGGCTCTGGATCGACCGGCTCTCTGACGGCCTGTCCGATACGGGAGAGCGACTTTCGGCAGCCGATGGCGAACGTATCGTCCGCCTCGTCGCCCATCATGTCGGCGCCGAGGTGCATGACCGTCGCCCGCGCGTCTCGGCCGAGCTCCCCGAAACCGGCGAACGTTTCGAAGGCCTGCTGCCGCCGGTCGTGACGGCACCGGTCTTCGCGATCCGCAAGCCTGCCGTCGCCGTCTTCACGCTCGACGACTATGTCGCCGCCGGCATCATGACGGCGGAGCAGGCCATCATCCTGCGGCAGGCGGTCGCAGCGCGCGCCAACATCCTCGTCGCCGGCGGAACCAGCACCGGCAAGACCACCCTGACCAACGCCCTGCTGGCCGAGGTCGCGAAGACGACCGACCGGGTCATCGTCATCGAAGACACCCGCGAACTGCAATGCATGGCGCAGAACATCGTCGCCATGCGCACCAAGGACGGCGTCGCGACCCTGTCCGATCTGGTGCGCTCCTCGCTGCGCCTGCGGCCGGATCGGATCCCGATCGGTGAAGTGCGTGGGTCTGAGGCGCTCGATCTCCTGAAGGCCTGGGGCACCGGCCATCCCGGCGGGATCGGCACGATCCACGCGGGCACTGCGCTCGGCGCGCTGCGCCGCCTCGAGCAGCTCATCCAGGAAGCTGTCGTCACCGTCCCCCGGGCGCTCATCGCCGAGACCATCGATCTGGTTGCCGTGCTCTCCGGCCGCGGCGCGGCGCGGCGTCTTGCCGAACTCGCCCGCGTCGAAGGGCTCGGGACGGACACCGACTACCGCCTTTCCCCCGCAACCCAACCTCCCGACCCACAAGGAGAATCCGCATGATCCGACATATCGCGCGCGGCCATCAGCGCCTCGCGACTGCCGCCACGGCGTTGACCCTGAGCTTTCTTCTGGCGCCCGCCGCCCACGCATCGGGCTCCTCGATGCCCTGGGAAGCGCCGCTGCAGTCTATCCTCCAGTCGATCGAGGGACCGGTCGCCAAGATCATCGCGGTCATCATCATCATCGTCACCGGCCTGACGCTGGCGTTCGGCGACACGAGCGGAGGATTTCGGCGCCTCATCCAGATCGTCTTCGGCCTGTCGATCGCCTTCGCGGCGTCCAGCTTCTTCCTGTCGTTCTTCTCGTTCGGCGGCGGGGCGCTCGTCTGATGGCGGGCCTCCTGCATCATCCCGATGAGGTCGCGGGCTTTTCGGTTCCGGTCCACCGCGCGCTGACCGAGCATATCCTGCTGGGCGGCGCACCGCGCAGCATCGCCATCATGAACGGCACACTCGCCGGCGCTGTCGGTCTCGGATTGCGGCTATGGCTGGTTGGTCTCCTCATCTGGGCGATCGGCCATTTCGCCGCCGTCTGGGCAGCAAAGCGCGATCCGCTCTTTGTCGAAGTCGGCCGCCGGCATCTGCGCATTCCGGGCCATCTCTCGGTCTGAGGCATGGCCATGATGAACCTCGCCGAATACCGCCGTACCGCAACCCGTCTCGCTGATTTCCTGCCATGGGCGGCGCTGGTCGGCGAAGGCGTCGTGCTCAACAAGGATGGCAGCTTCCAGCGCACCGCGCGCTTTCGTGGCCCCGATCTCGACTCTGCTGTAGCCGCCGAACTGGTGGCCGTCGCCAGCCGCCTCAACAACGCCTTCCGGCGTTTGGGCTCGGGCTGGGCGATCTTCGTCGAAGCGCAGCGTCACGAAGCTGCCTCTTATCCGGCAAGCCGCTTCGCGGATGCCGCCTCCGCCCTCGTTGATGCGGAGCGCAAGGCCGACTTCGAGGAAGCGGGCGCGCATTACGAGTCGAGCTACTTCCTGACCTTTCTCTATCTCCCGCCTGCCGAAGATGCCGCGCGGGCGGAGACCTGGCTCTACGAGGGTCGCCAACAGTCCGGCGTCGATCCCCATGAAGCCCTCGCGGCCTTCAGTGACCGCACCAATCGCGTCCTCCAGCTCGTCGATGGCTTCATGCCGGAATGCCGGTGGCTCGATGACGCCGAGACCCTGACTTACCTGCACGCGACCGTCTCCACGAAGCGCCACCGGGTCCGCGTGCCCGAAACGCCGATCTACCTCGATGCGCTTCTCGCCGATGAGCCGCTGACCGGCGGCCTCGAGCCGCGGCTCGGCGCCGCCCATTTGCGCGTGCTGACGATCAACGGCTTTCCAACCGCGACGACGCCAGGGATTCTCGACGATCTCAACCGGCTCGCCTTTCCCTACCGCTGGTCCACGCGGGCGATGCTTCTCGACAAGACGGACGCCACGAAGCTGCTGACGCGCATCCGGCGGCAATGGTTCGCCAAGCGCAAGTCGATTGCCGCAATCCTGAAGGAGGTAATGACCAACGAGGCCTCCGCGCTCGTCGACACGGACGCTGCGAACAAGGCGGCCGATGCCGACATGGCCTTGCAGGAGCTGGGCGCGGACTATGCCGGTCAGGCCTATGTGACCGCCACCGTCATCGTCTGGGATGCCGATCCGCGCACCGCCGACGAGAAGCTGCGCCTCGTGGAAAAGGTGATCCAGGGCCGCGACTTCACCGCGATGTCCGAGACCATCAACGCCGTCGATGCCTGGCTAGGGTCGCTGCCCGGCCACGTCTACGCCAATGTCCGCCAGCCCCCGATCTCCACCTTGAACCTCGCCCACATGATCCCGCTCTCGGCGGTCTGGGCCGGGCCGGACGGGGACGAGCATTTCGGTGCACCGCCGCTGCTCTACGGCAAGACCGAAGGCAGCACGCCGTTTCGCTTTTCGCTGCATGTCGGCGACGTCGGACACACTCTTGTTGTTGGACCGACCGGCGCGGGCAAATCTGTGTTGCTCGCGCTTATCGCGCTTCAGTTCCGGCGCTATCCGGACGCCCAAGTCTTCGCCTTCGACTTCGGCGGCTCGATCCGCGCAGCCGCGCTCGCAATGGGAGGCGATTGGCACGACCTCGGTGGCAGCCTGACAGACGGCGCCGCGGCGTCTGTGTCCCTTCAGCCGCTCGCGCGCATTCACGAAACCCATGAGCGTGCCTGGGCAGCCGACTGGGTCGCGGCGATCCTTGCCCGCGAGGGCGTCACGATCACGCCGGAGGTGAAGGAACATCTCTGGACCGCGCTGACCTCGCTGGCGTCCGCGCCGATCGCGGAGCGCACGTTGACGGGCCTCGCCGTTCTCCTTCAGTCGAACGATCTCAAGCAGGCGATGCGACCCTATTGCGTGGGCGGTGCCTATGGACGGCTGCTGGATGCCGAAGGCGAGCAGCCGGGGGAAGCCGAAGTCCAGGCCTTTGAAACCGAGGGGCTTATCGGCGGCGGCGCCGCGCCGGCGGTTCTCGCCTATCTCTTCCATCGGATCGGCGACCGTCTGGATGGACGGCCCACGCTCCTGATCGTCGACGAAGGCTGGCTCGCGCTCGACGACGAGGGTTTCGCGGCGCAACTGCGCGAATGGCTGAAGACGCTGCGCAAGAAGAACGCGTCCGTCGTCTTCGCCACGCAGTCGTTGGCCGATATCGATGGGAGCGCGATCGCTCCGGCCATCATCGAAAGCTGCCAGACGCGCCTGTTGCTGCCGAACGAACGCGCGATCGAGCCGCAAATCACCGCGATCTACCGGCGCTTCGGCTTGAACGACCGTCAAATCGAAATCCTCAGCCGGGCCATACCCAAGCGCGACTATTACTGCCAGTCGCGGCGCGGCAACCGCCTGTTCGAGCTGGGGCTCTCCGAGGTCGCCCTCGCGCTCTGCGCGGCATCCTCGAAAACTGATCAGGCCGCCATCGAGGCGATCCTCGCCGAGCATGGCCGCGACGGCTTCCTGCCCGCCTGGCTGCGCGCCCGCGATGTCGGATGGGCTGCCGACCTCATCCCCGACCTCACCAACCTGGAGCCCAAGCCATGATGATCCGACGCTCTCGCAAGGCGCTGTTTGCCGCAACCATCCTGTCGTTGCCCGTCGCCTTCTCGCCCGTGTTCGTAACCCCGGCGGCGGCGCAGTGGGTCGTCTATGATCCGACCAACTATGTCCAGAATGTCCTATCGGCCGCGCGGGCGCTCGAGCAGATCAACAACCAGATCCAGAGCCTCCAGAACGAAGCGCAGATGCTGATCAACCAGGCCCGCAATCTCGCAAGCCTGCCTTATTCCTCCCTTCAGCAGCTCCAGCAATCGGTGCAGCGCACGCAAGCGCTGCTGGGTCAGGCACAGCGCATCGCCTTCGACGTGCAGCAGATCGACCAGGCCTTCCAGAGCCAGTACGGCAACATCTCGCTGTCGACTTCGGATCAGCGGCTCGTCTCCGATGCCCGATCGCGCTGGCAGAACACGGTCGGCGGACTTCAGGACGCGCTGCGCGTGCAGGCCGGTGTCGTCGGCAACATCGACACCAACCGCGCCGAGATGGCGGCCCTTGTCGGACAGAGCCAGGGTGCGACCGGCGCGCTTCAGGCAACCCAGGCCGGCAACCAGTTACTGGCATTGCAGGCGCAGCAGCTCGCAGACCTGGTCGCCGTTGTAGCGGCAAACGGCCGGGCGCAGGCGCTTGTCGATGCCGAGCGCGCCGCAGCCGCCGAACAAGGCCGTGAACAGCGCCGCCGGTTCCTGACGCCCGGCTCCGGCTACCAGCCCGGCAACGCCCGGATGTTCCCGAACGGCAACTGAGGGCAGCGGGATGGATAGCAAGACGCTGGCCCGTGTGGGCGCAATCATCTTCGTCTCCGTCGCGATCACAGCAACGGCGATCGAAATGACCCGGAAGGAGGAAAAGCCAGCGGTTCGGCCGACGCCCGTGCTTGAGGAGGCGCCGGACCCGCTGCGCGAGGGCCAGCGCCGCTGCCAGCAGATGGGGGAAGCCGCGGCCAGTGACATGCACCCCTGATTGGTACCGATCAGAAGTAGAGTCCTGTGCTTTGATGACCTGCTCCCCGTTTCTGGACCGCCTTGCTGGCTGCTAG
>NZ_NOXT01000029.1 GCF_002251755.1 Sandarakinorhabdus cyanobacteriorum
TCAACGCAACACTCAAAGCCTCCACGGTTGCTTGATCCGGGACGGAGGCATAGCCGTATCAGCGATTATAGAGAGCGGCGCTTGGCGGCGCGTGGGTCTATCATGCCCCAAAAGGGAGACCCGCCATGGACATGCCGCACCGCCTTTCCACGCCCCGCATCGCGCCGCTGGAGCCGGACGCCTGGGATGCGGTGTTGCGGCAGGCCATGTTGGGCAATCGGCCGGCGGAGATGGGGGCTGCGGATGCGCCGGTGTTCAACATCTTCAAGACGCTGGCCAATCATCCGAAGCTGGCGCAGGCGTTTGCGGCCTGGGGTGGGCAGGTGTTGTTCCGGTCCACGCTGGATGCGCGCACGCGGGAGATGGCGATCCTGCGGGTCGGCTGGCGGGCGCGGGCGACTTATGAATGGCATCATCATCTGGCCATCGGGCGGGATCATGCCGGCATGGGCGCGGCGGATTTCGAGAAGTGCAAGGCCGGGCCGGTGGCGGGGAGCGATGCCGATGATGATGTGCTGCTGCGCGCGGTGGACGAGTTGATGGACGATCATTGCATCAGCGATGCGACCTGGGCGGCGCTGGCCCGGCGGTTCAGCCCGCAGCAGCTGATGGACCTGGTGTTTGCCGTGGGGCAATACAACATGGTCTCGATGGCGCTGAACAGCTTTGGCGTGCAGCTGGAGGATGAATACAAGGTGGGCAGCGCCGGCTAGAGCAGTTTCCGCTCTAGGCGCTGAACGCCGGCGTGTCGGGGCCGCCCGCATAGCCGGAGATGAAGGGCTTGATGCCGCCTTCAATCGGATAGACGTGGCGCCGATGGCGGCCGATATCGGTGCCATAGATGTGGATGCTCACCGACTCGCCGGGGTGGGCGTTGCTGACCTGGTGGATATCACCCACCCCCGGCCCGATCCGTTCGACCATGCCGGCGGTGAGACGATGCGGGGCACCGAGGGCTCGCGGCGGGCCGGTGCCATCGGCCGCGAAGGCTTGGGCCTGTTCGGCGCCGCGCAGCACGCCGACGGCGCCCCACACGCCGTGATCGTGGATCGGGGTTTGCTGGCCAGTGCCCCAGACAAAGCTGACGATGGAAAAGCGCCCCTGGGGATCGGCATGCAGCAGATATTGCTGATAATGTTCGGCGTGCGGCTGGGCATGGGCGGGCGGCAGCCAATCATCCTGCGCCACCAGCCGGGCCAGGGCGGCGGCGATTGCCGGCTGCGGTTCGGTGCTGGCGAGAGCGGCGTGGATCTCTGCGATGAAGGCAGCCAGGCGAGCGGGAGCGGGCATGGCGGGGAGTGTTGCGCGCGCGGCGGCCTGGGGCAAGCCTGCGATGCTGGGCGCTGTCGGTTCACCACGCGCCCCTCCACCACGCGCCCCTCCACCACGCTGCGCGTGGTCCCCCTCCCCATGCGAGCATGGGGAGGATCGGCGTGGTCCGTCAAAGTGCCCCTTGGCAAGGGGGCGAGTCGCGGTGTCCACTGGGTGCCGGGCAAGATGAGGGGTGCGTGATGCGGGGTTGGTTGGCTTCGGTGGCGGTTGCGGCGTCGCTGGCGGTTCCGGCTGCGGCGCAGGATGCCCCCTATATGCCGGTGGCGGTGGATGCGGCGAAGGGCCGGGTGCTGCTGACCATCCCGGCGCTCGACACTGATGTGCTCTATTATGTCAGCCTCGCCTCTGGCGGCGGATCGGTGGAGTTGCCGCTGGACCGGGGGATCATGGATTCGGCCGTGGTGCGCTTTCGCCGGGCGGGCAGCCGGATATTGGTGGAGGTGCAGAATCTGGCGTTTCGCAGCCTGACCGGCGATGCCGCGCACAAGGCCGGCGTGGCGGACAGTTTTCCGACCTCGACTCTGGCCAGCCTTGCCATCGAGAAAGAGGATGGCGGGCGCATCACCGTGGATGCGACGCCGCTGCTGATGCGCGATGCCGCCGGGATCGAGGCGATCCTGCGCCGCCAGAACCAGGGCAATTACCGCTTTGATGCCAATCGTTCGGCGCTGGTGCCGGGGCGGATCAAGGCCTTTCCGTTGAACAGCGAGATCGAGACCAGCGCGACGTTCGCCGCCGAAAGCCCCGGCGCGCTGGTGCGCGGCGTTACGCCGACGCCGGAAGCGCTGACGCTGCGCATCCATCACAGCTTCATCAAGGCGCCGACCGGTTACACGCCGCGGGTGGCCGATCCGCGCATTGGGGTTTCGACCCTTCGCTTCAAGGATTTCAGCCAGCCCTTTTCGGGCGGCATCGACACCGAATGGGTGACCCGCTGGCGGCTGGAGAAGAAGGACCCCAAGGCCGCGCTGTCGGAACCGGTGACGCCGATCACCGTCTATTTCGATCCGGCGATTCCGGCGCCCATCCGCCATGCGATGAAGCAGGGCCTGTTGTGGTGGAATCAGGCTTATGAGGCGGCCGGGTTCAGGAATGCGCTGGTGGCGCTGGATGCGCCGGCGGACATGGACCCGCAAGACATCCGGTATAATTACATGCAGTGGATCAACCGGGACGAGCGCGGTTTCTCGTCGGGCGGGCCCTATCGCGATCCGCGCACCGGGGAGATTTTGGGTGCCAAGGTGCGGATGGATTCGCACCGCATCCGCACCATCGGCAATTATTGGGATGCCTATGCCGGGGCGCTGCCCAGGGAGGGCGGAGTGACGGTGGCCGATCCGGCGCTGGTGAACGGCGATTTCGGCAGCATGCCGAAGGGCCAGCGCGACATGGTGCTGTTGCGGCAGGCGTTGCTGACGGCGCATGAATTTGGCCATGCCCTGGGCTTTGGGCATAATTTTGCGTCGAGCCTGAACAACCGGGCCAGCGTGATGGAATATCCCACCCCGCGCGTGAAGGTGAAGGGCGGGCGCATCGACCTGTCGGAAAGTTTCCAGACGGCGATTGGCGCCTATGACACGATGATGGTGCGCTATGCCTACACGCCGCTGGCCGATGAAAAGGCCGGGCTGGAAGCGATCATCCAGGACATGCGCCGCCAAGGCCTGATCTATGTGCCCGAAACCGATCCGCGCTGGACCTGGTATGATGACCGGGCGACGCCGGTGGAAGGGCTGGGCGAGGCGCTGGCGGCGCGGCGGCTGTTGATCGCCAACTATGGGCCGGACAGTGCGTTGCAGCCCGGCGAGCCGTTAGGCGAACTGCGCAATGCGCGGCTGTGGATGGTCTATCTCCACCAACGGTATCAGGTGGAATCGGCGGTGAAATATATCGGCGGGATTTATACCGACATCGTGGCCAAGGGCGAAAAGCTGCCCGGCACGCGGCTGATCCCGGCGAAGTTGCAGCGCGACACGCTGGCGCTGCTGATGCAGGCGATCAGCCCGGCGGAACTGGCGCTGCCGGAAAAATTGCTGGCCGATCTGACGCCTGATCCGGGCCGCAACCTGGAGGATCTGTCGGACGATCCGGTGTTTGACCAGCTGCGCGCCGCCCGCATCGCGGCTGCGCTGGTGGTGGAGCCGCTGTTGGCCCCCGACCGGGCGGCGCGGATGGTGGCGCTGGCCGGGCGTGATCCCAAGGGGGTTGGCCTGCCGGAGTTGATCGATGCGCTGATGGCGGCGAGCTGGAATGCCAAAGGCGGCGATCCGGCCCTGCTGCGCGTGGTGCAGAAGAGCGTGCTGGATGGGCTGATGATCCTTGGGGCGAGCGCCACGACGGCGCCGGAAGCCCGTGCCCTTGCCTTGCAGACGCTGGCTGATCTGGCCAAGGCGCTGCCGGCCCGCGACGGCGATGCGCTGGGCGCGGCGTTCAACCGGCAGACGGCGGCCGATATTGCCGCCTATCTCGCCGATCCCGCGGCCAAGGTGCCCAAGGCGGTGAGCATCGGCTGGGGCAAGGGCCCGCGCAGCCGCTTCCCGCAGCCGCCCGGACCGCCACTGTGATCCCGCCGCTGTGAGGCCGGCGCTGTAAAGGGGCTGGATCGGCGGGCCGGCCCGGTTATGCTGGACGGCAATGCCGGGCCTGTTCTCCCTGTTTCGCAAGCGCCCACCGCCACCGGAGAGCCTGGCGGACAAGTTTGTGCGGCTGTTGGCCACCCGTGCGGATTTTGCCGCGCAGACACGGGCACGGCTGCCGGCGCTGGAACGGCAGGGCGACATGGCGCTGCTGCTCGCCAATCACAGCCATCTGGTGGATGATTTGAGCTATATTGCCGCGATGCGCTGGCGGCTGGGCGAGGATCCGCGCAGCGCCATTGCCGAAACGCACATGGCCTATCGCGGCCTGATCGCCTGCCGCAACCGGGTTGATCCCGGCCATGCCCTGCCGATGGCGCAGATTGCCGGCATCGCTGATTGGGATTTCGTCCATGCGCTGTTCTGGCTGGCCGGCACGCCGGAACCGGTGGTGATGCACATGCCGCGCCTGCTGGAGGAGCGCTATTTTGCCTATAGCCGGTATCTGCTGTTGCGGGTGACGGGCGCGGATGTGCCGCCCGCGCTGGCGGCGGCGGTGGCAGGCTTTGCCGGAAACGGAAAGGGCCTGGTGGACCGGGATTTTGCTGCCAAGCAGGCCCTGCTGGATGGTGAGGGCGATGCCGGGGCGTTGATGGCCCGGATCGCCGGCGATTGGCCAAAGCGGCGGAGCAACGGCTTCTATCGCACGTCGGCGCCGCTGACGGCCGGGCATGATGCGTCCAACGACCTGTCGGTGGATTGGCAACTGGCCTGCATCGCCCGGGCCCGGGGGCTGGCCGCCCCGGCACCGCACGGCTGGCGCTGGTGAACGAACAAGGGGCCGGCGCCTTGCGGCACCGGCCCGATAGCAAGCGGGGGCTTGGCGACGCGCCCTTCCACCGCCGGGCCCCTCCACCGCCGTTCCGGCGGTCCCCCTCCCCAATCAGAGATTGGGGAGGAATGGCGGTCCCGGTCCCCAATCAGGGATTGGGGAGGATTGGTCACTTCACCTTGGCAAAGTCCTGATAGTTGATGCCCAGCTGTTCGAGGTAGGTCTTGTACTTGGTGGCATCATAATAGAACGGCATCTGTTGCGGCCGCATCTTGGCCATGATGTCGGTGTTGAGCCAGATCGCCGGCTTGTCGTCCGGGCCGAGCAGCGGATCATATTTGTCGCTCTTGAACTGCACGTCCTGCTGCCACTGCTTGGCGTCCGCAATGATCTTGGGCGTGGTGAGCAGATCGAGAACGGTCATCGCCACCACCTTGGCGCCAACCATCACGCCCTTGTGAGCGATCGGCGTGGCCATGGCGATCGCCGACTGGCGGTTGTGGCCGATGGCGTTGGGGATGTTGGAGGGATAGCGGATGGTGATGGTGGGCACCGTCCACATGATGTCGCCAATATCGTCGGAGCCACCGCCCATCGACTGGCCGCGCGTGTCGGGCGTGGAGAGCGGGGCGATGGTGGTGGTCAGCGGTTCGACCTTCACGCCGTTGGCCTGCTGCATCGCCTTGGCAAAGCCCTGATCGGCATCGTCCCACGCCGGCAGGCCAACCGTCTTGATATTGGCATAAAGCGCCTCGGCCAGCGGCTTGTTGCCATAATTTGGCGCGGCATAACCGAGCGTGCGCTGGGTCACCGTGGTGTCGGTGGCCATGGCGGCGGCCTTGGCGATGCGGTTGCCGATTTCATAGAGGCCGCGGATCGAGCTGAACTTGTTCTCGCGGAAATAATACCAGACGCTGGCCTTTTCCGGCACGATGTTGGGCTGGCCGCCGCCTTCGGTGATGACATAATGGCTGCGTTGGGTGACGGGCAGATGCTCGCGCCGCATGTTCCAGGCCATGTTCATCAGTTCCACGGCATCCAGCGCCGAACGGCCATCCCAGGGCTGACCGGCGGCGTGGGCGGTCTTGCCCTTGAACGTATATTCCACGCTGACCATGCCGTTGTTGCCGGCCGCACCCCATTGGGTGCCGAGATCGCGGCCGACGTGGGCGAAGATCGATGCGTCCACATCCTTGAACATGCCGGCGCGCACATAATAGGCCTTGGTGGCGAGCAGTTCCTCGGCCACGCCCGGCCACAGCATCAGCGTGCCCTTGATGCCGTTCTTTTCCATGATCTGCTTGGCGGCCAGCGCGGCGACGATCATCATCGGCATGCCGCTGTTGTGGCCCTCACCATGGCCGGGGCCGCCTTCGACCATCGGCTTCATCTCCACCACGCCGGGATATTGCGACAGGCCCAGAAGGCCATCGATGTCGCTGCCCAGTGCGATCTTGGGGCCGGGGCCATTGGACCAGGTGGCGGTGAAGGCGGTGGGGATGCCGGCGGCGCCGCGCTCCACCTTGAAGCCGTTCTTTTCAAGAATGCCGGTCAGATATTCGCTGGTCTTGAACTCCTGGAAGCCGGGTTCGGCAAAGCTGAACACCGTGTCGACCATTTCCTGCGCCAGCTTGGCCTGGGCATCGACAAGGGTTGCAGTTTCCTTCTTCTGCGCCGGTGTGGCCAGCGCGACCGCCGGCCCGGCGAGGATGGACGCGGCGAGCAGCGCCGCGATTGCCTTGGTCTTCATGTGATTGCCCCCCCTTTGGCGTGATCAATATTCGAACCGCACGCCTATACGGTAAACCCGGCCCAGCACGTCATACAAGCCGCGGTTGGTTTGCGGATAGGCCGGCGTGTTGTTGCCGGTCGGGCCGTTGCCGACCAGCACCGGATCGCTGTTGAGCAGGTTGCGGACATAGAGGAAGACTTCCGCCTTGGAGCCGCCCAGCTTCAGCTTCTTGGTGATCGACGCATCCATGTACCATTGGCCGGAAATGCGGTTGGTGTTGATGGTGCGGTTGGCGGCGGTGGAGGCCGGGCAGCCGCTGGTGCATTCGAAGAAGTTGTTGTTGTACACGCCGTCGGAGAAGCCGCGGCCGACGAGGTTGAAGCTCCAGCTGTCAATCTCGTAGTTGGCGGTCAGGCGATAGTTCCAGCTCGGCACGCCATCGCCCTGGTTCTTGCCGGCAATGTCTTCGGGCACGTCGATGCCGTTGTTGAAGATATTGTCGATATAATGGCTGGCGAGCGCGCGCAGGGTGGCCTTGCCGCCGCCCAGATCAAAGCGGTAGCTGGCTTCGAGGTCGATCCCGCGCACCTTCACGTTGGCAAAGTTGAACGGCACCAGCCTGATCGAAGTGATGATGCTGGACGGGCTGACCGGGCCATTGAAGGTGATGAACGGGCAGATGTCGGACCGGTTCTGTTCGAGGCACAGGGTGGTGATGGTCTGCGCCGAGATGGTGCCGATGGCGCCAGCGAGGTTGATGTCGAAATAATCGACCGATGCGGCAAAGCCGGGCAGGAAGGTCGGGGTGAAGACGCCGCCGACACCCCAGGTCATCGCCACTTCGGGCTTCAGCGCGGTGTTGCCGGTGGTCTGTTCGAGGAACTGGTCGGCGCGCTGGCCGCCGCCAGGCAGCGGCACGTTCACCGTGTTGGTGCGGGCGGTGCCGGGGGCGAAGAGTTCGTTGAGGTTCGGCGCGCGGATGTCGCGGCTGCGCACCACGCGCAGCTTGATGTCGTCAATCACCTGCCAGGTCGCGCCCAGCTTCCAGGTGGTGACGCTGCCGCTGGTGGAATAATCGGTGCGGCGCACGGCGCCGTTGAAATCGACGCCCTTGGCCAGCGGCACCACGGTTTCGATGAAAGCTTCCTTCACATCGTAACTGCCCTTGGTGACGAGATAATTGCCGTAGAGCCAGCCCGAGTTGAATTGGGGATCGACAAAGCCATCCACGCGCTCACGGCGATACTCGCCGCCAAAGGCAAAGCTGACCTCTCCGGCCCAGGTTTCGAACAGATCGTTGGTGGAGAAGCTGAGGGCCGCCACATCCTGACGCAGCGTCTGATAGCGTTGCGGTTGGGCGCCGTTGTTGAACACATAATCGATCGCGGCCTGCGTCACGCCGCCGATGCCGATGCGGTTCAACGGCACGCAGCCGTTGGTGGGGGCGGTCAGCGTGGAGCGGCAGACGATGGTGCCGGCCGGGATGCCGGCGGCATTGCCAGCGGGCGCGCGCACCGCATCCTGGGCCAGCGTCACCCGGCTGTTGAGCCAGGTGTTGGTGAGCAGTTCGTTGGTGCGCGCGATGCCGGCCTGGTAATAGGCGTTGTATTTCCAGGTGCCCTTGCCGATGTCGAACTCGCCATCGGCGCCGGCGACAAAGCGATAGACTTCGCGGGTGTTGTTGGAACCGGCCGCCGGGAAACCGGCGTTGCTGGTGCCGATCTGGATGGCGCTGACGTTCAGCGCCACCATCTGATCGACCAGCGCCTGCGGCAGATAGGCGTTGTCGCGGGCGATGGTCACGCCGGTCGACGGCGTCTGTTGATAGAATCTGCGGCCGTTGTAGCCGGAGAAGCTGTACTGGACATAGGGCACGAACGCCCGGTCGAATTCATAGCTCAGGCGGCCGAAGATGTTGCCGCGCTCTTCGTGCGGGGCCAGGCTGTTGCTGCTCCAATGGCCTTCGCGGCTGATCAGATAATCACCGCCCACCATCCACTGACCGCGACTGGGGCCGAAGTTGAAGCGGGTGAGGCCGGGCCCGTTGGGGCCGATCTGGCCGAAATACTGGCCGGTGAGCGCACCGGTGCCGAAGGTGGTGGCCCCGGTGGTGCGCTGGCCGGTGATCAGGCCGCCCGTCGTAAACTGATAGGTGCCGATGCCGGCGGCGACCAGGCGTTCCGGCTGGCCATTGCCGGCGACAAAGGCCGGGTTGTCGATCTGGAAGAAGCCCGACTGCTGCCAGGGCCGATCATAGGTGTCGACGCCCTTCTGGGTGAAATAATCGCCGGCCAGCAGCACCTTGCCGCGGCCATCGGCAAAGTCGAAGCCGCTGGTGATGCGGAACGTGTGGTTGGGCACGTCGCCATAATCGGTGATGCCGAATTCATATTCGGCGCGCAGGCCCTTGAAATCCCGGTTGAGGCTGAAGTTGACGACGCCGCCGACGGCATCGGAGCCATAGGCCGAGGAGGCGCCGCCGGTGACGACCTCGACGCCCTTGATCAAACCCTGCGGCACGGTTTGCGTGTCGACAAAGCCGACCGGGGTGGAGGCAACCGAGCGCTGGCCATCGATGAGGACGAGGGTGCGCGCCGCGCCCAGCGAGCGCAGGTTGACCGTGGCAATGCCGGCCTGGCCGTTGGACAGCGAGCCGGAGTTGGTGGACGAGCTTTGCGAACCGCGCACCGCCGGCAGCGTGTTGACATAATCGCCGATATTGGCCTGCGGTTCGGCCTTCAGTTTGTAGGCGCAACTTAGAGATGTCAC
>NZ_NOXT01000040.1 GCF_002251755.1 Sandarakinorhabdus cyanobacteriorum
TCCGGCGCGGTGCTCAGCTGAGTTAATGGAGGTGCCCAGGTGCCGTAAAAGCTGAAATCCACCTTGTCGCTCACCGGCACCAGGCCATTGAACGACGGGTTGAACCCAAAGAAATTGTCCTGATTCAGCGTCACCGTATAGGTTGCGTCACGTGCCGCAGCAGGAGCCGAAGCCACAAGAGCAATCGCCAATGCCGATGCGGCCGAACAACGAGTCAACAGGGGTTTGATCATCGAAAAAGCTCCTTTTCGCGCACGAGTATCCATCCTCCCCGATGGAGACATTATTTTTCGCGATTTGAGATCAGCTTCCCGACACTGCCCTGTCGAAATATGGCGTCGATCTGTAGTGGTCGGATTGCCGTCTATTACGACACTGTAACATACGTCGATTTCCCCACCCACGATGGTGGGCAGGGCCGTCCAGCCATTTTGTCGCAGATCAGTCTTGCGCCCAGGCCTTCAGCAGTGTGTGGGCGATGGCCAGCGGCGGCGGTGCCAACCAGTCGCCCTCACCGGCCAGGGCGGCGCGGACCTCTTGCCTGGTCACCCAGCGCACCTCTTCCAGCTCCTCCTCGTCCAGCCGCACCTCAAAGCCTTCGGCCTCGGCAAAGCAGGCGATCATCAGGCTGGACGGGAAGGGCCAGGGCTGGCTGGCGAGATAGCGCACGCGGCCGGTGCGGATGCCGGCCTCTTCCCACAATTCGCGGCGCACCGCCTCCTCCAGGCTCTCGCCCGGCTCGACGAATCCGGCCAGGGCCGACAGGAAGCGCTTGGGAAAGCGCGGCTGGCGGCCGATCAGGGCATGGCCGTCCTTCACGGCCAGCATGATCACCACCGGGTCCACCCGCGGGAAATGCTCCGCCCCGCAGGCGCTGCAACTGCGGCTCCAGCCGCCCTTCGCCAGCGTGGTCGGCGCGCCGCACACCGCGCAGAAACCATGGCGCTGGTGCCAATCAATCAGGCTGCGCCCCTGCGCCACCATGGCCGCATCCCCGGCCGGCAGGATGGCGCCAGCCGCCCGCGGGTCCAGCAGTTTGCCGCCAAAATCGCGCACCAGCACGTCTGATGGCGCAGCGGCGGCAAAGCGCGGGCCTTCCGGCGCCATGCCCAGAAACACGCTCAACGCATCATGCGGCAGGTCCGACCGATAGGCCCACAGGATCGCCGGATTGTCTCCCGGCTTGATCACCGGGTTCAGCCCATCCAGCACCAGCCAGCGTGCATCGGGCCGGGCTCGCATGGCGATCAAGGCAGCCGGATCGCGCCTGATTTCATCGGCCCGGTCAAGCGTGCCCCCGCAAAAGCCGGTTGCCGGCACATCGAAAAACATGGTCATGCCGCATTTGTCCCGTCATCGCGGGCGTGCGCAAGCACCAGCTGCACCGCCTTGGCAAAAAGCGTGGGCAGGCCGGTCGCCGCGCTGCCCACCGCCACCCATTCGCCGTCCAGTTCCGGCCGTGCTGCCAGCCGCAGCGCCTTTACCGTCAGCGCCAGTTCGAAATGGGTGAAGCCGTGGCGCACCACCCCCATGGCCTGCCAATCCCCCGACAGCGGCGGCACGGCCGCCTGCCCCCGCCAGTCGCAGCTGGGCAGCGCCAGCATCCCGCCGAGCAGCCCCTTCGCCGGCCGCCGCACCAGCAGCACCTGTCCCTCCGCCTCGATCCACCAGGCCGTGCCCTGGCGCTGCGGCCGGGCTTTTTTCGCCGGCTTCACCGGAAAATCCTCAGGCGCGCCGGTCTGCCGGCCGGCGCAAGTGGCGGCGATCGGGCAGGCGAGGCAGCGCGGCGCGCGGGGCGTGCACACGCGCCGGGCCAGATCCATCAACCCTTGCGCGAAATCCCCGGCCCGTCCCGCCGGCATCGCCGTGGCCAGCGCAGCGCGGATGGCGCCCCGCGCGCCCGGCAACGGCTCGGCCAGTGCCAGCAGCCGCGTCACCACCCGTTCGACATTGCCATCGATCACCACGGCATCACGGCCAAAGCCAAAGGCCGCCACCGCCGCCGCCGTGTAATCGCCAATGCCGGGCAGGGCGCGCAGGGCGGCCTCCTCCCCCGGAAAACGCCCGCCATGCTGCGCCACCACGGCGCGCGCGCAGGCCAGAAGATTGCGGGCCCGGGCATAATAGCCCAGCCCCGCCCAGGCCTGCATCAGATCATCATCATCGCAGGCCGCCAGCGCGGCCACAGTGGGCCAGCGCGCGGTGAAGGCGTGGAAATAGGGGGTCGCCGCCTCCACCGTCGTCTGCTGCAGCATCACTTCGGAAAGCCAGACGCGATAGGGCCAATCGGGATCATCGGGCAGCGCCGCCCCCGGCGGGTTGCGCCACGGCAGCACCCGGGCATGGGCACCATACCAATCAAGCAGATCGTGCGGCCAGCTATCACTCACGGCCCCGCTATGGCATGAAAGCCGAATGGCCAAAAAGCCCTCCCAATCAACTCCCGAGAAACGGCCCGAAATGCCGCGCGGCCGCACCCGCGCCATCGCCGATCTCGTTGGCGATGTCGGCGGCGTCGCCTTCCGCCGCTTTGGCTTCACGCAAGGGGCGCTGATCGAACGCTGGCCCGAAATCGTTGGCGAAACCTATGCCCGCCATTGCCGCCCGCTGCGCCTGCGCTTTGCCCGCGGCGCCAAGGAACAAGGCACGCTGGCCATTGCCGCCACCGGCGCGCTGGCCCCGATGCTGCGCCATGTCGAACCCCAGATCATCGACCGCGCCAACCGCATCCTCGGCTATGCCGCCGTCGCCCGCATCGCCATCGAACAGGGTGCCCAGGCTGCCACCCCGCCGCCGCCGCCGCCCAAACCCGGCCCGCTGCCCGAATCGGCCCGCTCCACCCTGAAGCAGATCGAAGACCCGGAATTGCGGGCCACGCTGCAAAGCCTGGCCGAAGCGCTCGCCACCAGCCACGGCCCGCCAAAGATCCGCTGAAACCCTGGCCTCACACCTCGCCGGCGACAATCCGGCGGATGACCTTTTCAAACGTTGCCGGCGGCTGGCCGCCCATGATCGCATATTTGCCGTTGAAGATGATCGCCGGCACGGCGTGGACATCCTGTTCCTGCCGCCACCAGTTTTGGGCGGCATTCACCTCGTCGGCATAGCGGCCGCTGGCCAGCACCTCGCGCGCGGCACCGGCATCCAGCCCGGCGCCGGCCGCGGCGGCCACCAGCACCTCCGGGTCGTTCAGCGGCTCGGCCCGGCTGAAATGCGCCTCGAACAGGGCGGTCTTCAAGGCGTGGGCCTTTCCGGCCATTTGCGCCCAGTGCAGCAGCCGGTGGCAATCATGGGTGTTCCAGATCATCGCATCCGGCCCGCCCTTGAAGCGGAAACCCAATTGTTCGCCCATCGCCTTGATCTGCTCACGCGCCGCCGCGCCGGCTTCGGGCGGACGGCCATATTTGCGGGCGATATGCTCGGCGCTGTTCTCCCCCTCCGGCGCCATGCCGGGGTTCAATTCAAATGGATGGAAATGCCAATCGGCCGTCACCTCGCCGGCCAGATTGACCAGCGCCTGTTCCAGGCTCTTCAGCCCGATCACGCACCAGGGGCAAACCACATCAGACACGAAATCGATGCGCAGCTGGGCAGGGGTGGTCATCGCGGCGGCTCCTCAGAAATCATGGCCGGGCGGCACATGGTGCGGCGGGGTGGTGGCAGGATCGCCAAGAGTGCGGCCGGCCACGCGCGTGGCATAGCGGCTCCACGGCCGGTTGTGGTGTTCGGCGCGGGTGGCGGCGAGGTTGCCGGCAAAGCGCGGGTCCTGCGGGCGCACCTGGCCATCGATGAACCAGGCCACATCCCAGGCCTGCTGCACCGTCAGGCTGTTGCCATTGCCCAGCGGCATATTGGCCCGGATGAAGGCGGCGGCCTTGTCCACCTGCGCCATGCCGGCGCCCCAGTTGTAACTGCCCGGGCCCCACAGCGGCGGGTTCACCACCGTGTCGCCATCCTTCAGGCCCTGGCCATCGGCACCATGGCAGGCAGCGCAGATTTCGGCGAACACCGCACGCCCGCGCGCATCATCGGGCGGCAGCGGCGGCGGCGCGATGGCCGGAAAGCCGCGCCCCGGCGGCGACACGCCGATGCGCTGCCCCTGCGCCAGCCAGCCGGCATAGGCGCTCACCGCCAGCAGCACTTCACCCCCCAGCGGCGGCGGTTTGCCGTTGATCGAATAGATGAAACAATCCTGCACGCGCTTTTCAAAGCTGTTCATGCGGTGGTTCTTGTCGCGCCACACCGGGAAATTGCCAAAGGCCGCCCACAGCGGTGCGGCGCCGGCGGTGCGGCCGGCCTCCAGATGGCAATTGGCGCAGCGAAGATCATTGCCGGCAAATTCGGGCGCGGCGGCGCGCGTGTTGGTGATGATATCGAGCCCGCGCCGGATCGCCTCCCCATCTGGGCCGGCCGGGATGGCGGTTCCGGGTGGCGGGCCAATCGATTCTGGGCCGGGATCAGCCGCCGCGATGCCGGCGACGGCGGCCAGGGCCAACAGGGGAACACGCCAGCGCATGCACCATGGCTAGCGCAGGTGCGGGCGCGCGGAAACTCTCAATCGTTCGCGGCGCCGAAGCGTTCGGCATAGCGGCTGGTGATGCGGTCGACCGGCATCACCACGAACACATCCACCGTGTTGAACTGGTGATCGACATAGCCGCCATCGCCCACCATCGCGCCCACCCGCAGATAGCCTTTCAGCAGCGGCGGCAGCGCGCGGGCGGCGGCGCGGCCATCGATGGCGGCAGGATCGATGCGGTTCATCTCCACCCGATGCGGCGGCAGCGCGGTCGCACGCAGCTCCGGCGGGGCGAGATGGTTGTGATAGAGCCAGGCCAGCTCGGCCAGATGCGCCCGCGGCTCGGCACCGTGCAGCGAGGCGCAGCCAAACAAATGGCCGATGCCATGCTGCGCCAGATAGGTGGCAATGCCGCGCCACAACAGCGAGATGGTGGCGGTGGTGCGCCAGGCCGGCGCCACGCAGCTGCGCCCCAGTTCCAACAGCTGCCGGCCGGGGCCCGATTGGGCGATCAGTGCCGACAGATCAAATTCGCCCGCCGAATAGAAGCCGCCATTGGCCAGCGCCACATCCTGCCGCAGCAGGCGATAGGTGCCCACCACGCGTGGGCGCAGCGCGTCGGCATGGTCGATCACCAGCAGATGGTCGCACACCATGTCATACGGGTCGATGTCGCGCCGGGCACGGGCGGTGAGCGCATCGGGCCTGGCGCCCATCTCGTCATAGAAAATGCTGTAGCGCAGGGCCTGGGCGGCGGCGATCTCGGCCTCGCTGGTGGCCAGGCGCACATCCAGCACGCCGGCGCGGTGGATCGGCGCGGCATTGGCCAGCAAGGCGGCCGGCAATTCAACGGCGCGGGACAGGGCAAGGGTCATCGCATGGGCTCCACTGCGGTTGCCCCGCCATAACGGACGGCCATGACAGGCCGGTTGCGGAAGGATGACAGCCACATGGTGACGCGATGACAGGCCGGTTACGCCGCTGCCGCAGTGTCGTCGGCCACCACCAGCCCGGCGCGCCACAACCACAGGAAGATCAGCACGCCCGGCAGCGCCAGCGCAGTGGTGAGCCAATAGAAATTCACATAGCCCATCGCCTCGATCAGCGCGCCGGCCGTGCCGGAGGAAAAGGCCCGGCCCAGGATGGCGGCGGCCGACGACAGCAGCGCGAATTGCGTCGCGGTGAAGCGCCGGTCACACAGCAGCGCCAGCCAGGCCCCGATGGTGACCCCGCCGATGCCGCTGGCGAAATTTTCAAAGCCCTGCACCGCCGCCAGCGCAAACACGTCATGCCCGATGATCGCCAGCAGCGCATAGCCGGCGTTGGTCGCCATCATCAGCACCAGCGACAGCAGCACCGAGCCGGCCAGCCCCATCCGCTTGTAGAGGAAACCGCCCACAAAGATGCCGGCCAGCATGCCGAACAGGCCAAGGCTCACATCATAAGTCGCGACTTCATCCTTGCTGAAGCCCATATCATTGTAGAACAGCCGCACCGACAATTGGCACACCGTGTCGCCCAGCTTGTGCACCAGCACAAAGGCCAGCACGATCCACGCAACCTTGCGGCCGAGGAAATCGGCCAGCGGCGCCACGATGGAATCGCGTATGGCGGCGCCCAGCCCCTTGCCCGATCGCGGCGCCGGCGGGCGCTGCGGCTCCCCCAGCCACGCGGCCGCCACCAGCGCCGGCAGGAACAGCAATGGCGCGACCATATAGGCCAGGCTCCAGCCGGCGCGGGTGGCTATCAGCAGCGCACCCGCACCCACCAGATAGGCGCCCAGCCGCCAGCCATATTGCGTCATCCCCGAACCGGCGCCCATCTGATCGTCGCGCAGCCATTCGATGCGGATGGCATCGATCACGATGTCCAGCGTGGCCCCGGCAAAGCCGACGGTGATGGCGGCGGCGGCAAACAGGCCGATATCGGCGGTGGGATCCAGCGCCCCCAGCCAGGCGATGGCCAGGCTGGCAAACAGGATGGCGACGATCAACCAGGCGCGGCGCTGGCCAATCAGGCGCGACAGCAGCGGGATCGGCGCACGGTCAATCACCGGCGCCCACAGCGGCTTGAAGCTGTAGACCAGCAGCGCCAGGCCAAAGGCCGTCACGCTCTTCTTGTCGATGCCGCTTTCCGCCAGCCGCGTGGTCAGCGTGGCGGCGATCATCGTGTAGGGCGTGCCCGATGCCATGCCCAGCGCCAGCGCCCCCAGCGGCCCGGCTTCGACATAAGGTTTGATCGCGGCAAGAAAGGAGCGGTTGGCGGCCATATGCGCCACCTTGGCGGCGGCTGGTGCCGTGTCAATGGGCGTCAACCTGTTTCGGGGCAGGGGCGTTGCCGTCCATTCAACGCCGCCTGCCCCGTCTGATCCGGCCAGATTGGGGAGATTGATTGTGAGCCGGTTCAGAAGCGATAGCCGATGGTGATCCCGCCGGTGCGCTGATCGCCGGGCAGGCCGGCGACCAGGCCCGAGCCGCCGGGCGCGGCGGTCAAAAGATCGAAATAGCGCGCCTGGAAGGCGTTGCGCACCCAGGCAAAGACCTGCACGCCAGCATCGGACTGCCAGCCCAGTCGGCCGTTGACCAGCACATAGCCTGGCGCGTTCAGGAACGCCGATGGTGTCGGGCTGGAGGAAAAGCCGGTGCGGGCCAGCACGTCGGTGCCGGCGATCAGGCGGCCGGCATGGCCGAACAGCGTGACCTCAGGGTGGACATCGATGCCCAGCGTGCCGGCCCAGCGCGAAATGCCGGGCAGGCGCTGGCCCGAAACGTCCACCACCTGCGGCCCGCCGGTCAGCTCCAGCGGCGGCGGTGCATCGGTGAAGCGGCGATATGTGCCGTCCAGATAGGTGCCGTTGAAGCTGACGCTCACCGCATCGGAAAGCCGGGCGCTCAGTTCCGCCTCCAGCCCCTGCACCCGCACGGCCGCCGCATTGGCGAGATAGCCGCGCAGCACGCCGATCTGGGCGTTGACCACCGTGGTCTGATAATCGCTGATATCGGTGCGGAAGGCGGCGAGGTTGAGGGTGAGGGCGCGATCCCACAACCGCGTTTTCAGCCCGGCCTCATAATGGTTCACCCGTTCCGGCCGGATGGTGGCGGCGCCCAGCAGCGGATTGCCGGCGCTGTCGGTCGGTAGGCCACCCAGATTGACCCCACCCGGCTTGAAGTTGCGGGCATAGGTGACATAGGCCATCACATCATCGGCCAGATCATAGCTGATGGTGGCGTCGCCTGACACGTTGAAATCGTTGAACTTCGCCACATAGGCCTGCGGGCCCAGCACGCTGTTCTTCCGCGCGATCAGCACCGGATCGCTGGTGACAAGGCCGCCAGTGACGGTGGCGCGATAATCGGCATCCTTGCGATCCCAATTGAGGCGCAGGCCGCCTTGCAGCTTCAGCCGATCGTTGACCTTCCAAGCGATCTGGCCAAAGCCAGCCAGGCTGTCGTTGGTGTAATCCAGCGCCACCGTCTGCCGCAGGCCATCCAGCAGGGCCGGATTGTTGCCGGGGCCCAGCAGCCACAGCGCGGCGGCACTGCCCTGTTCCTGCAGCGGATCGTTGCGCAGCGTCTGGCGATAGGCAAACACGCCGCCCACCACCGAAACCGGGCCGTCGCCGCTGCTCGCCCAGCGGATTTCCTGGGTATATTGCTGCTGCCGCGAGAAATTGGCCGAGACGGTGGTGATCGGCAGACCGGTGAAATCACGGTCGTTCGATGGATACCAGTTCCAGTAACGATAGGCGGTGATCGCGGTCAGCTTGCCCGGGCCGGCATCCCATTCCAGCGTCAGCGCAGCGCCGCCGAAAAACTGCTTGGCGGCGTGCGGCGTGCCGGTATCGACCAGCCGGTCAAACGGGTTGAGGCTGGGCGGGGCATAGCCCGATGCGGCTGCCAGTGATGCGAACTGCCGGTTGGCGGCGCGCAGCGTGGGTGCAGCGCGCACAAAAACCTGCACGCAGCAGCGCGGGTTCTGCTGGTTGTGATCGCCGGCCAGCGTGATGTCGAGATTGTCGGTCGCCCGCCACAACAGGCTGCCGCGCAGGCCGAAATTGCGCTGCTGATTCTCGTCCAGCCCGGTGCGGACGTTGCGGATGGTGCCGGCCCGGCTGGTGAAGCTGAGGCCTGCCCGCGCCGCCAATCGTTGGGTGATCGGCCCGCTGACGGTGCCGCGCACCTGCACAAAATCCAGATTGCCGGCGCTGGCCTCCATCCGGCCTTCCGGGGTGAAGCTGGGCGCCTTGGTGCGGATGTTCACCGCGCCGGCGGTGGTGTTCTTGCCATAAAGCGTGCCCTGCGGTCCGCGCAGCACCTCGATCTGTTCGATATCGACGAAATCGAACGTCGCCGCCGCCGGCCGGCTGTAATAGACGCCGTCGATATAGAGGCCGACCCCCTGCTCGATGCCATCATTGGTCAGCCCGAACGGTGCGCCCAGGCCGCGGATGGTGATGGCCGAATTGCGCGGGTTGGATGCCGTGAAGTTGACCGACGGGATCAGCTGCACCACCCGGCCCAAATTGAAGCTGCCGGTCGCCTCCAGCCGGTCGGCGGCAATGGCGGTGATCGCCACTGGAACATCCTGCAGATTCTGCGACCGCCGCGTGGCGGTGACGACGATGTCGGGCTCGTCCACGCTGGCGGGCGGCGGCACCTCTGCGGCAGCATTGGCCAGCAAAATCAGTGGGATCATCAGGCTGGATGGCATGGCTTGAACATTCCCCCTTGGTGCATGATTCGCGCTGTGCAAATCCTATCCATGGAATAGGAGTTGGCTATCCCTATTTTGCAAGTAGGAATTAAAGCTGCGCTGAATCGCCTGAAATCTGCGCTATGCGGAACATCGGCTCCGCCATGCCGACAAAAAGCCCCTTCACCCCGCCTGGCCCTGCGCCTAGCGTGCCGCCCGCATTGCAGGGAGGGTCTTCATCATGCGCCATTTCACTGTTCACGCCGCCGCCCTGTTGGCCGCGCTGGCCCTGCCATTGGCACCCGCCGCTGCCCAGCCGGCGCAGATGGCTGCCACCGCCAGCGAGGATGCCCGGCTCACGGCGTTTCTGGATGCCGAATTCGCCGAATGGGTGAAGGGCCAGCCCCAGCTGGCGACCCGGCCGGGCCTCAAGACCGGTGGCGACAAGTGGAACGACATCAGCGATGCCGCCGCCGATGCCCAGGTGAAATGGCGCCAGGCCAGCGTGGTGCGCATGAAGGCGATGATCGACCGGGCGAAACTGTCCGCCGAAGGCCAGGTGAATTACGACATCTGGGCGCTGGAGGCCGAGCGCGCGGCGCTGAGCAACGCCAACCGCATCCAGCGGCCGCCCTTCTATTCGCGGCTTTATTCGCTGCACAGCCAGCTGCCGGATTTCCTGATCAACACCCACACGGTGGCCGATGGCACTGATCTGAAAAACTATGTCGCCCGGCTGAAATCCATCCCGGCCCAGCTTGTGTGGGCGGGTTGGAGTAGCGTGTCTGCACTGGCCG
>NZ_NOXT01000056.1 GCF_002251755.1 Sandarakinorhabdus cyanobacteriorum
CCAACCCGAAATCACCCGGCCGGTGAATAATCCGGGTTAGATTGCAATGGTTTACGAAAGACTAAAAATACAATTCGAATGTAATTATCACGGAAACTTCATGGGTTGCGGGCGGCACTGGGCGCGCTCGGTTCAGCGATTTGCGCCGGGCACCCAGAGCACATCGCCCGAACCACCCTGTTCCGGCGCATTTTCCAGCCGCGCCAGCACGAACAGCAGATCGGAAAGCCGGTTGAGATACTGCCGCGCCGGGCCGGACATCTCGTCACCGGCGGCGACCGAATCGCGTTCGGCCCGGCGCACGATGGTGCGCGCCAGGTGCAGATGCGCGCCCGCCGCACTGCCGGCCGGCAGGATGAAGCTGGTCAACGGCGCCAGCCGATCGTTGGCGGCATCGATCTGGCCTTCCAGCCAGTCGACCTGCGCTGGCACGATGCGCAGGGCGCCCTCTATGCCGTCGGGCGTCGCCACATCGGCGCCCAGATCAAACAGATCATTCTGGATGCGCGACAACAGCGCGTCGGTGGCGGGCGTCACGTGCAGCCGGGCAATGCCGATGGCGGCATTGGCTTCGTCCACACTGCCCATCACCACCGGGCGGTGGCTGGCCTTGGACACGCGGCTGCCATCCACCAGGCCGGTGGAGCCATCATCCCCGGTGCGGGTGTAGATGCGGTTGAGCTTGACCATGGCCGCGCCCTCAACCCGGGCGGTTGATCAGGAACAGGATGATCACGAACACGATGGCCAGCGCCTGCAGCGCCACGCGCAGGCTCATCATCCGGTTCGACTGTTCGCCGGTGATATCCTGGCCACGCGCCATGATGATGATGCCACGCGCGAGCACGGCCAATGTCGCGACAGCGGAAGCGACCATGAAGAAGACAAGCGCAGACTGCATGGCCACAAGGTGTAACAGCCTTTCCGGCCCGCGAAAGGGGGGTGCGGCAGCAAGCCCCTGCGACAGGCCAGACGTGTCAGCCCACCCCGACAGAGGCCTGACAGGCCGGCTGGACAAATGCCGCTGCCCGGATCAGGCCACTGCTGTGCCGCGTGCGGCCCGGCGGCGCAGCGCGGTGCCGGTGGCGCCAAAGCCGATGATCAGCATCAGCCAGCTGGCCGGTTCCGGCACGCCGCCGGGCAGCGGCGTGACCGTGTAGCTGAGCGCCGTGCTGGTCAGCGATTGCGCCGGCAGCGCCAGCAGCTGGCTCTGGTTGCTCGCCGTGCCGCGGCGGAAGCGCAGTGACAGGAACGGGCTTGATCCCGGCTGCTGCAGGATGGCGCCGAAATCCGGCGCCGACAGATCGGTCAACAGGCCCGGCAGCGTTGGCAGATCGCGGTTTTCGCTGAGCGAAAAGGTCAACGCGCCCAGAAACACGTCCGACGGCAGCCCGGCAAAGCCAACGCTGTTGGCAAAATCATAGGGCAGCACTGGGCCATTGGCATCAAAGCTGGTGACGCCGGCCGAAATCCCGATCTGATCGGTGCGCCGGTTGGCATTGCCGGGCACGCCACCATTGTTGACCAGGAACAGATTGCCGGGATCGCTGGCCTTCTGGGTGAAGGTGATCGCTCCGCCCGGCGCGAAGATCGCCACCAGCCCACCTTCGACCGCGCCGCTCCAGAAACCGCTTTCACCCTGCCCGCCGATCGCGCCGGAGGCGGTGAAAGTCGACGGCTGGCCATTGATCACGAAGGAAGCAAAGAAGCTCTGGCCCGCAAACTGCGCCAGTTCCGGAATCGGATTGGCCGACGGGGCGACCACCAACCCGCCGCTGACCGTCACGAAATAGCGTTGTGCCGCCGCCGGGGCCGCAGCCGCCAGGGCCAGCACCGCCAGCCCGCACATCAGCTTTTTCATTTTTAAATCCTTAATTTTCTATTATTTACCCACGCCCCGGTCACAAGCTGGCCAGCAATTGCGCGGCTGTCAACCCGCCCGCGCGCAGCGCTGCCAGGGTTTCGCCGGCATCGCGCTTGGCCAGCCGCCGGCCATCTGGGCCGGTCAACAGCCGGTGGTGGTGATAGCGCGGCGTCGGCAGGCCGAGCAGCGCCTGCAACAGCACCTGGACATGGGTGGCGCCAAACAGGTCCACCCCGCGCACCACATCGGTGATGCCTTGCGCAGCATCATCCACCACCACGGCGAGCGCATAGGCCGTGCCGATATCGCGCCGGGCGATGACGATATCGCCGCCCGCCATCGCATCGGCCACCTGCCAGCCTTCCCGTTCATCGTGCCAGCGCAGTGGCCCGGTGATGGCCAGCGCGGCGGCCACATCCAGCCGCCAGGCCGGCCTTTCCGTTGCCAGCCGGGCGGCACGCGTGGCCGGGTCCAGCCGCCGGCAGGTGCCGGGATACACCGGCCCTTCCGGCCCGTGCGGGGCGCTGGCCGCCGCCGCAATGTCGCTGCGCGTGCAGAAACAGGGATAGGCGACGCCCTGTGCCACCAGCTGGTCCAGCGCGGCGGCATAGACTGGCCCCCGCTCCGACTGGCGCCACACCGGTCCGTCCCAATCCAGCCCCAGCCAGGCCATATCCTCCATTATGGCTGCTTCAAATTCCGGCCGGCAGCGGGTGGTGTCGATATCCTCGATGCGCAGCACGAACCGGCCGCCGGCAGCCCGCGCCAGCCGCCACGCCGTCACCGCCGACAGGGCATGGCCGCGGTGCAACAGCCCGGTGGGCGACGGCGCAAAGCGGCTGGCGACAGACTTATCCACAGTTTCCACACCAAGATGATGGGCTGTCATTGGCCTGACACACAATCTGTTGTAAAGATGGACCCATCACGGAAGTGGCCGCCCGATTGCGGCCCTGGGGGCAATCCGCCCCTTGTGCGACTGGGCCCGTGACACGGATTGGCCACTCCCTTGCTCAGGGAGGGCACGGCCGATGCTGACGACAGACCTCATCGAGGAAAAATTCGTCACCGCACCCCATCTCGTCTCGCCAGAGGCCTGCCCGGCGCTGGTGCTCAACGCCGATTATACCCCGCTGTCCTATTTCCCGCTGTCGCTGTGGCCGTGGCAAACCGCGATCAAGGCCGCCTTTCTGGAACGGGTGGACATCATCGCCGAATATGACCGGGAAATCGCCTCGCCCTCGCTGCGCATGAAGCTGCCGTCCGTCATTGCGCTCAGGCGATATGTGCGCCCGGCCAGCCACCCGGCCTTCACCCGCTTCAACTTGTTCCTGCGCGATCGCTTCACCTGCCAATATTGCGGCGTGCCTGGCGGCGAGCTCACCTTCGATCATGTCATCCCGCGCGCCTACGGTGGGCGCACCACCTGGGAAAATGTCACCACCGCCTGCGCGCCGTGCAACCTGAAAAAGGGCGGCCGCACCCCGGCCGAGGCGCACATGCACCTGCATTCCCGCCCGCACCAGCCGCACACCCACGAACTCCAGACAAACGGCCGCGCCTTCCCGCCGCACCACTGCCACGAAACCTGGCGCGATTATCTCTATTGGGATGTCGAACTGCTGGCCTGACTTGCATTCATTCCCGCGGCTGGCATGAATGGCGGCCTGATATCGGGGGAAGATCATGGCCGCCGTGCTGACCGTGCTGGACGAGGATTTTGGCCGCCCCGTGGCGGAGCGGCGCGCCGCCGGCCAGTTGCGGCTGGTCAGCCAGCGCACCAGCGCCCGCGCCATCATCACCGAGCGGGTGGCGCAGGAGGTGGCGCTGCTGACCACCCGCGAAGAGGCATCGCTGGCGACGCGCTCCTTCCTGGTCGCGCCCGCGCCGGCGGAAACGGCGCTCAACCCGCTGTTCGCCCGCCGCCGCCCCCGCCGCATCGACGCGGCGGCCGAAATAACGCGTGCCTGCGCCGCCTTCGAACAACGCCGCTTCATCCTGCTGGTCGACGACGTGCAGCTGGACGGGCTGGATGACGAAGTCGGGCTGGGCGAGACCAGCGAGGTCATCTTCCTGCACCTGTCGCCGCTGAAGGGCAGCTGATGTCGCTGCTCGGGCGCCTCGGCGGGCTGTTCGGCGGGCGCAAGGCGCCGGAAACACGCGACGAGCCGGCGGGCAATGAGGCCGAACGCCTGCTCAGGACCATCCTTGATGAGGCCGTCAACGCCAGCGACCATTGGCAGAAGAAGCTCACCGATTCACCGCGTTGGGCGGCGTTGAAGGCGGATCCGGCCGCCCTGCAGATCGATGTGATGTTGGCGGCGCTCAACCCGGTGCCGAACGAAAACAAGCTTTATGCCGGCAGCAACTGGCAGGTGGAGAATTTGCGCAACACGATGATCAGCCAGATCGTCCGGCGCGATCTGCCCTTTTCCGCCGGCGTGCTGACCCAGTTGCTCTCCGCCTGGTCGAAACAGCGATACGGCCTGGAAATGGGCCTGCCCGGCCGCGCCATGCTGGGCGCGGTCGAGCGCCATATGAAAACGGCGCCGCTCGATGCCGGGCTGCGCGATGTGCTGCGCAAATTGCGGGCAATGGCCAACCGCGGCGCCTATGGCGGCAGCCCCAGCAAGGTGACGCGCGAGATTGCTGACCGCATCGACCGGCTGCTCGATGGCACCACCGACATGCCGAAACTGCCCGCTGGCCGGTTCGCGGCGCACTGGCAGTCCCTGATGGCAACACGGGCCAGCAGCGAGCAGCCGCCGTGGCAGGCGCTGGCGCTCCATTGCGCCAGCAGCGCGGCCAAGGGCCAGCCCAGCAGCAAATGGCAGGCAACGGGCACGGCGATGCTGGCCGGGCTTGATCGCGCGCAGCTCAGCGCGCTGATCATCGGCCTGCTTGCCGAGGTGGTGCCCGATCCCGGCCGCATTGACGACAGTCTCGACATTCTGAAGGGCCTGATCTGGCTCACCCCGCAGCTGGATCATGCCGAACTGGCCGGCCCGGTCGGCCGCTTTGCCGAGCTGTGCTTCCGCAAGGTGCCGAACCAGGGCGCCCGCTCGGTCAGCCTTGGCAATGCCTGCCTGTGGGCGCTGTCGGCAATGGCGGACGGCCCGCACGCGACGGCCGAACTGTTCCGGCTGCAGGCGAAGATCAAATATCCATCCGCGCAAGGGGTGATCGCCAAACGGCTGGCAGCGCTGGCCGACAGCAGCGGCCAGAGCATTGCCGCCCTGGAAGACATCGGCCTGCCCGATCACGGCCTTGATGAAACCGGTCGCCGGGTCGAGCAGCTCGCCGGCTTCACGGCCACCATCACACTCACCGCCACCGACACCAGCCTCGACTGGCAGGATGCGACCGGCAAGCCGCTGAAAGCGGTGCCGGCAGCGGTGCGCACCGGCCACAAGGCCGATCTCGCCGCCATCCGCAAGGCGCTGGCCGATATCGAGGCGGCGCGCGCCGGCCAGGTGCTGCGGCTGGAGGCAAGCTGGGTCGAGCGGCGCGACTGGGCACTGGCGGATTGGCAGGCGCATTATCTCGGCCACCGGCTGCGCCGTCCGATCGTGGAGGCCTTGCTGTGGGACATTGGCGGCACCATCGTGCTGCCCCGCGGCAACCGGCTGGAAACGCTGGACGGCAGCGACTTCAACCCGCCTGCTGATGCCCGCGTGCGGCTGTGGCACTCGCTGCTCAGCCCGCCGGCCACCGTTCTGGCCTGGCGGGAGCGCATCATCACTGCCGGCCTCACCCAGCCGATCCGCCAGGCCCACCGCGAAATCTATGTGCTCACCGATGCGGAGCGGGCGACCGACGTCTATTCCAACCGCTTTGCCGCCCATATCCTGCGCCAGCACCAGTTCCGCGCGCTCTGCCAGGCCCGCGGCTGGCGCTATGGCCTGATGGGCCAGTGGGACAGCATGAACTGGCCCGAACGCCCGCTGCCCGCCCACGGCCTCACCGCCGAATATCTGGTGCAGGCGGTGGACAATGGCGAAGCCAGCGCCAGCGGCATCCTGATGCACGTGGCCACCGATCAGCTGCGCTTCCTCGATGCCCAGCGCCAGCCGGTGCCGCTGGCCCAGGTCGATCCGCTGCTGCTGTCGGAAATGATGCGCGACTGCGATCTGTTTGTGGCCGTTACCAGCGTGGCCAATGATCCGGGGTGGGCGGATGGCGGGCCCGCCGGGCGCTTTGGCCATTATTGGAACACATGGGCCTTTGGCGATCTTGGCCAGTCTGCCCTGATGCGCCGCGATCTCATCGCCCGCATCGCCCCGCGGCTGGCCATCGCCGCCCAGCTGGAGGTGGGCGACAAGGCGCTGATCGTCACCGGCAAGCGGCACCGCTATGCCATCCACTTCGGATCGTCGAACATCCAGATCCTGCCCGGCAACCGCTATCTGTGCATCGTGCCCGACAGCGCCCCACCCGAAGCCCGCAACCTCGCCCTGCCCTTTGCCGGCGACAATCTGGTGTCCATCATCCTCGCCAAGGCCTTCCTGCTGGCCGACGAAAGCAAGATCACCGACAAGACAATCCTGTCGCAGCTGTAGCCACCGCCTTGCAGGTTTCAGGGTTGAATCAGGGCGCAAATCGCAGAGAGGGTGGGATACTGCATCTCTTCGATAAACGTATTTCGTTTCAATGTCTTATAACTATATGTCCCGCTAATTTGTAGCGCGAATTGTAGCAAAGTGTTCCAATCAGTCGGTGGCATAATGATCACAGGATGGTGCCCGTTGCGCTTATCTCGAGCCAAGCGGCCAAGCCTGCACCTTCGAATTCCCCATCCTCCGCCGACCTACAGGCCTGAATGACAGCGTGGTGTCCATTTGCTGGCATGCCAATCGCGGCGTGCGAGCAGCAGAGCCTTGCTTGTTACCGCCACGTGCTCATCTTCACGACCAAGGCGGTCCCGATTGCCATGGCCACCATGGCGCCCGTGGACAACAGGAAGATGCTGTCTGCAGTGCCGGAATGGTTCAGCAGCAGCAGACCGCCGCCAAGGACGATTCCCGCACGCAGGGCTTGCGCCATGATGACACCGCCGACACGGCCGGCACCTTGCGAGGCGAAATAAAGGCACAGCCCCATGCCGAACAGGCCATAGCCAAAACCGGCGACCGAAAGATAGGCATAGGCCGGCTGGCGCACCGGGGCGACCTTGGTAAACAGATCGACCCAAAGCCCGGGCAGCGCGACCGCCAGCAACCCGATTGCGCCGACCCCGGCGAAGGCCAGCGTGCCCGCGGTCCAGGCCACACGCCGCGCCCGCGCAATGTCGCGCGATCCGATCGCGGTCCCGACGATGGGCACGGCGGCCACGCCAACCGAGAAGGCAATCGGGATCAGCAGGAACTCCAACCGCACCCCGATGCCATAGCCCGCCAGCACATCAGGCCCGAAGCGCGCGACCATCCTCGTCAGCATCAGCACCGACCCCACCGACAGCAGCGGCGACAACATGGCGATTGCGCCAATGCGCAGCAAGGCGGCGACATGCTCCGCCCGTGCGGCACCGGCTGCAAAGCGCAGGGTGAGGGCGCTCCTCCCGGCGCGGATGTAGAGGAACAGGATGATCGCAGCCGTCCAGAAGGCCGCGACCTGCCCGAGGGCCACGCCAGCGATGCCCAGCGCCGGGAACGGCCGGACGCCAAGCCCGAAGGCCCCGCCAATCAGCACCTGACCGATGCCGGCGCACAAGAGGATGTTGGCCGGCACAGCCATATTGCCCGAGCCCCGCAGCATCGAAGCCAGTGTGTTGGCCAGCCAGATGGCGGGAATGCCCCAGGCCGCGGTGTTGGCAAAGGCCAGCGCCTGTTCCAGCACCGCGCCGCTGCCGCCCAGCAGCGCGAACAAGTCCCGGCCGAAAACCCGCACCAGAACGGCGAGGACCAGGCCAAACACCACGGCAATGGCCAGCGCGGCCAGCGCCAACCCCTGTGCCAACGCACGGTTGCCGGCGCCCATTGCCCGGCTGATAGCGCCCGAGATGGTGCCGCCCATGGCGCCGGCCGACAGCATCTGCATCAGCATGAACACCGGGAAGGCCAGGGCGATGCCGCCCAATGCGGCAACGCCGATCCGGCCGACATAGGCCGTCTCGGCAATGGAGACGATCGCTGCCGAACCAAGCGCAACCAGATTGGGCAGCGTCAGCCGCAGCAATGTGGGCAGCACCGGGCCAGATCTGAGCAGTTCGGCACGCTGGGCGGCTGGCGATGTGGTGGCCAATGGCTGGATCCTGTCCACAGAGCCCTACCAGGACCGGGTGGCGAGACAGAGCGCTGCGTCGCGGCCCTCGCGGACCAGGCGGTCCACAGCGGCGTCATCGGTTTCGATCCGCATCAACTGCAGCACGCCCATCATTGCCGCGAACACGGTTCGGGCCCGCATTTCACGCTGGTCTGGCGTGCCGCCTGGGGGCAAATGGTCCGCAATCAACTGCACCAGGCGCCCGGTCTGCGCGGCAAAGCGATCGCGGGTCTCGGCCGGCTCGCGGGCGATCTCGGGCGCCAGCGCAGCGGCGGCACAGCCCAGATCCATGTGCACACGGTGGCGGGGCCGCAGATAGGTGGCAATCAGCGTTTCCAATTTGCGGTCGGCCGGTGCGGCGGCCAGTACCTCCTCGAAGTAACCCAGCGTGCTTTGCGCCGCTGTTTCCACCGCCGCTGCCACCAGATCGGTTCGCGACGGGAAATGGGCGTAAAAGCCGCCATGGGTCAGGCCGGCATCGGCCATCAGCGCCCGCACGCCCACGGCCGCAATGCCATCGCGCCGGAACCGTTCGGCCGCGTTCTTCAATATGGCCTCGCGTGCCGCCTGCTTGTGATCCCTGGAATATCGCGCCACGCCCCGCCGCCCTTCAAACGCGCTGATAGCGGGCGGCGATCGCCCCGCCCATCACATCGCGCATGAAGGCCATGCGCGCCGCTTCAAATTCATCTCAATGGCGTTCGGATGCAAGCGAGGGCACGATCACCTCGTCGCCCCGCTCGGCGGCAACCAGCACGGCATCGGCCAGCGCATCGGCAGTGACATAGCTGGACTCCGGGAAGATGCTGTCGCTCATGCCCTGCGCGGAGAAGAACTCGGTCTTCACCGGCCCCGGCAGCACGACATGGATGCCAATGCCGCTGCCGGCCAGTTCCAGCCGCAGTGAGCGGGTGAAATTGAGCACATAGGCCTTGGAGCCACTATAGGCGCCGCCGCCCGCACTCGGCATCAATGCCATCACCGACGCGATGTTGATGAGGCTGCCGCGCCCCGCCGCGCGGAACTGCGCCACGGCCGCCAGCGACAGGCGGGTGAGCGCCAGCACATTGATCCGCAGCAGCGCTTCCTGAACATCGGCGGCAACCGTCGATGTGGCGCCAAGCCCGCCCACCCCGGCATTGTTGACGAGCAAGGTGACCGGGATTGCGGCCAGCCGCGCTTCCAGTCGGGCCACATCATCAGCAGTGCCAAGATCCGCCGCAAGCGTCTCCACCCCCACGCCGGTTTCGGCCCGCAACTGCGCGGCCAGCGCCTCCAGCCGGTCGGCCCGGCGGGCGACCAGCAGCAGATCATGGCCACGCCCGGCCAGGCGCGCGGCGAAGGCGGCACCGATGCCGGAAGAGGCGCCGGTAATGACAGCGGTTCCCATGCTCATGTCGCTTGTCCTTCAATCGCGGGTGCGCGGCGATGCGCGGTTTTCCGCGCGCCAGCGGATCTCGTCCGGCGTGCCGGCCCGCGGCGGGTAGAAGCCATTGATTGACCAGTAATCGAACGGGGTTTCGTCGACATGCAGCTCCCAGTCGAACCCGCGATCGGCGACATAAGGCTTCAGGATGGCGTTGATGCGATCGATGAAGCGGCGGCTCACCTCAACCGACGGGAAGCTGCGGGCGATATGCTCCATCACGATGCGCACGAACCGGTCAGCCGGCTTGCCGCCCACGAAAAACTGCGCCGGATCAATCGGATGAAAGACAATCCCGACATAGAAGCGCGGCATCACTGCGCCATAGACATCGGTGATCTTCTCCGCCAGCGCCGCCTTGTCTTCCGGCGAAAAGGCATCGGCGGGATGGAATATCTGCCAGAGCGGCATGGCAATCTCCTGAGGCATGCGAGTCGCAATGAAATGACAATCGTCATCTATTTGGCTCGGCTATATATGTCAATCGTCATTCAAAACGATCACAGGCCACCACCGGGCAAGGTGCAGGACGTCAGACGGGCTCAGGCGGCGCGGCGGCGGCGCAGGCTGTCAACAAGCAGGGCAAAGGCCGGGGTCAACTGGCGCCGATCCGGATAATAGAGGTGATAGCCGGGAAATGGCGGGCACCAGTCGTCAAGCACACGCTCCAGCCGGCCGCTTGCAAGCAGGGCACTGGCCTGGTCTTCCAACACACAGGCAAGGCCAATGCCTTCGGCCGCTGCGTGCAGGATCATCGGCACATCGTTGATCACCAGCGGCCCTTCGACCCGCACGTTCAGATCACGCCCATCCTTGCCGAACTCCCAGGCATAGAGCCCACCCTTCGAAGGCATGCGGATATTGATGCAGTCATGGCCGGTCAGGTCCTGCGGTGTCATTGGCCGGCCCCGCCTGGCGAAGTATTCGGGCGCTCCCACCACCGCCATGCGCAGTTCCGGGCCGATCGCCACCGCGATCATGTCCTTGGCCACCTGCTAGCCCAGCCGGATGCCCGCATCAAAGCGATCGGCAATGATGTCGGTCAACTGCCCGTCGATGGAGATTTCCACGCTGAGATCGGGATGGTCCTGCAGCATGCGGCTCACCGCCGGCCACAAGATGGTTTCGGCGGCATGGCGCCTGGTGGTGATGCGCAGCCGTCCCGAAGGCCGCTCGCGCAGGGCGCTCAGCGCCGCCAGCCGGGCATCAATCTCGTCAAACGCCGGGCGCAGCGTGGCGATCAACTGTTCGCCCGCCTGGGTGGGCGCAACGTTGCGCGTATTGCGCGTCAGCAGTTTCAGGCCGATCGCCGCTTCCAGCCGGCGCACGATCTGACTGATCGCCGATTGCGATGTGCCCAGCATCGCCGCCGCCCGCGTGAAGCTGCGTGCCTCTGCCACCGCCAGGAAGACCGCAAGATCACTCAGCTCTTCCCGCTTCATTGATAAGCTCCAGAGATAAGCACATGCAGAATTTAGCCCGCCTTATTCATGAGCCTTCCTGTCAGGGCGTTG
>NZ_NOXT01000055.1 GCF_002251755.1 Sandarakinorhabdus cyanobacteriorum
TTCTCAGGAGTTGGAGCCTCCGGCAAACCCGGCGCGGTTCATCTCGCCTGAACTCGCCTGGGAATGGCTGCGCCGGAACGAAGACTATCAGCGCGACTTCGCGGCAGTTCAGACGGAGCCGAACACCGATACCGCAGCGACAGAGGCGGCGACGTCTCGATGGGGGTTGCGATTTCCTGGTGTCGCCGGCCCTCGATGCCAAAGAGGCCGCGCCCATCTGGACGCCCGCGGTGAACACCGGCGCCGTGATTCTGGCCGCGCTACCCGCCATCTTACTGCAAGACTCCAGCCCGCCTGTCATTGAGACGCAGGCCCCTGGTCAGTCAGACGCGCAGGGCTCCCACTGCCTTCACACCCTCAAGAACGGCGAACGGATTCAGATTCTGCGCCTCGGCGGATTAGGCGCGGACGAAGGCGCGTCGGCCGTCATTCCGCTCGGCCCCGAAGGCTTCGATCGGCTCGAAGCCGTCGTCCGTCTCCTGAGTTCGCTCCATGGCCGCGCGATCCCTGCCGACACGCGGCTCACGCGGCAGCAACGTCAACGTGCGCGACGGATGTTGCAGGCTGTGGACGGTCGTCTCAGCGGCGCCAGCTACCGCGAGATCGCGGCGGCACTGTTCGGCGCGCGCGACCTCGCCGATGAACCCTGGAAAACATCCTCGCGCCGGTTCGCCACCATGGACCTCGTGCGCGGCGGCCTCGCCATGATCGCCGGCGGCTATCGACGCCTGCTGAGTCATCGCCGTCGACGCTAGAGGCAACAGGCAAACAACCCGTTAGTTGTGATGTGTGTAATCGCCATATTTGGCTAACACGTGTTACACCAGAGTACAGCACTTCGAAGTAGATCTGTAAATAATTCGCGCACAAAGCGCTCTACCGCCAGTCATCGGAGCGAGATAATGCCAACCAACACGCTTGAGCTGCCGCGACGTCCTGCGTCGCGATGCCGGTAAGGTCGACGATGGTGACACCTGCTGCCCGGCTCGCCCCCTTTGTCTCAGATTTCAAGAGGAGTTCGCCGATCCGTTCAAGACGGCCGGCGTCGATGCCACTGTCCTGCAACTCACCATGATCAAGGCACTGGGCAGGGTCGTCGCAGATGATACGGTCAGCCCTGTGCAGCAATGCCCGGTCGAGTTCCCGCTTGCCCCGCGCGTCGGCACCGATGGCGACGATTGCCGTGCCATCCTTGACGTCGCTGTTCATCAGCAATGGCGTGAAGGACGGCGTGGTGGTTACGATCAGGTCGCTCTGAGTTGCGAGATCGGAGACGCGTTCAGCAACGGCCGCTTCGATACCGCTCGCCCGCAGATCTGCCACCAACTGCCCCGCCGCCCCGGGTCGGCGGCCCCAGACAAGCACCCGGGAAACCTGCCTGTGCGCCGCAATCCAGCGCGCCTGCAAGCCCGCCTGGATTCCAGTGCCGAGCACGCCCAACGTGTCGATCCGCTCAATGCCGGCCGCCTCACTGGCAAGCACGCCTGCGGCGGCCGTTCGCGCGTCGGTCAGCCAGCCCCGGTCTTCGAGCAGTGCCACGGGTTCCCCAGTTTGCGCCGACATCAGCAACACGAGCCCGTTGCTGGATGGCAGGCCGTGTTGTGGGTTGCTATAGAAGCTGGTTGCCACTTTGATGACGAAGTACGTAGACGCTTCGTCATGCCCCCACTTCACGTGGCAATCACCGGCCCGCGCGCCGCCGTCCCCAGCGAAGGCGAGGTGCGAGGTGAGCGCCTGACGCACGCGCCCCGAAGCGTGCGCCATGAAACCGACGCGCACCGCCTCAACGATGCGCCCGGGCGTTGCTACAGCGCGCACCTCCTCATATGGGACGACCCTCATACCCGGCCCCATCGATTTCTTCTCAGGGCCGATTGCTTCGAATGAAGGCGCGCATTGCGGCCAGGCCGTCGTCCAGGTTGGATCGGCCGTAGCCGATGCGGAAACGATCAGTTGGGGTGGGCGTCAGCGCCGAGGCATAGATCGAGGCCGGTAGCAGAACGGCACCGGCTTCTTCCACCAGGCGCCGACAGAACCGCTCCACACCGTTGGCCCCCTTGTAGCGCGGGAACATGACAACGCCGCCGTCAGGCTCATAGGTCTCGAACAGCTCGGGAAATTCGGCAAGGAAGGCCGCCACTTGGGTATAGCCCGCCCGCGCCACGGCGCGGGTGCGCTCCAACACAGTCTTGCGATGTCGGAGAGCAACGAGCGACAGTCGCTCGGATGGTGCGCTGTTGCAGATGGAAAGGTAGTGCTTTAGACGCACCATGCGTTCAAGCAAGTCGCGATCCCGACAGGCAATCCAGCCAACTCGCAAGGCCGGCAGGCCGTAGGCCTTGCTCATGACATTCAGCGACACGCCCCGCTCATAGGCATCGACCGCCTGCGGCAGGCGTCTGGCCGGATCCCGCTCGATCAGGCGGTAGACTTCATCCGAAAACAGCCAGATACCGTGCAGGCGGCACAGCGCCACCAGGTCGTCGAAGCGGTCCCGCTCCAAGATCTTCCCGGTCGGGTTATGGGGGAAGTTGATGTACACCACGCGCGTGTTCGGCCGGATGGCTGCCGCTACCTGGTGCACGTGCAGCGTCCACGCTTCCCGTTCGTCAAGCGCGACCCCCGTGGTGGCGCACAGCGACAACGGCACCGTCTCCGCCGACTGGTAGTTCGGCGTCACGACGATCGCATGGTCGTCAGGACCGAGAAGGGTGCGATATAGGCAGTAGACGCCTTCTTCCGCGCCAGCAAAACATAACACGTCCTCCGCCGCACAGCTGTCATAGGTTTCTGCAATAGCGGCCCTCAGATCCGGCGCCCCATACGGTTCTGTGTAGGACAACCGAGTGTCGAGCAGGACGTCAAGCGCGGCGTCGCCACCAAGAGCCAGCAGCTCGCGTACCGTCAGCGTCTCCGCATCGGACGCCGTCATGTGGTGACGCGCTGTGAACTCCCAGCGGCCCAAATAGGTCTCCAACTTGAATTCAGGCAGCGCCGTCGAGCCGATCCCGTCGCTTTCTGCGGCGCGCATGGCCATCGCATCGGAGGCGGAAGCGGCATGTGCGCCGTGGGACACCGCGTTCATGCGACTTTCCTTTCATGAAGACGCGCCGCCTTCAGGCGCTTGTAGAAGGTGGCCCGGGAGCAACCGAACAGGTCTGCCACATGATTTGCGGCGCCGCGGACGGCGAGCAGGCCGCGCCCGTCGAGCATCAAGATCAACTCGGCCTGTGCCCGGGTATCGAGGCCGGCCAATGTGGCGCTCCGAGCAGACAGGAAGTCGGCCACGACGGCATTCACGACCTCTCGCCAATCCGACGGAAACAGCGCCTCGGCCCGTAACCGCGCCACCGGCGGCTGCAGCAGGGCGTCAAGCGCCAGCCGCGCGGTTTCGAACGCCGATACGTCCATGTTGATGCAAAGCAGGTATGCCGGCATGCCTTGGTCAGTTCGCAACACCACCGACACGGACTTGAGCGGTCGCCCATCCCAATTGGCTTTCGCGTAAGGACCGATCACATCTCCGGCGAAGGGTACAAGATCACCCATCTCACTCAAAGACGGATCGCCAACCCGCCGCCGTGAGAAGTTGCCCGCGATATGGACGATGCGGTCCGCAAGAAGATCGTGAACCACCGCCTCGACATTCGGCCTAAACAGCGCAGCGAGCGCATCGGCAATGGCGAAGGACCAATCAACCAAGAGCATGCTTTCAACATGTCACCATAGATACCATTTGTCAAGTTTAGACTTTCTGTCTCAATGGGATGTTATGGCTCATTCGGCTGATGTTCCGTCTCAGCCCACACTATGACGGTGGGGCACCTTCTAACTGAGCCGGTGTGAGGATTTGCTCCCGCAAGCTTCCCACTCCCTCCGCAACTTCGCGCTCCGCCAGGGTAGCCGCCAACCGCCGCTGTCCCCCTGCGGCTCTCGCGCAACCTCGGAGGCCCGATCATGTCACCCAATGGCGCCGGCGTGCCGCAACGCTTTCTCCGCACGCCTGAAGCGGCCCGCTTCCTCGGTCTCTCGGATCGCACGCTCGAGAAGCACCGGACCTACGGCACCGGTCCCGCCTATCGCAAGCTTGGCGGGCGCGTCGTCTACGCGCTCGAAGACCTGAAAGCGTGGGCTGACCGCGGGTTTGTCACCTCGACGTCCGATCCGCGCGGGAGTGTCCTTCCCGCCAAGCGCCATGCCGCCGTCACGCCTGCCTTCGGCGGCGGCCAAGCCCGCTGAGCCGTCCGACATGTCCCCGCGGCAGCGCCCCCTCTCCTTGAGCGAACGATCGCGGCTCGACCCGTTCGTCGTCGCCACCGGCGACGCCAGTCCGCGCGACCAGCGCGATCTGATGGAGCGGCCCTTCTTCTCGCTCGCCAAGGCCAAGCGTACCTCACCGATCCACTACCAAGCCGGCGACATCCGCGTCGAAGTCTTCGCGGTCCCCGAGCATGGCATGGCGACCATCTGGGACGCAGACATCTTGATCTGGGCCGCGAGCCAGATCGTCGAAGCCGCAAACCTCGGGTTCCAAACGTCACGCTTCCTGCGCTTCACGCCGTATCAGCTCCTGACCGCCATCGGGCGCCAGACCGGATCGCGCGACTATCGGCTTCTCAAGGGCGCTCTCGCGCGCCTTCAGTCGACGGTCATCCGCACCACGATCCGCAACGGCGAGCATTGGCGGCGTCAGCAATTCTCCTGGATCAACGAGTGGGGTGAGTGCACGACGCGCGATGGCCGCGTGGAGGGCATGGAATTCGTCCTGCCCGACTGGCTCTATCGCGGTGTCATCGATCGCTCGCTCGTGCTCGCCATAGATCCCGCCTATTTCCGACTGACCGGCGGCATCGAGCGCTGGCTCTATCGGGTCGCCCGCAAGCATGCCGGCCGTCAGCCCGCAGGCTGGACCTTTGAAATCGCACACCTTCACGCCAAATCGGGCAGCCAGGCGCGTATCTCCGACTTTGCCATCGACATCCGCCGCATCGTCGCCCGCCAGCCGCTGCCCGGCTATCGCTTGGCGCTGGAGCGCGCCGGTCGTCAGGAACGCCTGCATATCCGCCCCATCAATTTGTCCACAGGCTCTGTGGATGGCGTTGTGGATGCGTTCGAGACTTCGGGCGCAAATGGTATCGGGATTTCGGGCGCAGCCGCCTCGGGACTTCGGGCGCGCGGATCGCAACTAACCCTCTCGCCTGAAACGGCGATTCGGAGCCTTAACTTAGAATCTAACAACGAATCTAACTTCTTGTTGGAGCGGGGCGACGGTGGAAAACCACCCCGCGGCCGACGGAGCGCGCGGTCATGATCGTCGCGTTGCTCAACCAGAAGGGCGGAGTCGGAAAAACGACGCTCGCCCTTCATCTCGCCGGCGAATGGGCGAACCGCGATCAACGCGTCATGGTCATCGACGCTGATCCGCAGGGCTCTTCACTCGACTGGTCCGAAGCGCGCGCCCGTGAAGGCCTGCCCCGCCGGTTCGCCGTCATCGGACTGGCGCGCGACACCTTGCACCGCGAAGCGCCCGAACTGGCGCGCGGCGCCGATCATGTGGTGATCGATGGTCCCCCGCGCGTCGCCGGCCTCATGCGCTCGGCCCTGCTCGCCGCCGATCTCGTCCTCATCCCGGTTCAGCCGTCGCCCTTCGACGGATGGGCGTCAGCCGAGATGCTGGCGCTGCTCCGCGAAGCACGCCTGTTCCGCCCGTCGCTTGTCGCTCGGTTCGTGCTCAACCGCTGTGGCGCGCGCACCATCATCGCACGTGAGACTGCCAAGGCGCTCGCCGAACACGATCCGCCGGTGCTGGCGAGCGCGATCGGCCAACGCGTCGGCTTCGCGGATGCCGCGCAATCCGGCCGCCTGATCTCGGAGCTCGATGGCCAGCGTGCCGGTACGCGCGAGATCGCCGCGCTCTGCGCCGAAGTTGGAAGGCTCGCACCATGACCAGGCGCAGCTTCGCCGCACGGCCCGGCGACCCGGACACCTGGATCAAGGCCGCCGACGATCCGCGCGGCCGCAGGGCTGACGCCATCGCCTACACGGCGCGCCTCACGATTGACGTCACGCCGGACCTGCGCGGTCGGATCAAGGTCACTGCGTTCCAGCGCGGCCAAACTGTGGCGGACATGCTGCGCGATCTCCTCGCGGACGCGTTTCCTGCCGAGGGGGACGCGCCATGAACGGACGGGCAATTCATGGCGCAGCGGGCGTTCGGCCGTCATCACCTTCCGGTCGGCTCACCGAGGTCGAACTGGTTTGGCGCGAGAAGCAGATCGAGCACTGGATCCGCTTCGGCCATGCGATCCACGAGCAGATCCTCGATCGACGGTGCCGCATCCTCAGCTTCCCCGCCGGAGCTGTCTTCGCCTTCGTCCGCTGGGCATCGAATGGCTTTGGCACCGTCGTCTCGCGCATCGACATCCTGCGCGCCGTCCGTGCGGGCGACGGCTATCAGACGCTGCCCTCGGTGCGGCCCGGTGGTGAGATCCTGCTGCAAACGAGCGGCTGGCCGAGCGTCGAACGCGTGCTGCTTCTGATCGACGCGATCGAAGCGCTCGGCATCGATCCCACCGAAGCTTCCCCTGAGTATTGGCGCCATGTCCATAACCGGCTCACCGCCGGGGACGCCCCGCGATCCTACTCCCGACAGCAGCATCGCGCCTGGCGCTTGCGACAGAGGGCCGAGCCATGACGCGCGCCGGCTACCTGTTGACGGCCACTGGCGCCGCGCTCCTGTTGATCCCGCTGGCGATGGTGCACGTTGCACCGCGGCTCGTCTGGAACGCATCGGCCAGCGTCCCGGTCGGCCTCTATGAGATCGGTTCGACTACGCCGCTCGAGGTCACCGACCTTGTCGCGGTCAATGCGCCGGAGCCGCTTGCCGCCTTCCTCGCGGACCGGGGTTACCTGCCGCGCGGCGTGCCGCTCTTGAAGCGCGTTGCCGCACTTCCCGGGCAGACGGTCTGCCGTTCGGGTGCCGCCATCACCGTCGACGGAATTGCCCTCGGCAATGCGCTCGACCGCGACCGTCTGGGGCGCACGCTGCCCATCTGGAAGGGCTGCCACCAGATCGGCACGAACGAACTCTTTCTCATGAACATCGGCGTCCGAGACAGCCTCGACGGCCGCTACTTCGGGCCTCTCGCCGTCACCGCCGTGATCGGTCGGGCTACGCCCCTCTACACCGACGAAGACGGCGACGGTCGCTTCGTCTGGCGCGCGCCGACGCGGTGACGGCGCAGCCATGACCCGTTCCACCGCATCGCCAAGGAGGTTGCCATGACCCTGATCGGAGAATTCACCCGCACCAAGAGCGGCTATGGCGGCCGCATTCGCACAATCGCCCTCGACGCCGCTCTGGTGCTCGTGCCGGCGGAGCACTCCGACGCCGAGAACGCGCCCGACTATCGCGTTCACCTCGGCGACGACGCCGATGGGCCGGAAGTGGGCGCGGGGTGGAAGCGCACCGGCGAGAAGGCCGGCGAGTATGTGTCGTTGCAGCTCGACGATCCGACCTTCGCGCAGCCAATCCGGGCCAACCTGTTCCGGTCGGCCGACAACAAATCAGCATGGGGTCTCTACTGGAACCGGCCGACCAAGCGCAGCGAGCGGGACTGACCGATGCGCGTCTCCCGTCGCCAGCCCGCTGCCGGAGCGAAAGGGGCCGCCCGCCGACTGCCCTTCCTTCTCCTTTCCGGCCTGGCCTTTGCCGGCGCGATGCCCGCGCCGTCTCTGGCGCAGACCTCGGTCATCGAGCGACCCGCTGCAGGCTCGCCCTACGCGCAAGCGGTCGCCGAGGCAGCACAGCGGTTCGGCATTCCCGAGCGCTGGATCTGGGCGGTCATGCGCGTCGAGAGCGGCGGTCGCGTCCGCGCGGTATCGCCCAAAGGCGCGATGGGTCTCATGCAGATCATGCCCGCGACCTGGGCGGATCTGCGGGCGCGACACGGTCTGGGGGCCGATCCCTTTGACCCGCGCGACAACATCCTCGCCGGTGCAGCCTATCTGCGCGAAATGCATGACCGCTACGGCGCGCCGGGCTTCCTCGCGGCCTACAATGCCGGCCCCGGGCGCTACGATGACTATCTCTCGGAAGGTCGCGCGCTACCCGCCGAGACCGTCGCCTACGTGGCCGCGATTGCGCCGTTGATCGGCAGTGATCCGCTCGCTGCCGGCGTCGCTGTCGCGACCGTCGATCCGCTCGCCTGGACTCGGTCACCGCTGTTCGTCGCGCGCTCCGACGGCAGCGTTGCAGCAGAACGATCGCAGCCCGATCGTCAAAGGAACGGCAGCCGAACGGCCGATCCGCAGCAACCCCCAATCGCCCGTTCGACGCAGACGGCAGGCATCTTCGTGACCCGCGCCGATGATGGAGGGCGCCCATGACCAGAATCGCATTCCAGCGCGGTGTAGCGAGTTCCCGGAAAGAGGCGGCATGGGGCGGTTGGGGCGAAGCAGACACGACCAACAGACGGCGAGATAAAAGCGGCTCGCCACTCTCACGCAAGCCATTGCTTTCGCATGGCTTTTCACGTGCCGGTCGGTCGGGAGCAGTGCCGGTTCCGGCTATTTTCCACGCTATTTCAAGGACATTGCCGGCACTGCCCGGCGTTTGGCCCGCCGGAGGCCGGCGATGAGCGGCGGCGACAGCGACTTTCGGGTCCGGCCGGGCCGTATCGGTTCGACGCGGGCGCCGAAGCCCAAGAGCTTCATCAACCAGGTCCTGCGCGCCGCCAAGCGCTCGGGGCACGTCGGCATTGGCGGCGGTCCGCGCCGCAAGTCATCCGGCTATGGCCGTTCGAGCTTCGGGCGCGGACGGATCGCGTTCAGCCGCGCGCGGCTTTTCAGCTCGTCGCGCCGCGTCGTCGTCAAGGCGCGGATCGCGCGCCATCAGGGCCGGGCCTTCCGGTCTGCGCCGCTCAATGCCCATCTCTCCTATCTCAAGCGCGATGGCGTCACACGCGACGGTGAAAAGGCCGTGATGTTCGATGCCGACAGCGACCGCGCCGATGACGCCGGCTTCGCCGCGCGCTCGAAGAACGACCGGCACCATTTTCGCTTCATCATCTCGCCCGAGGACGCCGGCGAAATGACGGACCTGCGCGCCTTCACGCGCGACCTCGCGCGCCAGATGGAAGCTGACCTCGGCACCCGGCTCGATTGGGTCGCTGTCGATCACTGGAATACCGACAATCCCCACGTCCACCTGCTGGTGCGAGGCGTTGACGCCCAGGGCGCCGACCTCGTCATCTCACGCGACTACATCAGCCGCGGCTTGCGATCTCGGGCCGAGGATCTCCTGTCGATCGAACTCGGCCCGAAGCCGGAGCACGAGATCAAGACGGCGCTCGAGCGCGAAATCACGGCCGAGCGCTGGACGCGCCTCGATGTCGAGATTCGCATCGCCGCCGACGAAACCGGCTTCATCGACCTTCGTCCCGAGCAATCCGGCACCGCTGATCCCCAGACCCGCCGGCTCATGATCGGCCGGCTCCAGCACCTGGAGAAGATGGGCCTCGCGTCATCCGCCAGCCCCGGCGAGTGGATGGTCGGCCTCGACGCCGAACGCCATCTGCGCGACCTCGGGCTTCGCGGGGACATCATCAAGACCATGCACCGCGCCTTCGCCGAGCGCGGTGAGGATCGCGCTGTCGCCGACTATGTCATCGAAGGCGGCAGCGGACAGGCGCCGATCATCGGGCGGCTGGTCGATCGCGGCCTGCACGACGAGCTGACGGGCGAAGCCTATGCGGTGATCGACGGCACCGACGGCCGCGCCCACCACGTCCGGTTCCGCGGTGTCGAAGCCTTCGAGCATGCGCCTGCGATCGGCGGCATCGTGGAGGTTCGGCGCTTTGGCCGAGCCGATGAGCCGCGCCCGACGCTTGTTCTCGCCCCCCGGTCAGACCTCGAACTCGGCCAGCAGATCAGGGCGCCGGGGGCCACCTGGCTTGACCATCGGCTCGTGGAGGCCGACCCCATGCCGCTGTCGATGGGAGGCTTTGGGCGAGAGGTGCGCGACGCCATGCAGGCACGGGCCGAGCATCTCGCCGACCAAGGCCTCGGTCGCCGCCAAGGCCAGCGGATCATCCTGCAACGCGACCTCCTCGCAACGCTGCGGCGGCGCGAACTGGATGCGGTCGGGGCGCGCCTCTCCGCCGAGACCGGACTGGCGCACATGAAACCGACCGCCAGTGATCAGGTCGCGGGCACCTATCGCCAGCGTCTCGACCTCTCCTCCGGCCGCTTCGCGATGATCGACAACGGCCTCGGCTTCCAGCTCGTGCCCTGGTCCCGCGAGATCGAACGCAAGCTCGGCCAGCATGTCGCCGGCGCCGTGAAGGACGGCGGCGGCATCGAATGGGGCCTCGGTCGCAAGCGCGGGCTCGCCCTCTAGCAAGCAAGGAAGAAAGGACCGCCGCCGATGTCTGCGACGAAAATCCTCTGGGGCCAGATCACCACCGTGTTCCTCATCGTGCTGCTCACGACCTGGGGCGCGACCCAATGGACCGCCTGGCGGCTCGGCTTTCAGGCGCAGCTCGGCACGCCTTGGTTCGAGCTGGCGGGTTGGCCGGTCTACTATCCACCCGCCTTCTTCTGGTGGTGGTACTTCTACGACGCCTATGCCCCGCCGATCTTTGTCGAAGGCGCAATGATCGCCGCTTCCGGCGGCTTCATCTCCATCGCCGTCGCAATCGCGATGTCGGTATGGCGTGCCCGTGAGGCGAAGAACGTCGAGACCTATGGCTCGGCCCGCTGGGCTGAAATCCGGGAGGTGAAGGCAGCAGGCCTGCTCGGACCCGATGGCGTCGTCCTCGGCAAGCTCGGCGACGCCTATCTCCGGCACGACGGACCGGAGCATGTCCTGTGCTTCGCGCCGACGCGATCGGGCAAGGGTGTCGGTCTCGTCGTCCCCACGCTTCTCACCTGGCCGGGCTCTGCCATCGTCCACGACATCAAGGGCGAGAACTGGCAGCTGACAGCCGGCTTCCGCGCCAGGCACGGCCGCGTCCTGCTGTTCGATCCCACCAACGCGAAGTCGGCCGCCTACAACCCGCTCCTCGAAGTGCGACGCGGCGAGTGGGAGGTCCGCGACGTGCAGAACGTCGCCGACGTTCTCGTCGACCCCGAGGGCTCGCTCGACAAGCGCAATCACTGGGAGAAGACGAGCCATTCGCTGCTCGTCGGCGCCATCCTGCATGTGCTGTACGCGGAGGAGGAGAAGACGCTCGCCGGCGTCGCCGCCTTCTTGTCGGACCCGCTGTGAGTGCTGGACGTAATCTCCCCATAAGCGCTGGATG
>NZ_NOXT01000047.1 GCF_002251755.1 Sandarakinorhabdus cyanobacteriorum
TGATCGTCGCGTAGTTCTCACCTTGATCGTCGCGCTACACCGCGGCTTTGAACCGTCTTGAGTGCCGCCAGCAATATCGGTTTGTCTATGTCAGTGATCGGCAGAGCACCCAGGGTTGGAAACAGGTCCCGTTCGAGGCTCGTAATGACGTCGCTGGCATGCACAGGCTTCCAACGAGCTAGCTGTTCGGCGTACCAATCACGTGCCACCTTCTCGAACGTGTGACGGTGCCGGGCAACATTGGCCAGCTTGCGCTTCCGGGCTTCCACCGAAGGATCCCGCCCCTCACGCAGCAGTTTCCGAGCATCGTCACGAAGGGAGCGTGCATCGACGAGGCTGATGTCGGGATATGCGCCAAACACCAGGCGCTTTTCCTTCCCATCAAAACGATATTTCAAGCGCCAGCTCTTGTGGCCCTTGGTGGTCACGAACAGGTAAAGGCCGCCAGAATCAGAGAGTTTGTAATCAGTCTCGGCGGCTTTCGCAGCCCGAATGGCCTTGTCCGTCAGCATGCCCCCAAACCTCCAGTCCGATGCCCCCATCATGCCCCCAGGATGCCCCGGCAGCGACTGGAACAGGCTGGCGCATATTGGACGCCTATTCCCTGCAATGTCTAGAGATATAAGCGTTTTCTAGAATGAGCTGGAACCCCTTGGAAGGGAATTTGGCGGTGGGAGCGGAGCCGGATTCCGACCTTCTCTGGGGCGTAACCTATTGATTATTATATTACGACTGTGAGTTCGAATCCCATTCGAGACCGGTTAAACATCGTTCTCGGGCACGACCCCGACTCTTTTCCTTGCCCGAACGACACATGCTCGCCTACACCTCAATAGGCCCACTAATTGGATGGGTTTGGAATCTGATTCGAGGGCGGCCATGGGGGAAGGCAAACCAAGTCTACGATGGAGCGTGGAGCAAAAGCTCCAGTTCATCGAGTTCCGCCTTTTCTGGGAAGGTCACGTCAATAGAGCCGACCTAATGGACACGTTCGGTGTCTCGCTGAACCAGGCATCGGGGGACCTCAACCGCTACATCGCTCTCGCACCCGACAACATGGTCTACGACAAGAGCGGCAAGACCTATGTCCGTTCACCAGCTTTCAGCCCCCACTTCATGAAACCTGACGCCACCCAATATCTCGCTCAGGTGCGCTCTGTTGCTGAAGGGATTGTCGCTCCGGAAGATGCCTGGATCGGCAACCTGCCGACTTTCGATGCTACACCCGCGCCTGCCCGGGGTATCGATCCAGCTGTGCTACGTTCGATAGTTATCGCTATTCGGCGGCGTGAAGCCGTTGAGGTTCGCTATCAGTCGATGTCGTCCCCAGATCCCGAGTGGCGCTGGATCGCGCCGCATGCGTTGGCATTTGATGGCTTCCGCTGGCACACCCGTTCGTTTTGCGAAAAGAGCAATGAATACCGCGATTTCGTAATCTCGCGCATTGTTGAAACCAGACAGAGCCGTCCTGCTGGGATCATTTCGGCTGCCGATACTGCCTGGCATGAAATCGTAGAACTTGAGATCGGGCCGCATCCCGAACTCAGCGCCAATCAAAGACGGGTCATTGAGCTCGACTATGGCATGCAGGACGGCCGTACGAAAATTCCTGTGCGGCGCGCCCTTCTCTACTACGCCCTGAAGCGTCTGGGCCTAGACACGGACCCTGCGGCTAGGCCACCACATGATCAACAGATCGTACTGCTAAATAACGAGGAAGTCGTGAGATCAAAGAATTGGCAAACTTCGTTCAGCAACGACGGAAAGTCTGAAACGCTTCAGACTGGCGCGACTAGACAACAGGTTGAGAGGTAATCATGAGTTCCGGATACAACATACCTCTGGTGACATCTATCTGCGACATCAGCCCGGACGTGTTCTCTATGAGCCGGTCCGAGCAGGTCGAACACCTCTCATCGATCAGCGACGCGGATATTTCGACTGCGCGTGCCTTCTACGCTCGCAACCACGTCACTAGCGGGATGTCCGAGTTCCTGCGTGGCGCCCTGCGGCGCCTGTCCGGTCAGAGCCAGCAGGCGGTCTTCGAGCTTCGTCAGGCGATGGGGGGCGGTAAGACCCACAACATGATAGCCCTCGGCCTCTTGGCCCGGTTCCCGGAGCTGAAGGATCAGCTTCCGGACGCAATCACGGCCGGGATGGGCGACGAGCCTGCTGTGATCGCCACCGTCAACGGGCGGGACGTTCAGAACTTCATTTGGGGGGACATCGCTGAGCAGCTTGGCCAGGCGGAGGCGTTCCGGGACCACTGGGTTAACGGGCCGAAGGAAATGAACGAGGGGGACTGGATCCGGCTTATAGGGGACCGGCCCACCTTGATTATGCTCGACGAACTCCCGCCGTACCTCGCCATGGCGCACACCAAAACGATCGGTCAGGGGACCCTGCTCGACCTACTGAAATACTCGATCGCCAATCTCTTCTCCGCCGCGATGAAGCTCAAGCGCTGCGTGGTCGTAGTCGCCTCCCTCGACGCCGCCTATGACGAAGCGCGCCGGATCCTAGGCGGGCAGCTAGCAGACCTCCAGAAGGAGACGAGCCGCGGCGCGAAGTCTATCACCCCGGTCGACCTGAACACGGGCGAGATCTACGATATCCTGCGCAAGCGCCTCTTCACCCGGCTCCCGGACCCGGACGGGGCGGAGGTGGACCGGGTGGCGCAGGCCTATCTCGCCACCTACCAGGAGGCGATCAGGGGGCGGGCGCTCGCAAAATCCGCCGAGCAGATGGCGGACGAGATCGTCGCTTCCTACCCGTTTCACCCGAGCTATAAGGACATTCTCTCCCTCTTCAAGGAGAACGAGAAGTTCCGTCAGACCCGGGGCCTGATTCAGTTCACCGCAAACCTGATGCGCGGGGTCTGGGGGGGGAAGGTCCAAGAGGAGGTGTTCCTGATCGGGGCGCAGTTCCTCGACTTCTCTGACCAAGAAACACGAGATCAAGTGAAGGAGATCGAGCGGTCGCTCGAGTCTGCCCTCGCCAGCGACGTATATGACACAGACGGGTCCGCTCATGCGCAGGGGATCGACGGGGATCGGAACGACCGCGCCGCTTCGCAGGTGGCGACCCTCCTGTTCATCTCGTCGCTGTCGGACAACACCGACGGAATCCGGGGCCTGCCGCGCGAAACTGTCGTGGAGTACCTGGTCTCTCCCGGGCAAGAGCCGACCCGGTTCATCGAGGCGTTCGACCAACTCCGGGACCGGTGTTGGTACCTGCATAACCGTGACGGGGACCGGTGGTACTTTTCGGACATAGCCAACGTCCGCAAACAGATCGAGGACAAAGTCGGGAAGATCCCGCAGGACCGGGTCGACGAAGAGATGCGCCGCCGTCTCACGGATATCTTCCGTCCCGTTAACAAGCTCGCCTACTCCGAGCTGGTCGTCCTGCCGCGGGTCGATGACGTAAACCTCTCTCCGTCTAAGCGGACCTGTCTGGTCCTCTCTCCCGACGCGAAGTCCCCGCCCGCTGCGGCAGCGCGGTTCTTCGACGACGTCGTCTACAAGAACGCGTTCTGCGTGGTCGCCGGGGACGGGTCGAAGATGGCCAGCGCGGAGGACAGCGTCCGCCGCCTCCTCGCGATCGCTGCCGTAAAGACGATAGTGGCGGACACCCCCCGGCACCAGCGGGAGATCGAGGCGGAGCAGGAGACGACCGAGATCGGGTTCAACTCCACCGTCAAGAGCCTATTCAACGCTGTCTGGTACCCGCAGACAAAGGAACTGAAGAGCGCCCGGATCGACCTCGGCCACTTCCAGGAGCGGGGAGTGATCCAAGGGGAGAAGGCTGTTGAGGCGGCCCTCGCGGGGGGAGGTGCAAAGAAGCTCGTCGAGCTGGACCCTGAGAAAATGGACGGGCTGATCCAGCGCTGCGAGGACCAGCTCATTCCGGAGAACCAGTCGCGCACCCGCTGGTCGGACGTGCTGGAGCGGGCCGCGTCGAACCCTCGCTGGATCTGGCTTCCCCCGAAGGGGATGGAGGAGATCAAGGCAGCCGCCCTCGCGGAGGGTCGCTGGGTCGAGGAGAACGGCTACGTCGACAAGAGCCCGCCCCCGCCCCAGCCCTTGGTCAGGGTCACCCGGATCGGCGGGGACGAGACGACTGGGGAGAGCGAGTTGGAGCTCGCCGTCTCGAATGCCGGACGGGCACCCGAGGTGCTGGTCGCCCTGACCCGGGAGGGGCTGGAAGCGGGTGAGATCATCACGGACCGGACCTTCCGGACAACGGAGGTCGAGCTCTGGTTCCAGGCCCGTAACCCGGAAACGGGCGAGGTGAGCGAGCCCTACCGGTGGGCCGGGTCCATCACGATCACCCATGAGCGGCGCGATAACGCCGGCATGTGGCAGGTGACCCTCGCGGCGCGTCCCGAAGCGGAGCTGCGCTGGAACACCTCGGGCATCAACCCGAAAGACGGGGCGGTCTATGATGGGGGAGCGATCGAGATCGACGGGCGGCAAAAGACCACCCTGTACGTCTACGCGGTCAAGGGGGGCGTGTCAGCGCAGCGGACCTTCACCTTCGACGCGGTCGGCGCACAGCGAACCATCAACAACGAGCGCCCCGCCAAGGCGAAACGGGACTTTCAGTTTGCCACCAAGGGGGAGGTTCTCAGGGTCGTCCGGGCCGCGAAGGGGAAGGAGAGCGTCCGGTTCCACGGGGTCAGCGTCACCGTTGGCGAGGGAGAGCGGAGCCTCCGGGTCCGTAGCGGCGGGGACGTCGCCCTGTCGGGTGCGGACATCGAGACGATGATCGAGGGGCTGCGCGGTGCGCTTGGGCAGGCGGACGCGGAGGTGCAACTCCGGTTTCGGGAGGCGGACTTCCCGGATGGGTACGCCCTAAAGGACTTTGCGACCCAAGTCGGGATCGACATCCCGGTTGAGGACGTGGAGCAGGAGGGCTGATGGCGGAGAAGGTGATCACCCACGGGTTCGGGGTCCCTAATGACCCGCTACCGCACCAGTTCTTGGTCCGGATCCCAGCCGGCCGCACGGACACAGTCGAGGTCTGGGAGGACTTCGGCGCGGCTGGGGTTGGGACCGCTGCGCAGCGGCTCTGCCGGGCCGCAGTGCAGCGCGACACCTGGCGCCAAGTGGCGGAGGGAGTAAAGGCCCACCTAAACCGGCGCTTGAAAGGGAAGGACCTTAAGGCGTCCCGGTTCAATACGGGGGACAACCGGGTCGAGCGGATCCTCGGACGAGAGCTATGCGTGCTCGCGTGGGCGATTGAGGATGCCACCCCGGACGAGGCAGCGATCGCCTTCACCCGCTGGTCCTCGCACCGGCCAGAAGAGCTCTGGTGGCTCTTCCAGCAGATAGACCGCGACGGGGGAGAGTGGGACAGCCCCAAGACCGGATGGCGGATCGCAATCCGCCATGCCCTGATCCGGGACGGGGAGGAGGCGCCGAAGACGCCCCGCCGCCCGCGCCCGGCGGATCCGGCCGAGAAGACCCCTGACCTGTTCAGCAAGTTCTGAGGATTGATGATGACCATGACCGCCACCGAGAAATCCGCTGTTGTGCCGTTCAGCCTGCGGGACGCCCCGTCCCTGATCGAGCGGGCCTGGCCGACAGCGAAGATCTCGGCGGAGACCCAGAAGGAGCGGAAGGCGGTTCAAGGGCAAACCTTGACCGGGCTCGGCTCCTACTGGAAGGGGAGAAAGCCCCTAATCCTAACTCGGGCTTGCATTCTGGCCGCCCTGATGCCTGCAACCGATGATCTGGAACGGGACGTCGAAATCTTCGAGAAGCTGATGGGGATGGCGGACGAAACGTTCGGTCGTCGGTATGAGGGCGGGCCGACCGCCTTCGTGAAGATGTTCCCGGACCACGCACTTGAGGTGGCCGAGGATACAGGGCGTTCCTGGGTATGGCGCGATGATCTTGATCCGCGCGAACGTCAGCGTCGGATCGCGCGCGCCTTCATCGACCTTCCTTACGGACAGCGCCTTGAGAAGGTCAAACGTCCTGAGGAGCTGGCGGAGCGAGACCTTCTGGATGGGATCTGGGCTGAAGTGAATGCCCATCTGGGTACGCAGGCCCGCTCAATTTCGGAACTGGTTGAACAGCTTGGTATCATGCGGTTTGGGCGGCGTCCCTTGTTGGCCGACACCTTTTCCGGATCCGGATCGATTCCCTTCGAGGCGGCAAGGATCGGCTGTGATGTTATCGCATCAGACCTGAACCCGATCGCCTGCATGTTGAGTTGGGCCAGCTTCAACATCGTCGGCGCCAGCCCTGAGCGACATGCGGAGATCGTGCGCGAAATGCGCCAAATCGCCAACCGCGTGGACGAGACGATCACGGACATGGGGATCGAACTTGATGCCGAAGAGAACCGGGCCAAACTCTATCTTTACTGTGTCGAGGTCCGTTGTCCCCGGACGGGCTGGATGGTTCCTGTTTCCCCCACTTGGATGATCTCCAAGAAGCGAAACACGATCGCCCGGCTCATCCCCGACCACGCGAACAAGCGTTATGAGATCGAGATCCTGAACGGGGTCACGGATGAGGAGGTCGAAGCGGCGGAGGTCGGAACGCTCCGGAGCGGGCGCCTCTTCCATCCGATGCTTAACGATGACCTCGGCATCTCAATGAAGGAAATCCGGGGGGACTTCCGGGACGATGATGGCGCGAGCGGGAACCGGCTTCGGCCTTGGGAGATGGATGATGTCCGACCCCGTCCGGACGACATCTTCCAGGAACGCCTCTATGCGATCCAGTGGATGGACGGGAAAGACATCAAGAAGGGGAAAGGAAACCCTCGGACCTGGTTCGCCTCCGTGACACCTGAAGACCTCGCACGGGAGGAGGAGGTCGCCGCGTATGTCGAGCAGCATCTCTCAGACTGGCAGCGGAACGGGTTCGTGCCGGACATGGAAATTGAACCCGGAAACAACAACAGTCAGCCTATCCGTGAACGGGGGTGGTCATATTGGCATCAGCTATTCTGCCCAAGGCAGATCCTTTTTACGGCGCTCACACAATCTGAGGCCCGAAACTCTCCAGAAGGGCGCGTGTTTGTTGCGAAGTTTATCGATTGGAATTCAAAACTCTGTCGGTACGGCACTGGCGCCGCCCGAGAGTCGGTTGCGCAGACATTTTACAATCAGGCTCTGAACACCTTCCCCAACTACGGAGTGCGGTCATTCGGTTTTGCGCGATCCTATCTTGAGGATGTTCCCGGAGACGCGCCTCTTGGTGGAATGGCGGTGATAAGAAACTTGGCGGCGGCTCAGGTGTCAGAACTGGCTGACATTTTTCTTACTGATCCGCCCTATGCAGATGCCGTCAACTATGACGAAATTACTGAATTCTTCATCGCATGGCTCCGGAAGAACCCGCCCGCCCCGTTCGATCAGTGGATCTGGGACTCTCGGCGGAACCTCGCCATTAAGGGCGAAGGTCAGTCCTTCAAGGCGGCGATGATCGACGCCTACGGCGCGATGACCGAGCACATGTCCGACAACGGACTCCAGATTGTCCAGTTCACCCATCAAGACGCCAAGACCTGGTCCGACATGGCCCAGATCTTCTGGGGCGCTGGTCTCCAGGTCGTCCAGGATTGGTATGTCTCCACCGAGACGATAACCGAGCTAAAGAAGGGTGGATACGTCCAGGGGACCCACATGATAGTCCTCAGGAAGCGCCAGGGCGAGCAATCCGGCTACCAGGACGAGATTGTTCATGAGATCCGGGACGAGGTAGAGCGCCAGATCAGGGACATGATCGGGCTCAATGACCAGATGGACGCGGCGCGCGGCGAGAACATCTTCAATGACGCTGACCTCCAGATGGCAGGCTACGCAGCCGCGCTCCGGGTCCTGACCGCCTACACCAAGATTGACGGGGTCGACATGACCCGGGAGGCGCTGCGCCCCCGCAAGAAGGGAGAAAAGACTCTGGTCGACGAGCTAACCGAGTTCGCGGTCCAGACCGCCAACGAATTCTTGGTCCCGGATGGGCTGGAGCGGGAGCTGTGGCTTGAACTCAACGGGTCGGAACGGTTCTACCTCAAGATGATGGACATCGAAGAGGTCGGCGAGGCGAAGCTCGACCAGTTCCAGAACTTTGCCAAGGCGTTCCGGGTTGGGGACTACGATGACCTGATGGCTTCCAAGACACCGAACAACGCGAAGCTGAAAACCGCCAAGGGTCTCGGCCGCGGCGCCATGGCCGAGGGGGTCCAGTTTGGCCGGGACAGCATCGTCCGGCTCGCCCTGCGCGCAATCTGGCGCGTGGGGAAGGAGGACGAGGTGGAGGACGTGCTTGACGAGCTGCGCGACCTGATCCCGGACTACCTGCGCAAGCGGGACGTGCTCCGCCAGATCGTGGCCTACGTTGCCGCGAAGCGGGAGCGGACGGACCCGGCAGAGGCGAGCGCAGCTCGCATCCTCGGGACCGCGATCCAAACGGAGCGGATCTAATGAGAAGACGCGCCCGTGCCTGACCTGATCTCCCGCTTTTCCTCGCGCAGCCACCGTCTCTCCCACGTCTTCTTGAAAGACCGGCTGAAGGGGGCAGAGACTTATGACCGCATCGCTGGGTATTTCCGCTCCTCCATTTTCGACCTGATCCACGAGGAGATCAGCACGATCGGTCGGGTCCGGATCGTCTGCAACGCGGACTTGGACCCGCGTGACCTGACCGCGGCCACGCTCAGTCAAAAGGCGCGCGACCAGGCGCAGGTCGAGCGGTGGCACGAGCAAGGGAACGAGGTTGACGCACTCTTGGAGCGGCCCCGCTGGCGGCGCCTGCACGAGCTATTGACGGCCGGTAACGTAGAGATCCGGGTCGTCTCGCGTGATAACGCCCCATTCCTGCACGGGAAGGCGGGGGTAATAACCCGCCCCGACGGGACCACCTCTAGCTTCATTGGGTCCATCAACGAGACGGCGAACGGGTGGGCGCAGTCCTACGAGATGATCTGGGAGGACCCGTCCCCGGAAGCTGCCGCCTGGGTCCGGTCCGAATTCGACTGGCTCTGGAGGAAGGGCGTGCCCCTCTCCCAGGCCGTGATCGACGAGATTGGCCGGACAGCCAAGAAGATAGAAGTTCAGGTGGAGGAGATGCAGTCCGACCCGGTCGGGCTGGCGAAATCGGTCACTGTGGAGAGCCCACTCGTCCGACGCGGCGAGGGGCTCGCACCGTGGCAGAAGGCGTTCGTGAAGATCTTCGTCGAGCATGACCAGAATTATGGGGCTGCCCGGCTCCTGCTCGCGGATGAGGTCGGGGTAGGTAAGACCCTCTCGATGGCGGCGACCGGGGCGCTCACCGTCCTGATGGGACATGGGCCCTTCCTGATCCTCTGTCCGGCGACCCTGACCCTCCAGTGGCAGATGGAACTCTGGGACAAGCTGGGGCTGCCTGCCTGCGTCTGGGCCCGGGCCCCGCAGCGGGGCTGGGTCGATCACCGGGGGCACGTTTATCGGTCCCGAGACCCGGAGGACGTGCTGCGCTGCCCATCCCAGATCGGGATCGTCTCGACTGGGCTACTGGTCCGGGGCGGACCCGAGGCGCAGGCACTCATGCGCGGCACCTACGGAATGATCGCGCTCGATGAGGGGCACAAGGCCAGAGTCAAGCGCGGGATCGGGATGGATGAGCCGGAGCCGGGCAAGCTCTACCGGGCCATGGAGCGGCTTGCCGACCGAACCCGGCACCTGGTGATCGGGACTGCGACCCCGATCCAGACGAACCGGGAGGAGATCTGGGACCTTATGAAGCTGCTCGCCTACGGGCAGGATCACGTCCTCGGCAGGCCGAGCGCGTCCCGCTGGTGGGACGCGGAGCAGGCGTTGGACCTGATCGCGGGCAAGACCAGCCTGCCGGACCCGGAAACCGCTTGGCCCTGGCTCCGCTCCCCGCTGCCGCATGCGCGCGAGGCGGCCGTGTTCCGGGGTATTCGGGAGGACCTGAAGGTCGCGGAGGATGACTTCTTCACGGACCGGGGGATCGCGGATCTGGACGAGTTCACGCGTGACGACCTGGAGGAGGTGCTTGAGCGGGGCGAGATAGCTCGGAAGCTTCCGTTCATTCGCTACCACAACCCGCTCGGCCGCCACGTAGTCCTGCGCCGGCGCAAAACGCTGGAGGAGGCGGGGCTAATGGACCGGATCGCAGTGAACATCCACCCGCGCCCTGGGGCAGCTCCAGGCGTGTTCGAGCGCGGTGCAGTCCGGACCCCGCACTTCTACGACCGGGCCTATGAGGAGGTAGGACTGTTCACGCGGGCGATGAAGGCGCGTCAGGCCGGGACCGGGTTCCTTGGCAACCTGATGATGCAGCGGATCTGCTCCTCCGTCGCCTCCGGGATGGCCACCGCGTCGAAGATGCTGGAACGCCGCCGCGAGGGGCTCCTTCTGGAGGAGTCCGAAGACCCTGACCTGCTGGAGGCAATCGAGGAGATGGGTGCGGAGGCCTACGCGTCCGCGGTGGATGTTGAGGCGCGGCACCTCGAGCGGGTCCTCGAAATCCTCAGCTCCGCCAAGCAGGAGGACCCCAAGGGGCGAGCCGTGCTGCATTACCTAGATCAGGAGGGGTGGCTCAAGCTCGGCTGCATCATTTTCTCCCAGTATTACGACACTGCCCGATGGGTTGGGGAGCTGATCAGCGCCACCCATCCGGGCGAGCCGGTCGCCGTCTACGCCGGGGTCGGCAAGTCCGGGGTCCTCCTCGACGGGGAGTGGCGGACCGTGGACCGGGAGGACATCAAACGAGGGGTGAAGGAGCGCAAGCTCCGGGTGGTTTGCGCGACCGACGCCGCTTGCGAAGGGCTGAACCTGCAGACGCTCGGGACGCTCATCAACGTAGACCTCCCCTGGAACCCGTCCCGGCTCGAGCAGCGGATCGGCCGGATCAAGCGGTACGGGCAACAGCGCCGCGAGGTGGACATGGCGAACCTGGTCTACGCCGGGACGATCGACGAGCGCGTCTACCAGCGGCTCTCCGAGCGAATGCAAGACCGCTACGACATCCTGGGCTCCCTGCCCGACACGATCGAGGACGAATGGATTGAAGACATTGAGCGGCTGGAGGAGGAACTAAAAAGCTTCACCAAGCCGGAGAGCCCTGCGGACGTATTTAGCCTCCGTTATGGAGACTTCCTGAACGTGGACGGGGATGACCTGGGCTGGGAGGTGTGGACCAAGGTCGTCGCCCGAAGAGATATCGAAGAACGCCTTATGAAGCCGTGGAATGGACGTGTAGGAGCCTCAGCATGACGAGACCCCGCTCCATCAACATCTTCCTGCTCGATGGTGATCCGGATGGTATCAGGGTCGCCCAGATTTCCATGTCCACTATCCAGGCGATCGCGTTCCGAAAACTGCAGATGAAGCAGGTGCGGGCCACGTTCCCCGAACTCGCGCGACCGGGCGTCTATCTCCTGCTGGGCTTTGATGAGGCGCAGCCAGATCGGCTCATGGCTTACATCGGTGAATCCGAGGGCGTGGCCAATCGGCTCCAATACCATGCCGGCAACGACAAAGGCATGGATAGCAAGCCCTTTTGGACTGAAACCATTGTCTTGGTCAGCAAGGACGAGAACCTCACCAAATCACATGCCCGGTATGTTGAAGCCAGGCTGATCGCTGACGCGGGGCAGAACCCACGTTGGACGCTGCTCAACTCCCAGAAGGCAAGCGAGGTCGGAAAGCTGCCACTGCCGGATCGGGCCGCCATGGAAGAGTTCATCGACCAAACCAAGACGCTGGTTGGCGCTCTCGGCTGCGATCTGTTCAAGGTCGTATCGGGCGACCTGACAAACGGTAACAAGCTGGAGATCCCCGCTTCAACCACAGCGCCCAATGTCGTTTTCGTTTATCGCGGACAAGGATTTGCCGCTCAGATGTCGATCACGGCCAGCAGCGAGTTCGTGGTGAAAAAGGGATCTATTGCCCGGGTCAAAACGACGAACACGATCCCCAAGGGGACTGTCGCCCTGCGCTCAGATCTGCTCGCTAAGGGCATTCTTGTGGAACAGAATGACGGCCTTCTGTTTACCTCGGACTACATCTTTTCGTCGGTTTCGGCCGCTGCCGCTACAGTGACCGGAGCCGCAGCAAACGGGCGAATTCTTTGGCGTTTGCCGGATGGTAGAACCTACGCTGAGTGGGAGGAGGCTGAAAATAGGGCTCTGTTGCAAAGATTGGCGGCAGTCAGAGGTAGGCTGT
>NZ_NOXT01000039.1 GCF_002251755.1 Sandarakinorhabdus cyanobacteriorum
CAACCCGAAATCACCCGGCCGGTGAATAATCCGGGATAGGCCTCGCCGCGGCTCAGCTGCTGGTTGGACCAGTTGATCAGGAAGGCCGCCGCCGAAAAATTGAACACGCCAAGACGGCCCTTGGCGCCCAGTTCATAACTCCAGGCGCTTTCTTCGCGGAACACGTCAAAGCCCTGCGCGCGGAAGAAATCATTGTCGGCCTGGATGGCATCGTTGGGCAGGGCGTTGAACCCGCCCGGCTTGTTGCCCTTGGCGGCGGTGGCAAACAGGTTGAGATCGGGATTGACCTGATAACCGATGGTGAGGCGCGGCAGGAAGGCCTTGTACTCCACCTGGCGCAGGCCGGTCGGCACCGGCGCCGGCTGGCCTTCGGTGCCCAGCGTGCGGCTGGAATCGAAGATGGTTTCCCACTGATAACGGGCTTCGGCACTCACCGTCAGCGCATCGGTGATGTCGGCTTCCACCATGCCGAAGATGGAATAGTTGCTCACCGCTTCGGCGCTGTCGAACGGGCGCATCGTGCGGTTGGTGTTGGTGAACTGGAAGCCGCCGTCATTGTCTTGCCGGAAGTGATAGCCGCCGAACAGGCCGCGCACCTTCCAGTCCTGCGGGGTGCTGATGCGCACCTCCTGGCTCCAGTCGCTGTTGCGGGCCTGGTCCACGGCAAAGGCCGGGTTGCTGCTGGGCAGCAGCGTATTGTCCTGGCCGGTTGTGGACACATTGCGGTTGAAGGCGGTGAGCGAGGTGAGCCGCCAGCCGCCGAACAGCGTCCAGTTCAGTTCCAGCGAACTGCGCCAGAATTCGCGTTCCAGCCCGTCAAAGCCGGCGGCCCGGATTTCATCGATATTATAGGCATAGGATGAAGGCACCTGGACTTCGCCACAGAAGAACCCGCGCCGCGCCGTGTTGGTGCGCGGGAAGGGCACGGTGGCCACGATCGGCGGGGCAAAGCAGTTGTTCTTGGCCGATCCCTGGAAGCCATAGACATAGCCGCCGTCATCATCCTCGCTGTAACCAACGCGCAGCACGGCTTCGAAATTGGGCCCCGGCTCGAACAGGATCGTGCTGCCGATGTTGATGCTGCGCTGCTGGCCCAGTTCGCGCTTGCCGTTGTCGGCGTCCACCCAGTCGCCGCCGAACTCATAATAGCGGGCGTTCACTTCCATCTTCAGCACATCCGGCGCGAGCGCACCCGAGACATAGCCCGACACTTCGAAATTGCCATATTCGCCCGCCGTCATCCGCACCCGGCCGGCCAGTTCGTTGCGCGGCTTGCGGGTGACGAAGTTGATCGCGCCGGCAAAGGTCTGGCGGCCGAACAGGGCGCTCTGCGGCCCCTTGATCACCTCGACCCGTTCCAGATTGTCGAGCTGGTAGCTGTTGATGTTGTCGGACACGAAGATGCCATCAACGAAGAAGGCGGCATTGGGTGCGCCCACCACGCTGGACATGCCGCGCACCGAAGGCCGCACCCCGGCCCCGCCGCCACCGCCGATGCGGCCAAAGCCCTGACGGAAGGAAAAGCCCAGCGTCTGGAAGGCCAGATCGGAAATATTGTCGAGATTGGCCTTGGCGATCTGTTCCTGGTTCACCACCGCGATGGTCAGCGGCACATCCTGCAGCTTTTCCTCGCGCTTGCGGGCGGTGACGATGATCTCGCCATCCTCCGCCGTGTCGGCTGCCGCCGTGGCGGGCGGCGCCGCTGCCTGCGCCAACGCCGGCGCAGACACGCCGGCAAGCAGGGTGAAAGACAGGGCAATTCGGGCTGTGCGGGTGCCGTTCTGTTGCGGCAATACACCCACCATATGCAACTTGTCCGGACAAATCAATATTTGTCCGGACAACCATCCTGCACCCGCTGTGGCCTCGCTTGGCAGCGGCGTGCGGCTCTGCCACGCTGCCGGCAAAAGGGGGCTGATATGCTGAAGACAATCCTGGCGGCGTCCGTGCTGGCCATGCCGGCCCTGGCGGCTGACACCGTGATCCTCAACGCCCGCATCCACACGATGGATGCGAAAGACCGCATCGCCGAGGGCCTGTGCATCGAAAACGGCCGCATCACCCGCGTGGGCAGCACGGCGCAGGCGCGGGCCTGCATCACCCCCGGCACACGGGTGATCGATGCACAGGGCCGGCTGGTGCTGCCCGGCCTGATCGACAGCCACATGCACGCGCTGTCGGGCAGCCTCGCTGATACCGGAATCGATTTCGCCGCGGCCGACACGCCGGAAAAGCTCGCCGCCGCCCTGCAGGCGCTGAAGGCCGCCAGCCCCGGCACCGGCCCCATCCAGGCGCGCGGCTGGCAAAACCATCTCTTTGGCCCGAAAGGCCCGACGGCGGCCGAACTGGATGCGGCGTTCGGGGATCGCATCGTGCTGATCGAATCGGTTGATGGCCATTCCACCTGGTATTCCACCGCCGCGCTGAAGGCCGGCGGCATCACCGCCGCCACCCAGGATCCGGTGCCGGGCAGCAGCTTCTGGGAACGTGATGCGGCCGGCAACCCCACCGGCACCGCGCGCGAAGGCGCCGATGCCGACATGGCGCGCCGGCTGTTTGCCCCCACCACCGCCGCCTATGCCGCCGCCTTCCGCCGCTGGCTGCCGCGTGCGCTGGAATCCGGGCTCACCGGCCTGTTCGATGCCGGCATGGGCGCGCCGGACGAGGCGTCGGCCTATCAGCTGCTCGCCGGCATGGAGGCGGCGGGCGAGCTGCCGCTGCGCTATTTCTCCTCCACCGCCAACCGGAGCGAGGCCGATGACCCGGTCGCCCGCCTGTTGCAGCTGAAGGCGCGCCATGGCGGCAGGCTGTTGCGCCCCACCGCCGTCAAGCTGTTTGCCGATGGCGTGCCCGAAGGCCACACCGCCTATCTGCTCGCTGCTTACAAGGACAAGGCCAGTTTCAAGGGCGTCCCGATGATGACCGACGCGCATCTTGATGCCCGCATCACCGCCGCCGAAAAGGCCGGGGTGCCCGTGCATGTCCACGCCATTGGCGGCGCGGCGGTGCGCCAGGTGCTCGATGCCGTCGCCCGCGCCCGTTTTGCCGGCCTCACCGGCCAGCGCCATGCCATTGCCCACATGGATCTGGTCGATGCAGCCGATGTGCCGCGCTTCGCCAAGCTGAACGTGGTGGCGCAAACCAGCATCCAGTGGGCCACCCGCGATCCCAGCTATGACAATATCGGCCGCTTCGTCGGCACCGATGTGATGGAGGCGGCCTACCCGTTCAAAAGCCTGCTCGCCAGCGGCGCCGTGCAGAGCTTTGGCACCGATTGGCCGGCCGCCGCCTATCTCTCGACCTGGAAACCGCTCACCCAGATCGAAGTCGCCGTCACCCGCCGCCTGCCCGGCCGGCGCGACCTGCCGGCCCGCAATCCGCAACAGGCGCTGACCGTGGCCCAGGCCGTGCGCGCCCTCACCTTCGGCAGCGCGTATCAGCTGGGGGTGGAACGCGAGCTTGGCAGCCTCGAGGTCGGCAAGCGCGCCGATCTCGTGATGCTGGATCGCGATATCTTCACCGTCGACCCCTTCACCATTGCCGCCGGCCGCAGCCTGCTGACGATGGTGGATGGCCGGGTGGTGTGGCAGGCGCCTTAAGGCGCGCTCACCTCGATCAGCAGCTTGCCGAAATTGCCGCCGCTATACAGCTCCTTCACCGTCTCCAGGGCATTTTCCAGGCCCGGCCTGATGTCCTGCCGCGTCTTCAGCTGGCCGCCCATCATCCAGCCGGCCAGCGCCGCGCCGCTTTCGCCGAAGCGCGGGGCGAAATCGGTCACGATGAAACCGCGCACCGTCAGCCGGCGCATCAGCATCATCGTCCAGAAGCCCGGCGGCTCGGTGGGCGTCACGTCGTTGTAACTGGAAATCAGCCCGCACAGCGGCACCCGGCCAAAGATGCGCATCCGCTTCAGCACCTCCACCATGATGCTGCCGCCCACCTGTTCGAAATTGATGTCCACACCCTCGGGCGCCAGCCGGTCGAGCGCAGCGCCGACATCCTCGGCCTTGTAGTCGATGGCGGCATCGAACCCCAGCTCGTTCACCACATAATCGCATTTGGCGCGGCCCCCGGCGATGCCGATCACCTTGCAGCCCTTGATCTTGCCGATCTGGCCAACAATCTGCCCCACCCCGCCGGCCGCGGCACTCACCACCAAAGTCTCGCCGGCCTTGGGCTGGCCAATGTCCATCAGGCCAAAATAGGCGGTGGGCCCCACCAGCGCCAACGTGCCATAGGTGGCCGCCAGCGGCACGCCTGGCAGCTGCGGCAGCGGGCTCATGAAGCTGCCGTCCGACACGATATGATCGGCCCATTCGCCCAGGCCCGCCATGATCTGGCCTTCGGACACCCCGGCCTTGCGGCTGGCAATCACCCGCCCGCACACCCCGGCCCGCATCGGCGCCCCCAGCGCCACGGGCGGCATATATTGCTCCATGTCGCTCATCCAGATCCGGTTGGTCGGGTCCAGGCTCAGGTAAATCACCTGCAGCAGGAACTGCCCCTCGGCCAGTTCGGGCAGCGCCTCGGTCACCAGCTCCAGATCGCCCGGCGCGATATCGCCCACCGGCCGGCGCACCAGCTTCCAATATGTGCGGTTCATCATCCCTCTCCCTGTTCCACCTTGTGCAGAAACTCGGCCAGCGCCGCGACTGCCACCGGTTCGGCCAGCGTGGGGGCATGGCCCACCCCCGGCACCGTCACCATCTGCAGCCCCGGCAGGCGCCGGCCCATCTGGGTCTGTGTCGCGGCCGAAAGCACGTCAGACAGGGCGGCGCGCACGCTCAGCACCGGCAGCCCGCGCAGCTGGTCAAAGGCCGCCCAGTCATCCGCCCCGGCATCGCCGTGCGGCAGGCGGAACGGCTCGGCAATGCGCGGATCATAATCAAACACGATGCGCCCCTGCGGGCTGATCCGGCACAGCCGCTTGGCAAAGGCCAGCCAGTCGTGCAGCCCCCAATCGGGATAGATGCCGGCATTGCGCACCGCCAGATCGCGCGCCGCGTGTACCCAGGTCAGCCAGTTGCCGCCCCGGCCCACATTGGCGCGCAGCCGATTGAGGCCCGCCACCTCGAGTTCCGGGCCGATATCGTTCAGCACCACGCCGGCCATCCGCGCCCGGTGCGCCGTCGTCATCCGCAGCGCCAGCAGCCCGCCCAGCGATGATCCGATCACCACAAACCGGTCCACCCCCGCCGCGTCCAGCACCAGCGACAGATCGCGCAGATAGGTGAGCGGCACATAGGACAGCGAATCGCGCGCAAAGCCCGATTCGCCCCGCCCGCGCAGATCGGGCGCGATGATCCGCCAATCGCGGCCCAGGCTGTCGCCCAGATGGGCAAAATCGCTGCCATTGCGGGTCAGGCCAGCCAGGCACAGCAACACAGGCCGTTGATCATCCACGCCCGGCGCATGATGCTCCCGCCAGCACAGGCGCACATTGTCGCCCGAAAACACATAGCCGCGCTGCCAGCCGGGGGCCGGCGCAAGGCGGGTGGAGGCGGCGGCAAGCGGCATGTTTTGACTCTGACTCAGGTTGCTTGCTATAGGAATCCCATCCCGGGGGGATAGGGAAGAACAAGCACCGTGGCAACGCGCGCCGTCGATTCACGTTCCGTCTCAACTGCACAGGGTCGCAGCAGCCCGCGTGGCCGCCCGGCCGCCGATGTGCGCGCCCGCCGCTATGATCCGGCCGAAACCAAGGCGCGCGTGCTCGCCGCTGCCCATATGCTGTTCTCGCGCAACGGCTTTGCCGCCACCGGCACCGCCGATATCGCCCGCGAAGCCGATGTCTCCGAAGGCTCGATCTTCTATCATTTCGGCTCGAAAAAGGCCCTGCTCGAGGAATTGGGCCGCCGCCACGGCGAAGCCATGATCGCCGCCATGGAAGAGGGCTATGCCCTCGAGGATCTGGAACCCGGCATCACCGTCCCGCGCGTGCTGCGCTTCGTGCGCGAAAACATGATCTGGGAAGGGCCGGAACCCGATTGCAACGAATGCGGGCCCAAGGCCGCCATGGCCGCCAGCGCCGATGCCGAACCCTTCTATCACGCCGCCAAGGAAGTCACGACCGACTGGATCAAGCGCCACATGCAGGCCGCCTTTGCCAAGCGCGGCGTCACCGGTGTGGAAATCGACATCGCCGCCAGCTTCACCCACCATATTGTTGGCGATGCCATTGATCGCTGGCTGTGCGCCGCCACCCCCGAAGAGACGGACCGCATCGAGCGCGAAACCGTGCGCTTCATCCGCGCCGCCTCGGGATATGTGGTGGAATAATCCGCCCGCCCCGGCCATGATGGGGCCATGAATTTTGCCCCCGAAACCACCATCGTCAGCCTCGGCCCGAATTTCTTCGATCCCGTTGCCGCCGCCGATTTCCCGCAGACCATCCTCCGCTTCCGCAATGATCGCGCCGCCGCGCAAATCGGCCTTGCCGGCCTGACCGACGATCAGTGGCTGCAGCATTTCGGCCGTTTCGCGCCGCTGCCCGGCAGCCTGCCGCAACCGCTCGCCCTGCGCTATCACGGCCACCAGTTCCGCACCTACAACCCCGATCTCGGCGATGGCCGCGGCTTCCTGTTCGCGCAATGTCGGGATGATCGCGGCCGCCTGATGGACCTCGGCACCAAGGGCAGCGGCACCACCCCGTACAGCCGCGCCGGCGATGGCCGCCTCACCCTGAAGGGCGCGGTGCGCGAAATCCTCGCCACCGAAATGCTCGAAGCGCTCGGCGTCGCCACCTCTCGCACCTTCAGTGTCATCGAAACCGGTGAGAATCTGGTCCGCAGCGACGAACCTTCGCCCACCCGCTCGGCCGTGCTGGTGCGATTGAACCACAGCCATGCCCGCTATGGCAGTTTCCAGCGTCAGGCCTTCCACCAGAACCGCGACGCGCTCACCCGGCTGGTCGATTATTGCCTCACCCACCTCGCGCCTGGGGCGAGCGGCCCCACCCCGGTCGCCGCCCTGGTCGATCACGCCGTCAAGGGCGCCGCCCGCATGGCGGCCCAGTTCATGGCCGCCGGCTTCGTCCACGGCGTGCTGAACACCGACAATATCAACATCACCGGCGAAAGCTTCGATTATGGCCCCTGGCGCTTCGCCCCGGCCTGGGATGCCGGCTTCACCGCCGCCTATTTCGATCATTATGGCCTCTACGCCTTTGGCCGCCAGGCCGAAGCGCTGCAGTGGAACCTGTTCCAGCTAGGCAGCGCCCTGCGCCTGATTGCCGAGGTGGACGAGCTGAAAGGCCCGCTCGAAACCTACCCCCAACGCTACCGCGCCGCCCTGTCCGATGCCATGCTCGGCCGGCTCGGCGTCAAGCGGCTGGGCCCGGCCGAAGACGAGGCGCTGGTCGAAGCCATCCAGAAGGCGCTGGTTGGCACGCAAATGGACCCGGACCGCTTCTTCTTTGATTGGCGCGGCGGCGTGCGGCGCGGTCCATCCCCGGCCGACCATCATTACAGTCACGACGCCTTCACCGATTTCCTGGCGCTGATCCCCGATTTCGCGATGGGGCCGCCGTCACACCCCTATTGGTCCGACGACGCCCCCTGCACCATGCTGATCGACGAGGTGGAGGCGCTGTGGGCCCCAATTGCCGAGCGTGACGACTGGACCCCGCTCCACACCAAGATCACCGCCATCCGCCGCATGGGGGAGGCGCATCAATAAACCCTCTCCCCTTGGGGGAGAGGGAGGGGCCCGCCGCGAAGCGGTGGGAGGGTGAGGGGATCACCGCGCCAGCATCGGCCCCAACGCCTTGCCGCCAAACACATGCACATGCAGGTGCGGCACCTCCTGGTGGGCATTTACCCCGGCATTGGCGAGCAGGCGATAACCCGGCGCTTCCAGCCCCAGCAGCTTCGCCGTCTCCCCCACCGCCCGCACAAACCCGGCAATCTCCGCCTCGCTGGCCTTGTCCGAAAAATCCGCCCAGCTGCGATACGGCCCCTTGGGGATCACCAGCACATGCACCGGCGCCTGCGGGTTGATGTCGTGAAAGGCCAGCGCATGATCCGTCTCATGCACTCGCCGGCACGGAATCTCGCCGCGCAGGATGCGGGCAAAGATATTGTTCGGATCATAATCCCCAAGCGCATCCACCGGCATCTTGTCTTCTCCTGCCCAGACTTCATCTGTTGCGACATAGTGTGGCCAATTGCAGCTATTGTCAGTTCGGCCGGAATGGGCAAATCTGCATGCATGTTGCTGCACCGCTTTTGCCTCGGCCTGTTCCTGCTTGTCGCAGTGCCCGTCACGGCCGCCACAGTGCAAGAGGATTTCGATGCGGCGCAAGCCCATCTTGATGCCCGGCGCCTTCCCCAGGCCCGCGCCGGCTTTGCCGCCCTGCTGGAACGGCTGGGCGCGTCCAAAGGCCGATCCGCGATGATCGTGCGCAACCGCCTGGGCGAAACCATGATCGCCATGGCCGATGTGGAGGAAGCGCAGCCGCTGCTCGAAGCCGCCGTTGCCGGCCTGCCCGCCGGCATTGCCGCGGTGGCCGACGAACGCGCCACCGCGCTCACCCACCTCGCCCGCGCCCTGGAGGAACAGGGCCGGCTGCGCGAGGCCCATGGGCATTGGCAGACGATCATCGACGAAAAACTTCTGCCGTCGGGCAGCCTGGGCCTGATGCAGGCGCGGATGGGTGCCGCCCGCACCGGCCAGTGGACCCAAGCCGATGCTGCGGCAAGGTTGATCGACGGCCTGCTGGCCGAGCCGGACTCCGCCTGGGGATCGCCGCAGGCCAGCATCAGCGGCCGCGTGAACGTGTTGCGGCTGAAGGGCCAACTGGCCATGCGCCAGGGTCGTCTGGACGATGCCAGGCGTGCTCTTGATGAAGCGGGCCGGCTGGCCGGTGGTGCCAGCAGCTTGCAGGTCAATCTGGATGATGTGCAGCTGCGCGGTGATCTCATCGTGCACGCCTGGCTCAAGAAGGACATGGCCAGCGTGGTCCGGCTCACCGCCCTGTCAGGGGCGTCGATGCTGGATGAAAGCGGTGGCGGGCAGGGCGGGGTGGGCGATCTCCCGCCGTGCACGCCCACCGGCACCCTGGCCCCGGATGCCATGGCAGTGATCGAATTTTCGGTGCGCGATGATGGCAGGGTGGTCAATGTCCGTCCCGTTTATGCCAACCCCGGCAGCGGCCCGGCCGACAGCCACCCTGAAGAGGAGTTCGCCGCCGCCGTGCATGGCTGGAGCTGGCCGGCCGAACAGGCCAAGGCCACCAACCCGCTGTGGCGCGCCGCCGTCCGGGTTGAACTGCGCTGCCAGACCATGCGGCCCGAACTGGTGGTCGCCAGCCTGAACCGCGATGTGGATGCCTGGCTGGCAACCAAGGGGCTGAAGCGCCCGGGGTTCACCGGCACCGACGCGCAAACCCGCCAGCAATTGCTGGCGGCGCTGGCCAGCGTTGATGCCGCCGGCGACATCCAGGCGGTGGCCGCCGTGCCGCTGCTCGCCGAACTGATGGTGAACCGCGCCGTCGGCCCGGCCGAACAGCTTGATCATGCCCGCCGGCTTGCTGCTCTGGCGAAAACGCACGATGCGCCGGTGTTCGTGCGGGAACTGGCGCAGGGCCGGCTCAACCGGTCGGTGGCTGATCGTTTCGCCATGGTTCGCCGGCTGGTCGCCCTGGCCGAACAGCGCGGCGAAATCCGCATGGCCGATTATCTGCGGCTGCAACAGCTCAACAGTCGCAGCGGGCCGGAAGCGGAAAGCCAGCTCGCCGCCATCGCCGCTCGCCATGGCGAGGCCGATCCGTTGCGCCAGCAGGCATTGCTGATGTTGTCGGATCGCGCCTTTGCCCGCGGCGATGAAGCCGTGGCCGCCAGCGCACTGGCCAGCACCGGCCTGTCGCCGCAGCAATGCGCGCTGGCCGATGTGCGCCCTCAGGGCCGCAACACGTTTCTGACCGTCGATGATTTCCCGCGTGAAGCCCGCGCCTGGGGCCTGTCCGCCCTGATGCGGGTGGCGCATGATGTCACCCCGGCCGGCGATATCGCCAATGTGCGGGTGATCAGCGCCCGGCCACCCTTCGCCTTTTCCGAACAGACGGTCAAACGCATGCAAAGCTGGAAATTCAAGCCGGTGCTGCGCGGCACCGAAACCGTGGGATGCATGGGCCGCGTGCAGCCCATCCGCTTCCGGCTGAATTGACGGCAGGCCCGCGCGTCTGCCCCGCAGCCCGACATCTGGGGATGATCCTCTCCACAAGCCGCCGTTTCCAACCCTTGTTCTGCACGGAAAAACTTCCCTTAATCCCGGGGAAATTCGTCAATATTGGCAAGACTGGCGGGCGGTCAGACCGGCCTTGACGGGCGGTGCCCTGCGGATTAGGCACGTCATCAGATCCGGCGCCCGTCCTGGTGTGCCTTCGCTCGACCGAGCCATTTTGTCATTCCCCATCGCGCGCCTGTCGCCAGAGGAACCCCATGCACCTGCAACAACTCAAGAAAACCGCTCCGGCCGATCTCGTCGCCATGGCCGAGGAAATGGGCGTCGAAAACGCCTCCACCCTGCGCAAGCAGGACATCATTTTCGGCATATTGAAGGCCGCCGCCGAAGAGGGCACCGAAGTGATGGGCAGCGGCACCATCGAGGTGATGCCCGATGGCTTTGGCTTCATGCGCTCGGCCGATGCCAGCTATCTGGCCGGCCCCGACGACATCTATGTCAACCCGCAGATCGTCCGCCGTTATGGCCTGCGCACCGGTGACACGGTGGAAGGCGAGATCAGCGCGCCCAAGAATGGCGAACGCTATTTCGGCCTCAACAAGGTGACGGCGATCAACTTCGATGATCCCGAAGCTGTGCGCCACCGGGTGAATTTCGACAATCTCACCCCGCTCTATCCCAACGAGAAGCTGAACCTGGAAAGCGGTGACCCGACGTCGAAGGACAAGACCGGCCGGGTGATCGACATCGTCTCGCCATTGGGCAAGGGCCAACGCTGCCTGATCGTTGCCCCGCCGCGCGTCGGCAAGACGATCATGATGCAGAATATCGCCAAAGCCATCAGCGCCAACCACCCGGAATGTTTCCTGATGGTGCTGCTGATCGACGAGCGGCCCGAAGAAGTGACGGACATGCAGCGCACGGTGAAGGGCGAGGTCATCTCCTCCACCTTCGACGAACCGGCCACGCGCCACGTCCAGGTCGCCGAAATGGTGATCGAAAAGGCCAAGCGCCTCGTCGAGCACAAGCGCGACGTCATCATCCTGCTCGACAACATCACCCGCCTGGGCCGCGCCTACAACACGGTGGTGCCCTCGTCCGGCAAGGTGCTGACCGGCGGTGTGGACGCCAACGCCCTGCAGCGGCCCAAGCGCTTCTTTGGCGCGGCGCGCAACATCGAGGAGGGCGGCAGCCTCACCATCATCTCCACCGCGCTGATCGACACCGGCAGCCGCATGGATGAAGTGATCTTCGAAGAATTCAAGGGCACCGGCAACGCCGAAATCGTGCTGGACCGCAAGATCGCCGACAAGCGCGTCTTCCCGGCCATCGACATCGGCAAGAGCGGCACCCGCAAGGAAGAGCTGCTGGTGGACAAGGAGACGCTGTCCAAGATGTGGGTGCTGCGCCGCATCCTGATGCAGATGGGCGCGACCGACTCGATCGAGTTCCTGATGGACAAGATGAAGGACAGCGCCACGAACGCGGATTTCTTCGCCACCATGAACAAGTAACGAGGCCCGCGCCTAAAGATCCTCCCCCTCTGGGGGAGGTGCCGACCAACGGGAGGCGGAGGGGGCCGGCAGCGGGCAAGTCGGCCCAAGCGAGCCAGCCCGCCCCTTTCATCACGCGTGCCGCGTGCCACCTCCCCCAGAGGGGGAGGATCGTTAGGCCCCGCCCCCACCGGACTCGGCGGCTCCGCCGCCGGCCGCAGCCCTACCAAAACCCGAGAGTGACCAACGCCGCGGAGACGACAGACCAGCTAAATGCAAACAAGACGACAGTGAGGCCGTCGCTATGCTTGGATAGTTTCAGACCAAAAAACAACGCCACCGGAGAGACAAGGAGGCCGGTCTGCAACGTCAAGCCAGCGACGTTTGACTCTGTCGTCCAGATCGAAAATCCCGATACTACGACGAGCATCAACCAAAATGACGCAATCAGCGCGGCTACTGACAGTAGCAGCCAAAGAGAAGTTCTCATCAAGAGAATGGTGTTCGTCGGCATGTTGGCAGCTTACTGAATGCGGCGAATGTCCGCAATGAGGGCGATTGTGTTGAAAAACTCGGCCTTGCAACGGCGCTAAAGT
>NZ_NOXT01000053.1 GCF_002251755.1 Sandarakinorhabdus cyanobacteriorum
CTCTAAGTTGCGGGGAGTGACATCTCTAAGTTGCGCCTACATAAGCCACTGATATAAAACATTGATAACAAAGATTATGTTTAATATTGCTGGTGTACAGAACTCGGCGGTGGATCGTCCGATCTCGCTCCACCGCATACCGCGGTCGTCCGGCTGTCCCGAGATCAACTTTCCGCGCGGAAAGTGCCAGTGGTGTTTACAAGTGTTGCAGCCGGCGCCGCGGTTGCCTGGTGAGGTTCCGAAATCCACTTTCCGCGCGGAAAGTGCGGTGCGGCGGTAGCCTCACCAGGCGTCTGGGAGACCGGTTGAACCGGCGGGATATCAACCGGGTTGTTGGCCAGATTGCTCGAAAATCTTGTTTCCACGCGGAAACTGCCAGTGGTGTTTACGAGCATCGCAACCGGTACTGCGGTTGCCAGCTGGTCCCGGAATCCACTTTCCGCGCGGAAAGTGCGGTCCGGCGGGAGCCTCGCCAGGCGTCTGGGAGACCGGCTGAGCCGGCGAGACATCAACCGGGCCTTTGACCAGATTTCTCGAGAACCCCCGTCACCTCGATATGCGTACGGGCGTAGGCTGGACGTTATGGTATGGCATCAGCGGGGCAATTGGTGACATATCATGCGAAATTGACATAAAAAGCATGATATGGCATGCATTGCCCATGTCCCGCGCGTCAAAAGCCTCCTCTGGCCTGCCCCCTCACAGTCAGCGCGCCCTCGCCCAGCTCGGCAAGGACATCTCGATCGCCCGCCGCCGTCGCAAGCTGCCGCAAAGGCTCATGGCCGAACGGATGCTGGTGTCGGTGCAGACGCTGCAACGTCTTGAAGCGGGTGACCCAACAGTGGGGTTGGCGGTTCTGGCCAGCGCACTTCATGTGTTTGGCATGACACAGCGCCTTGCAGAGCTCGTTGCGCCCGACAGTGACCGCGCCGGCATGAGTGAGGACCTCGCCCGATTGCCCAAGACGACCCATGCCATCAGCCGCGATGAGTTGGATTTCTGAGAGCGATGGCAACCGTTCGCACCTATGTCTTCGTCCACCTCGCCGGCGGACCCGTCCCCGCCGGCTTGCTGACGATGACCGATGAGCCGCGCAACAAGTTTGCCACCTTTGCCTATGGCCGCCGTTACCTCACGCGCCCGGATCGGATTCCGGTCGACCCTGTCGCACTGCCGCTGCACGATTCTGGAACCGAACGCAGTTTCCAGACCGAAGAGGGCTTTGCCGTCTTTGGGGGAATCCGCGACGCAGCTCCCGATGGCTGGGGCCAGTACCTGATGTACAAGGCGATGGGTGATCGCCTTCCAACAGACATTGATCTGATCCTGGCCTCTGGCGACTACCGCGTTGGCGCACTGGCATTCGGGCCGACGCCCGAGCAGCCACAGCGGATCACACCCTGGGGAACAGGTGATGCCCCAGGGGAGCGCTTTACCCTGGAGGAGCTGGCTGATGCCGCCGAGCGGGCCCAACATGTCGACGAGCTCGACGAAAACCTCCGCCGTCTTTTGACCGCTGGTTCGTCGCTTGGCGGCGCACGTCCAAAGGCAGCAACCGAAATCGATGGCCAACAGTGGATTGCCAAGTTTCAGGCGCGGAACGACAGCTTTCCTGAATGCCGGGTCGAGCTGGCCACCATGCGTCTTGCGGAAGCGTGCGGTCTGGATGTGCCGGCGCTGGATTTCAGGCGGGTGCTGGATCGGGACATCTACCTGATCAAAAGGTTCGATCGGGTATCACATGGGAACTGGCTGGAACGAAGGCCGTTTGCATCGGGCTTGACGATGCTGGGCGCTCACGAGAGCGAAGTGAGCCGTTACAGCTATGCCGATCTCGCCGCGGTCCTCCGCCAGCACGCCACTGAGGTTCGCCGAGACCTCCACGAGCTGTTCCGCCGCATGGTGTTCAACATCCTGGTGACCAACGACGATGATCACCTGCGCAACCATGGTTTCCTCTTTGACGGCAAAGGCTGGCGGCTATCACCGCTCTACGATGTAGTCCCCAAGCCACAGGTCGGCCTGGAACGACGACTGGTGCTGGGTGTCGGCCCGGAAGGCAGGGCCGCCACGGTCTCCAACGCCCTCGCTGGCGCCGCTGCTTTTGCTTTGAGAGCCGACGAGGCAGCGGCCATCGTCGAGGACATGCGCGCGCGGGTGGCAAGCGGATGGGAGGAGCAATTCAAGGCCGCCATGGTCAGCACTGCTGACCGCGGACGCTTCGCGACCTGCTTTCGTCTGGCCAACGAGAACGTGTAGCTGATGCGGCAAGCGCATTTTGCGGCCCGAACGAAGGGCGGCGCGATCGCCGACGACCAAAGGGATCATCGCCATTGGCGCCTTTTGGGCCGTAGGCGGACAGACAGCTTGCGGGTTGCGATCGAAGATAGCGGCCTTCGCTCGGCCCACCGCCATTGCGGCCGCTGCTGACCCAATGCACGCCGTTGGCGGTGCTGCTCGCGGATCACCAATTCTGGCAACTCCAGCCATTCCGACCAATTTGCTAGATTTGAAATCAGGAGCTGGCGCTTCCGGAAAATCCTGGACGCTTCAGTTTTCTGAAGCGCAAGGCTGCGGTCTGGTACGATCTCGCTTCTGATCAAGTCCATGGCTCTGGTCGGTCTGACAGATCGCCTCAGCGTGATCGGGTCATGAGGTCCTCGCCGCGCCATCCGGCGCCGAGCGCGAGATTGGCGTTCGCCCAGGCATCGCGCTCGCTGGCCTCTGCGGCGGTGTGCGCAGCCTGTGCGGCGAGGTAATCGGCCTCGGCTTGGGCGCGTTCAAACGGGCTGGACAAGCCGGATCGGCTGCGGGAGCGCGCGGCGGCCACCGCGATGTCCGCCGCCCGCAGCGCCGCGCGCGCGGCCTCAGCGCTGCGGCGTGCGCTCAACCAGCCATCAACGGCTCCGTCGGCCTCCTCGACGGCCGCCAGCAGGGTCTGTTGCCAGGTGGCGGCAGCCGCTTCGCTGCCCGCGTCGGCCGCAGCGATCCCGGCCTTGACCCGGCCGAGATTGAAGATGCCCCAGTTCAGCGACGGGCCGATGGCAAATCGGAACGCACCGGGCTTGCCGAGATCGGCCGGCGTTGCGGCCAGCCCGGCCGACGCCCCCAGCGACAGGCTGGGATAGAGTGCGGCGCGCGATGCACCGGCCCGTTCGAACGCGGCCAGCAACTGCTGTTCGGCGCGCTGCACATCGGGGCGCATGCGCAGCAAGACGCGTGGATCATGAACCGTCAGCGTTGCCGGGGTCAGCGTCTGCGTCGCCATGGCCGCGCCGTCGCTGACGAAGGCAATCGGATCCCGTGCTGTCAGCACCGCCAGCCGGCGCAGGGCATTGCGCTGCGCCAGATCGAGCGCCGGACGTTCGGCGGCGGCTGTGCTGCGCACCTGTTCCAGCGTCGCGACATCGGCCACGGTGCCGCCGCCGCGTGTCACCCGCAGCCGTGCCATCGCGATCAGCTGGTCCAGCGCCTCCAGTCGCTGATCGATCACTGCGGCCAGCTGCCGGTTGCGCCCCAGATCGAGCCAAGCCCGCACAACCTGCGCCGCAACCGCCGCTTCGACCTGCCGGCGCTGCCATCGAGCCGCCTGCGCATCGGCCAGCGCCGCCCGCGCTGCCTTGGCGCGGCCGCCGACAAAATCGATCTCCCACGCCAGTTCAGCGCCGATGCTGGCGATGGTCATGTCGGGAAAGGCCTCCGGCGTCCGGAAGATCGGCGGCTGGGTTGCCGACGGCTCCCGCAGGCGCTGCACACCGGCCGACACACCGCCCTGTGGCAGGCGTTGTGCCCGCGCCTCGCGGGCCAGGGCACTGGCTGCCTTCAGATTGGCATCGGCGGCGGCCAGTTCGAAATTGGCGGCCTGGGCCTCTGCAACGAGGCGATCAAGATCGGCCGAGCCAAAGGCCGTCCACCAGTCGAAGCGCAATTCGCCACTGGCCACCGCCGGGTCGCTGGCGCTCCAGTTGGCCGAGGGCGGCGCCGGCACTGGCCTGGGCGGCGGGGCACCGGCACATCCGGCCAGCAGCGCGCCAAGCGCAAATGTTGCAAACAGGGATCGGGTCACGGTCAGTCTCCGTCAGGCTGCGGCCGCCGCCTGCCGTTCGCGGAACAGCAGCGCATAGAGGGCAGGGATGAGGACAAGTGTGATGAGGGTGCCAAGCGCCAGGCCACCAATCATGGCAGCGCCCATCGGCCGCCACAGATCGCCGCCGAACAGATAGAGCGGCACCAGCCCCATGATGCAGGCCAGCTTGGTCATCACGATCGGGCGCAGGCGCACGGCGGCGGCGGTTGCCACGGCTTCGTTCAGCGCCAGGCCGGCATTGCGCTCTTCCTGGATGCGCTCCAGCAGCAGCACAGCGTTGTTGACGATGATGCCGGCCAGCGCGAGCAGCCCCAGCGTGGCCGTGAAGCTCATCGCCTCGCCGCTCAGCTTCAGGCCCAGCGAGGCACCGATCAGCACGAAGGGGATCGAGGCCATGATGATCGCCGTCTTGCGGACCGAACCGAACTGCCACAGGAACAGCGCCGCCATGCCCAGCAGTGCGACCGGGAAATAGCGTTCGATGCCCTCGTTGGAGATGCGGCTCTCCTCGATCTCGCCGCCCAGTTCGATGGCGTGGCCCGGGGCCAGCGCCAGCCGCTCGACGGTGGGGGCGACGTGATCGACGATCTCCTGCGAAGCCAGCACCGGGTGGCGGGCCGACACCGTGATCACCGGGCTCTGGTTGCGCCGCGTCAGCACGCTCGGCTGGCTGGCCAGGCGCACGCGGGCGATCTGGCCCAGCGGCACGCTGCCTTCGGCACCGAACACCGGCAGCGCCGCCAGCTGTTCCGGTGCCGTACGCGCTTCTTCGGGTGCGCGCAGCACCACCGGCACCAGCACATCGCCCTGGCGAAGCACGGTGACCGGCAGGCCGGCGGTGGCAGATTCCAGGCTGCGGGCCACGGCGCTTGCCGACACGCCGGCCGCCATGGCCCTTGCGTGATCGATGTCGACCACCAGCCGGGTGACGCGGCCTTCGGCATCGTCGCGGATGTCGGCAATGCCGGGGACGCCCGCCAGCGCCTGCTTCAGCGCCGTTGCAGCGCGCTCAAGCTCGCCGCGGTCGGGGCCGACAATGCGATACACGGCGGTTCCGGCTTCGGAAGCACCAAGCGAAAAGCGCTTGGGCTCGATCAGGGCCTCGGGAAAGCGCACCCCCAGAGTCACGCGCAGCTTGGCCAGCGCCGCTTCACTGTCGGCATCCTTGGCGAGGTTCACCACTGCATAGATGCGGTGCGGCGCCGGCGCCGGCGGGTTAAGGCCCAGGATGAAGCGCGGGCTGCCGTCGTTCACATAGATCGCGTTGCTGACAAGTTCGGGAAAGCGCCTCTTGTCGGCCAAAACGGCGGACATGTCCGAAGCCAGCCGATAGCTCGCCCGCGTCGATGCACCCGCCGGCAGTTCGACCGGGATTTGCAGTTGGGGCCGCGCCGAGGCGGCCAGCAGTTGTGGCGGGATGGTGGCAAAGATCGCTAGGGACGCGAGCAGCAGCCCCGCCATCGCAGCCACCACCGTGCGCGGCCGGCCCACGATGAAGCCGACCCGGCCTTCATACCAGCGCCGCACGCGGGCCAGCCAACCCTTGTTATCATGCGAGGCGTCATGCGCCCCGGCATATTGGCGTGACATCAGCGGCGTGACGGTCAGCGCCAGGAACAGCGAAAGCAGCAGGGTGATGGCCATCACAATTGCAAGGCTGCGCATATATTCGGCGGTGTCGCTGGTGCCGGCCGCCAGCGGGGCAAAGGCAAAGATGATGGCCAGGCTGGAGGTGAGCAGCGGCGCTGCCATGCTGCGGCCGGCCGCGTCGGCGGCCACATCGGCGGCTTCGCCCTCGGCCAGCCGCCGCTGATAATCCTCCACCACCACGATGCCGTTGTCGACGAACAGGCCCAGCGAAATGATGATCGCCGCGATCGAGACCATGTGAAGCTCGATGCCGATGAGGCGCATGATGATCAGCGTGCCCATCACGGTGAGTGGCACGATCACGCCGGTCACCAGGCCGGCACGCCAGCCGAGGAACATCACCACCACCAGCATCACCACCGCCACGGTTTCGAGGAAGGTCTGGCCAACCTTGAACAGGTCCTTGGCCACCACTTGGCTCTGATCGGTGATTGTGGTCAGTTTCATGCCGGCCGGCAGCGCCTGTTCCACCTCGGCAACGCGGGCATCGAGCCGCTCGGCGAAGGACAGCACATTCAGACCACTGCGCATCGACACGCCCAGCACCACGGCGGGCTGGCCATTGACGACGACCGCCGTCTGCGGCGGATCGGCCGGAGCCTGGGTAATGCGGCCGAGCGAGGCGAGCGGCAGGCTGCGGCCACCGGGCAGCGGGATCTGCACGCCAGCCAGCGCCGCAACGCCGGCCAGGTCGCCGCTCGGCTCCAGCGCCAGCAGTCGCCGGCCGGTGTCGATCTCGCCTGCGGCTGCCACGATGTTGCGTTCGGCCAGAATGCTGGCCACCCTGTCGAACGACAGGCCGGCCGCCGCCAGCTTCACCGGCGCCAGATCGACGAACACGCGTTCCTCGCGCACACCGTGCAGCGATATCCGCTCGACACCGTCCACCGTTTGCAGGCGGTCGCGGGCGATGCGTGCCCAATCCTGCAATTGGCCGGCGCTGTAACCCTTGCCGGTGAGCGCCAGGCTACGCACCGCCACGCGGGCGAATTCGTCGTTGATGACGATCGGGCTGATGCCTTCGGGCAATTGCCCGCGCACTTCGTCCATCTTCACGCGCACGCGCTGCCAGATGGCCGGCAACCGGCTCGCGGCCGTGCCATCGTGCAATGTGACCGAGATGAACACCGAACCGGGCCGCACGACCGTTTCGATGGTCTTGACCTCGGCAACCTCGCGCAGGCGCTCTTCGATCGGCTTGGCGACAAGCTGTTCAGTGCGCTCGCTGGTGGCGCCGGGCAAATTGGCTTCCACCGTGGCGGCACGGACCTGCACAAACGGCTCTTCGGTGGCGGGGAAATCCAGCAGCGCGGCCAGCCCTGACAGGAACAGGGCGATCGCAGCCACAATGGTGAACCGGCTCCGGCGGAGCGCAGCAGCGGTGATCGACATGGGAGGATCCTTGCTGGGCAACGCCGGCGTCAGCGCGCGGTGAGATGGGGGCGGACTCGCAGGCCCGCCTGGAGGAATTCGCCGCCGGCCGCGACGACCAGGTCACCGGCCGCCAGCCGGCCCCGGACAAGGGCGCTGGGGCCAGCAAGGCCTAGCAGTTGCACCGGCACATCGTGCAGGCGGTTGTCGGCGCCGACGACGCGGATGGTCTGGCGGCCATCGCGGCCTTCGAGAACGGCGGACTGCGGAACGCGTGCCGACGCAGTCTGCGTGGCAGCCGGCAACAGCAGTTCCACAATCGCCCCCGGCGCCGGCGCGCCGGCGATAACCACGAAGGTGGCATCGCGGCCACCAGCACCATTGTCCCGCGTGCTGATCCCGGCGAGCCGTGCGGTGCCAGTGGTGCCATCATGGTGGAAGCTGATCGTCGCGCCTTGCCGCAACCGGGCGGCCACGTCTGCCGGCAGTGCCGCGCTGATCAGGCGATCACCCTGGCCCTCAATCTCGAACGCCGGTGCGCCCGGCGCCAGAATCGCCGACAGCATGGCCGGCCGCGCCGCAACCACGCCGGCCGATGGCGCGCGCAGCAGGGCCAACGTCTTGTCCCGCCGGGCCTCGCTGGCCTGCACATTGGCGAGGCTTTGGGCGGCACGCGCCGTCGCCGCCTCGGCGCGGGCGGCATCGAGCTCGGCCGCCGAGGCGGTGCCATCGGCCACCAATTGCGCCACGCGCTCGGCATTGCGCGCGCGTTCAGCCGCCGTCGCCGCCGCACGGGCCGCTTCGGCCAGTGCCGCGCTTACCCGAAGGTCGAGCGGCACGCTGTCGAGGCGCGCCAGCACCTGACCGGCAGCAACGCGATCACCGACATCGGCCAGCAGCGCGACGACACGCCCGCCCTGTTCGGCAGACACGATATGGGTCTGCGCCGAGCGCACCGTGCCGACGACCATGTTGGCGGCAGCCGTAGCGGGTTCGGCGCGACTGACCAGCACGGTGCGCACCGGCGCCAGGACTGGCGTGTCGGCGGCATCCGAGCAGGCCTGAAGCGCCAGCGCGCCAACCATCAGATGAATAAGCGAGGCCTTACTCATTTTATACTCCTGTGCAATCCTTGGGCAGCGTGAAACTGCCCACCGTTGGGGGTTTATCGCTTCGTCAGGGGGTTTAGATGGGCGGAACTGCAACCGGTGCCAGCGCTTGCACGATGAACTGGTCTGCTGCCACAATCAAATCTTCGGTTTCGCTCAGCCCGAAGGCAAAGCGGCCGGTCATGCCATCGAACAGCGACACGATGATGCGTGCGGCGACCTCCGGGACAAAGTCGGCCCGCAGCTCGCCCTTGGCCTGATAGCGCGCGATCACCGCACCGATCTCCCGGACAAGATGGTCGTCGGCTGCCTTGACCACGGCGGCGATGGTCGGATTGCGCGCCGCCTCGGCCAGGATTTCCAACCGCAGGCGGCTGTCATGGGCAACGTCGCGATTGGCCGTCACCATCCGGGTGGTGATTTCGAGGCCTTGCCGGAAGCTGGGCGCCTCCTCAACAATCCTGATGAGTTCGAGATCGCCCGCCAGTTCCTCCTCGATCAGCGCCCTGACCAGATCATCCTTGGTCGGGAAATACTGGTAGAGATTGGCCACGCTCACCTTCGCCTCGGCGCTGATTTCGGCGGTCGTGGCGGCATGAAAGCCCTTGCGCAGAAAGCAGACCCGCGCGCCGGCCAGGATCTGATCACGCCGCAATGAGCGCGCTTCCTCGTTGACCGGACGGCCAATGTGCGTCGTTTTTGCTGCCTCTTTCATATCGACATACATAAGCGTTTGCTCACTTATGTCAACCATTGAATAGCCGATTGTGTAAGAGGCAAACTCATGCGCCTGAATCAAAGCCATTTGATCCTCAGCCAACCCAGTGAGGACTGCCCTGCCGTCACGTTCCGATAGCGGAACGCAAGCCGTGAGGGCACAGCTGCACTCACTTTGCCGAAGCGTAGAAGCTGGCATTGAGCAGATGTATTCACCGCCATGCCGATCTCTGTACTCGGTTCGATAGTCGGAGCTCCCCGCGACGACGTCCCAAGCGGACATCCCGCTCCCCACCGGTCGTCTTCGTCGAAACCGCCTGAATGAATGGCGGGTTCTGGGTTGTTCCATCGTTCTCGCCAACGTCCGGAATGGGGGCGCTAAGCCGACGGTAGGCCGGGCCTTGTCAGCTAATTGGCCCCGTCCGCGCCAAAGTTCGATAGACCGTCGGCCGAGACACCTTGAACAGCTCCGACAGGTCGCTGATGGAATAATCCCCTGTGTCATACATGCGCCGCAGCTCTTTCTGCTGCTTCTCCGACAGTTTGGGCTGCTTGCCCTTCAGCTTCCCCTTGGCCCTGGCCACCGCCATGCCTTCCCGGGTGCGCATGCGGATGAGGTCGCTCTCGAACTCGGCGAAAGTGGCTAGGATGTTGAAGAACATCTTGCCCATGGGGTCGAGCGGGTCATGAACCGTGCTGCCAATTTGCAGCTTCACCCCCCTGCCCCTCAGGCCGTCAGGCATGCTGTCATCCGGATGTCCGATTGAGGATCCCTTTCGGACAAGCTGCGGCAAGGCGCCATCGCTGTTGCGAGAGGTAGGTGCTCTGGCAAAAATGTGGCGTTGAGTCGCTTTTTGACGGTTGCGACACACAAACCTCTATGTGGTCCGATTGATAATTTGTGTCGCAATTTGCATTTTGTTGAATTTCAGGAGCACTCCGGCTAGATTGCCCCCTCGACCAACACAGCAGCAGTCGGAGCCCGTATGACAGTTCAGGTCAACATCACGCCCAATGGTCGGATGAGCCTCCCGGCGGACATCCGCAAGCGGCTCGGGCTCGTCGGCGGCGGCGCAGTCTATCTGGATGAGACGCCGGATTGTCTCGTGCTACGAACAGCCGCACAGGCTGTTGCCCGCGCTCAGGCTTTGGCGAAGCAGTACACCGAAGGGAACCCAGACGCGTCGGTCGAGGCGTTCCTGGCCAAGCGCCGCGAGGACAGCGGAGAGTGAGCGAGATCGTACTGGACGCCTCCGCCCTCATTGCCATGCTGAAAGGTGAGAAGGGCGCTGATAAAGTTGCCGCCGCCATAGCAGACGCCCGGATCTGCACGATCAACTACGCTGAGGTGGTCACCCACTTCATCCATCTTGGCATGCCAGAGCGTGAGGTCGACGCGATGCTCGATCCGTTGCCAATGACGATCGTGCCGACCGATAAGGCCTTGGCGCAAATGGCCGGGCGATTGCGGGCGGTCACAGCCGATCACGGGCTATCGCTCGGCGACCGCTTCTGTCTTGCGCTGGCGCAGCGTGACGGTCTTCCGGCATGGACCAGTGACCGGAGCTGGAAGGCGGTAGCCGATGCCGCCAAAACCAAGGTCGTCGCTATTCGATGATGCTCAGCAGGCGAGGGAAGGGCGGTCGTCGGCCGATCCGAACTTTGGGCGATCCTCTGGGACTTGCGCCCCTATAAACCTGCCTGGCAGATTCGACGCATATCTCGCCGAAACGCGACATTCAGGAAACGACCCCGGAGCTGCCATTCGCGGTCTGCTGTTTTGGCGAAGGCTGACTTTGCATTCAGCTCGCGCCGATCCTTCCGATTGCAAGGCGAAGGTCGCTCCGAATTGCTTCCACTGCTCGCTCAATCTGGTCGATCCGGTCCAAAACCAGATTCTTTTCCTCCTCTCTCGCTTCGATCAGCATCAAGGCGCGCGCGAGCGGGGCAGACAGACTGGCCAGAACCGCACGCTCATCCCTATTGATCAATGTCTCGTCCCTGCGTCTGCCGACCGCGAGCCATCCGTGCACCTGTCCCGTCTCTCCACTGGCTTGCAGCGGGAAGATGAGGGGGAAGAGGGGATCGTCGGGATCGACCAGATAGTCTTGCGGCCCCGGATCCCATGCGTGGGTTGCAGCCCATATGCCGACCGCGTCACCGGCAATCCCATGCGCCCGGAAAATCTGGCGTCCGTCCGAAGATAGAATTGCAGCCTTCTCAGCATATGCGGAATAGCAGATCCGGCTGAGCGCGGTTTCGAGCAACTCTTCGCGCGTATCGACGTAACTCATGTCTCTGATGACATGGGGTAAATCGTCCCGCAGGCTGATGAGACGCGCCTGAAATCGCTTTTCCGACCAGTGCACCAGCCGCTCGTGAAGCGGGCCCATGGACAGCGACGCGAACGCCGCTCCAACGCCATATGACAACCCGCCCACCTCTTCGCCCAGCAACCGCGGACCGGCGAAAGTGGCAGCTCGCTCGACGAGAAATGAACCGATCGCGAGAAAGGCGGTGGTCGCGACATAGGTCGACGTGCGGCCGATGATGAGATCGACATCGTAAAGCCGGAAGCGCAGCAGCGCGACCAGAATGCCAAGCGGAATGAAGATCGGGCCTCCGGTGCTCAATGCCGTGTTGGCAAGCCGCAGCGATCCATGCAGGGCATTGAAGGCCTCACCCGGGAAAGCTGCAGCGATGGCGACATAAGCCCAGTCGGCAACCAGACCGCAGGCCCAACACAGCGCGCAAAGTGCAAGACCCAGCATGACCCAGCGGAATTGCTGCCGCATCGTGTCATCGTCTACGGAGCGGTATTTCTGCATCATCTGCCAGAGCGCGGCGGCGATCACCGCAATTTGCAGGATCGGCCAGATCACGTCCTCGCCCAGCACGTCCGAGGCTGCCAGCCACCAGACGAGGAATGCCAAAAGGCCGACCATGACCGACACAGGGCTGCGGTAGCGCCCGTCGGGAAACGCCAGCAGGGCATTGAACAAAATGCCGGCCAAAATGGCAGTAAGGACGGTGTAGGCACCAAATACCACTGGGCCAAGCGTCGTGTAATCGGGCAGGAAGAAGTTCGGTAACAGCAGGCTCAGCGCCAACATCTGCGGCACGACGGCGGTGCGCTTTCGGAGCAAGATCACACCCACGAAGAAGAAGGTGAGACCGTGCGTGATCGAGATCGCAACAGCGAAGCTGCGCCCCGAGTCCTGATCCATCAGACCGCCGAAGAAAGTCCTGTAATTCTCTTGGGAGCGGACGAAGGCCGCGGTGTTGATCGTTCCGTCCGGGTGCCTCGTCTCAACCAAAACCTCGCTGCCGTGCGGTCTTTTGGCGAGGATGCTAGCCACCTGCGCTTGATCGACACCCTTGAGCGCCGCGCCATCGATCCGCATGACGATGTCCGCGTGCCGCAGGATTGTGTTGAAAAACTCGGCCTTGCAACGGCGCTAAAGTA
>NZ_NOXT01000054.1 GCF_002251755.1 Sandarakinorhabdus cyanobacteriorum
GGGAGCTCCAATAAGCTACACCACGCCGTGGGACACGATCTACCTTCAAGGTTTGCCGCGATTGCACTGGCAACTGCCACCAAACTTCAATCGCCATTACCTTCGGTCCGCCCTCATCGGCCGGCTGAGCGCCGACGCAATCGACGCCTATCTCGGCCACTGGGAAACCGGCTCCGAACCCTGGTGGAACGGATCTTGCCTCGATCCATTGGCCTATAAAGCCCGCACACAGGACGCGATCGCCCATCTGTTCCCAGCGGCAGACTGGCCGGTCATCGAGGGTTTTCATGCAGCGCCCGACGCCTAACGCGAACGGCTTGGCCGATATCAAGCCGGCTGACCTGGCGCTCTTGGCCAAGGTTGAGCGCCGGTTCCTCGAAATCGGAACAACGGATGAACCGAACCTGGAACTGTTGGCCGGTCGGCTGCTTCTCTCCGCTGTTTTGTTCGGAGGTCTCCTCAATCCCAATGCCTGGCGGGGCTGGTTCAAACACCTTGTGAAGGTGCTCTGGATGCCCTCTCACCATGGTTTCTATTACAAGCTGCAGCCCAAGGTTTTCCGCGAGTGGTACCCAGACCCTGTGACAGGGTGCCTTCGTGCACTGTTCGATACGAAACTGAGACAAGCCGGGACGGTATCCAGGGAATGGCCGGACCCTGCCAAATTGCTGGAATGGGCGTTCGCGGATCTCGCTGAGTCGAAGCCGCGCATCCCGGGCTTGAAGAAGGCAGCTGCAGCTGGGCCAGATTGGCTTGTTCGTACTTGCTGTGCCCGCTTGCACATGCGGATCCCGGCACTGCTGGCCGATCACGCGGCTGGTCGAGTGCTGACTCACCGTAATACAACCCAACGGTCGAGATCGGTCGAAGAAGAATATCACTTTGCGGGTCCTGCCTATCGTGTCGAGAGAAAGGCTGAGCTTCAAGCGAAAAACGCCGAACGCCTGGCGGAGTTCGTCGTGTCGGCAACGCCAAAAACGGCCTGGCAGCCAGAGCCGTTGGACAAAGCCCTTTCCTACCTTTGGCCAGCCTTTTTTCCCAATCAGCCGCTGGCAGGAGCCAACTCCCGCGAGCGCGCGCAAACGATGCGCAACGCACTCGACGCGCAGATTGCCGGTTGGCAGCAGCCAGCTGATGGCAACAGTGTTCACCTGCACTTGCTGACATGGCTTCGCCAGCGCCTCGATACCGGCGCGTTGCAAGCATCACCGCAGCAGAAGCCTATTCGGCCATCTACCGCCCGCCAATACTTGGCCTACTTGGCTGGTTATGACTGGAGGCATATCCGCAAGACATCAATCCATTCGCACCTGGCGCCGGAGCGCCTGGGTCGCGCATTTCAAGACCTGTCCGATGTGTCCCTCGAGCTTCCGGCTCACTCAGCCAAATGGCTCCGTGCCGCCGTCGCATCATTCTCCGATTATCTCCACAGCTTGAACCCGAAAATCGCTGCCGTTCCGGCACCAAAGCAAACCGAAGAGGCCAGTCCACCGCGGACCATCGTTCTCGACACCCCGCTGTTTACCGAGCTCCTCGACCTGTTGCGCGCGTGGGGACGCACAGCGACGCAACCCGGCGAGCCAGACCGGGATGCCCGTGCCCGTGCGTGTGTCCTGGCGTCGATCCTGATGTATCGGACTGGATTGCGTGGCACAGAGGTTCTGAACCTTGCTCTGAACGACATCGACATTGGGTCCGACGTCGCGGAATTGACGGTCCGAGGCTCAGCTGAACGACCAAACAAGACCCCCTTCAGTCGCCGGACATTGCCATTGCATGTCCTCATGCAAAAGGACGAGTTGTCCGCTTTTCGCCAGTGGCATGCCCGGCGCTGCGATCAAGAGTATCATGCCTCACCGCGCGCCAAGGTCATACCCACCGTCACTACCGACGCCTTGTCGCCGGAACAGTATCTTCTTGAACCCATTGAAGCCGCGATACGGATCCTGGTGAACCTGCCGTTGCACGAGCTCACCACGCGCAAGGAGAAGGGCTATTGGCATGCCCTGGCGAGCCCGCTACGCCACAGTTTTGCGACCCATGTGATCACTTGCCTTGTCCTACCTGACGAGCCCATCCCCTTGCCGTTACCGCGCGCATGGACGGCAGATATCGTATCGGTCGAACGCAAGCGACGGCTTCATGCGGCCTTCCTGCCAGAGGGACATGTGGGGCTATCCGTCATGCAGGCCGTTCGATACCTGATGGGTCACGCATCCCACACGCAATCACTCGTCACCTATATGCATGAGTTGGACTGGCTCCTGGCCGCCCATTTGTGGAGGGAGGGTACCCAACCCAAGACCAGCCAGCAGCAACGGGACAAGCTTCTCGACTTGTTGCCCTCCAATGCCCGGGCGCAGAAGACCGCCTTTTCAGCCCGACACCATCGGCGCCTTCGCAACAGCCTGGCCCAGCAAGCTGGGCTTCCCAGCACCGCAATGCAATTCAAGAGGGGCCGCAAGGCCAAGTCGGCCGCGGTGCAGGCGGTGTCAGCAGCGGATGATGATAGTCTTGGCAAATATCTTCGACCGCTGGCTTTCACGAGGCCTAGGTGGAAGCCGCTGTTGTTCTCTCCGGCGCCCTCGGCCAGCCACCAGATCGAGACGCCGGATCGGGGCTGGCTTGCCTTGCGCAACCTCCTTGAATGGCATCGGCGCGGGATCGACGCCGAGCAGGCGGCAGAGCAGCTCGCCTTGCCATTGGCGGACTGCCTCAGGTGGATTGAACGGGGGCAGCGCCTATCGGAAGTTCGAGTGAGGCCGCGGCAATCGCCAAATACGCCTGCGCCTGGGCAGACATCGTCGCCGCCAAGCCGACGCTTCCCACAACTGAAGTCTGAGTCTCCAAGGTTCAGGGGGCGCGCGGCAGAAATTATCGAGCGCATCTGGTCACGATCCGAAACGCTGGTGCAGCCGCGCTATCGGAATTGGGTTATGGATGCCTTGAAGGGTTGGCAGCCCGATCCGGTGGTTTCGCGCTATCGCAGGCCGATTAATGATGCCGCATATTTTCTGACGCTGATCGGCATCCCGCGTGAGTGGTTGGTGGTTCGAATTGGTAATGCTGACTGGCAGCCCTACATGCCCGAAATGCTCAAGCTTCCCAGCGTGTCAAAAGATATGCAGGACAAGGGCATGCAACTAACCGTCGGCGATACCGATCTTGACGGTAAGGTCACAAAGACCCTCCGCTCAGCGGTTCTTCACGGGTTGCTGCTCTCTGTCATCGACTCCGAAGCGCACATTCTGGATCTCGAAGCGTCACAACCTTAGGCGGTGTTGGCAAAGGGCTGAGGTGGTCTCGGAAAACAGGACCATGCCCGGTAAGCTATTGCCGATCTGAAGGATGGCCGCGGTTATCGAGACTCGCAATTCGATGCCGGAGCTATCGCCAGCTGAAGCGAGCCATGAAACCCGGGTGCCGAATGCAACCTTCACGGCAGCGGGTTGGCGGCCCACCAATCATCCCATCGCCGCTTCGAACGGGTCTGGCAGCCATCATGTAGCAGGTCATGCACGAAACTGCCCAGTCCCGAGGCTTTCACTTGCCGGGCCGTGCACAGCAGGTGGATGTGGAAATCTGCCGAATGCGCGATTCTGGCCGGAGCGTGAGCGACGAGGTGAACAGCCACGCCGTACCGGTCGGCGAGTTCGACCTGGGCGAAAGCGCTCACCTGCCGCAGGGCCCATTGCTCGCTGCGTAGATGTGGAAACCAGATGGTCGACGCCGCCATCATGTGCGGTTCGCCTTCCCAATCGGTTTCGGCATCGACCGTGGCCCAGAGCAGATGTGGGTTCATGAACAGGTCGGGCGCCCCGGGAGGCAGGATCACCTGATGGGCAACAAGGTCGCGATTGGGCGGGGCCTGGTGCAACCGCCGGTCCCAGCAGCGAAGCTTCGCCCGGGCATAGTCGAGGCAGCTGTGTTCTCGCTCTCCCCGCCGGCGCATGAGGATGTCGTAGGAAAAATGCGGGGTCGAGCCGTCCGGGTTCTTGATCGTCCAATCGCGGACATTGGGAGAAGCCTCGGCCGCAGTCGTGATTTCGTGCGACGTGCCCATCACCAAGCGCTCCTGGCTGCGATCGCGACTGGTTCGAGATCTGCCCTGCCGTTGTCGTGGGATTGCGGGATGAGTGACTTCCACCACCTGACGAACATCATGAACGCCATTTGCATGCGTTCGGCCGGGCATTCGCCTGAACCGATCAGGAGCGTTCCATCCGGTTGCAGGATGGCGGTTCGCGACCCGGCCGTGGCGACGAGCTGAAGCCGACCAGTGATCGAGCACAAGGTTGGGATCCAGACATCCGACAATTGTGGCCGGCCAGGCACGAAGCTCCGCACGGTCACCCGCGGGCGGCGACCGAACAGCTCCTGGGCTTCGATCCACAGCGCTGAACAACTGCCGAAGCGGATCGAGAGATCAACAGCAGGCGTTTCCGTCGTACAAAACGGAGAGCAGTTGAGGCACCGCGAAATCGGGTTGCAGTTCGCGTAGCGGCCGAAATGCTGATCGGCCGGGCCGTCGAGGTTCAGGCCGATGGCCCAGTTGTCCAACCTGACGGCATTGCCGTTGGTGTTCGGCTTTGGCTGGTTAGCGGTGAAGGAAAAACACGATTGCTGCATCGCCAGGGCGAACCCGCCGATCACGCGGGCGTGCAGGTCCGGCATGCTGGCCGGCGTTGTTGTTGGTGGCACTGGTGACTTCCATTGCTCAGGATCACGGGTTCCTTGAGCCGGCGCCCCGCCGCACCGTCGCAGTGCCGAGAAAGTTTCATCTCTTCACTTGGCTCACTTCATCCCTTCCGCCTCATCCGACTTCTTCTCGGTCGTGCTGCCGGGCATTTGCCCGATCAGTTTCCTTACCGTGAGATCAATGCGCGCCAATGCTCCCGCCGAGGCTGGAGCTTGGCTGGCACCAGCCAGATGTAGAAGGGCGAGTCCATGTGCCGCGCTTGTGGCGGCTCAGGCGTGGAAGGCATGATGATGAAAGGTTCAAACAAGTCTGGCGCAATCGAACATCATCGGCGCAAGCGGCAGGTGTCTGAGCTCTGCCGGCACTTGCGAGCGGCCATCGATATCCTTGAGGAAATCGCGGCCGAACCGGACAAGCCGGTGGAGAGGGGTGCGCCGTCATCGCCGCCCCCGCGCGTGCCCCCGCTCGTCATTCCGCCATCGAAACTCGCCTACTCGGTCAAAGATGCCTGTGCGTTGATCGGGCTCAGCCGCAGCAAGATTTACGCTCTGATGGCCAGCGGCGAGTTGGGATCGATCAGGGTGGGTGGACGTCGCCTTATCCCTGCGGACGCCATTCGCCGTCTTTTCGAAGAGGTACCTCCCGGGGATGACTGATGCTCATCATCGCGCGCCGCGATTGATGGGTCGACACGTGCCTTTGCCTCACATTTGGGCTTCGCAGTATAATACGACATCTCGACATGTCGCATTATATTTGCTAAAGCGAGTCCATGGATGGCCAAGACCTCACCCTTGAAGAGCTAAGCGAGCGCACCGGCGTTGAGGCCCGGACCCTGCGCTCGTGGGTGAGCGAAGGCCTGCTGGCGCCGCCGTTCAAGCCTGGCCGTGGTGCAAGATACCCGGCCAGCAATGCCGACCGCGCGCTCGCCATCCGGTCGCTGAAAGACATGCACGGCCTGAGCCTTGCCGAAATTGGCCGTCGTTTCCTGATGGCCAGCGACGAGCAGATCCGGGAGTGGGCGGCTTCGACGGTCCAAACGTCGGCGCGTCCTGGATCGGCACGCGAATATTTGAACAAGCTGCGCGGCCGCGCGGCGGCGGCCGAAGCGGCACGCCCTGAGCCGACAAGGTTTGTCGCCAAGTCGATGGTGGCGCCTGCCGATGTGGACGCAGCGGCGGACCAGCTTGCACCGATCTACGAACGAAGGAGAGTCACTGCCGCACCCGCTGCATCAACCACCTCGAGTGCCACCGACCGCACTCGGATCGAACAGCTTATCCTCGCGCTCGAGGGGTTGCTGGCAACCCCCGCTCCCCGACGCGCGACAAGCACGACCTGGACGCGGATCAGTGTCACCGCCGACCTTGAACTGTCGGTCCGCGGTGATCTCGATCCCGCCCAACGCCTCCTCTTCGAGCAGCTGGCTGACCAGCTGCGCGCCCTTTTGACTGGAAGGACCGCCGCATGACCAGCACCACATTTTCCATCACCGCAGCTTTTGACCGCTCGCTGTTCTGGCAGCACGGCGGCTCGGTCCGCTACCTGGTTGTGCGTTTGAACGGGCAGCAGGAGGCCGTCCGGCAACGGACGGAACGGCCTGCCCTCAACATCGCGTTGGCGATCGATGCCAGCGGTTCGATGGCCGGTGAAAAGCTGCAGGCCGCAAAACGGGCGGCGCTTGGTCTCGTGGGCCGGCTGACCGAGCGTGACCGCTTGAGCGTCGTGTCCTTCGCCTCCGATGTCATCGTCCATCTCGATGGCATTGCCTGTGGTCCGGACAACCACGAGCGCATTGCCCGCGAGATCAACCGTCTCGAGACGCGCGGCATGACCAACCTGTCGGGCGGCTGGATGTCGGCAGTGGAATGCGCGGCCGTTATCGCGGAGGCCGACCCGAAGATGACCGCGCGCGTCATCATCCTCAGCGACGGCCAAGCCAACGAGGGCATTACCAATTCTGGCGAACTCGCCGAACACGCCGGTGAGCTGCGTACGCGTGGTGTGCTGACCTCGGCGCTGGGCATCGGGGACGACTATGACGAGATGCTGCTGCGCGGCATGGCCGAGGCTGGTGGTGGGCGTCTCCACGATGCCGAACTGGCGAGTGAGATCGAAACTGTTCTCCTGGGCGAGATCGAGGACATTTACGAGACGGCGGTCGAGCGGGTCGAGTTGGTTTTGACCGTCCCGCCCGGCGTCCAGTCCAATATGCTGGGCAAAGGCGAGGGTGAACTGCGCGATGGCAGGCTGCGGTTCCAACTGGGCGCTGTCCAGAACGGTGTCGAACGGGTGGCCGTGTTCCGGGTCACTTGCCCCAAAGCGCAGCCCGGCGAGGAATTGGCCTTTACCGTTTCGGCAAACGGGATGTCCGCGCAGGATGGTGCAGTTCTCAGCGCCGATACGCCCAAAGTTCTTCTTTGCGCAGCGGTTGGTGCGCTGAACAACGCCCAACCCCGGGACACTGCCCTGGTGCCGTTGGTGGCCCGTGCCTGGCTGGCCCATGTCGTTGCGAAGGCCGCGGCCATGAATCGCGTGCGCGCCTACCGCGAGGCTGGCCGCATGATCGCAGCCGAGTTGAAGCACTTTCGCCGCTACGTCGGTGACCTGCCCGAGGGCATCGCGATGGTCGAACAGTTGGAACTGCTGGCGCAGCGCGCCGATCGCGAACTGTCGCCGCGCCTCAGCAAGGAACTGATGCTGAATTCGTCGCTGCTAATGGAAAGCCGTATGGATCGGCGTGGTAGCGGGAAGGAAAGTTGGTCGGAACGCATTCGTCGGGGAGAGTGAGGCAATAGGCAACAGCAGTAGACGAAGGCATATGGCGCAGGTCGTTTCCAAGGGTGGGACCATGGATACATCGCAAACGGGACCTGGCAGTGCGCGCGGCCGCCGCGGCGGTCAGCCGCTGCAGTCGAAACGACGCAAGAGCCAGCCACGGCAAGGAAAAAAGAGCAGCGCCATGTCGGCAACGTCCGTACGCGTTCGTGTCACTGCAAAGGATGTTCTTGCCGCCGCCGACAATGAGCATCGGAGCTCGTTGTTGCGTGAGCTGAAGCGTGGGGCCCTCCAGAGCCTAATTGCATCGGCCAAGTACAACATCGGGGTGCTGAAAGCTGTCTACGACGAACTCCAGCGGCGTATGGGGATTGCCCGGGCTCTGCCACCGCTCCAGCAGCGCCATGCAGAGCAAGGTGTCCAATCGTTGCTGGATCAGGTGTGTCGTTCAATCGAGGAGCACCGCGCACGGGAACGGAAGAAGGAAAGGAAGGGCGTTGCTTCGCCCTTGCCGGGCCCCTCTGGTCGACCGGAGTACCGGCGTGAGTATGATGATTTGGTCGCGAAATTTTCGAATCTTCTCAAGCTGGTCATGATGCCGGCCAATACGCCGGAGGCCGAAGAAAGCCGGCGCCGCTCCGAAGCAGAACTGAACCGCATGGGAGCAGAATTTGCGGCCTGGGCGACGAGATATCCGCACAAGCAGTTCCCTTGGCCCAGCACGTTCTCGTCAGGTGAGGGTGGGGCCGCTGTTATCGATCGTGCCGATGTCAGCCCGCTGACTGCGCTGGGCTACCGGGTGGGCAAGACCGCTGGGTTACGAGATGCGGAGCGGCGCCGGTTGCTGACCTGGGCGTTTCGGAATGCTCTGCCGCCCGTCATCTCCCACGGGTATATGGCCAGCTGGGGGCCACCCAGCACCGTGAAACGCCTTCAGAAGATGGCCAACCACATCGCTCATGTGGGTAAGCACCGACGAAAGTTTTCTGGTGATCAAGATACGGCTGTACGGCAGTGGCAGGCTGACCTCGATTACCTTGAACGCCAGTTCTACAAAGGCGTCTTTGGGTTCGAGTGGCCCAGCACCCGTGGGCAGTAGGCGTGGCTATTGAAACGGGGAATTTTGGTGCAGCTTGAGGGTATTGCATGCCGCGAACTGTGCGCTACTCTTCCGCATCCTGAGGTTGCTTTGACCGATACGGCCCAAGCTGCCAGCCAAACCCAAGACCATGAAGTTGGTCTCACCAATCGGGATGAAATCATTGCCAGGACACGTTAGAGCCGAGCCAAAGGCAATGCGGTTTGACGGTCTCACCTGCGGGTGCGACGTACGAGAGCTCGGGCCAATGATGCCCGCTCGGCCTGTCCGGCTGATCAATGACACTTGGATTTTGGGCGCTGTCATCAGAAGGCGCCTTGGAGTGACGGTGTGACAAAGCTGGAAGATATTAGGAACGGGGCCTTCGTCGCCGGTGTGTTGCCCAGCCAGACCGTCGAGGTCGTGTCGGTCGAATGGATTGGCGACCAAGCCATCAACCTTGTCTACCGCGTGCCCGGTGGAAGCGTGGCTGAGACGACGCTCTACCGGGATGATGAGCATCGCTTGGATGTTGAACAGCGCGGACTGGCATGGTCTTTTGATGCCGATGGCGGCCTGTTGAGGTTGGTGACTGAAGCGAACCGGATCAAGCTGGCGCACTATTTTGACCCCTATCTGGCTATCCATACCAGTCTGGTTGACCCGCTTCCGCACCAGATCACGGCTGTGTATGGCGAGATGCTGCCGCGCCAGCCATTGCGCTTCCTGCTTGCCGACGACCCCGGTGCCGGCAAGACAATCATGGCCGGCCTCCTTATCAAGGAGTTGATTGCGCGCAGCGATCTTGAACGCTGCCTTGTGGTCGCGCCCGGCAGTCTCGTCGAGCAATGGCAAGATGAACTCGGGGAGAAGTTTTCCCTCGAGTTCGATATCCTGTCACGCGATATGATCGAGACCTCCCGGTCCGGAAACGTGTTCAATGATCGCAACCGGCTTATCGCTCGCCTCGACGTTCTCGCGCGTAATGAAGATCTTCAACAGAAGCTGGCGTCTTCGACTGAATGGGATCTGATCATCTGCGACGAAGCGCATCGCATGTCAGCCAGCTATTTTGGGGGCGATGTCAAATACACCAGGCGTTACCAGCTCGGCCAACAACTCGGGCAAGTTTGCCGCCATCTCTTGCTGATGTCCGCTACCCCGCACAACGGGAAGGAGGAAGATTTCCAGCTCTTCATGGCGCTGCTCGACGGAGATCGTTTCGAGGGCAGGTTCCGTGACGGCGTTCACTATGCCGACAGCGCTGACATGATGCGCCGTTTGACCAAGGAAGAGCTCCTGAAGTTCGATGGGCGACCGTTGTTCCCCGAGCGGCGGGCCTACACGGTCAAGTATGAGTTGTCGCCGGAGGAAGCGGGTCTCTACAGCGCCGTTACCGAGTATGTCCGGACGGAGATGAACCGTGTGCAGCGGTTCGCTGAGCAGGACGGCAAGAAGCGAAACAACATAGGTTTCGCTCTCCAGATACTGCAGCGCCGATTGGCCTCGTCGCCCGCAGCCATCTACCAATCGTTGAAGCGGCGCCGTGAGCGGTTGGAAACAGAGTTGGCCGAGGTCAAGCTGGCTCGCAACGGCGATAGGACGGCGCGTGGTACGGCTAGCATTTCCGATGAGGTGTTGAGAAACATTGACGAGTACGGCCAAGACGAGATCGACGAACTGGAGGAGCTGATCTCGACGGGGGCGACCACGGCCGAGACCGTTGAACAGCTCGAGATCGAGGTGCAAACGCTCAAGGGCCTTGAGATCATGGCGCTCGACGTGTTGCGCTCGGGTAAGGACACCAAGTGGACCCAGCTCAATCGCATCCTCGACGACGAACTCATGATCGATGGCGATGGCAACCGCCGCAAGCTGATCATCTTCACTGAGCCCAAGGACACGCTCCACTACCTCCTCGAAAAGGTCCGTGCGCGCATCGGGCGGCCCGATGCCGTTGAAGTCATCCACGGCGGCGTCACGCGCGAAGAACGGCGCAAGGTCGTAGAACGGTTCATGCAGGACCGGGACATGCTGGTGCTGATTGCAAACGATGCCGCCGGGGAAGGTGTGAACCTTCAGCGTGGTCACTTGATGGTCAACTATGACCTGCCCTGGAACCCCAACAAGATCGAACAGCGCTTTGGCCGCATTCATCGCATTGGCCAGGCCGAGGTGTGCCACCTGTGGAACCTCGTCGCCGCCGACACGCGTGAGGGCGAAGTGTATGCTCGCCTGCTGGAAAAGCTCGAGGCTGCACGCGATGCGCTCGGCGGTCGCGTGTATGACGTGTTGGGCGAATTGTTTGAAGGCACGGCCCTGCGCGACCTGTTGGTAGAAGCCATCCAGTATGGCGAGCAGGAAGAGGTGAAGGCACGCTTGTTCAAGGCCGTGGATGGCGCGGTGGATCAGGAGCACCTCCTGGAGCTGCTGAAGCGGCGGCAGCTGACCAACGACACCATGCCGGCCGCGCGGGTGCATGAACTGCGCATCGAAATGGAGCGCGCTGAGGCCCAGCGACTCCAGCCCCATCACATCCAGAGTTTCTTTGTAGAAGCCTTTCGGCATCTGGGCGGCCAGATCAAGCGCCGCGAAGAGGGGCGCTGGGAGATAACGCACGTCCCGGTGAGCATGCGCGAGCGGGATCGACAGATCGGCAGTGGTGCGCCGATCCAGAAGAAGTACGAGCGCATCTGCTTTGAGAAGGGCAAGATCAACCAGCAGCCAGTGGCGGCCTTCGTGTGCCCTGGCCACCCGCTGCTGGAAGCCGTTATCAGCTTGATCCGCGAGCAATATGATCACCTGATGAAGCGCGGGGCCATCATGGTCGATGACACTGACCTGAGTGACGAAATCTCCGCGCTGTTCCTGCTAGAGCATAGCGTTCAGGACGCCCGGCCAACGGCGACTGGCAAGCCCCATATCGTCTCCGAACGCTTGCAGTTTGCCGCCATTGACCCCCATGGGAGTTCAACCAATGCGGGGATCGCGCCCCACCTTAATCTTCGGCCCGCGACATCCGAAGAAATCGCCTTGGTCGGCGACCGTTTGCATGCGGATTGGCTGCGCACAGACTTGGAAAAGGCGGCCACCCGTTTTGCAACGGTTGAGCTTGCCCAGAGCCATGTTGCGGAGGTGAAGACGCGGCGCTTGCCCGAGATCGACAAGGTCGAACAGGAGGTGAAGGCCCGGCTGAAAAAGGAAATCAACTACTGGGACGCACGCGCCTTCGAGCTCAAGGAAGAGGAGCGTGCTGGCAAGAAAACCCGTTTGAATTGGCAGAATGCCCAGCGTCGCGCCGAGGACCTGGCCGAACGGCTCAAGCGCAGATTGGAAGCGTTGAGCCAAGAGCGGTTCATTTCGGCCCAACCGCCGCGCGTGCGTGGTGGTATGGTTGTCATTCCTGCGGGCCTTCTGCAGGCGCTTTCGCCCGCGAATGGCAGCACGGCTTCTGCGAACATCTTCTCTGAAGACCCTATTGCACGACGGGAGATCGAGCAGGCAGCCATGGACGCTGTCATGGCCGCAGAGCGCAGCCTGGGCAACACGCCCACCGATGTGTCGGCCCAGAAGATCGGCTATGATATTGCGTCCTACGATCCGAAGGCGGAGCGTCTGCGCTTCATCGAGGTCAAAGGCCGGATCGATGGCGCTGACACGGTGATGATCACTCGACAGGAAGTGATCACCTCGCTTCACGAGCCGGACAAGTTCATTCTGGCAATTGTCCAGATCGAAAGCGGTTTCGCTCGAGAACCTCGTTACGTCCGCGGTGCGCTCGACACACGTGAGCCGCCATTTGATCACAACGCCATCCAGTTCAACATCAAGCGCCTGCTCGAGCGGGCCGAGGCACCAGCTTGAGCTTGGCGTTCTCCCGATTTGCATCACGAAAGGACAGGAATTTCACCGCATGGCGCGCGTGACCAAGCAGAATTCTCAAGCATCGCCTAAACGCAAAGCGCCGCGGCGGCCTGAGCGGAACGTTGGGCTCAGGCTGATCCCCCACAGCGTTAGGGAGGCAGATGTAACGCGGATGAGCATTGACCAGCTTGACCACGCTCTGAGTGCTGGCCTGCTGCCGGTTTGGTGGACACCGAGATAGGATGTT
>NZ_NOXT01000050.1 GCF_002251755.1 Sandarakinorhabdus cyanobacteriorum
CGGATCGGCAACGCCCTGACAGGAAGGCTCATGAATAAGGCAGCCTAACCCGGGCATCAGGGATTGACAAGGCGATACACCCCGGAATGCGACCAAAAGCCAATATCTTCAATCCGCGCTGGCCGGTTCGCCAAGCAACTGCCTGATGCGCGGCAAGGCCGTGCGGTTCGGCGTGCGCTCCAGCGCCCAGCACACACCGGTGCGCAGCGGCCGGGCCGGCGTGCCCGCCACCACGGCAAATCGTGGCGTGGGGCCCATGACCACGCTGCGCGCCGCCACCACCGAACCGCCGCCAACATGCGCACCCTTGAGCACCAGCGCGTCCTGGCCGAACCAGACATAAGGTTCGATCACCACCGGAGCCGGCGGATTGAGCCAGCGATCATCATCAAGCGCATAAAGCCCATGCAGATCGGAATTGCGGATAGTGGTGCCAGGCGCAAACAAGCCGCCTTCGCCGATGGTAACGCCGCAACCATCACCTTCGGCAATGATACTGGTGCCGTTGAAAATGCTGCCCCGGCCAACGGCAACCACCGCCGCAGACGACACGAAGCGCACATCCAGCACGCACCAGCGCGCAGCATCGCCAATCAGCAACGTGTTGCCCGACCCTTCGCAATGAACGGCCCGTGGCTGATCGCTGCCATGGCCAACATAGATGATATTGCCGCTGGCCCCGGCATCAAGGCGCAGACGGATGGCGCAGCGCTTGCCGCCATCGGCCAGCACCACCCAGTTGATGCCGCCCGGCCCCGTCACGGCAAACAGGCTGGCACGAGCCGGATCGGGTTGTCGCCAATCGCCATCAGCTGCAGCCAGCAGAGCGTGCAGCCGTTCTGCCACCGCCGGATTGCCGGCAAGACGGCCCACACCGGCAAGGCCCAGGCGACGCAGCCGGTCTGCCACAAGCCGGCGGCCACGCGCCACCGCGCTCATGGCTGAGCCACCCCCAACAACTCAACCTCGAACAACAGGGTGGCGCCGGGCGGGATCGTCTCGCCAGCCCCCTGCTCGCCATAACCGGCCTGCGGCGGCACGATCAGCGTGCGGGTGCCGCCCACCTTCATGCCGGCCACGCCTTCATCCCAGCCGGGGATCACCTGGCCATAGCCCAGCAGGAAGGTGAAGGGCTGGCCACTGTCGCGCGAACTGTCAAACTTGCGGCCCTTCATGCCGTCCACATACAGCCAGCCGGTATAATGCACCGCCACCGCCCGGCCCGGCTCGGCCAGTGCCCCGGTGCCAAGCCTGGTATCCACATAGCGCGTGCCCCCCGGCAAAACCTGCGGCGGCGGTGATTGCGCCCACCCCGCGCCGGCCGGAGTCAGCATCGCCACGGCCACCGCCGCCAACAGTTTGCGCACCTGCATCACCTTGCCTATACTCCCTTTTCCCTCGTTTGGCGGCAGATGCGCCGGCAATCAAGGGGCTGCAAGCGCTGGGTCAAGCCCCAGCCGCTGCCGGAAAAATCCGATCACCCGGGCTTCGGCCTCCTTGCCCGGTCCGCTGTCGGGCAGGTGGATGGTCAACACCGAATGCGGGGTCATCCCGGTGTCGGGCCTGGCATGTTCGGGCTCCAGCGTCACATCGATGAACCGGTCGCCCAGCTCGCGGGCATAACGGGCAAAGCGTTCATCCGGCACGAACGGATCCCCGCGATAGCGCAGGCCCATCACGGTCAGATCCTCCTTCTCCAGCCGGGCGCGCGCGCAGGCAATCTCGGCTGGGCTGGCATCGATGCTGCCGGCCTTCAGGCCCTTGATCGGCATGCTCGGCTGGCTCAGCACCGGGGCGATCACGCTGGGCTCCGTCATCATCGCCAGCGCAAAGCCGCCGGTGAAGCACATGCCGATGGCGCCCACCCCCGGCCCGCCACATTCGGCATGGGCATGGGCCGCCAGCGACCGCAGCCATTCGACAATCGGGCTGGAACGGCCATCGGCCCACACCGAAAATTCGCGCCTGATGCAGATGTTGATCGCCATCTGCGCCAGGGCATAGGGCTTGGTCGCCGGCTTGCCCGGCGTGCCGAACAGGCTGGGGCAGAACACGGTCATGCCGGCCGCCACCAGCCGGTCGGCAAAATCGATCACCAATGGGTGCAGGCCGGGAATTTCATGGATCACCACCACGGCCGGGCCACTGCCGCGGCGATAGACCGGCCGCGTCCACGGCCCGGCGGTGAAATCGGTCTTCTCATAATCGGCCAGCGGCATCGCGACACTCCCCCCAGAGGGTTTCAGCCTACCGGCTTGCCACCGGCGGCGCCAGCGCCCTATGTCTTGGCCCTGATGGAGCCTGTGCTCACCTTCTACCGCAACGCGCTGACGGGCTGGATCATCGGCGCGGTGGCATTCAGCGCCTTTGGCATGCTGCTCGCCGCCGCCATGGGCCGCGCCGGTGCCCTGTCCCGCCATGCCCTCGCCAATGCCGGGGTCAGCATCGGCTTCTGGCTCGGCAACACCGCGCTCGCGCCAGCGGCCCTGTTTGTCGCGCTGGTGCTGGGCAATCTGCTGTTTGCCGCAGGCTGGCCGCAGCTGCCCGCTGGCGCCATCACCGCCCTGCCCTTCTGGGGCCAGCTGCTGCTGTTCAGCATCCTCTATGATTTCACAGAATATTGGGTGCACCGGGCGCTGCACACCGGGCCATTGTGGCCAATCCACGCCATCCACCACAGCGACACGGCGGTGAACGGCTTCACCACCCTGCGCGTTCACCTCTTCGAACCCTTTCTGGTGCGGCTGGCGGTCATCTTCACCATGGGCTGGGCCGGCATTCCGGCCGAGGTGAAGGGCGCCGGCCTCGCCATCAGCCTGATGCACAATTGCTATGTGCACTTCGATCTCGATTGGGATCATGGCCCGCTGCGCTGGCTGATCGCCTCGCCGCGCTTTCACCGGCTGCACCATGTCGATCACCCGTCGGTGCACCACCGCAACCTCGCCAACATCTTCCCCGTTTGGGACATCATGTTCGGCACCTGGGCCGGCACCGGCCGGCTGCAGGGCGACTTCGGCGCCGCCAAGTCAGGCGTGCCGGATCGTGATTTTCTGGCGCTGTGGCTGTGGCCCTTCACCCAGTGGGCCAAGCCGGGAAAAAACCAGCCGGCAGGGAGTGGTGGGTCCTCCGGGACTTGAACCCGGAACCTACCGCTTAAAAGGCGGGCGCTCTAACCGATTGAGCTAAGGACCCCCAGCGGGTGCGCGCACATCAGGCGCGGGGCAGCCCTTTAGGGCGCATCGCCCGAGCGCGCAACTGCCTTGCCGAAAGATTGTGCAGCGGGTGCCGCCATCGGGGCGCCACCGCCACCAGCGGATCCAGCACAAAGCGCCGAACAGCCAGCCCGGGATGCGGCACCTGCAACCGCCGGCCGCGCACCACCGCCGGCCCGGCCGCCAAAATGTCTAGATCCAGCACCCGGTCCCCCCAGCGCTGGCCCGGCCGCCGGCCAAAGCCGCGCTCCATCGCCTTCAGCGCGGTCAGCAACTCGGGCAGGCCACCCGCCCAATCCAGCGCCGCCACCGCATTGGCATAGCGGCGGCTGCCCGGCCCGATCGGCGCCGTATCGATGATCGGAGACACCGCCACCACCCGGCCCAGCGCCGACAATTCCGCCAGCGCGGCGCGCAGCACGCCGGCTGGCCGGCCATGGCGGCCGTGGCAGCGGTTTGAACCCAGCGCGACAAGGATGATTGCCATATTCCCGCCAGCCCCTACAGGCAGTGGCGATGACTGACGAGCCTCTTCTCCAAACGCCGCTCCATCCCGGCACCCCGCCCAGGGATTGCGCCCTGTGCCCCCGCCTGGTTGCCTATCGCGCCGAACAGACTGCCCGCCACCCCGGCTGGTGGAACGCCCCGGTGCCGCCGCTGGGCAGTGCCGATGCGTGGATGGCCATTGTCGGCCTCGCCCCCGGCCTGAAGGGCGCCAACCGCACCGGCAAGCCCTTCCATGGCGACGAGGCTGGCCGCATGCTGTTCGGCACGCTGGCCGAACTGGGCCTCGCCACCGAAACGCCCGAGGGGTGGGATGTGCCCGGCCTGTTCACCACCAACGCGGTCGCCTGCGCCCCGCCCGGCAACCTGCCCGAAACCGCCGAAAAACACGCCTGCCGGCCGTATCTGGCCGAACAGCTGGCGGCCCTTCCCAGCCTCAAGGTCGTCGTCGCCCTGGGCGAAACCGCCCACCAGGCCGCCATCAAGGCAATTGGCGGCAAGCTGCCCAAATATCGCTTCGCCCACGGCGCCGTGCACAAGCTGCCTTCGGGCGTGTTGCTGGTGGACAGCTATCATTGCAGCCGGCTCAATCTGAACACCGGCGTGCTGACGCCCGAGATGTTCAAGGCGGCGCTGGCCCAGTTGCTGGCGTTGCGGCCCTGACCCTTCAGATATCCTGCGCCAGCCGCCCATAAAGATCGGGCCGGCGATCGCGGAAGAAACCGAACGCGGCGCGGTGGCGGGCGGCGAGATCGAGATCGAACGTCGCCTGCACCACGCCCGGCGTTGCATCATCCAGATCTGCCACGATGTCGCCGCGCTGGTCACAGGCAAAGCTGGTGCCGTAAAATGTCTGGGCGTGCGGCGTGCCGGCCTCTTCCGTGCCGATGCGGTTGCAGGCCAGCACGGGGACGACGTTCGACACGGCATGGCCCACCATCGCCCGCCGCCACAGCCGCCGCGTGTCGAGATCGGGATCATGCGGCTCCGTGCCGATGGCGGTGGGATAGAGCAGCACCTCGGCGCCCATCAGCATCATGGCGCGCGCGGTTTCGGGATACCATTGGTCCCAGCAGATGCCGACACCGATCACGCCCTTTTTCGTGGGCCACACCTTGAAGCCGGTGTTGCCGGGCCGGAAATAGAATTTCTCCTCATAACCCGGCCCATCAGGGATATGGCTCTTGCGGTAGACGCCCATGATGTTGCCGCCATCATCGATCATGGCGAGGCTGTTGTAATGATGATGCCCGTCCTTCTCGAAGAAGGAACAGGGGATGTGGGTTTTCGTCTCCAGCGCCACCTCGCGCATCGCGGCCACCGCGGGATGCTTGTCCAGCGGCAGGGCATTGGCGAATAGCCCCTCATCCTCGTGCCGGCAGAAATAATGGCCTTCGAACAATTCGGGCGGCAGCACCACGTCCACGCCCTCGGCGGCCTTGCGGGCGGCGGCGGCGGTCATGGCGATATCGGCATCGCGATTGCCGGAAAAGGCCAGTTGCAGGCCGGCGACTGTGATGGTGCGGGTCATGCCCGCGCCGTTAGCGCAGTTCGGTGGCGCGGGAAAGACGCTCCCTCACCCTCCCACCGCTGCGCGGCGGGCCCCTCCCTCTCCCCAAATGGGAGAGGGGATTATTTCGGCTGCTGCTGGGTGATGCAGTGGAAACTGCCGCCGCCGGTCAGGATATGATCGGCGCGATGGCCCACCACCTGGCGATCCGGGAAGAATTCGGCAATCGCCTTCACCGCATCGTCATCGCTGCCGCTGCCATAGAGCGGCACCACCACCACCGCATTGGCGATATAGAAATTCATGTGGCTGGCCGGCACGATGCGGCCATCCACCTCCACTTTGCCGGGCGATGGCACCGGCACCACCTCCAGCCCGAAATCGCGGGCGCGGTCCCAGGCGTCTTCAAACACGTCCTTGTTGGGATCATCCGGCCCCGCCGCCACCGGCAGCGCCAGCCGGCCCGGCGCCACAAATCGCGCCAGATTGTCGACATGGCCATCAGTGTGGTCGTTCATCAGGCCATCGCCCAGCCACAGAACCCGGTCCAGCCCCAGGTCGCGGCGCAGATGGCTTTCCACCTCGTGCCGGTCCATGCGCGGGTTGCGGTTGGGATTGAGCAGGCATTGTTCGGTGGTCACCACCAGGCCGGTGCCGTCCACATCGATGGCGCCGCCTTCCAGCACCCAGCCATGGCGGGCCAGCGGCAGCTTGCACTGGCCGGCGATGAAGGCGGCAACGCCATCATCGCCCGGCAGATCATATTTGCCGCCCCAGCCGTTGAAGCGGAACCCCGCCGCCGCCTGCCCATGCGGGCTGGCCATGAACAACGGCCCGGTGTCGCGCAGCCAGATATCGCCGAAACCATAATGATGGAGGCGCACATTCGCGTCACCCAGCAGCGCCCGCGCCGCCGCCGCCGCATCGTCATTGGCGACCAGCAGTTCCACGCGCTCGCCGGCGGCAATGGCACGCACCATGGCGGCCACTTCGGCCTGGGCCGGTTCCAGATCCTCCTGCCACAGCTCGCCGTGCGACGGAAACGCCGTCCAGGTGGCGAGATGCCTTGCCCATTCCGCCGGTTGCCGCGCCGTCATCTGTGCCCCGTCGTCCCTGTTGCCCGTCACACCCGGTCACAGTGCCAAGGCGTCTGCTCTCCGCCGGCCTGTCCATCCCAAGCTGTTGATTGGCAGCCTGATTGCCAGCCAAATTCCCGGCTGGCAACAGCCAAGTGCGACAGGCTGTCAGACGGTCTGTCAGTCTTGTGTGGAGCCGCCCGCGGCACCGCCCTTGAAGCCGGTGGCAACCACATACCATTCGCTCGAACCCTTGCGGCTGGCCGGCGGCTTCACATGCTTCACGCTCGTGAACTCCCGGCGCAGCGCCGCGGTCAACTGCCCGTCGCCGCCACCGGCCAGCACCTTGGCCAGGAAATTGCCACCGGGCCGCAGCAGCCGGGTCGCCATGTCCAGCGCCACTTCAATCAGGCCCATGGTGCGCAAATGGTCGGTCTGCTTGTGGCCCACGGTGTTGGCGGCCATGTCGCTCATCACCAGATCGGCCGGCCCGCCCAGCGTGGCGAGGATCAGCGCCTCGCTGTCCTCATCGGTGATGTCCTTCTGGAAGAAATCCACCCCGGCCATCGGCTCGATCGCCAAGAGATCCATCCCGACAACGCGCGCCTTGGGCTTTTTCTGCTTCACCACCTGGCACCAGCCGCCGGGCGCCGCGCCCAGATCGACCACGCGCTCCACGCCGTTCAGCAGGCCGAACTGTTCGTCCAGCTCCTTCAGCTTGAACGCGGCCCGGCTGCGATAGCCATGGGCCTTTGCCGCCGCGACATAGGGATCGTTCAATTGCCGTTCCAGCCAGCGCGTCGATTGCGCGCTGCGCCGCTTGGCGGTCTTCACCCGCACCTTGCCGCCGCGCGAGCGGCCGCCGTTCCCTGATGGTGGCATGCTCATGCGCCGGCCATCCAGGTGCCGTCGCGGCCCATCAGGGTGCGCAAGATGCCCTCGCGGATGCCGCGATCGGCCACCCGCACCTGCCCGCCCGGCCATTGCGTCAGGATCGCTTCCAATATCGCACAGCCGGCGACGATCAGCTCGGCCCGGTCGGGCCCCACGCAGGCGATGCGCGCCCGTTCTGCCACACTGCGCAAGCCGATGGAGCGGCACAGATCGGCCAGATCGCCGGTCACCACCGCACAGCCATCCACGCGGCGCCGGTCATAACCGGGCAGGCCCAGCTGCACGCTGGCCAGCGTGGTGATGGTGCCCGATGTGCCCAGCAGCTGCACATCGGCAACGCCGCGCGCCGCCAGCCGGCCGGCAAAGCGCGCCAGCCAGGGCTGCACCTCGGCCAGCATCCGTTCATAGGCGGCCAGCCGGCCTTCCGCGCTCGGCCATTGCGGCTCGGTCTCGGCCAGGCTCACCACCCCCCAGGGCATGGAAATCCAGTCCAGTATCGCCGGGGTGCCGTCCACCGCCGCCGGTTCCACCAGCATCAGCTCGGTCGATCCGCCGCCAATATCGAACACCAGCGCCGGCGGGCCCGCCGTGTCGATCAGGACATGGCAGCCCAGCACCGCCAGCCGCGCCTCTTCGGCCGGGCTGATGATGTCGAGCGCGATGCCGGTTTCCTTGTACACCCGCTCCACAAAGGCGCGGCCGTTGCTGGCCCGCCGGCAGGCTTCGGTCGCGACATTGCGGGTAAGGCGCACATCGCGCCGGGCCAACTTGTCGGCACAGGCAGCGAGCGCCGCCACTGTGCGGTCCATCGCGGCATCGGAAAGCCGCCCGGCCTCCAGCAGCCCCTCGCCCAGCCGCACCACCCGGCTATAGGCATCGACCACGGTGAAACCATCGGCCGACGGTCGGGCGATCAACAGGCGGCAATTGTTGGTGCCCAGATCAAGCGCGCCATAGGTGCGGCCGCGGCGGTGCTGGGCCGCCCCGCGCTGGAAATGTCCGTGTGGGCTGGGGCCAGCAGGCACGCGCTGGCTGGCAGGATCCGGCGGGCGCTGGGGCCCACGGGCAGTCTCGGTTCGGGCCGGCATCGGCAAGTCCATCACATTCAAACCTGCCTTGGTGGCCCCGATTGCCGGGACGCCGCAGCAGAACCTGAACACAGGCTACCCATGTTGCGGCGCAAACGCAAATCTCACCGCATCTCAAAGCCTGTTGACCGGCACGACCGGCACCGCTAAACGGCCGCCTCACCGCTTGATGCCCCGTCGTCTAAAGGTAAGACTCCGGACTCTGACTCCGTTAATCGAGGTTCGAATCCTCGCGGGGCATCCACTTCACCCACGGCGTCAGCTTGCCAGCGCCAGTTCGGTCGCCTCGGCAATGGCGCGCTTGGCGTCCAGCTCCGCCGCCTCGTTTGCGCCGCCGATCAGGCGGGCCTTCACCCCTGCCGCCACCAGCGCGTCATACAGGCTGCGCTCCGGTTCCTGGCCGGCGCAGATGATCACCGTGTCCACGGCAAACAGCGTCGGCTGATCGTTCACCAGCGTGTGCAGGCCCTCGTCATCAATCTTCAGATAGGTGACGCCGCCGATCATCTTCACGCCGCGCCGCACCAGGCTCAACCGGTGGGTCCAGCCGGTGGTGCGGCCCAGTGTCTTGCCCGGCGCGCCATCACGGCGCTGCAAGATCACCACCTCGCGGTCGGCCTTCTCGATTCTGATCGGCACACCCGTCACGCCGCCGCGCGGGTGATTGGCGAAATCCACGCCCCATTCCCGGCAGAAGGTCGGGATATCCACCGCCGCCGACGGGCCGGCATGGGTGATCAGCGTGGCGACATCAAAACCGATGCCGCCCGCCCCCATGATCGCCACGCGCCGCCCCACCGGCCGGCGGCCCAGGATGGCATCGATATAGGGCACGGCTTTGGGGTGATCGATGCCCGGCATATCGGGCGTGCGCGGGCGGATGCCGGTGGCGACCACCACCTCGTCATGGCCGGCGGCGGCCAGCATGGCGGCATCGGCGCGGGTGTTCAGCTTCAACGTGATCTGAAGTTTCTCGATCATCCGGCTGAAATAGCGCAGGGTTTCGTGAAACTCCTCCTTTCCTGGCACGCGCTTGGCCAGGTTGAACTGCCCGCCAATCTCCGGCCCGGCCTCATAAATGGTCAGCCGGTGGCCGCGCTGTGCCGCCTCCACGGCAAAGGCCAGCCCAGCCGGCCCAGCGCCCACCACCGCCAGATCGCGCACCCGTTCCGCCGGCCGCGCCACCAGCAGCGTCTCGTTGCAGGCCTTGGGATTGACCAGGCAGCTGGTCAGCCTGCCGCTGAACGTGTGATCCAGGCAGGCCTGGTTGCAGGCGATGCAGGTGTTGATCTCGTCCTCGCGGCCTTCCCAGGCCTTCACCACCAGATCGGCATCGGCCAGCATCGGCCGCGCCATGCTCACCAGATCGGCATGGCCGGCGGCCAGCACGGCTTCGGCCACATCCGGCATGTTGATGCGGTTGGATGTGATCATCGGCACATTGACATGCTTCCTGATGCGCCCGGTCACCTCGGCAAAGGCGGCGCGCGGCACCATGGTGGCGATGGTCGGCACCTGGGCTTCGTGCCAGGTGAAATGGGTGGAAATGATGGTGGCGCCGGCCGCCTCCACCGCCTGCGCCAGCTGGATCACCTCCTCGCCCGACATGCCGCCTTCCAGCATGTCCATCGCCGGAATGCGGAACACGATGATGAAATCGGGCCCTACGGCAGCGCGGCAGCGGCGGATCACCTCCACCGGAAAGCGCATTCGGTTTTCGAAACTGTCGCCCCACTGGTCGGTGCGAGCGTTGGTTTTCTCCACCAGGAAGGTTGACAAGAGATAGCCAGCCGAACCGATGATCTCCACCCCGTCATAACCGGCGTCGCGCGCCTTGGCGGTGCAATTGGCAAAATCGGCCAGCTGCTTCTCGATGCCGTCCTCGTCCAGCTCATTGGGCACATAACGGCCGATACGGCTGCGGATCGCCGATGGCGCCACACAGGCGGGCGTGGCGGCCAGCGGCCCGGCGTGGAGGATCTGCAGCACGATCTTCACATCCGGATCGGCCGCGTGCACCGCCTCAGTCACGATCCGGTGCTGGGCGGCCTCTTCGTCGGTGGAAAGCTTGCCGCCGCCGGTGCCTTCGTGATTGGGGCCGATACCACCGGTGATGATCATCCCCACCCCGCCGCGCGCCCGGGCAGCGAAATATTCCGCCATGCGCTCAAACCCGCCCTCGATATCCTCAAGGCCGGTGTGCATCGATCCCATCAGGATGCGATTCTTCAGCCGGGTGAAGCCCAGATCGAGCGGCGAGAAGACATGGGGGTAGCGGGGATGAGCCATGGCGCGGAGCCTATCATGCCCCGAACCCCGGTCATCCTCCCATTAAATATGGCGACCTACAGCCGCAGCCCGGCCACCAGCGGCGCCGGATCATCGGCATTCCGCACCGCCAGGATGCGATAATCCCCCGGCTCCAGCAGCCAGCGACCGGCATCGCGGATCATCAGCCGGCTGATCGGCGCCACCACTTCCACCACCCGCGTCTCGCCCGGCGCCAGCTCCACCCGGGCAAAGCCGATCAGCTTGCGCGGCCAGCGCGGGGCCAGCACCCCCGGCGCCTCGGCCATGAACAGCACGACGTGGCCGGCCGCCATCGCCCCATCGTTGCGCACCGCCACCTGCAGGTGCAACCGGTCCCCCTGCCGGCGCACGCCCAACGCCCGCTGGCTGAACCGCGCATAAGACAGGCCATGGCCAAAGGGATAGCGCGGTTTCTTCCCCTCACGGCTGAACTTGGCATAGCCGTGCCACAGATCATAGACCACTTCGTCCACCGCCGGATCGAACGGCGGATAATCGCCGGCATCGCGCGCCACCGTGAACGGCAACCGGCCGGATGGAGAGACTTCGCCCAGCAGCAACCGCGCCAGCGCCCGGCCGCCTTCCATCCCGGCATAAAATGTCTGCAGGATCGCGCTGACCTCGCCGCGCCACTCCTCCACCATGATCGCCGAACCCGCCACAATCACCACCACCACCGGCTTGCCCGCCGCCGCCGCGGCCGCCGCCCGGATCAGCGCCAGCTGCGCCGCCGGCAGGCCCAGGTGGGTGCGGTCCCCGCCGCGCGACCGCGCCACCCGCGCCGCCTGGCCCGCCGCCTCCTGGCCCAGGTTGATGTCGCCGGGGATATATTCCCCCTCTTCATCGGCCGTGGTGCCCACCACGATCACCACCGCATCGGCCGCCGCCGCGGCCGCAGCCGCCGCCGGCAGATCGCTTTCATCGCCGGTCAGGATCGCCCCTTCGCCCAGCGCCTCGGCCAGGCCAGCCAGCGGCATCACCACATGCCGCGCCCGCACCCGCGACGATCCGAAATCCCCCGTGTTCTCGATGCCTGCCAGCCGGCCCAGCACCGCCAGCCGCCGCAGCCGCGCCCGATCGAACGGCAACGCGCCATCATTCTCTAGCAGCACCGCCGATTTTTCCGCCGCCTCCCGCGCCAGCGCCACATGCGCCGGGCAGGAGACCAGATCCTCCCCATAGTCCGCCAACGGTGCCTCCGCCGCCTCCACCGCCAGCAGTGTCGTCAAGATGCGCCGGCACGCCGTGTCGATCACCGCCGGCGCGATCTGCCCGGCCTCCACTGCCGCCAGCAGATGCCTGCCCCACACCAAAGGCTCCGGGTTTTCCACATCCAGCCCGGCCGCAGCGCCATAGGGGGCATGCACGCCCTTCACCCAGTCGCTGTGCACAAAGCCGTCAAAACCCCATTCGCCGCGCAATATGCCGGTCAGCAATTCGTGATGCTGCCCGCAAAATTCGCCGTTCACCTTGTTGTATGCGCTCATCACGCTCTTGATGCCGGCATCCAGTATCTCGCGGAAATGCGGCAGATACACCTCGTGCAGGCTGCGCTCATCAATCACAACATTCACGTAGAAGCGGCTGTTTTCAATGGAATTCAGCGCAAAATGCTTCACCGTGGCGATCACCTTGTGGGCCTGGATCCCCGTTCCCAGCGCGATGCCCATTTCGGCCTGATGCACCGGATCCTCGCCATAGGTTTCCTGCGCCCGGCCCCAGCCGGGATGGCGCAGCAGGTTCACGCACACCGCGCCCGAAAGATTGCAGCCCTGCGCCCGCGCCTCGATCCCCATCACCTCGCCGATGCGCCGTTCCAGCCCGACATCGAAACTGGCGCCGCGCGCCATGGTGCAGGGAAAACAGGTCGATTGCCCGCGCGCCACCCCGCGCGGCCCATCGGTGAACCACAAGGCCGGCACGCCCAGCCGCTCCAGCCCGCCCCCGGCGCGATAGGGCCGCGCCGCCCACACCCGGCCATCTTCGGCAAAGGCCTTGAAAAACCCCTTGCCCGACATCATCGCCACCTTCTCGGCGAGCGTGGCTTCCGCCAGAAGCCGCTCCACCTGGGCAGCGATGGCATCGGGATGATTGCCGGGGGCAAGCATGGGCGCGGTCATCGGCAATCCTCTCCTGTCCTGATCGCCTGCCAGCATAGCATGCTGCGCCGGCCGTGCCAGATCAGCGGCTTGACAGGCCCGCCGGCTTTGACAATTCTGCCGGCATGGGGCTGGCGATCACCCCATCAGGCCCCGGCCAAAGCATCGCGTCCCCCACCTTGCAACCGCTGTTTCAGCCCCTTGTTCAAGCCTTGAGGACGCCCGCGTGCCCCAGCTCCACGCCATGCCCATCGATCGGCTGTCGCGCCTGATCGGCCTGCCCACCGCACCCGCCCTGATCGATGTGCGCAGCGATGCCGCCTTTGCCGCTGATCCCCGCCTGATACCCGGCGCGGTCCGCCGCCCGGCCGCCGATCTTGCCGCCGGGGCACCAGCCTTCATCGGCCAGCCGGCGGTGGTGATCGGCCTGCCCGATGATGCCACTGCCACCGCCATCGCCGCCCAGTTGCGCGCCGCCGGCATCCCGGCCGATGTGCTGGCCGGCGGACACCCGGCCTGGGCCGCGGCGGGGCTGCCGCTGGTGCCGCAATCCGCATTGCCGGCCCGCGATGGCGATGGCCGCAGCCTGTGGGTCACCCGCGCCCGCCCCAAGGTGGACCGCATCGCCTGCCCCTGGCTGATCCGCCGCTTCGTCGATCCCCACGCCAACATCCTGTTCGCCGCCACCTCCGATGTGCTGCCCATCGCCGCCACGCTCGGCGCGGCCCCCTTCGATATCGAAGCCGATGGCGTCAGCTTCACCCATCGCGGCGACCTATGCACATTTGATGTCATGATCGAAGCCTCTGGCCTCGCCACCCTGCCGGCGCTCGCCCGCCTCGCCACCATCGTGCGCGGTGCCGATACCGGCCAGCTGCACCTGGCCCCCGAATGCCCCGGCCTGCTTGCCGCCTCGCTCGGCCTGTCGCGCCTGTTCGCCGATGATCAGCAGCAGCTCGAAGCCGGCCTCACCCTCTATGACGCGCTCTACCGCTGGTGCCGCGACGCCACCGACGAAGTGCACGACTGGCGATCCCACCGCCCGGCCACCACCGGAGCCCAGGCATGACCGCCCCCGCCACCCCCAGCCTGTCGCCGCCCGCGCTGTTCTGGCGCTTCCTCAAATTCGGTGCGCTGGCCTTTGGCGGCCCGGTGGCGCAGATCGCCATGATCCGCCAGGCCCTGGTGGAAGAGGAACACTGGATTTCAAAGGACCAGTTCAACCGCCTCGTCGCGGTGATGCAGGTGCTGCCCGGCCCGGAAGCGCATGAACTGTGCGTGCACCTTGGCGTGCGGGCCGGCGGCCGGCTGGGCGGGCTGGCCGCCGGGCTCGGCTTCATGGCGCCGGGTTTCGTCCTCATGCTGGCGCTGGCCTGGGCCTATACCCTCATCCTCATCACCGGCACCGCCTTCGGCGCGCTGTTCCTGGGCGTGCAGGCCGCCGTCATCGCGCTCATCATCCGCGCCGTCCACCGCATCGGCGAACATATCCTCGCCAACGCCGCGCTCTGGGCCATCGCCCTCGCCGCCGCAGCCGCCAGCCTCGCCGGGGTCAGCTTCTGGATCGTGCTGCCCACCGCCGGCGCCGCCCACGCGCTCTGGGCCGGCGGCCGCCGCCTGCCCGCCGCCCTCGCCGTGGCCGCCGCCGCTGCCCTCGCCCTCACCCTGCCCGCCAGCCTCGGCCCGGCGACCACCGCCGCCACCACCAGCACACCCACGACGCTCGCCCTCTTCCTCGCCGGCCTGAAAGGCGGCCTCCTCACCTTCGGCGGCGCCTACACCGCCATCCCCTTCGTCCGCGCCGACACCGTCAGCAAGGGCTGGCTCGGCGATGCCGCCTTCCTCGATGGCCTCGGCCTCTCCGGCCTGCTGCCCGCCCCGCTCGTCATCTTCGTCACCTTCGTGGGCTTCGTCGCCGCCGGCCTCTCCGGCGCCATCGCCATCACCGCCGGCATGTTCCTGCCCGCCTTCGCCTTCTCCCTGCTCTTCTACGAACATCTCGAACGCGTCACCGACGATCCCCGCCTCATCCACGCCCTCGAAGGCATCGCCGCCGGAGTCGTCGGCCTCATCGCCGTCACCCTCATCGACCTCACCCGCACCGCCGCCACCGCCAGCCCCAACCTCGCCATCAGCGCCGCCATCACCGCCACCGGCCTCGCCCTCCTCTACCGCTGGAAAAACAAACTCGCCCCCTTGGCCGCCGTCGGCCTCGGCGCAGCGGTGGGGCTGCCATTGCTGGGTTGAGGACTTGTTGATTGGAAAGAAAAGGCGGGCCTCCGGCGGGCAGGGGCGAGGCCCCTGCACCCGATTCGATGGTCATGTGTGAGCCTCGAGTCTGCTCAGGGGAAGGAACACCGCTGAGGTCGACGTTTGGCGCGGAGGCCCAACCCAGCCCTCCAGCCCACCCGAAAACAAACGGGTCAAGGGGCCCCGCCCCTTGCCACGTCACCCCGGACTTGTGTGGGCGGGTTGGAGTAGCGT
>NZ_NOXT01000048.1 GCF_002251755.1 Sandarakinorhabdus cyanobacteriorum
AACCCGAAATCACCCGGCCGGTGAATAATCCGGGCTAAACGCTGCCGACCTAAATGCGTGGCAAGAACAGATCCTCCCCAAACTTGTTTGGGGAGGTGCCGAGCATGGCGAGGCGGAGGGGCACCGCCTTCACTGCGGCGGCGGCGCCATCCCCATCGCCTGCATGCGCTTCATGCCCTCCATCAACTCCGGCTGGGTCACAAAGCCATCCTTGTCGGCATCCAGCATGGTGAAGCCCATCTCGCGGCGGCCGGCGGCCAACCACTCCTCCTTGCTCCACTTGCCATCCTTGTTGGCATCGGCCGCGATCAGCCGCTCGCGCGGGGTGGCCGGGGCGGCGGGTGCCTGGGCCAGGGCGGGTGCAGCGGCCAGCAGGGCAATCAGGGGCAACAGGCGCATGTCAATCTCCTCAACAACTGTCCTCTCAACGGCCAGCCCGGACAAATCCCCCGCTCACTCCCGCCGCAAGCTCGCCACCCGATCGCGCGTCACCGGATAATCAATGCCTTCGGGGATGGTCAGCCAGGGCTCACCCTCCATGGTCACGAACGCCGGCTGCACATAAGGGGCGGGCAGGGCACCCACGCGATCAAACAGGGCTGCCAATGATTGATATTGCGCCAGCCGGTGCATGTTGCACCAGGTGGGAAACACCATGGCGGCCCGCCCGGCATCATAATCTGCCAGCGCCTGCGCCGCCGTGGTCCAACGCAGCGCCTTGGCCTCGAACCCATCGGGCGTGATCGTCGCGTTGGCGCTGCGCCCGGCATCCGCCAGATAGAATCGCGTGTCAAAGCGCCGGGCAATGGCGGCGGCGGCCGGCGGCTCCCAGCGCGCGAACGGCAGGAAACGCGCCGCATCCACCTTGTGCGCCATCGCCCCCAGCATGCCGGCAAAGCCCACCGCTTCCGCCTCATCCGGCCCGGCGGCCAGCAGGCTGCGGGCATAGGCCAGCGCCGCCTCGTCCGGATGCGGCCCGTCGGTCAACAGCACGCCGGTTTCCTCCAGCGCCTCGCGCGCACAGGTCACACGCGCGGCCGCATCCACATCGCTCAGGCCGTCAAAACCAACGGCCAGTTGTGGGTTGCGTGCAATGTGGATGTCGCTGGCATCCACCCGCCCGCCGGGAAACACCAGCGCACCGCCGGCAAAGGCCAGCTGTTCGCCGCGCTGCACCAGCAGAAACTCGGGAATGCCGCCCGGCCCTTCGCGGGCCAGGATCACGGTGGCGGCGGGAATGGCGGCAGTTTTTTCAGGCGGCAGATGAAAATCGGTCATGCTGCCATGTTATGCCGCGTCTTGCGCGGACGCATCCCTGTGCTATCGGGCAGGGCGAAATTCGCGCCGGGCAGGGCGAACCAGTCAAGGGAGCCAAGTGGCATGAGCGTGCGTCCGTGGCGCGACATCACCCGTCGCAAGAGCCGGCAGATCATGGTGGGCAAGGTGCCGGTGGGCGGCGATGCCCCCATCGCCGTGCAGACCATGACCAACACCCCCACCGAAGATGCGGCCGCAACCATCGATCAGATCCGCGCCTGTGAAGAGGTGGGCGCCGATATCATCCGCGTCTCCTGCCCCACGCCGGAAGCCACCGCCGCCTTCCGCCAGATCACCCGCGCCGCCCGCGTGCCGATCGTGGCCGACATCCATTTCCACTACAAGCGCGCGCTCGAAGCCGCCGATGGCGGCGCCGCCTGCCTGCGCATCAACCCCGGCAACATCGGCAGCCGCGCCCGCGTGAAGGAAGTGGTCAACGCCGCCAAGGCCAATGGTTGCGCCATCCGCATCGGCGTCAACGCCGGCAGCCTCGAAAAGCATCTGCTCGAAAAATATGGCGAGCCTTGCCCGGAAGCGCTGGTCGAAAGCGCGCTCGAGCATATGAAATATCTGCAGGACGAGGATTTCCACGAGTTCAAGATCAGCGTGAAGGCCAGCGACGTGTTCCTCGCCGTCGCCGCCTACAATGGCCTCGCCGAAGTGTGCGATTATCCGTTACATCTGGGCATCACCGAAGCCGGCGGCCTGCAGGGCGGCACGGTCAAATCCTCCATCGGCCTTGGCATGCTGTTGTGGGCCGGCATTGGTGACACCATCCGCGTCTCGCTCTCCGCCGATCCGGTGGAGGAGGTCAAGGTCGGTTATCACATCCTGAAATCGCTCGGCATTCGCGCCCGCGGCGTCAAGATCGTCTCCTGCCCGTCGTGCGCCCGCCAGGGCTTTGACGTGGTGAAAACGGTTGACGCGCTGGAACGCCGCCTCGCCCATATCACCACGCCGCTGTCGCTCTCCGTGCTCGGCTGCGTCGTCAACGGCCCCGGCGAAGCCCGCGAAACCGATATCGGCCTCACCGGCGGCGGCAACGGCCGCCACGCCGTGTTCCTGTCCGGCATCTCCGATCATGTCATCGATGATGAACGCATGCTGGAACATATCGTGGGCCTGGTGGAGGCCAAGGCCGCCGAGATCGAGGCCGCCAACGAAGCTGCGGCCGCCGCCGTCGCCGCGGAATAAGCCGCCATGCACGGCGGACCTCCCCGCCCGCGCCGGGTGGAAGAGCCGGTGCGCCAGCAGGCGGTGGCCTACGGCTATCGCGTCGCCATTTGGTGCTTCGGGCTTGGCGCGCTGGTCGTCCTGCTCGAAGCCATTGGTCTGGGCTTTGATGCCGATCGGCTCACCTGGCTCGCCGGCCTCACCGCTCCGGCCGCCAGCGCCTTCGTCCTCCTGCGCCTGTGGCTGCCTGATCGGGTGGACCGGGGCGCGCGCTACTGGCTGTTCGCCGTCCCCTCCGTCAGCCTCGCCTTCTTCAGCGTCATGTGGATGTTCCGCGCCATGGGCCGCATGTTGTGAAGCGCGGCCTGGCCGGCCTGCTCTGGCTGGGCGTGGGGCTGGCCAAGATAGCGGCGCTGGTGCGGTTGATCGATGGCGATTGGCGGCAGGCCCTGTTGGCGCTGCTGGCGGCCTGGGCCATGGCGGGGCTTGCCGTATGGACCCGTGCTGCGACGCGTTGACACCTGCCCCCGCCGCAAACATCATGACAATCTCGTAACCGATTCGGGGGAGGTCGTCATGAAGAATGTCAACATGAAGCTCGCCTTGGGCTTGCTTGTCGGGTTCTTCCTGTTCGGGATTGGCAGCGTCTATCTCGGCTTCTGATCGCCCGGCCTTGCCAGCCGGCGCAACCGCGGCCATGGCTGGCAATCATGATCCGCGCCGCCACCCCGTCTGATATTCCCGCCATCCACCGGCTGATCGTCGAACTGGCGATCTATGAAAAGGAACCGGATGCGGTGAAGGCGAGCCACGATGATCTCGCTCGCGCCCTGTTCGGTGACAAGCCCGCCGCCGAATGCGTGCTGGCCGAGCAGGATGGCGTGCCGGTTGGCCTGGCGCTGTTCTTCACCAACTTCTCGACCTGGACCGGCAAGCCCGGGCAGTATCTGGAAGATCTGTTCGTCATGCCGTCCGCGCGCGGGGCCGGGCTGGGCAAGGCGCTGCTGGTGCATCTGGCCGGCATCGCGGTGGCGCGCGGCTATGGCCGGTTCGAATGGTCCGTGCTCGATTGGAACACGCCTGCCATCGGCTTCTACAAGGCGCTGGGGGCCAAGCCGATGGACGATTGGACGGTGATGCGGGTGGATGGGGACGCGCTGACCGCGCTCGCCAACAGCCAATGAGCGGCCAGCACCACAGCGATTATCTGCTCATCGGCGCGGGCGCCATGGGCCTGGCCTTTGCCGATACGCTGCTGACCGAACTGCCCGATGCCACCATCACCATCGTCGATCGCCACGCCAAGCCGGGCGGCCACTAGAATGATGCCTATGGCTTCGTGACGCTGCACCAGCCCTCGGCCTTTTATGGCGTCGCCTCGCTGCCGCTGGGATCGGGCCAGATCGACGCCCAGGGCCTCAACGCCGGCCTTTATGAACTGGCCTCGGGCGCGGAGGTCAGCGCCTATTTCGAAACGGTGATGAACCGGGTGCTGCTGCCCACCGGCCGCGTGCGCTATCTGCCATTCAGCAACCATGTCGGCGATGGCCGCATCGTCAACCTGGTCAGCGGCGCCGAAATCCAGGTCAGCATCGGCCGCAAGATCATCGATTCCACCTATCTCGCCACCAGCGTGCCGGCCACCCACACGCGCAAATTCGCCGTCGCCGATGGCGTGCGCATCGTGCCGCCCGGGGAGCTGCCGCACCTGTGGCGCAAGCCCGATGCCATGCCGCGCCATTATGTCGTGCTCGGCGCCGGCAAGACCGGGATGGACACGATCCTGTGGCTGCTCGCCGCCGGTGCCACGCCCAGCATGATCAGTTGGGTCGCCCCGCGCGCCTCCTGGTTCTTCAACCGCAGCGCCGTGCAGCCCGGCCAGGCCTTTTTCGAACAGTGCATCGGCGGGCAATTGCGCTTCTTGGCTGCGCTTGGCGCGGCCAGCGATGCCGCAGATCTGTTCGCCCGGCTGGAAGATTGCGGCTACATGCAGCGCATTTCGCGCGATCATTGGCCAGAAATGTTCCACTATGCCATCGCCTCCACCGCCGAGGTGCGCGAATTGCAGCGCATCACCGATGTGATCCGCCTGGGCCGGGTGCAGGCGCTGGAGCAGGATCGCATGCTGCTGGACGGCGGCAGCCGCGCCACGCCGCCGGGCACCTTGTTCATCGATTGCACCGCCTCGGCCGTGGAGCGGCGGCCGCCGGTGCCGGTGTTCCAGCCTGGCAAGATCGTGCCGCAGATGGTGCGCGTGCCGCAGCCGGCATTCAGCGCCGCGCTGATCGCCTGGGTGGAAGCCCATGTGGAGGGGGAGGCGGCGCAGAATGCCCTCACCATGGCGGTGCCACTGCCCGATGCCATCACCGATTTCCCGCGCGCCGCACTGGTCAACCTGTTCAACCAGGGCGCCTGGTCCCAGCACCGCGAACTGATGCAGTGGATCGTCAACTGCCGGCTGGATGGCTTTGCCGCCGTGATGCGCGATGTGCAGCCGCACGAGGCGGACAAGATCGCCATCCTGCAGCAACTGCGCCCCGCCGCCATGGCCGCCATGGCCAATCTGCAGCGGCTGCTTTAGGGCGTCACCCGCGCAAGAAGCGCGGTTACCCGCGCGCAATATGCGGTCACCAGCGCGCAGCCTGCGGTCACCGCAGCGCCAGACGCGGGCACCAAATCACACGCTTTTGCCACGCCAAAATGCCGCCGAATCAGCCAGTTGGGCCTCAAAACCGAAACACCGGTGGAAATTCCAGAACAATTGCAGATGCTTGGTTACCGGCCTGTCCTACAGCCACCGCCCCATGGCAAACTTCCCCGGCTCCTTGAAAATTGCATTGCACCGCCGGCCAACATGAAAAGGGCGGCCACCGGGGCCGCCCTTCGCATCGTCCGGAACGCCTGGCTCAGCGCGGTGCGCCGGGGTGTTCCTTGTGCTCCACCGCCAGGCGACCGGCCTTCTCGGCTTCATAGCGCTCGATCGATTCCAGGATCAGCTTCTCGGCCGTGGCCCGGCCTTCCCAGCCCGAGCATTTCACCCACTTGCCCGGCTCCAGATCCTTGTAATGGGTGAAGAAATGCTCGATCTGGTCGAGCACGATCTTGGGCAGATCGGTATATTCCTCGACGTCGGAATAATAAGGATAAACCTTGTTCACCGACACGCAGAGCAGCTTGGCATCGCCGCCGCCATCATCTTCCATCATCAGCACGCCTACCGGGCGCACGCGGGCGATGGAGCCCGGCATGAACGGCGTGCGCGCCACGATCAGCGCATCAATCGGGTCGCCATCATCGGCCAGCGTGTGCGGGATGAAGCCATAATTGCACGGATAGCGCATCGGCGTGTGCAGGATGCGATCGATGAACAGCGCGCCCGATGCCTTGTCCAGTTCATATTTCACCGGCTCGCCGCCCAGCGGGCATTCGATGATCACGTTGACATCATGCGGCGGGTTCACGCCAATCGGGATCGCATCGATACGCATCGCTCTGAAAACTCCTGTTGTTCGGTTTGGGGGCGGGTTACGGGGCTGCGGCAATATTGTCCACGGTCCAAATGACGCGGACGATGGGACTTTGGGCGGAGGGCAGGAAAATGAACGCAAACTGGGCCTGGGTGGCATTGCTGGCCGGCGGCCTGTGCGAAGCCGGCTTCACCACCGCGCTGCGCCACATCGATGGCGGCCGCAACCTGGCGGCGCTGGCCGGCTTCCTCATCGCCGTCACCGCTTCCATGGGCCTGTTGGCGCTGGCCGGCCGCCATATCCCGATGGGCACCGCCTATGCCGTGTGGGCCGGCATCGGCGCCGGCGCCACCGCACTCATCGGCATCGCCTTCTACGCCGAACCATTGAGCCTCGCCCGCGCCCTGCTGCTCATCACCCTCATCGCCTGCATCGCCGGCCTGAAGGCACTGGGCTAAATCCTCCCCAAACTTGTTTGGGGAGGTGGCGCGCGGCACGCGCGACGGAGGGGCGCCTCACTTCGCCGTCAGCAACCGCTCCAGCCCGGTCGGGTTCTTCGCATCCAGCGGTGCCAGCCGCTCCAGCCGCGGATAGCGCAGGCCGCCGTTCCACGCCCAGTCCACGCTGCGCACCCGGTCGTCCGTCTTCACCAGCAGCCGGATCGGCGCCGTGCCACCTTTCGCCGCCGTCACCGCCGCACGCAGGGCATCATCGCTGTAGGGGATCTCGTTCACCGCGATGATCATGTCCCCCACCACCAACCCGGCATCGAACGCGGCGCTGCCCCACAGCACCTGCTCCACCTTGCCATTGGTGCCGAGCAGCAGCCCGCCAGAGAACATCAGATTGACGTGGCGCCGGTTGGCATCGGTGAAGGCGCTGCTCGGCTTGTCCTGATAGACCAGCTTCCACCCCAGCATCTCCAGCCCCTTCAGCGGCGCGCCACTGGCCTTTTCAGTGAGCCGCGTCGTCAGCAGACCAGCCCAGTCATAAGGCTGCACCGCGTTCAGATCAGCAACCAAGCCATTGAAATCATAAGGCTTCACCCCCCAGTCGCCATCGCCCGTGCCAAAGAAGCGCCGGGCAAAATCATCCAGGCTTTTCAAGCCTTTGCTCTCCCGCCGGATGATGCCGTCCACCTCCAGCCACACCAGCATGCCTTCGGCATAATAATCCTCGCTGCGCTGGAAGCTCAGCCAGCCCTTGGGCGCGCGCGGCGTGATGATCGGATCATTGGTGGTGTCATCCAGGCTGCGCCAGCCGCGCGCCGGCCGATTGTCCAGCGTGGCGGCGATTCCGGCAATCTGATCAATGGTTTCGGCAACGGACACCAGACCCGAGCGGGCCTGCAGCACATAGCCCCAGAACTGCGTCTGCCCTTCATACACCCACAGCATCGAATTGCGCATCGGGGTGCGGAAATCCGGCGTCACCAGATCGGCACCGCGCCGGTGCTTGCCGTTCCAGCTGTGGGTGAATTCGTGCGGCAGCAGGTTGCGCCGGCCCGGGCCCCGCTCCCAATCGGTGAAATAGCCGGTGTCCACCCCGTTTTCGGAACTGCGGTGATGCTCCAGCCCGATGCCGCCCATCTTCTCGGTGAGGGAGAGCAGCAGATCATAATGGTCAAACTGGCGGGTGCCGAACAGCTTGATTGCCTGGCTGACCAAGGCCTTGTGCTTGCCGATCTGCTCGTCGCTGGCCTTCAGGAAGCGCGCCTCGTCGGCCACGACATTCAGGGTGACATTCTGGCCCAGATCCCATTTGGCAAAATGCCGCCCGGCAAAGAAGGGACTGTCCACCAACGCTTCATAATCAGTGACTTGGTAGGTGATCCGGTTGCCATCGCGGCGGGCCTCCCGCATCGCCGAACCGGCCTGCCAGCCGTCGGGCCAGGTGACCGACAGCTCCACCGGAATCTGGCGCGTGAACCAGCCCGCCGGATAGAGCGACACGCTGTTCGGTTGCAGGTTCAGCATGTCGCTGGTCACCACGATGCGCCCCTGCGGCCCATCGGTGGCCGACAGGAAATCGAACCGCACATCGAGCGCCGTGGCACCCGCCGGCACCTCCACCCAAAAGGCAAACACATCGAGCGGATCCCGCTTCCACATCAAGGGCTTGCCGCCGGCGCTGATCTCCAGCCCGGCCAGCTTCTCGATCTCGCCGCGCGGCGCATGCTTGCCGGGCAGCCATTTGGGGAACAGCAGCGCCATGCGCTTGCCGGCCAGTTCCGCCGGCACCGGGATCGTCTCGGCCACCCGCAACACCCCCCGCTGCGTGTCGGTTACGTCCACATGCAGCTTGATGGTGCCGGGGAAGGGCGTGTCGCGGGCGGCCGGGATGGCATCCACGATCGGCAAGGGTTGCGGCAGCGACCGCTGGGCCAGGGCTGGCGCAGCAATCAGGGCGGAGGCAAGGAGCAGAACAGCGCGCATGCCCGCTGGTTAGCGAAGCTGCGGCCACCGGGGAAGGGGGAGACATTGCACCACGCCGCGCTCTCGCTTATGCCGCCGCCCATGAGCAAGGCCCCCCAGAAACCCCGCGGCACGCAAGACATGATCGGCGAGGCCGCCGCCCGCTTCGATCATGTCATCGAAACGTTCAACCGCGTCCGCAAATTCCACGGTTTTGGCCGGGTGGAGGTGCCGGTGTTCGAAGCCACCGCCGTGTTCGCCCGCAGCCTTGGCGAAACCACCGATGTGGTTTCCAAGGAAATGTATGAATTCACCGATCGCGGCGGCGATGCCATGTGCCTGCGCCCGGAATTTACCGCCGGGATCGCAAGGGCTTATATCGAAAATGGCTGGCAGCAGCTGGCGCCCTTGAAGCTGGCGGCCTGGGGGCCGCTGTTCCGCTACGAACGCCCGCAAAAGGGCCGTTTCCGCCAGTTCCACCAGCTCGACGCCGAAATCCTCGGCGCTGGTGAGCCGGCGGCCGATGTCGAGGTGATTGCGCTCGGCCAGCATCTGCTCGACGAACTGGGCATTGCCGATGACGTCGTCGTCACCCTGAACTCCATGGGCGATCCCACCACCCGCGCCGCCTGGAGCGCCGCGGTCGCCGCCCATTTCGCCGCCCACCGTGGCGACCTCTCCGAAGACAGCCAGCGCCGGCTGGAGGCCAACCCGCTGCGCATCCTCGACAGCAAGGACGCCCGAGACCAGGCGCTGGTGGCCGAGGCCCCGCAGATCGATGCGTTCTTCACAAGCGATGCCGGCCAGTTCTTTGAAAAGCTGCAGGCCGGTCTGCAGGCCAGCGGCATCGCCTGGACCCGCAACGCCCGGCTGGTGCGCGGGCTCGACTATTATCGCCACACCGTGTTCGAATTCGTCACCCAAAGCCTGGGCGCGCAAGGCACCGTGCTGGGCGGCGGTCGTTACGACGGCCTGATCGGCCATATGGGCGGCCCGGAAACCCCGGCTGTCGGCTGGGCGGCCGGCATTGAACGCCTGGCCATGCTTGTGGCCGAGCCGGCGGCCAATCCGGTTCAGGTCGCCGTGGTGGCGGTCGGCGCCGAGGCGGAGGGGCCAGCGCTTCATCTTCTCAATGGCTTGCGCCGTGCCGGCATCGCCGCCGAGCAGGGCTGGCGCGGCAATCTCAAGAAGAAAATGGAGCGTGCCGGCAAATCCGGTGCCCGCATCGCCGTGCTGATCGGCGGCGATGAGGTTGCCGGCGGCATCGTCACCATGCGTGATCTGGGCAGCGGCGAGCAGGTGCCGGTCGCCATGGCCGAAGCCGTTGCTGCCATCCGGGCCAGGCTGGCCGGCGGTGGCCTGAAGGGATGAGCCTGCCCATCGAGCGCATCGCCCAGATCGAGCGCCGCCACGAACAACTGGCGCACGACATGGGCAATCCGGCGCTGCCACGGGAACAATTTGTTGCGCTGTCAAAGGATTATGCCGAGCTGACCCCGGTGGTGGAGGCTGCCAAGAGCTGGCGCGCGCTGCTGGCCGAACAGGCCGAACTGCAGGCCATCCCGGCCAGTGACGAGATGCACGCCCTGGCGCAGGAAGAGCTGGCCAGCATCGCCGAACGATTGCCGGCTGCCGAACGCGCGCTGGCCCTGCAACTGCTGCCACGCGATGCCGCAGATGACAGGTCCGCCGTGCTGGAAATCCGCGCTGGCACCGGCGGGGACGAAGCCGCCCTGTTTGCCGGCGATCTTGCCCGCATGTATGAGCGCTATGCCGCAAATCACGGATGGCGCTGGGAAATCCTCTCGCAAAATGCGGCCGATCTGGGTGGCTTCAAGGAACTGGTCGCCAGCGTCTCGGGCCCCGGCGTGTTCGCCCGGCTGAAGTTTGAAAGCGGCGTGCACCGGGTGCAGCGGGTGCCCGTCACCGAAGCCGGCGGCCGCATCCACACCAGCGCCGCCACCGTCGCCGTGCTGCCCGAGGCCGAGGATGTCGACATCGCCATCGACGAGAAGGATCTGCGCATCGACGTGTTCCGCGCCAGCGGCGCCGGCGGCCAGCATGTCAACGTCACTGACAGCGCGGTCAGGATCACCCATATTCCCACGGGCACGGTGGTGGCGGTGCAGGATGAGCGGAGCCAGCACAAGAACAAGGCCAAGGCCCTGAAACTGCTGCGTGCCCGCCTGTTCGATGCCGAGCGCGAACGCCTCGCCAGCAGCCGCAGCGCCGATCGCAAGGCCATGGTCGGCAGCGGCGACCGCTCCGAACGGATCCGCACCTATAATTTCCCGCAAGGCCGCGTCACCGATCACCGCATCAACCTCACCTTGCACCGCCTGCCCGAAGTACTCGAAGGGCCGGGGCTGGACGAAGTGGTGTGCGCCCTGGTCGCGGAAGACGAAGCCGCCCGGCTGGCGAGCCTGGGTTGATGCACGCAATCGCTGCACTCAACGCCGCCGCCAGCCGGATTGGCGGCGACACTGCGCGGCTGGACGCCGAAGTGCTGCTGGCCCATCTGCTCGGCATATCGCGTGGCGCGCTTTTGCTGCATCCGGATCGCAGGATTGATGTCCAAGCCTATGATCTGCTTGTCGAACGCCGCGCCAAGGGGGAGCCGGTGGCGCACATCACCGGCAGCCGCGAATTCTGGTCGCTCGACCTGAAGGTCACGCCCGATGTGCTGATTCCGCGCCCCGACAGCGAAACCCTGATCGATGTGGCGCTGCGCCTGTGCCAGCCGGCGCCCACCCGCATCCTCGATCTCGGCACCGGTTCCGGCGCCCTGCTGCTGGCCGCGCTCAGCGAATGGCCTGATGCCAGCGGCCTTGGCATCGATGCCAGCCCGGCCGCGCTGGCAGTGGCATCCGAAAACGCCTTCCGCACCGGCCTTGCCGATCGTGCCCGCTTCATGCCCGGCAATTGGGGGCAGGGGCTTGATCAGCGCTTCGATCTCATTATCAGCAACCCGCCCTATATCGCTGAAACGGAAACGCTTTCAGCCGAAGTGCGCGAAAATGAACCGGCCAGCGCCCTGTTCGCCGGCGCGGACGGGCTGGATGATTATCGCCGCATCCTGCCACAATTGGCCGACCTGATGCAGCCAGGCGCGCTCGCTCTGCTCGAAATCGGACACAGCCAAGGCCCGGCCCTGCTGGATTTGGCCGCACAGCACGGGTTTTCGGCCAGCCTCCATCCCGATCTCGCCGGGCGGGACCGCTGCGTGGCGTTACGGGTCGCGCCGCTCCAGCCGCCGGCCTGACCAGATCAGCACCTGCGGCACGCCGTTCACAAAGCCATCAAACAGCAACCGCTCCGGATTGTCCTTCGATGATGCCGGGGCCCATTCATCCTTGCCAGTGGGCCGCAGCGGCTCAACCCCGCCAAGATACAGCCTGTCGCCGCGCGCCGCGATGGCGATGCCGCCGATCCAGGGATCATCGCTCTGGTAATGGCCGGCCAATGCGGACAGCTCTGGGGGGGGTGGTGGCAGGGCCGCATTGGCACCGGAACGGACAAAGCGCTGCTCGCCATGATCGATGGCGATCACCGCGCCTTCATCGCCCTTCTTGCCGCCGCGCACCACCACCAACGGCCATTCCACCAGGGCAGGATGGGCTGTGGCCATCACATCGCCCTGCGCCTTCAAGCCGGCGCGCTGGCCGTCAATCTCGGCGATCAGGCCGGGCAGAATGGTCAGGCGCCGGTCACCATCCGTGTAGCTGCCAACAAAATCGCCGGCATTGTCGGGCAGGGCGCCCAACGGCGGCGGAGCCGGCATGGCACCGCCGCTCGCCGCCGCCCGCAGCGCGCGCAGGGCATAGAGGGTGATCAGGCGCGGCCGGTAATTGATCCCGCCCACCGCGCAGCTGGCAAAGGCTCCAACGCCAGCGGCAGCATCAACATGAAATGATGAGGAAAAACTCACCATCCCGCCAGTGTGGTGGAGGAGGGGGCGATCCTCATCCAGCCGGTGCATCAGGCCCAGCCCATAGGTTTCCGCCGGCAGCGCCGGGTCTTGCGGAACCGGGCTTTCCAGCCACAGCCGCGCCTGCGCATCGGTCAACAGCGGCGCACCCTTGCCCTGGCCAACGCCAATCAGGAACTTCAGGTAACGGGCCATGTCGGGCAGGGGGGCCGCGACAGACCCGGCCCCCAGATCGGCATCAACCCAGGGCGCCGGCGCCAGCGCCATGGCGGTGAGAACCGGCCGGTCGGGCCGCACCGGGCTGAAGCTTGCCGGATAACGGGTGCGGTCGCGCCACTGGATAGCACCGCGCGTGGTCGTCATGCCCAGCGGCTTGCACACCCGCTCTTCGATCACTTGATACAGCGGCTTGGCTTCGATCCGGGCAATCATCTTGCCCAACAGATCATAGCCAGTGTTGCTGTAGCTCCAGCCCTTGCCAGCGCCAAAGCCGCGCCACAGCTTGATGCCCATGGCCGGCGCAAAATCCGGCAGGCCGGTGGTGTGATCCAAAAGGCCGCGAATGGTGAACGGCCCACCGGACGACACACCGGGCAATCGCGCTTCGGGCAGATGCTGGCGCAGTTCATCGTCCAGGGTCAGTTTGCCCTCAGCCTGCAGCGCGAGGCAGATAAGGGCAATGAAGCTCTTGGAAATGCTGCCGATCTGCCACAGCTCGTCGCCGGCCAGGCCTTGCGTTTCGCGATAATCGCGCGTTCCCGACAGGATGGTGAAGCTCTTGGCACCGCTCACCATCACCATGCCCATGGCTGGCAGGCCGAAATGCCGGCGATGCGCCTCCAGATAGGCTGCAATGGCCTCCAGGGCCCGCGCCTCGGCCGCGCTGGCACCGGCGGCAAGTATGCTGGCATTGGCGGCACCAGCCAGGGGGGCCCCGGCAGCTCCAGCCAGAAACACGCGGCGATTCAGCGACATGCCCGATTCTCCCCACCAGAGCCAAGTGGGACGGATCATGCGGCGGCCATGGCCGCAGCGCAAGCCGGATCAGCGCCGCTCTGCCGCCTTGACCTGCTGCCAATATTCCTCCTGGCGCTCCAGCGGCAGGGTGGCAAATGCCGGGCCGGCCAGCGCCTCCATGGCGCGGAACCGGCGTTCGAACTTGGCATTGCCGGCGCGCAGGGCCGCTTCCGGATCGATGCCATGCCGCCGCGCCAGGTTGGCAATCACGAACAGCACATCGCCCATTTCCTCGGCGCGGTGGGCATCGGTTTCGGCGGCATCAAATTCAGCCAATTCCTCGTCCAGCTTGGCGCGCACACCGGCCACATCATGCCATTCAAAGCCCACGCGCGCGGCACGCGCCTGCAGCTTTTCGGCACGCATGAGGGCAGGGAGGGCACGCGCCACCCCATCCAGCGCCGAAACCGGCCGCTCAGGCGCGCCGGCCGCGGCCCGTTCCTCGGCCTTGATGCGTTCCCACTCGGCCTTCTGGGCGCCAGCATCGGCCGCCCGGGTGCCGTCGCCAAAAATATGGGGATGCCGCCGCTCCATCTTCTCGCACAGGCTGGCCACCACATCGGCGAGGGCAAAGTGGCCCGCTTCTTCCGCCATGCGGCTGTGGAACACCACCTGAAACAGCAGATCGCCCAGTTCCTTCTTCAGTTCGGCCATGTCGCGCGCCGCAATCGCCTCGGCCACTTCATAGGCTTCCTCGATGGTGTAGGGCGCGATCGTGTCGAAATCCTGCGCCAGATCCCAGGGGCAACCCTGTTCGGGATGGCGCAGACGGGCCATGATGTTGGCCAGGCGATAAAGGGAAAGGGCAGGGCTGGTCATGCCCCTTCCTGCCGCAGCCCGCACCGGCTTTCAATCGCGGCGCGCCGCCGCTATGCCCGGCAAAGGAAGGAGCCACGCGATGTTCACGCTGTATGGAGACAAGGTGTCGGGCAATTGCCTCAAGGTGAAGTTCGTCGCTGATCATCTTGGCCTGGCCTATCGCTGGATTGATGTGGATGTGGTGAAGGGTGAAGCCAAATCACCGGAATTTCTGGCCAAATTCCCGATGGGGCAGGTGCCAGCCCTGGAACTGGCCGATGGCCACCGCCTGGCACAGTCCAACGCGATGATGTTGTTCCTGGCGCGGGGCAGCAGCCTGATCCCGGCCGACGAGCTGGAACAGGCAGAGATGCTGCAATGGCTGTTCTGGGAACAATATAGCCACGAGCCCGCCATTGCCGTGCGCCGCTTCCAGAAATTCTATCTCGGCAAACCCGACAGCGAGATTGATCCGGCGCTGATGCGCAAGGGCCGCGCCGCGCTGGACGTGATGGCGGGCCATCTGGCAGGCCGCGATTGGTTTGTGGGCAAGGGCTTCAGCTGCGCCGACATTGGCCTGGTCGCCTATACCAGGGTTGCGCATGAGGGCGGCTTTGATCTGGCCGAATGGCCGGTTGTGCGGGCCTGGGTGCAGCGGGTGGAACGGGCGCTGGGCCTGGCGGCATGACTCCGGCTTGGCAGCTTCCCGGCCTGGCAAGGAGCGGCGATCTGGGACTGTTGTTGATGCGGCTGCTGGCCGGCAGCTTCCTGATCTACCAGAGCCAGGACAATGTGTTCAGCGCAGCGCGGATGCAGGTGTTCATCGGTTTCTGTCGCGCCGCCAGCATCCCATGGCCGCACATCGGCGCGCCCGTTTCGGTTTGGTGCCAATTTCTCGCCGGGATCGCGCTGGTGCTGGGCCTGGGCACGCGGCTTGCCGGGCTCATCCTCATTCCGAATTTTCTTGTGGGCTTCTGGTTTGTCCATGCCGCGGGCCCGGTGCCGGGTTGGTGGCCGCCCTTGGCTCTGGTTGGCATGGGCGCGGTGCTGGCAACGATCGGGGCTGGGCGCATTTCGCTGGATCATCGCCTTGCCATCCGGCTTGGACCATGTTCCCGCTATTTAGAGAAGTCACTTTCTCGCCCGGATA
>NZ_NOXT01000059.1 GCF_002251755.1 Sandarakinorhabdus cyanobacteriorum
ACCGTCATCTTCTGGATCGGCCAATGAGTCCTGAGCCTAGCTAAGCTTCGGGCTCGGACCTGTCCTTCATCTGGCTGAGGCGCGCCATGAAGGCCTTGGCTTCGAGCTGATTGGGTCCATCGCGCGTGGCGAGGCAGGCCATCCTGTCGATCTCGAGCTGTGCGGCAAGACTTGCATCGATATGGCAATAGGGTTTGAGCACGCGGATTGCGTCAACTGCGCGGGGGAGCTCGCCGAAATCGGTTCCGACCCATACGAGTTCGATCTCTTCTCCGTCTTCGTCAGGGGCGCTCAGTACCTGTGCGAAATAGGTCTGAAGCGGTCGGTCCCATCCGACATAGGCACTGGCAGCAGCAATCCCGTCACGAAGCGGTACTTTGTGCCTGCTCATGCGCTCGTTACCTCCCCACCCTTAACTGGGCCGATGCCCCGCGGCGCACTGACATGTCAGCCCCTGAACTCATCAGTAGTCCGCTGGCCGCATCAGCGTGATGACGCGCCGTGTCATCGCTGGATTGGCCGGATCCTCGGACCCGAACGCCAGTTCGGTGTCGTAATAATCGACCTTCATCAGCACTTTGATGCCATCGACATCCATGCTTGCAAAGTCTCGCTCGGGCGAATCCGGGGCGAAGGTGCAATGGCGCAGAGCGGCCATCAACCGAGCCTGGGCCATCATGTTGTCTGCCACGGTGTCGCCGCCGAATTCTGCAAGCAGCCCGGAGGTCATGACGATGCGGGCCGTTCGGTCACGGCCCTGGCGTGCGGCATCATTGAGCAGCGCGATGCGCTCGGTGCGCTGCCGAGCACAAGAGAGGTCGGATGTGTCATGCATTGGAGGTCTCCTCCTGATCCAAGAGACGACGAGCGGACAACCGGACGGCCTCGCGAGCCTCAGCCGGCAGGCTGACAAGCGGACAGCTGAACATTGATCGCGGTCCCGGGGGCGACGGTAATGGCAACCTGCCGGTCCTTGGGAATGACCCACAGGATGCCGGCGAGCGTGTCGCGGATACGCGCCGCAATGGCCTCGTCTTCGCCGAGCAGCACGCGGGCCGCAAGCTCGCGCGCATCGCGCAAGAAGTGCTCGTGCTGGGTGTCCCAGGAGTCGGCCTCGCTGTCGTCGTTCGCGCAGAAACAGACGTTCTCGATCAGATCGACCAGCGTTTCAGGGGTCAGCGCCGGACCCGGAACATAGGCAATGCGGATCTGGTCGATGCCGCTGTACCAGCCATCCTCGCCGACGACGAAGGCGACATCTGCCGAGATCCGTTCCTCGCGCTGCGTTTCGCTGGCGCGGTGGAAGACACAAAACCTCAGCTCGATCGTCTCGGCACGAACATGGTCATCGAGCGGGGGGAAGCTGCCGTTTTCGGCGATGACGTGGTCGCGCTCTCCGGCTGCAACATAGAAGCGCACGTTGCCGAGCTGATGCAGCGCGTCATACCAGCCATAGCCAGCGTATGCGGGATGGTTCTCGACGAGGTGCGGGCGCAAGGGGTGGTCGCGCAGCGCGCGCTCCAGTCCCTGGGCAATATCGGGCTCAAGATCCGTGACAAGGATCGTGTCCGCACCTGCTGCGATTTCTTCATACTCGACATTGACGTTGTCGCTCTCCGCAATGGCAGCATGCCAGCGGGGCAGGCAGGGGTCGGCCTCCGGCAGCGCGACCCCCAGGTCGCGCGCTTCCTTCCAGTTCTCGAAGGAAAGCCGGTGCTGGCCTCTGTGCGCCAGCGCGGCATAGATCGTGCGCTTGCACGCTGCCTGCAGCGCCGCAAAGGCAGCGTTCTCGACGAACTCCTTGCGCGCTGGGAGCACAAGGGCAAGGCCCGGGGTGGCCCCGATATCGAGCCGGGCATGGTAGGTCTTGCCGCCAAGGCTCTCCGAGACGCTGGCAAGCTTGCGGGTGAGCACCATGCCATGGAAGTTCGCGGTGGGGTCCTGGTGGTATTCGCGCCCTGCAAACACGCCGATCTGGCTGCCGTTCCACTCGGCGATGTAGATTGCTTTGGCGAGAAAGTCCTCGCGTGGCATTTCCGTGCCATTGAAGAACACCGGCAGCGGGTAGAACTTCGCGACCTCGCGCAGAATCCGCTCGGTGGTCTGTTCGCTCACGCCGGGCATCAGGAAGCTGATTGTCGTCCCGACGGGGCGAGCAAGGGGCTGCACGGCAATGTCCTGCGCACCGGTCCAGCCATCCGCTGGGACATGGACCGACCATCCGATGTCGGCATCGGTATGACGCGAGCTGATCCGGGTTTCCTTGCCCGCCAGGCTGAAGACACCCATGCCTGCCGGGTCTTCGGCCTCATGGATGTGCTGGCTCCAGCCCGAATCCCCCAGCGCAATCATGGTCTGCGGATCGGCGACCCCGGTTCCATCATCGACAAGGGTCAATCGCGCTCCATCATGATCGGCGCAGCAGGCGATATCGATCCGGGAAGCGCCCGCGCGGCGACTGTTCTGGAGGAGCTCGCCGAGGATATCGCCGATGGTGCCGTTAAAGAGGCGCGTGACTTTGGTGATCGTCTTCGGGCTGACACTGGGTCGGATGACTGTCGGGTTCATGGAAAGGGGTCCTTCATCGCACTGGTTCGCCCCTCCCCTCCCCCTTCCCTTCAGATTGGCGGATCGATGCCTGGCCGGAGCCGGGCGGCCTTCGGCGTGTTCTTCAGCCCACGCGCTTCGGCCGCAGATCCTCGGGCATGGGGATGATCTCGTGCGCCGTATCGCGCAGCGCTGTGACCTCGCCGCGCGCGGCGTAGAGGTCCTTGGCGATCAGCGCGCAGACTTCGGCCTCGCCATAGGTTGGCCGGCCAAGGTGATCGACGCGCTCGACTTGCCGGGCAATCACCCCGACTTTGCCTTCCGGCACCCATTCGGCCCAATCCCCCCAGGCGCTGGTCGTGCAGAATTCGCCGATCGCGGCGATGTAGGCCTTCCGCGTCCGCAAGATCGCGGAGGCATTCTCCTCGACGGCCTCGCCGGTAAAAGCGCTGAAGCGGTCCGGATGCCAACATTTGGCGGTATCGCGGGCAAGCTGCAGTAAGCCCGCGGAGCAGGGGCCCTGCCCAATAAGCTCGCTGGAAAAGGCAAGGATCGGGAGCGACCAATCGCAGTCTTCCTCGTAGGACCCTCCCTCGATCTGTAGCGCCGACGGCATGGCGGCCTGTCTCTGATCGGACAGAACGATGCCGCCGTGGCTGGCGGTCATCACCGACCAAATCCCGGGGCCAAGCTGATCGGCCTGTTGCACAGCGCCCCAGATCGATGTCGATGGGCGCGGCGAGGGAGCAAAGCATGTCATGAGCGAACTCTCCTTCTTCAGGTTCGCTCACATCCTCCCCCTCCCCTTCACGCGAGAATGCGGCGGGCTTCGCTGATAATTGCCTCAGGCGTCACACTGCTGACGGCCATGGATACGACAAGCCCGGCCTGACCGAGACGCTCGCGCTCGATGCTGCGCAGCTCAAGGTAGTCAGGATCATCCGACTGCAGGATCTGGAGCGCGAACTTGCATTCCACCCCGCTATGCTCATCGAGCAGCGCCACGAGGAAATCCGGCCTCGCTGAGCCCGCAGCCAGCGTTATGTCAAAGAGGACCTTCTTGACCGCCATCCTGACACCGAGACGGCGCAGTTCATACTGGGCCTGTTGGAGCGCGCGCAGCACGTCGCGATCGTGTTCACGCTCGGCGGGCACGAACTGGTTCCCGCTGAAGACAGGCTGGGCATAGGCGCGCAGCGCCAGGTATCCTTCGCGCCGACTATGCTCGCCGACGACGGCCAGCACGAGAAAGGGTGGCTCGACCTCGGCCCGGATGATCCCGGTGTGCTGGATGCGATTGCGGATTTCGACAGTTCCGAGCCCCGTCACCACCTCGCTCGATATGACCTCGCTCGCTTCGAGAAGCAGAAAGGCCTGCGGTGCAAACTCGGGCGGCCAGGTCTCGGCCGCAGCCCGCAATCGGGCATGGACGCGCCGTTTCTCGTAATCGATCGCGTTGGTGTAGAGATGATCCGACAGCCGAATGCCCGGCGCGATGTCGAGGCCCTCGGCGGCGCGCTTGAGGTGGCGCATTTCTTCGCTGATCGAGCCTGCGCGCCTGCCACTAGGCGGTAATTCGCGCAGGATATTCGAGCCTGCGCGTTCGAGCAGCAACCAGAGCAGCTTGCCCAGGCGCGGGATAGCGACGCCGCGTGAGCGGTCGTCGGGCTCTATGTCCTCTGGCCTCTGTGCAAGCTTCTCCGGCGCCTTCTGGTGTGCGCTGAACAGGCCTTTCGGAATGCCGATGGCATAGAGCGAATCCTTCATGGTCTCGCGGATGCGCGGTGGTGCCTGCGGCAGATGAAATGGGCAGCCTGAATCGTGGCCTGGCCGTGAAGTAAGACGCCGGAGGTAATAGGTTTCCTGAAAACTGAGATAGGCCGCGCTCATCAGCGGCGGCGGCCGCTCTGCCCCAAGGCAATCGCAGGCGATCCACTTGTGGTTCTCTCGCGCGGTCGAGACCAGTGAGACGCAAGCGCGGTGGTCGGCCTCACTGCCCCGGCCTGTATACCAGCGCACCAGCGCAGCCTTCAGCTCGTCGCTGATGGCGACCCTGCCGGTCTTTCCTGTGGTGTCCTTACCTACCAGCCACATGCATGATGACGCCTTGACCCTGTCGTTTGTTCACGATATGTTCATAATCTGCAGGAGCCTATGAATAATGAACAAGGTCTTTGATATCGGCAAGTTCGACCTCGATGTCACGCTGCGCGACGCGGCACTTGATCCGAATTGCCGCCCAACCAAGCGCATGCTCGCCAATGCCTCGATCGGAGTGGAGCCGTTCGATGCCTACTACTCGGCGCGCGAGCTCTATGAGACCTTGCAGGGCGTGTTTCAGGGACTGCCCAATGCCAAGGCTCGGCTGACGCAGATCCTGTCCTGCCATTGCGATGACTATCAGCGCTGCCTCTACTATGCGCTGGCAGGGCGCGGAGTTGTCCAGATGCTCGACGATCTCGAATGGCTCTTCGAGCTCCTCGGGCCGCGGTGCCAGATGTCGGGGCACATTCTGCGCTCGGGCCAGCACCCTGCACCGATGGTCAACCCTTACGTCTCGTCAGAGCCTGATGGCCCTGTTCCTGCCCGCAACGCCGACTTTACCGAAGGCCCATCGTGGTATCTCGATCCCGGTCTTGGAGGGATGATCGAGGAATAAGCGGCCATCAGTTATTGCGAAGGCCAAGCCGGTCGTCGTCATCAACAAGCGTGATGCGCCCGTCCCAGTCCCACAGGACCAGATTGAGCGCGTCCGCGGGGGCACCCCGGGCGTAGCTCGGGACGACGATGCCGGCATAGCCTTGCGCGATCGCGGCCTCCGCCAGGTCTTGCGTCGGGACCGGCTTGCCTGAGAGCATCCGATCGCGCCACGCCGGGTCGGCAAGCTCAGCCGGTGCGATACCGAAAGGCCGCAATGCAGCCGCATCGCGGCCATCGAGCAACGGTCCGATGTCGGCCTGATAAGCGACGAGCGTGGTGGGCTGGAGGGTGCCAACCTGATTGGCCTCGCGCAGCGCGGTCTCAGGGGCGAGGGAAGTATAGAGCGCGATGCGCCCGATGCGATTGAACCGTCCACCAAACCGGGCCGCCCCCTCCCCTGAGAGGGGTTCGCGGGACCAAACCGGATTGTGGGCGCGGTAGAGCAGCCCGGTAAAGTGCATTGGACTAGGCGTGGACGCCGGCGTCGACCGCGTCGATATAGGTCAGCACGTCGTCGGCCCGGTTGCTTTGCACCAGCTGCATGGCGGTCTGGCCCGAGAAGCCGGGCAGCGGTTCCGAGCGGTACCAGGCATAGGCCAGCAGCGCCGAGCCAAAGCGCGGCTCGACCTTGTTGAGCACCTCGACCATCTGGCGAAGGCGGCGCTGGGTACGATCGGACGCGATCCGGTCTTTGCGCTGGATCGCGTCCTTGCCGAGGCCCAGCGAGCGTGCGAGTTCGTCGCTGGTGGTCCGCAGCGCGTCGACGATCTTGCGCGGAGCAAACGCTCCGTTGTCAGCGTAGTTTTGAATCGCCATTGCACTTTCCCATGAATTCTGACGCGATATAGCGTCAATCTTTGCGGTAATCAAGGTTTGCTGTGCCAGACTCAGTAGGTGTTCCGGTTCTGCCGCAGAGGTTACCCGCTCTTACAAAACCACGACCTGCAATTCGATCGCACCGGGAAGGCCCTCTTCTGCAGGCAGAACGCAGAAGGGCTGGAGCTTGCTGTTCGTCCGCACCACGGCATGGCTCTGCCCGGAATTTGCTGTCATCCGGATGGCGAGGCGCTCGGCATTGGCGCGTCCGCACAGGATCGCCCTTCTGGGATCGAGGCTCTGAAGCAGCATGGTCAACTCCCGAGCGTTACGGCGTTGCCGGGAAGAATGTGCGCGGCGCACGCTTGGGGGGCACGACTTCGAACCGGCGCTCCATCAATCTGCTGATGCGGAACCGGCCTCGCCCATCGGGCGTGCTGAGTTCAATCTTCGCGCCGCGCTTTGTCACCCTGAATTCCGCGTGTTCGCTCCCGTCGGTGAACTGCATGGGTTCAGGCAGCCGGATCATGTCGCCATCGGCGATCTTGCGTTCCTTCAGCCGCAGCTGCCGGTAGCACCGGTTGCGCCAGTCGAGGGCATAAGGGTGACTGGTTGGCCCGAGTTCCTCGAGGATACTTCTGGGACACCCAGCCTCCACCGGCCCGGAGTTTTCATCCATGTCCTTATAACCGAACAGGAGGCCGTCTGCGGCCTTGGGGTTCCAGCGGACAAAACAGATCACCGCGGAGATGGCGTGGGTCTGGTTGTTCGGTCCATAGCGCTGGACAGCCGCGTAATAGGCCCCGGTTGTGGACACGCTTCTGATGACCCGGCATCCTTCGAAGGTGCCGGTTTCTTCATTCTCGCGCTCCCATGTGAGCTGATTGTCGAGATAGGCCTTGGGAGTGTCGAAGCCACCCATTCCGGCACGGTGCATGTAAAGCCAGCCCATGTGCGTTCTCCTTCAGATAAGCCCCGGCTGAACCGGAGGTGCGATCTTCAATTCGCGCGCGATCCGCGCCGTGAGTGCGGGAATGTCTGCAAGGGCGGTGATCGGCGCTTTGCGCATCACCGCGCCAGGCGGTTTCCAGAACGGGTTGCGCCAGGCGAGACCTGGCTCGCCGAACCTTTCCGGGCTGATCCGGACGTAGATCCCGTCGGCTTCCAGCACATGCTCGCCCGCGAGCTGTTCCTGTGAGGTGTAATAGCTGATGCGGTAATCGGCGTGCTCGAGCCCGATCCCTGCTGCGATCTGACGGAGCGCGCGCGTGCCCTCGCGCCGATAGTGGCGCAGCTCTTCGGGACGATAGTCGATCCCGCGCTTGACCAGCGCAATGATCGCCGGTCGGTGCTTGAGCTCGGCAAGGCGTTCGATGCACTGGGACCGCAGCGCCTGGTCGTCTGCCTCACATTCGGTTGGCCTTCCGTCGGCAATCCGCTGAAGGTGGCGGGTGAGGAGCAGCACTGCTGGGCAGTTTGCAGCCTGCCGGCCTGCAAGGCGGACATCATCGACGGCCTCGTTCAATGCTCGCAGCGCATTCTCGAAGGTTGTCAGTCCATCAGGCTGGAGTGCGCGGCGGTAACGGTAATCGATGTCGCAGGACATGAGGCTTCCTTTCCATTGCAAGATGCAATGGCCCCATCCCCCTTCCCTCAATGCAGGCTGCGACGATGTTCGCTTAGGCCCTGCAGCGGCAACGGCTCGTAGATCATCGGTCGTAGGAGCGTGTTTGGCGCAATCTGTTCGAGGATTCGCGCAACTGCCGAGACGGCAACGCCCGCCTCGGTTGTCTGGATGATGAGCGTTGGGCCTTGACCCGGAGCTGTGCCAAGCGACCAACCGGCGTCCTCCTTGCCGAGAAGACCGTCCAGCACCTGGCGTGGATCCCTCTGGGGAAACAGGCCTGCGATATACTCAGCCAGCACACCGCCAATGGGCGCCCTCCCCCGGCCTGCAACATCGCCGGCGTAACGGTGAAGCTGGGTGAGGCGAACGACCTCCTCGGGGGTTGGCTCAAGCACAAGCCGGAACTGGCGCCGTTTCATCGGCTTCCTCCCCTTCATCCTCGACAGGTTCGCTCTGGTAGCCCGAATAGGCCGCAAGATGGTTGAATGCCTGATCGGCCTTCGCGGCCGCGGTGATGATCGCCGTCTTGTCCGCCTTGAGGATCTCCAGCCAGTGCGAGACATAACTGGCATGGCTTTCGTGGAGGTCTGCCGGAAGGCCCAATTCATAACAAATCCGGGCACTCACCTGCTCGGCTACCAGCTCCTCGAACGCATAAGCCTTGTCGCCAAAACGCTTGCCAAATTCGCGGGCGAGCCGCGAGGCATGGCCAGACCAATGCCCAAGTTCGTGCGCTTTCGTGGCCACGAACCCGTCTTCGGTGTTGAAGACATTGGGGTGCGGAAGCTGAATATAATCAGCGCCCGGCGAGTAGAACGCCCGGTCCCCGCCGAGGCGTATGTCAGCCGGGATGGGTGCGAAGAAGCGCTCGATGGCAGCGGCCTTCTGCGAGGGCGTTGGCGGCGCTTCAGGCACCGGGTTCGGATAGAAATGGGGCGGAAGGCCATCGATCTGCGAGGCGTTGAACACGCTGTAGGCGCGCATGAAGCGGATGGTTTTCGACGATTCCTCACCGGTTGCATGGTCGATTGCAGTCTTCTTCGTGCTGTTGAAGTAGATGCTCGGCTCGGCGGTCTCGCCCTTGCGGACCTGTCCGCCAAGCTCGATGGCCTGGCGCCAGGTCATCCAGTAGCGTGAGCCATATCCATAGTGATCGGCGACCGCCCAAAGATAGAGGCGGTTGATCCCTGTGTAAGGGACGCCTGCAGCGCGCAGCGGCGCTCCGCCCATCCCGGTCTTCTTCCAGGGACGGCGCCAGGGCAGCGTTCCGGCCTCGATTGTGTTGATGATCAGATTGGTGATTTCCTGCGCGACGTCGCGCTTGGGTCTTTGGCGCATTGGCCTGCTCCTCAACAAAAAGAGGCCCGGCTCACTCAGGCGAGTGGCCGGGCCAGGTCATCAGGAGGGGTGATTGACCGCCTCAGGCGGCTACCGCCGCTTCTTCACAGGCGACTTCAGGTTCATGGTCATCGATCAGCTCTTCGGCCTCGCTGTCGGCTTCACCGTCATCGCCATCGCAGACGTCGGCGACAGGGTCGCTTTCGTCGGTGTCCGGGATGACCGGATCAGCGGGATTGGCACCAATCGTGAACTTCATGCCTTCAGGCAACCAGGCCAACGCTGCTTCCTTGACGTCCTGTTCAACGATCGCCTTGCCGGCGAAGATCGTCTCGCAGGTCTTGGCAAGGTCAGCTTTCTTCGAGGCGGCATAACGCGCCGCAAGATCGCTGCCGCCGACTTCGGTCAGCGCGGCAAGACACGAGGTCTTGCTGACTCGGTCGAAGAAATTCTCGGCTGTCGGCCGCCACATCGCTGCAACGTCGATGTCGAGCATACTGCCGATGACAGCATGGATCGGATGGTATTCCGAACCATAGCCCTTCTTGGCTTCGAGCGAGATGGCCACCGCATAGGCGAGCCACGCCGCCTTGGCTTCGTCGGCAAGTTCGCGGAAGGCAATGAAGCGCTGGGCTGCACAGCTATGTTCCTGCCAGGCCGTGTCGAGCGCGTTTTCGGCCTCGGCGAGAATCCCTTCGGCTGTGGACTGCGAAAGCTCTCCGGTCGCAGGATCGTTGGGTCGTCCGCCCTTGATCGAGGTGCCCCGGCTTTCATAGCTGCGGCTGTCAGCCAGCGCGAAGATGGCGAAGTCAAGCGCGAGCCCGGCATCGCTGAGGAGGGATGCCGACAGGATATTGCGGCGCTGAACCGAAAGCTCGTCGAACAGGCGGGCGCTGATCGGCTTCTCCGTGCCCGGCGCAACTGCCTCGGGCCTGGAAGGTGCAGCGCTGCCTCGCTTGGTGGAACCTGGGACCGGCTCTTCGGCCGTCGCTGTCACTTTGCCATTCTCATCGGTCTCGAACGACAGGCGCTTTTCGCTGTAGTAATCGGCCTCGAGGACCATTTCGCCGCGGGTGGTGAGAACCAGGAACCGTCCGGCCTCACTGCGCCATTCTTCGGGCAGTTCGCGCACCGGGTTATTGAGCTCGCTGCGCTCAGCATCGAGATCCTCATACTCGGCCTCGAGCTGCCCAAAATCGGCCTCACCGCCTTCATGGCCTTCGTCGATGATCTCGCTGATTTCTTCCATGCGGGCATCGATCGCGTCAATTCGGGCTCGTGCTTCTTCGGAGAGCGGCGCGGGCGGCAGCCGGACAGCATTGACGCCCATTTCGCTGCGCGCCTGCCATGAATTGGTCGACGCCACTGGGCTGATCCAGGCAAGGCCAGTTTCAGCAGCAATGCGCTGGGCTTCGGTCTCCATCTTCTCGGCCGCAAGCCTGTGGGCGATCTCGATGTCGATCCAGCGATCATCTGCCGCTTCGCTGAAGAGGTCGCGTTCGATCTTGCCGCCGGCGGCCACATAGGCATCTTCGCCGATCAGCAGCGCGATTGGGTCATTGCCGCGCATGGAACCGCTCGCCACCATCCGCCGGATGGCATCGGCGCTTGGGTTGTAGGCGTAGCGCATCTGCTCAAAGACCCGCAGTTGCACCTCGTGCTGATCGGTCGCGGCGTAAGCCTTGGCGATCTCGAGGGTGACATCGCCCTTGGCGAGTGCCTCGAAAATCGGCTCGGCGAGGTTGGCAAGTCGCAGACGGCCTTCCACGAAGCGCTGGGTCAGGCCAAAGCGTTTGGCGACCGCGGCCACATCGCTGCCTTCCTTGATGAAGTGCTGGAAGGCGCGGCATTCTTCAGCTGGTGACATCCCGACGCGCTGGAAGTTCTCAGCCAGCGAGGCCTCGCCAGCTTCCTCTTCGCTGCCCTCAAGCAGCTTGCATTCGATCTCGGTATCGGGGTCCCACGCTCCGCGCGCGACAATCATCTCGATGGCCCGCAACCGGCGGCCACCGGCGATCACGGCAAACTTGCCGCGCTTCTTGCTCTTGGTGACCAGCAGGTTCTGCAAAAGGCCGCGTGCTTCGATGTCGGCGGATAGCTGGATATCGTCTTCTTCGCTGCGCGTTTTGCGCACGTTGGCATCGCTCAGATAGAGCCGGGAAAAGGGAATAAGCATCGTCGTCACTCCTGATGTGCACCCGGCAATCACCCGGGCACACATCCCCTCCCCCTCCCCTTCTGATCTGCGTTTCACGCAGACCTCAGGGTTAGTCGTTGTCGCCGCGCGAATGGAAAGCGTGGCATGCTCCGGATTTGGAGCGCGCGGCTCGTCGGAGGTCAGAATGCCGCAATGGTTGGATGCTCATGGTGAGGCGATCCTGGGATCGCCACAATTCGCAGCCCGAGCAGACCGATTCGGGTGCCGACCGCGGCTCAACCGCTCGCGACTACCAGACTAGCCTGATAGTTCGGCCCGAAGCGGACATGCCGCTTCCGGGATGGCGCATCGGCCCAGCTCATGACCGGGAATGGGTGGATAGCGGAAGGGTGGGATCGGGAAAACGCGGATCAGCCGGAGAGCTCCCAATCCGCCGGGAATGCGGCATTGAATCGCTTTGCCCCGTTCGGAGTGAACGTCAGCGCCCGTGTCGTTTCGTGAGAGACGACCCAGCGATGTGCAATCATATGGTCGAGGAGCGCCCTTCCGAGACTCCCTGCCAGATGCGTCTTGCGCTCACTCCAATCGAGGCACTCCCGGCACAGCGGGGTCCGGCGCGCGACAAGTTCAGGGACGTCAATTCCCAGACCTTCAGCGAAAAGATAGCCATCCGGAGAAAGGGTCAGACCAGCATCTGCGATGGTCAGATATCCCCGCCTGATCAGGCTTTCATACATCTGGACGCCGGACGTCCCTGCCAGGTGATTGTAGCAGCGTCGTGCGAAGCGCAGCGCCTCGTCGCGAGGCCCGGTTCGGGTTCGCGGCATGCCCCGATCAGCCGAGAGGCACATCAACGCTTCAATGGTCTGCGCCACCTGGGGTGATGCGAGCGCGAAATATCGATGCCGCCCCTGCTTGCGCGGAACCACCAGATTACCATCGCGCAATTTCGCCAGATGGGTGCTGGTGGTTTGCAGCGTCACCCCGGCCTCTTCCGCAAGTTCCGATACGGTGAGGGCCTTTCCTCCCATCAGCGCGGTTAGAATGTTGGCGCGTGCCGGGTCGCCGATCAGTGCGGCAATGTGAGCGACAAGAGGCCCGTCTTTCATAGTTCGACCATAACCGAAGCATTTGCGTATCGCAATGCGTTACCCGTCGATCATCGCTAGCCAAGGATTGCCCATGATCACCTGCTTTATCCGTTACGAAATCGACCCGTTCAAAATGGACGCTTTCACCGAATATGCCCGCAACTGGGGAGAGGCGATCCCGCGATGCGGTGCCAACCTCATCGGCTATTTTGCGCCTCACGAAGGCTCGGCCACCACGGCATATGGCGTCTATAGCATCGGCAGCCTCGCGGCCTATGAAGCCTATCGCGAGCGCCTGCGCAACGATCCTCTGGGGCGATCCAACTACGAATTTGCCAAGAGGGAGCAATTCATCCGGCGAGAGGATCGGATATTCTGCAGATTGGCCTCGGCCCCGCACGGTGGGCTGATCCAGCGATGATTGCTGTCCTGTTCGAAGTGTGGCCAGCGGAAGGTGCGACGCAACATTATCTCGATCTGGCAGCCGCCTTGCGCGATGAATTGTGCCGGCTCGACGGCTTTGTCTCGATCGAGCGGTTCACGAGCCTCTCCGATCCGGACAAGCTCCTGTCGCTGTCCTTTTTCAGGGACGAAGAAGCGGTTGCGACATGGCGCGCTTCGGCACGACACCGCTCAACGCAGACCAGGGGCCGTAACGGGGTGTTCGCCGATTATCGGCTGAGGGTAGCCCATGTCGTGCGCGACTATGGGATGACAGATCGCCTGCAGGCGCCCCATGACAGCCGCGCTGCACATGACTAGCGCACAGAGCAATCGCCAATCGAGTGCGAGGAGCAAGTGAATGGGCAAATCCCAGACCGTCGAAGAGTTTCTGAGCGCGCTGTCCCATCGGCGAATCGACGACATTCGCGCATTGCGGCGGATATTGTTGGGTGTCGATCCGGGCGTTTCGGAGCGCATCAAGTGGAACGCGCCCAGCTTCTGCTGGGCGGGCGATGATCGCATCACCATGCGATTGCACCCCGGCGATCGCCTGGAGCTGATTCTGCACCGAGGCGTCAAAACGAAAGATGCATCGACATTCCGGTTTGTCGATCCGACCGGACGGATCGAATGGGCAGCTCCCGACCGCGGCGTGGTGCGTATCAATGATCCCGAGGCGGACATCGAAGAGCTCGTCGCGCTGGCAAAGGCCTGGTTTGCTGCCACGGCGTAGCGATTGCGCTGCGCACCATTTAATGGACTGGATGGGTGGTAGAAAACTGTCCGCTTAGGGGTCGGTTGCTGAATGGCGGCTGCTGGCGAGAAACGTGCAGAAGCTGACTGGCAGGTTCCGTCACCATAAGCCGAACGGCAGGAAGCTGCCTTCGTTGAAAAAAATCTGCCGTTCGGGAAACGACCCCATATCTATCGTTCGGAAGCGCTTGCCGATCAACCTCAAGCGGACGTAGACAGTCCCCATGGGAAAACGCTGTCTCTTGATTGTCGATGTCCAAGAGGGCCTGTTTGCGACGCCTCGCTACGATGCGGATCAGATCGTAAGGCGCCTCAATGAACTTGCTGACAGGTTCCGCGCCAGTGGTGATCCGGTGGTCTTCGTTCAACACTGTGGCCCGGAAGGTGATCCACTTCATCCTTCTCAGGCCGGTCATGCCCTTTATTCGGCTCTCGAACCGAGACCAGAAGATGTCCGCATTGCAAAAAAATCTTGCGACGCCTTTCTGGAGACAGATCTGCTTGCACTTCTCAAGGAATGGGGCGTGACCAAGCTAGTCATAAGTGGATTTGCTACAGAATTTTGTGTCGACACGACGATTCGAAGCGCATTGGCGCTAGGTTTTGAAACCGTGGTTCCCGCAGACGGCCACACAACCGCAGACCGCGAGCATATGCCGGCAGCCAAGGTCATTGAGCATCATAATGCGACCTGGCCCTGGCTCGTTACACCAGTAGGTGGAGCTACGATGACGAGATGCGCTGAAATTTTGTAAGCCCTTCTGCTGGGCTTCATGCCTCAAGAGCAGCCCATCAGCTTTCCACCCACGACCTGCCATGAGCCGGGCCTACGCGCGATCCCGAAAGCGGCACGGCGGCTCGACGCCGGTCGCGAAAAATTCCTGCCCTTCAGCAACCGACCCCAAGGTAGACCTTCGATTTCGATCGGCAACTTCCTGAAAGCGGCCGCGCATTCACCCGGTTGACTAACCTCGGCATGGAAGTCGCTTGCCCACACGCGAACACTCAGGTTAACTCACATCCATGGTCGAGAGTCTCGAAGCTCTGCAGTCACGTCTGCTCGAGACGACCAGCGTCGAGCTGAAGTGGCAGGCACTACGCGACTTCTACGGGCGCATGGGTGCAGACCAGATCAATTACGGCATCATCGATACATTCGTGTCGGATCGTTTCACTGCACCAGTGCGGTTTCTCTCGACGATGGATCCGACCTGGCTGGACTACTACGGCGAAAAGCGGCTCGACATCCATGATCCGCACGTCGAATTCGTGCGGCAGGGCAATCTTGTCCCCTACGTATGGGGGGAGAGCGTTCTGGGGCGGCTCGATCATCGGGAACAGCGCGAAGCGGTCGCCCAAACTGTGGAAGCTGGCTTGCGTTCCCAGCTTTCGGTGACCTTGCCTGATCCGCTCGGGGGCGGGCAACCGGTAGGCGGGCTTACAATCGGGTCGTCCCTCGCCGAGCGAGACTATTTCAACGCGATTAGGGGCCACGAGGCAATCATGATTGTTGCCGGACTGCTGTTCCACCATCACTGCATCGGGGAAATCCGGCGCAGCCACGTGGGGGCCAAACCCTTGTCTGCGCGCGAAAGGGACTGCATGGCATTGCTGGCGCAGGGCCTGAGAGTGACGCGCATTGCCGAAAAACTGCGCCTCTCCGAAGCGACGGTCGAGCTCCATCTCCACCGGGCACGTCGCAAGTTGGGGGCAGCGACGACCGCGCAGGCTGTTGCCAGGGCCCTGATGTTTGGAGACATCGCCAGCTAGCCAGCATCCGTCGGTTGGTGCGCCGATGACTTTGTGGTTCGCAGCGAATCTGGGCGTTTCAGCAGCGAGTAGCGCTACTTACACGATCCGCAGTGACGGCTCCGATCTAAGGATTTCCCTAGGCTCAGGACCTATTAAATCGCTTGCACGAGCGTCAA
>NZ_NOXT01000049.1 GCF_002251755.1 Sandarakinorhabdus cyanobacteriorum
CCAACCCGAAATCACCCGGCCGGTGAATAATCCGGGCTAGGGCAGCGAGAGGGCATAGATGCGACCGCGTTCGACCAGGCCGAAGTCGACCCGCGTCGGACTGAAACGCGCCGTCATGAAATATTCGGCAAAGCCCTCCACATACCAGGCCGGGTAGCTTTGGCCGGTGCCGGCAAACATGTGATGATGGGCATATTCGTGCAGCAGCGTGGACTGGCCAAATTCGCCCTTCATGGCATAGGCAACGATGCCGCCATCGGACGCGCTGTAGAATCCGGCGACGTCGCTGCCGATCTTGCCGAAGGGCACCGCATCGGCGATTCGGTCAACAAGATAGACCGTCAATTTCGGCGCTGAATCATCCACCCTGGCGGTGGTGAACATGCCCAAAAGGTTGCGATAATCCTCCAGCAGTTCGGCCCGTTGGCGCAATTGATCAGCCGACATCTCGCCAAAAACGCGGAAATGCGGCGATTCAGCCACGCGCCAGGCCGCCAGCACTGGGGATGACAGCAGGCATGTCAACAGCAGGGCAAGGATTCGCTGCGCCATGACTTGATCATCGGTGATATCGTCTTGGCGTCAACCGGAAAGCGGCGCGCTATTGCCGGCTGGCCAGGCCAGCCCGATAGCGCCGGCTGCCAGGCAGGCTGGTGCCATCGGCCAGCATCACCCGGAAATCGCCGCTGCCTTCGCTGGCAATGCTGCGCACGGCAGCCGCGCGCACAAGATGCGCACGGTGGATGCGGACAAAGCCATGCGGGGCCAGTTCATCGGCGAGTGCCGCCATCGTCACGCGGTGCAACAGCGGGCCGTGGACGGTGGCAAGCTCGACATAGTTGCCAGCGGTGCTGGCGTGGCTGATTTCCTCGGCCGCAAGGAACAGGGTGCGGCCGCCATCCTTGATGGCAAGGCGAAAGGGCGGGAGATCGCTGCGCACCGCCGTCGGCGCAGCGGGCGCGAACAGCCGGTCAAACAGCCAGCCCAGCGCCAGCAGCGCCACCAGGGTGAGCACATCCTTGCGGGCTTCGAACAGCAATTGATCGGCCGTCCAGTCAAATCGGTAGGCACGGCCGTGGGCGGCGAACAGCAGGCGGCGGCTGGCATCGAGCCAGGCGGCGTGCAGCAGCACCAACAGCGGCAGCAGGGCCAGATGCGCGGCGGCGGCGACGGGCCAGGCCAGACGCGGCGGCCGCAGCCGGCGCGACAGCCGCCACAACGGCCACAGCAGCGCCATGAAGAAGGCGGCGCTGGTCAGTTCCAGCGTGTAGGGCTGCCAGGTGGCCAGTTCGGGCGTGCGATCGGCAATGGATTCGGCATCGACCACGCCCTTCAGCAACAGCAGCAGCGCCACCAGCGGCATCGCCCAGCGTGGGGCGCCGCTTGTCCCTGATCCGGTGCCGCTTGTCCCCACCTGTCTGCCGCCCGTCCCCAGCCTGTTGCCGGCCATCACTTCGCACCTGAACGCCGCGCCGCGCAAGGCCATGGCAATGGGCATGAGCACAACCCCGACCCGCCGCTTCGACCTTGACTGGCTGCGCATCGCCGCCTTCGGCCTGTTGATCCTTTATCATTGCGGCATGGCCTTTGTGACCTGGGGCTGGCACATCAAGCTGGCCCGGCTGGACTGGCTGGAGCCCGTGATGCTGTTCACCAACGCCTGGCGGCTGATCCTGTTGTTCCTGATCTCTGGCGTGGCCTCTGCCGCCATGCTGGCCAAGGGGCGCGAAGGCTTTGCCGCCAGCCGTTCATGGCGGCTGCTGCCGCTGCTGGCCGGCGTGCTGCTGATCGTGCCGCCGCAAAGCTGGGTGGAGGTGCAGGCCAATGGCCACTGGAACGGCAGCTTCCTGCGTTTCTGGCGGGAGGAGTATTTCGGCTTTTCCGATCATCTCGGCCTGATCCTGCCGACGTGGAACCATTTGTGGTTCGTTGTCTATCTCTGGGCCTATTCCATGCTGCTGGCGCTGCTGCCGGCCGGCGGGCTGGCGGCATTGAAGCGCAGGGCGGCGCGGCTGCTGGCCGGCGGGCGCATCCTGTGGCTGCCGATGCTGGCCATCGCCGGCGTGCGGCTGGGCCTGGCCGATCGCTTTCCCGAAACCCACGATCTGGTGACCGATTGGGCCGCCCACCCAATCTATGGCGGAGCGTTCCTGCTGGGCGTGGCGATGGGCCCCAATGGCCCGTTGTGGGCCGGGGTGGCGCGCTGGTGGCGGGCCGGGCTGGTGCTGGGTTTTGCCGGCTGGTTGGGGGTGGCCGGCATCAATGCACTGCCCGGTGATCCGGCCGGCCCATGGGTGGTGGCCAGCCGGCTGGCGCGCGCCGTGCAGGCCTGGGGCATGATCATCGGCCTTTTGGGCGCTGCCCAGATCTGGTTGAACCGCGACCACAGCTGGCGGCAGCCGCTGGCCGAGGCGGTGTTTCCCGCCTATCTGATCCACCAGACGATCATCGTGCTCAGCGCCTGGTGGCTGCTGCCACTGGCGGTGCCGCTGGCGATGAAGGCCAGCCTGCTGATCAGCACCACCATCATCGGCACGGCGGTCTTTTGCCGGGCAACGGCGCGGGTGGGCTGGCTGCGGCCCTTTGCCGGCCATGGCCCGATCAGGCCAGCAGCGGTGGCAGGGCGCCTTCGTGCCTGAGCAGCCAGGCCTTGCGCTCCACCCCGGCGGCATAGCCAGTGAGGGCGCCATTGCTGCCGATCACGCGGTGGCAGGGGACGATGATGCCGATGGGATTGGCGCCATTGGCGAGGCCCACGGCGCGGGTGGCCGATGGCTTGCCCATGCCGGCGGCCTGCTGGCCATAGCTGCGGGTTTCACCGGCCGGGATGGCGCGCAGCGCGGCCCAGGCGGCCTGCTGGAACGGGGTGCCGATGCGGGCGACAGGCAGCACATCGATGGCGGTGAGATGGCCGGCGAAATAGGCGGCAAGCGCGCTGGCCAGCGCTGGCGGCGCTTCGCCGTCGGCCACAGCGCCATCGCCATGGTGACGGGTGAAGAGGCGGTGCAGCCGGTTCAAGTCGTCGGCGAATTCCAGCGCGTGGATGGTGCCATCAGGAGCGGTGATGGCGACCAGATCGCCCAAGGGGCTGGCAAGGCGGGAACGGGTGAACATGGGCGGGATCCATGGCTGTGGTGCTGGGGCGGTTTTACACCAGCGCCCCAGCGTGTCTGGCGGAAATCAGACCGCCCGTTCCCGCCCCGGCCTCAACTGCGGCAGGACAGGCCGCCCAGATTGTTGACCCCGCATTCGGCGCGCTGCTCACCAACCGCGAAGCGCACGATCAGCGCGCCGGCGTCCGACAGCTTCACCGCATCGGCCACGGATTTGACCGGCTGACCGCCCAGGGTTTCGATCAGCGCGCCGGGGCGCAGGAAGCGGGCGGCGGGCGCATTGGCATCGATGGCCACCACCACCACGCCCTGTTCCGGCAGGCCAGCGCCCAATTCCTGGGCATAGGCGGGCGACAGATTGCCCAGGGTGACGCCGGTGAGGATGGAGCGGCCCGAAAGCTTGGTGAGGCTGCGCGGCGGGTTTTCCGGCGGGGCGGCGAGCGTGACGTTGACGGTGCGCTCTGCCCGGTCGCGCCAGATGCGGACGGCGAGCGCCTTGCCCACGCCTTCGGTGGCGAGGCTGTAGCGCAGCTGGCCGCCGTTGGCGACTTCCTTGCCGTCCACGCTTTTCAGCACATCACCCACCGCAATGCCTGCCCTGGCACCAGGGCTGCCGGGCACCACGGCGGTGACCAGCAGGCCGCCGGGGCGATCAAGGCCGAGTTGCCTTGCCGTGTCGGCGGTCAGCGGCTCACCCTCCACGCCGATCCAGCCGGAGACCAGCTTGCCCTTGTCGGCCGCGTTCAGGAACACCCGCACCATCTTGGACGGGATGGCAAAGCCGATGCCGTTGGAACCGCCGCTGCGACTGAAGATGGCGGTGGGCACGCCGATCAGCCGGCCTTGCGCATCGAGCAGGGCGCCGCCCGAATTGCCGGGGTTGATGGCGGCATCGGTCTGGATGAAGAATTGCCAATCCGAAACGCCGATGCCGGTGCGCGCCACGGCCGAAACGATGCCGGTGGTCACCGTCTGGCCGACGCCAAACGGGTTGCCGATGGCGACGGTGACATCGCCCACCTCCACCCGATCGGAATCGGCCATGCGGATCACCGGCAAGGCGGCGCCCTCGGTTTCCACCTTCAAGAGGGCAAGATCGAGCCTGGGATCGGCAAACAGCACCTTGGCCTTGAACTCGCGCCGGTCAGCCAGGGAGACGAGGATCTGATCAGCCCCTTCCACAACATGGTTGTTGGTGATGATCAGGCCATCGGCGCCGACGATCACGCCCGACCCCAGCGATTGCGACACGCGCGGCTGCACCGGCGCCCCGCCAAAGAAACGTTGCATGAACTCTTCGTTGAAGTTGCGCGGGCGCCGATCGACCGTGGCGGTGTAGATATTGACCACGGCGGGCGCGGCGGCCTTGACGACGGGGGCAAAGCTCAAGGCGACCTGGCCGGCGGCGGGCACGGCGCGCGGCACCTCACTGGTGTCCATCGGCGGGATTTGCGCTGCAACCTTGCTGTCGCTGACATGGACGACGCCAACGGCCAGCGCGGCGCCGGCGGCAATCCCCAGCGCGACGCCAGCGGCCAATTTGGTGCGGGTGATCATGGCGGTGACGATCCTGTTCATTGTCACGTGATTGCGGGGGCAAGTTTAAGCAGCCATGAATATGGGGAGAAATTTGGTGATGCGAAGGGGCCGACCATGAAACTCTGGCACTGCCGGGATGCACGCAGCTTTCGGGCATTGTGGGCGCTCGAGGAACTGGGCCTGCCCTATGAACTGGTGCTGCTGCCCTTCCCGCCGCGCTGGACACAGCCATCATTCCTGGAGGTGAACCCGCTGGGCACCATCCCCTTCTTCACCGATGGGGAGGTGCGGATGACGGAGAGTGCCGCCATCTGCCAATATCTGGCCGAAAAAGCCGGCGCGTTGCGGGTGCTGCCCGGTGATCCACGCTATGGCGATTATCTGAATTTCCTGCACCAGTCCGATGCGACGCTGACCTTTCCGCAGACGCTGGTGCTGCGTTATTCCATGCTGGAAAAGCCCGAGAACCGGCTGCCCAAGGTGGCGAGCGATTACAAGCGCTGGTTCCTGGCGCGGACCATCTGGGTGGAACAGGCGTTGGCCGATGGGCGGCCGTGGCTGTGCGGGGATGATTTCACCGTGGCCGATATTGCTGTCGCCTATGCCTTCCTGCTCGCCGGCACGCTGGGGCATCTGGAGGAGGTGGGGCCGAATGCGCGGGCCTTCTGGGCGCGGGCGAGCGCGCGGGAGGGCTTTGCCCGGGCGAAGGCAGCGCAGCGCGGTTGAGCCGGTTAGGCCAGCTGCACCGCAATCACCTCGTCTAGCCGCAGCGGGCGGTAGAGATGGGGGAACAACTGGCCGCCGCGGGCGGGTTCCCATTTCAGCGCCTCGCCAAGCGTGTCGGCATCGATGGTGAGCGCCACCACGCCCTGTTCGCCGGCGAACCATTTCGCCAGCGTCGCTGCCGCCTGTTCGGGCGTGGAGAAGTGGATATAGCCGTCGCGCAGATCGTCAGGCGAGCCGGCGAATAGCCCGTCGGCCTGGAATTGCGCCCATTCGCCGGCGCGGAGCAGCTTGATGATCGGGGTCATTTGGCTTCGCGCACGGGAACCTTGAGCGTACACAGATCGGCCGCACCGGCAGGGCGGACGAAGAAGCCGGTGCGGTTGGCGCGGGCCTGCACCACCTGGGCGAAGCTGGGGCTGGCCGTGTCCATCATCTGCCAGGCGGGAAAGCCGGGGATCTGGCTGGCGAGGCGCACGCGGGCGATCTTCACGCGCTGCGCCTCGTCCTTGTAGAAGCCCAGCGCCTCAGTGCCACGCGGCAAGGCGGCGTGCGGCTCGATCCCGGCGAGCACGCGGCCGACATTGGCGATGTTGCGATCAAGATGGCGCGGGCCATGGCCGATCACGGTGTACAGCTCCGCACCGTCGCCGGTGTCGGGCGGCATGTCGCGGCCAACGCCAACGGTGCCATAGCAGTGGGCCAGCCAGGCCGTGCCGGCCTTGCGGTCACGCGCCGCCTGCCAGCCGGCAATCCAGCCGGCTTCGGCATATGTGTCCTTGAACGGGGATGGCGTGAAGGCTAGGCCCTTAGCGCTGCGTTCATATTCGGCCGGCAGCGGCGCTGCGCGCACGCGCTGTTCGCGCACATCGGGTGGCTGGCTCACCGGTTCCTTGCCGTCGAGCGGTTTGGCGGCCCATTGCACGACATAATTGTCCTGCACCCGCACGATGCGGCCATCATCGAACCGGCCGGCCTTCACCAGCGCCTTGATCGCGGCGACGTGCGCCGGGGCGAACAGCGGCGCCAGCTGGATGACCATCTGGCCGGCCGCCGTGTCCATCACCATGATGTCATCAGGGTCGATCGCCGCCCAAGCGCTGGCCGGGGCGGCGGCGATGATCTGATCGGCGCTGGTGTTGGCCAGCGACGGCGGTGGCGAAGCTGTTGGGGCCTGGGCCAGCAGCAGCGGCGCGGCCAGGAGCAGGGGCAGCAGGCGCTTCATCAGGCTTCGTCCGGCACGAAATCGAGGGCGAGGCCGTTGATGCAGTGGCGCAGGCCGGTCGGTGGCGGCCCATCGGGGAAGACATGGCCGAGATGGCCGTTGCAGGCGGCGCAATGCACTTCGGTGCGCACCATGCCGTGGCTGGTATCGGTGGTGGTGCCAACCGCGCCGTCCACCGCCTCCCAGAAGCTCGGCCAGCCGGAGCCGGAGTTGTATTTGGCGTGGCTCTTGTACAGCAGCGCGCCGCAGCCGGCGCAGTGATAGTCGCCGGCCCGCTTTTCATCGTTCAGCGGCGAGGTGAACGGCCGTTCGGTGGCGTGATCATAGAGAACGGCACGGGCAGCGGGAGAAAGGCAGCTCATTCAGGGCCTCCATCGGATGAGGGCATCGATCGCGCCCTGCAGGATATAGCTGGCCGCCAGCCTGTCCACCCGTTCGGCGCGGCGGGCGCGCGACAGATCCTCGGCAATCATGGCGCGTTCGACGGCGGCCGTGGACCAACGTTCATCCCACAGCAGCAGCGGCAAGGCGAGCGGGGCGAGGTTGCGGGCAAAGGCCCGGACGGATTGGGTGCGGGAACTGTCGGTGCCGTCCATGTTGAGCGGCAGGCCGATCACCAGGCCGGCGAGGCGTTCCCTGCCCACCCAATCCTTGAGGGCAGCGAAATCAGCGGCGAACTTGGTGCGGGCGATGGTGTGGGCCGGGCTGGCGAAGGACCAGCCAGCATCGCAGGTGGCCAGCCCGATGGTTTTGGTGCCAACATCAAGCCCGCCGAGCCGGCCGCCGTTTGGCAGCGCGGCGGCGAAATCGGGCGCAGCGGCCGCGATCAGTGCGCCGCTGTCCACGCCGCAGCCCGAGCCACTGCATCCTGGCGCACGGCGGCCCAGAACAGCGGATAATCAAACACATGGAAATTGTTCCCCGGCATGACGAAGGCGGGGTAGCCCGACGGGCCTTCGCCGATCAGCAGCAGGCCCTGGGGCGTGCAGCGCGCCGGCACGCCGGGTGTCACCAGCTGCGCGGCCTTCAGATTGGCCGAAGGCGCCAGGCTGCCGGGGTTGGCGCTGCCCGGCGCCGCATCGCCACGCCCACCGGTGAGCGGGTTGCTGCACAGCATGGCAGTGCCACGCCGCGGCGCGCCAGACAGCCCGTTGCCCGCCTCATAAACGCGGAGCAGCGATTTGGGTTCGGCCGGCTCAGCAAAGCTTTGCCAGCTCAACAGGCAATTGGCCTGGTTGCGCTCCGCACAGGCCGGCAGACCCAGCGCCGGCAAATCGGCGGTGATGGAAATGGGCCAGCCAACGAGATAGGCCGCCACCACACGCCGGGCGAGCGGCTTGCCCGCCACCTCCTCCACCAGCAGGCGCATCAGGTGAAGGCTCCCCTGGCTGTGGCCGGCAAGGATGATCGGCGCATCCGGCGCCTGCGCGGCCAGAAAGGCGGCAAAGGCGGCCTTTACATCGGCATAGGCGAGATCATGGGCGGAACGGGCGCTGGCGCGGTCATCCGGCTCGCTGGCGAGGAAGCTGCCCAGCACGGCCTGGCGATAATGCGGTGCCCACAGGGGCCCGGCATCGGCCAGGGCCGTTGCCTCGGTGCGCAGGAAGCCAGCCAGACGATCGGCGACCGCCGGCTCGCTGGAGCGTTCGTTCCACTGGCTGGTGCTGAAGGCAGCGGTGGGCGGGATGAAAAACACCGCCACCTTGCCCGTGGCCGGCGCCATGCCGGCGGGGCGCCAGGCGGTGGGATCATTGGCCATGCCCGGCCGCGCTGCCCAACTGGCCGCCGAGCGATAATCATAGGGCGCACCGGCGACGCCAGTGGCAAACGCACCAGAAGGCACCAGGGCGCTGGCCAGCAAGCTGTCGCCAGCCAGCCGCCACACCACCCCGGCGATGATCACCAGCACGATGGCAATGGCGACCAGCCACAGGAAAAGCCGCGGCAGCCGGGCGGAACGTTCCACCTGTGGTCGTTTGGGCGGCGGCGGCGGCGCTGGCTCGGGCTGGGGAGCAATGGTCACGAAATGGTCCGGAATATTGGCAGATGCCGTTTGTTAGCAGCAGTTTCGCCGCCGTTGCGAAGAATTTCGCCGCAACGCAACGAAGGGCTTGTCATTATCTGTTTCAGCGTCATAAAGTCACAGGCATGTTGAACATCCTGTGCATCGAAGACGACGCCGCCATGGCCGATCACGTGGCACGGGGCCTGCGTGAAGCAGGCTATCATGTCGATATTGCCAACAACGGCCGGACCGGCCTCGATATGGCGCAGGCCGGCAGCTATGCCGCCATCGTGCTGGATCGCATGCTGCCCGAACTGGATGGGCTGTCGCTGCTCGCCCGGCTGCGCGACACTGGCAACAACACCCCGGTGGTGATGCTGTCGGCACTGGCCAGCCTGGATGAACGGGTGCGCGGCCTGCGTGCCGGTTCCGATGATTATGTCACCAAGCCGTTCGAAATGGCCGAACTTCTGGCCCGGCTGGAAGTGGTGCAGCGCCGTGGCCAACCGGCCGGCGAGGTCACCCGCCTGACCGAAGGCGATCTGGAACTGGATTTGCTCAGCCGCCGCGTCACATATGCCGGCCGCCGCATCGATCTGCAGCCGCGCGAATTCAGGCTGCTGGAATATCTGGTGCGCCACAAGGGCCAGGTCGTCACCCGTTCCATGTTGCTGGAAGGCGTGTGGGATTATCATTTCGATCCGGGCACCAACGTGATCGATGTGCATGTCAGCCGGCTGCGCAAGAAGCTGGACGAAGGCGGCGCCGGGAACATCGTGCAGACGGTGCGCGGCACTGGCTATCGCGTCGGCGGCGAAGCCGTTTCGGCCTGAGGCGCGACCGCCATGCCCCGGCCGGGGCTTTCCCCCTGGAAACCCAGCGGCTTTTCCCTGCTGATCGCCACGATCTGGCGCGGCACCACCACGGCTCGCATCGGCAGGCTGCTGTTTGTCGTGCTGCTGGCGGCGACCTGGGCGCCGCTGATCCTGCTGGAACGCGCCACCTTCAGCCAGCTTGATAGCGAAGCCAGCGACCGCATCAATGCGATCGCGACCACCGCCGAACGCGCCTGGCGCAAAGACGGCATCGAAGCCGCCGTGACCCTGCTGGATGGCGAGCTGGGCGTGCCGGGGCCGCTGATCATCCATCTGGCCGCCCCCGATGGCAGCCTGTTGCTGGGCAATCTGGCGCGCTGGCCAGACGGGGTGCCGGCCAATCGCCGCCTGTATCGCGTGCCGGCGATGCATGCCGATCATGGCGATATCGAACCCTATCTGGTGACGGCGCGGGCCATGCCCGATGGTTACCGCCTGCTGGTTGGCCGCAGCCTGGAAGCCGAGGTGCAGTTGCAACGCACACTGGTCACCACGCTGGTGCTGGTGCTGCCCTTTGCCCTGCTGGTCGCGCTGCTGACCAGCCGAATGATCACCCGCATCATTGCCGATCGTGCCCGTGGGCTGTCCGATGTGGTTCAGGAGGTCACGGCCGGCAAGCTGCACGCCCGGGTGGACGTGCCGCCCGGCCCGCCAGCCGATGCCTTCGACGGCATGGGCCAAGCCTTCAACGTGATGCTCGCCCGCATCGAGACGCTGATCGATGAACTGCGCACCGTCACCGACGGGCTCGCCCATGATCTGCGCTCTCCCCTCACACGGCTGAAGGCGCGGATCGAGCATATGGCGGTGGGCACCAGCATCAACGCCGACGATCTGGACGCGGTGAGCGCCGAGGCCCAAGCGCTGCTCGCCATGCTGGACAACAGCCTGGAAATCAGTCGCGCCGAAGCCGGCATCGGGCGGGACAGTTTCGAGTCGCTGGATCTGGCGGCAATGCTGGCCGAACTGGCCGACATGTATGAGCCACTGGCCGAAGATGCCGGCGTGGAACTGGTGGTGGCGGCCGAGAGCCCGGTGCAACTGCCGGTGCATCGCCAGCTGCTGGGCCGGGCGCTGGCCAATCTGATCGACAATGCCCTGCGCTATGGCGCCGATGGCAAGCGCATCGAACTGGGCGTTGCGGCCAAGGCTGGCGGCGCGCTGATCTGGGTGGCCGATCATGGCCCCGGCATCCCGGCCAGCCGCCGGCGCGAGGCGCTGCGCCGCTATGGCCGGCTCGACACCGCGCGGCGGGCGCAGCGGCCCGGCCTGCAGGGCGCCGGCCTCGGTCTGTCGCTGGCCGGCGCGGTCGCCCGACTGCACGGCGGCACCCTGGCGCTGGACGACAACAGGCCCGGCCTGAAGGTGATCCTCGATCTGCCGGCCACGCCGGCGGCGGAGTGATCAGCCGGCGACAATCATCCCGTGCCGCTTCTTGCCGGCGCTCACCTTCTGGCCTGGGCCGACCATTGCCGTGTCGCTGCCCGCTGCCACGCCATCGATGCGGGCGCCGCCCTGGGCGACCAACTTCCTCGCCTCGTTCTTCGAGGCGGCAAAGCCGAGGCCGATCAGCGCATCGATGATGGTGATGGGCGCCGGCACGGCATGGGTGGGCAGATCTTCGCCGGCACCGCCTTCGGCAAAGGTGGTGCGCGCCGTTTCGGCGGCCGCCAGCGCGGCATCGCGGCCGCGGCACAGGGCGGTGGCTTCGGTGGCCAGCACTGCCTTCGCCGTGTTGATCTCCGCGCCTGCCAACGCCTCCAGCCGGGCAATCTCGTCCAGCGGCAGGTCGGTGAACAGTCGCAGGAACTTGCCGACATCGGCATCATGGGTGTTGCGCCAGAACTGCCAGTAATCGAAATGCGGCAGCTGATCTTCGTGCAGCCACACGGCGCCCTTGGCCGTCTTGCCCATCTTGGCGCCATCGGCGCGGGTGATCAGCGGCGTCGTCAGGCCAAAGGCCTCGCGCCCTTCCACCCGGCGGATGAGATCGGTGCCGTTGACGATGTTGCCCCACTGGTCACTGCCGCCCATCTGCAGCGTGCAGCCAAAGCGGCGATTGAGTTCCAGATAATCATAGGCCTGGAAAATCATGTAGTTGAATTCCAGGAACGACAGCGGCTGCTCCCGTTCCAGCCGCAGGCGCACGCTGTCAAAGGTCAGCATGCGGTTGATCGAGAAATGCCGGCCATAATCGCGCAGGAACGGCACCAGCTGCAGCTGCGACAGCCATTCATCATTGTTGATCATCACCGCATCGGTGGGGCCATCGCCAAAGCGCAGGAAGCGTTCGAAGATGCGGCGGATGCTGGCCATGTTGGCGCGGATCTGCTCGTCGTCCAGCAGCTGCCGCGCCTCGTCCTTGCCCGACGGATCGCCAATCTTGGTCGTGCCGCCGCCCATCACGACGATCGGCCGATGCCCCGCCTGCTGCAGATGACGCAGCATCATGATCGAAACCAGATTGCCGATGTGCAGCGAGGGCGCGGTGCAGTCAAAGCCGACATAGGCCGTGATCGGGCCCTTCGCCGCCGCCGCATCCAGCGCCGCCGCGTCGGTGATCTGATGGATGAAACCGCGCGCATCGAGCCGGCGGAGAAAATCGCTGCTGTGGGTCATGATGCGAGGCTTTTAGGCAGTGCCGCCGCGCTTGTCATGCCCCGACGGCCAGCGCAGCCGATTTTGACACTCTTGACGGAATCAGCGGAAATGGCGGTTGAAATCATGGCCAGTTTTGCCGGTTTTTCCGCATCTGGGGAGTTTGGGACGGCCCCTCCCCGCCGGTTCTGGCCGGTGGCATGGCGCGATGATGGGCAAGGCCTGGGCATGGCGGGCAGTATAGCCCACCGGGCGGCTTGTAGGACAGACCGGCGAAGGCAAGCGCGCCACCGGCAAGGCAGCGAATGCTGGCCTACGCCAGCATGACTGGTGACATGGGTTGAGGAGGCCCTGAATCGAACGGGTCAAGGGGCCTCGCCCTTTGCCGCCGGAGGCATCTGCTTTTCTCTGCCAGGACGAGGCTGCGCTTGCGTCTTGCCGCGCAATCGCCCACGCAGCGCGCCATGACATTGTTTTATCTGATCCTTGCGCTTGGGCTGGCGGCCGGGCTGAATGCGGCGGGCCGGTGGTGGCGGGTGGCGGCGCAGTTGGGCGCGGCGGCGGCGTTGGCGATGATGGGCTGGTCCATCTGGTTGGCCAATGGCGATGGCACCTTTGCGGCGCAGGGGGCGGATTGGCGGCCCCTGGTGCTGAACATCATGGCGGGAATCGCCACAGTGGTGATCCTGCTGTTGCTGTTGTTGCTGCCGGCGCAGTGGCGGCGGCCGGTGGAGGCGGTGGCGGACTGGAACCGGCGGCAGCAATGGGGCCAGATTGCGCGGTTGCTGCATTGGGTGAGTGCGGTGTTGATGCTGGCGGCGTTGCCGATGGGCCTGTTTGTGGCGGTGCTGGCGCCGTCGGCGGAGCGGGCGGAATTTCTGGCTGCGCACAATGGCATCGGGCTGGCGGTGCTGCTGTTGCTGCTGCTCAGGGTGCTGGCGCAGGGGGCGTCGCCGGGGCCGGTGAGCCCGAACGGCGCGGCGCGATTGAACAAGTGGGCGCTGTATCTGCTGTTGCTGGCGTTGCCGGTGAGCGGACTGGGGCTGGCCGGCAGCACCGGGGCGCCGGTGTTGGGGCTGCACCTGGCCGAGGCCTTGACGCTGGATGTGGCGCGCGGCGCGCACCAGTTGCTGGCCGGGCTGTTTGCGCTGGCGTTTGCGGCGCATGTGGGCGCGGTGGTGTGGCATCATTTCGTGCTGCGCGACCGGCAGTTGGTGCGGCGGATGTTGCGATAGGTCGGGCTGGCGGGCACCGGCATCACGCTCGGCGCCCCCTCCGCCACGCTGCGCGTGCCACCTCCCCCAGAGGGGGAGGATGTGGTTTGGTCGCACTGGAACAAAGCGCGCACATGGGGCATGGTGGCGGGCATGGCCATCCAGATTCGCACCAATCTTGCCGAAACGGACCTGGCAGAGTTCACCCCGCACCGGCCGGCGCGGCCGGAGAAGAGCGAGGGTGGCCGGCCGTTCGTGATGAAGACGGAGTATAGCCCGTCGGGCGACCAGCCCGCCGCCATTGCCGAACTGGTGGCGCAGGCTGAGGCCGGGGAGCGGGACCAGGTGCTGCTGGGCGTGACCGGTTCGGGCAAGACCTTCACCATGGCCAAGGTGATCGAGGCGGTGCAGCGGCCGGCGCTGATCCTGGCGCCGAACAAGATTTTGGCGGCGCAATTGTACGGGGAGTTCAAGAGCTTCTTCCCCGACAACGCGGTGGAATATTTCGTTTCCTATTACGACTATTACCAGCCCGAGGCCTATGTGCCGCGCAGCGACACCTATATCGAGAAGGAGTCGAGCGTGAACGAGGCCATCGACCGGATGCGCCACTCGGCCACGCGCGCGCTGCTGGAGCGGGATGATGTGATCATCGTCGCGTCGGTTTCGTGCCTTTATGGCATTGGTTCGGTCGAGACCTATTCGGCGATGACGTTCAGCCTGAAGAAGGGCGGCAGTGCCGATCTGAAGGAGGTGGTGCGCAAGCTGGTGGCCATGCAATACAAGCGCGGCGACCTTTCATTTGCACGCGGCAATTTCCGGGTGCGCGGCGACAGTCTGGAGATTTTCCCGTCGCATTATGAGGATTCGGCCTGGCGGATCAGCTTTTTCGGTGACGAGATCGAGGCGATTTCGGAGTTTGACCCGCTGACCGGCGAGACGGTGGCCAAGCTGGATCACATCAAGATTTACGCCAACAGCCATTATGTGACGCCGGGGCCGACGTTGAAGCAGGCGGCCGAGGCCATCAAGCATGAGCTGGCCGAGCGGCTGAAGGAGCTGAACGCCGAGGGCAAGCTGTTGGAAGCGCAGCGGCTGGAACAGCGGACGAATTTCGATCTGGAGATGATTGCCGCCACCGGCAGCTGCGCCGGCATCGAGAATTACAGCCGTTTCCTGACCGGCCGCTTGCCCGGCGAGCCGCCACCGACCCTGTTTGAATATCTGCCCGAGAACGCCCTGTTGTTCATCGATGAAAGCCATGTGACGGTGCCGCAGATCGGCGCCATGGCCAAGGGCGACCATCGGCGCAAGGTGACGCTGGCCGAATATGGGTTCCGCCTGCCCAGCTGCATCGACAACCGGCCGCTGCGCTTTTCCGAGTGGGAGGCGATGCGGCCGCAGACGCTGTTCGTTTCGGCCACCCCCGGCCCGTGGGAGATGGACAAGACCGGCGGCGTGTTTGTGGAGCAGGTGATCCGCCCAACCGGCCTGATCGATCCGCCGGTGGATATCCGCCCGGTCGAAGACCAGGTGGAGGATCTGATCCAGGAGGCGAAGAAGACCGCGGCGGCCGGTTATCGCACGCTGGTGACAACGCTCACCAAGCGCATGGCCGAGGATCTGACCGAGTTCCTGCACGAGGCGGGCTTGCGTGTGCGGTACATGCATTCGGACGTGGAGACGCTGGAGCGCATTGAGCTGATCCGCGATCTGCGGCTGGGCGTGTATGATGTGCTGGTGGGCATCAACCTGCTGCGCGAGGGGCTGGACATTCCGGAATGCGGGCTGGTGGCGATCCTGGATGCCGACAAGGAAGGCTTTCTGCGATCGGAAACCAGCCTCATCCAGACGATCGGGCGCGCGGCGCGCAACGTGGATGGGCGGGTGATCCTTTATGCCGATCATGTGACGGGCAGCATGGAACGGGCGATGGCCGAAACGAGCCGGCGCCGGGCCAAGCAGGAAGCCTATAATCTGGAGCATGGCATCACGCCGACCACCATCAAGCGCAACATCGGCGACGTTCTGGCCGATGTGAGCATGAAGGACGGGCTGGTGGTGGACACCGGCGATGACGAGACCCAGCATCTGGTGGGCCACAACCTCAAGGCCTATATCGCCGAGTTGGAAGAGCAGATGAGACAAGCCGCGGCCGACCTGGAGTTCGAGACGGCGGCCGCGATCCGCGACCAGATCAGGCGGCTGGAGATGGACGAACTGGGCGTGCCGCAAGACCAGCGCACCGCCCCGGTGAAGGGCCGCGCCACCGGCGGCAAGGCCGGCACGCGCACCACGCGCTTTTCCAAGATGCAGCAGAAGGGATTCAGCGGGAAGCGGCGCAGCGCCGGGCGGTGACTAGGGTCTAAACCCAATCAGCCTCTTGATTCATTGATAG
>NZ_NOXT01000060.1 GCF_002251755.1 Sandarakinorhabdus cyanobacteriorum
TTAGCGCCGTTGCAAGGCCGAGTTTTTCAACACAATCGGGTCGCAAGCGGACGCATTCTCAGCCAGTCCAATCGAACATAATCGGGTGCAGGGTCTGCGACCCTGCCCGCCGGAGGCATATCCTTACTTGCTCGCGTACACGCTGATGAGATCGAACAGATAATCCCGTTCCTTCATCACGCCGGCAACCGAAATTCGTTCGTTGAGGCCGTGCACGCCATTGCCATCGGGCATGCCGAAACGGCCGGGCATGCCATAGGTGGCGATGCCGGCGGCGTTGAGATAGCGGCCATCGGTGGCCCCCGTGCTCATGGTGGGGATGAGCGGGATGCCGGGGAAATGCTTGGCCGCCAGGGCCACCGCCGGGCCATAGATATGCGGCGCGAGCGGCGGCGGCGGCGGGGCCTGCGGCGGATTTTCCGATGCGCGCGGCGTCACTGTGATGGTTGGATCGCCCAGCCGCTCCATGATCTGGCCGCGCACCTTTTCGACGCTTTCACCGGGGAACATGCGGCAGTTCACATTGGCCTGGGCGCGCTGGGGCAGGGCGTTGCGGGCGTGCCCGGCATCCAGCATGGTTGCCACACAGGTGGTGCGCAGCGTGCTGTGCCAGCCCGGATCGCGGGACACGATGGATTCGGCATGGGCATCGGCCGGATTGGCCAACAGCGCCCGGATGGCGGTGGCGGTTTCCGGATCGGCAATTCGGGCCATTTCGGTGAAATAGGCGCGCGTCGTGTCAGACAGGATCACCGGGAAATCGGTGCGCGACAGGCGCACCAGCCCGGCCGCCAGCTCATAGATCGCGTTGTCGGGGCGCGGCCGGCTGCTGTGGCCGCCGGGGTTGCGGGTTTCCAGGGTGAAATCCTGATAGACCTTCTCGCCGGCCTGGAAGGCCAGGCTGATCGGCTTGCCGGTCGCATCGGCCTTGCCGCCGCCGCCTTCGTTGAGGGCGAACTCCGCCTCGATCCAGTCGCGGTGGTTTTCCACCAGCCATTTGGCGCCGTTGAACGGCCCGCCCTCCTCCCCGCAGGTGAGCGCCAGTTTCAGCGTGCGCCTGAGCGGCTTGCCGGCCTGTTTCAGGCGGATCATCGTATCGGTGAAGATGGCGCCATGCGCCTTGTCGTCACTCACGCCGCGCCCGTAGAACCAGCCGCCCTCCTCGATGAAGCTGAACGGGTCGCGCTCCCAATCGGCGCGTTTGGCTTCCACCACATCAAGGTGCGACAGCAGCAGGATGGCGCCGGCCTTGGCATCCTTGCCGGGCAGCGTTGCCACCAGCCCGCCGTCCAGCGGGCGCTCCGGCGGGCCGGGGAAGAGCTTGATATCGGCATCGGCATAGCCGGCCGCCTTCAACCACGCCGCCATCCGCTCGGCCGCCAGATTGCAGCTGCCGGACGACACGCTGGTGTTGGTTTCCACCAGTTCCTTGTAGAGCGCGCGAAACGCCTGTTGATCCGGCCGCAGCGGCGCCGGTTGTGCAAAGGCCGGGCCAGCCAGCGCGATGGCCGCAGCCGTGGCAAACAGATGGCGCACCATGAACAATCCCCCCCTGCCGGCACCAAAGCCGGCAAGGGGGACGATGGCAAGTGCAATCTTGGCGGTGGCAGCGCGCCTCAGGCGCCGGTGAGGATCCGGTCCACCAGCTGCTTCACCGTGGGCACGAAGCGGTTGGAATAGAAGGGATCGCTGGCAAAGCGATAGGCGGCATGGCCGGCAAAGGCGAGATTCTGATCGGGATCGCCGCCATGGGCGATTTCCTGCAGGGTCTTCTGGATGCAGAAGCTGCGCGGATCGGCCAGCCGGCCGGTGCTGTTGCCCTCATTGTCGGCCCAAGCCGAAAAGCCGCAGTGCGACAGGCAGCCCATGCAATCGGCCTGATCCTTGCGGATGGTGGTGCGTTCGGCCGGCGTGACGAACACCAGCGTGTTGTCCGGCGTTTTCAGCGCTTCGGTGAAGCCTTCGCCATGCCATGCCCGCGCGCGGTTCAGATCATCGCGGGTGACGAAATAGCGCTTGGAACCAACGCCCACATCCAGCGCGAACTGGTGATCGCCGGTGGCGGCGGTGGAAAAGGCAATCTGGCGCTCGCTGCGGGCTTCCAGCGAGCGCAGGAAGGGATTGCGGATCGCCGAGGAATAAAAGCCGGTCGGCGAGAATTTGTGCAGCAGGATATCGCCCTTGTTCAGATCGAACAGCCGCTGTTTCCAGGCATCGGGGATCGGGCTTTCCTGGGTGAGCAGCGGGCGGGTGCCAAACTGGAACACCACCTGGCCCAGTTCCGGATTGTCGAGCCAGTTGGACCATTCGTCCAGCCGCCAGACACCGCCGGCCATCACGATCGGCACCGATTCGGGCACCCCAAGCTCACGCATGGTGGCGCGCAGTTCGGCCACGCGCGGATAAGGGTCTTGCGGCTGGCGCGGGTCTTCGGCGTTGGACAGGCCGTTGTGACCGCCAGCCAGCCACGGGTCTTCATACACCACGGCGCCCAGCCATTCGGCGGCCTTGGAATAGGCGCGCTTCCACAGGGCCCGGAAGGCACGGGCGGACGAGATGATCGGATAATAATGCACGCCATATTGGGCGGCGATGTCGGACAATTTGTAGGGCATGCCGGCGCCGCAGGTGACGCCGTTGACCAGGCCCTTGGTGCGTTCCAGCACGCCGTGCAGCACGCGCTGGGCGCCGCCCATTTCCCACAACACGTTGATGTTGATGGCACCAATGCCGCGCTTCAGCTCGCTGGCCGCGATGTCATAGGCGCGCTGCACCTGCTGCACCCCGCCTTCGATGGCATAGGCGATCAGCTCTTCATGGCGGTCGCGGCGGGTGGCGGCGCGATAGATTTGCGGGATGATGCGGCCATCGCTGTCGTAACTGTCGGCATTGACGGCTGAAACCGTGCCGACCCCGCCAGCCAGTGCCCAGGCACCGGCGGAGGCATGGTTGGTGGCGGAAACGCCCTTGCCCCCTTCCACCAGCGGCCACACCTCGCGGCCACCCATCACCAGCGATTTCACACCCGAAAGCATTATAGTCCGTTCTGTCACGGCCGGCGGTTGCACCGACCATGTCATTATTGCGGCAAGATGGTGGCAAAGCGCAAGCCATGCCTTTGTCTCAGGCTGGCAGCGGCACCGTCGCCCGGCTGTAGTGGAAGGCCGGGCCGTCGAGATCGACCTGCGGGATCACGTCCTTTTCCGTCCAGTAATCCTGGGTTTGGCGCCATTCATCGCCCGGCGCGGTGCGCGGCAGCAGATGCTGATCGCGGGTGAGATAATTGGGGTTGAAATCATCGGGATCGGCCCAAGGGCCCAGTTGCAGGCCGTCGGGGCTGCCGGCAAGATCGGGTGGCAGCGCCACCTCGACCCTGTCGGCGCCTTTGGCGTCCATATGGGCGAGCAGCCGGCAGGTGAATTCGGCAATCAGGTCGGACCGCAAGGTCCAGCTCGCCCGAAAATAGCCGAACACCCAGACCAGATTGGGCACGCCGGTGAACATCATGCCGCGCCAGGTGACGGTTTCGGCCAGATCCAGCGGCCGGCTGTCGATCGAGAAGCCAATGTCGCCAAACACGCACAGGTTGAACCCGGTGGCCAGCACGATCATGTCGGCCGGCACGTGGCTGCCGTCGGCCATCTCCACGCCATCGAGGGTGAAGCGGGCGATGGTGCCGGTGACGACATCGGCCTTGCCGGCGCGGATGCCGGCAAACAGATCGCCATCCGGCACGAACGCCAGCCGCTGCCGCCACGGGCGATAGCTTGGCGTGAAGTGCCGCATGTCATAGCCGTCGGGCAGCAGCGCCTGCACGCCGGCCAGCAGTTCGGCGGCCACCGCATCGGGCGCGGCGCGGCACTGGCGCACGATCTGATCCTGATCATGGATGATCTTCTTGCGCACGATGTCGTGGATGGTGGCTTCGTCCACTCCGATCGGGCGCAGCAGTTCGGCCAGCTCATTCTCGTTGCGGCCAGGCATGAACCAGGTTGGGCTGCGCTGGATCATGGTGATGTGGGCGGCGGTTTGCGCCATGGCCGGCACCACGGTGGCCGCCGTCGCGCCCGATCCGATCAGCACGACGCGCTTGCCGGCATAATCGGTCGCTTCGTCCCACTCCTCGGTGTGGAGGATCGGCCCCTTGAAATCGGCCATGCCGGGCCAATCCGGCCAATGACCCTGGTGATGCCGATAATAGCCTTGCGCCATCCACAGGAACTTGGCGCGGAACATGGCGCGGCTGCCATCCGGCAGGCGGGCGGTCAGCGTCCAGCGCGCCGATCCACTGTCCCACGCGGCGGTTTCGATGCTGTGATTGTAGCGGATGTGGCGATCAAGGCCGTTCTCCTCGATCATCTCGCCCAGATAGGCCTGGATTTCGGCGGCGGTGGCAATCGGCGGCCCCACCCACGGCTTGAAGCGGAAACCGAAGGTGTAAAGATCGGAATCCGACCCGATGCCGGGGAATTTGTGGGTGAGCCAGGTGCCGCCATAGCTCGCCTCGCGCTCCAGCACGACAAAGCGCTTGCCCGGCAAGCGGTTCTGCAGATGCCATGCCGCCGACAGGCCGGAAATGCCGGCGCCCACCACCAGCACATCCACATCGCAGCAGCAGCCATCATCCTCGGGCCTGCGAGACACCGGCATGTCCATGATCAATCCTCCCAGCAAAGCCGGGCCAGTGTCGGCCGTGCGGGGCCTGGCCCGCCTTGATCTGGATCAAGCTGCACCCCCTGCCCTTTTCCGCAGGCCGGCTTTCGGGCATGGGCGCGCGCCATGACGGATATTGCCCCCGATGTGCGGCCTGATTCGGCCGTTTCCGATCCCACCACGCTGCGCCGCCTTTATGGCCGCCGGCAGGGCCATGCCCTGCGCCAGGGCCAGGCGGCGCTGTTTGCCGAGCTGTTGCCGCAGATCGCCGTGCCCGCCGAAGGCCCGGTCACGGCGCAGGGTCTGTTCGGGGATGACCGGCCGCTGTGGCTGGAAATCGGCTTTGGCAAGGGCGAGCATATGGCCGGCCAGGCCGCGGCCAACCCCGGCGTCGGCCTGATCGGCGCCGAACCCTTTGTGGATGGCGTGGTTGGCGCGCTGATGGCCGTGCGCGATGGCGGCCTCGCCAATGTGCGCATCCACCATGGCGATGCGCTGGATGTGCTGGAACGGTTGCCAGACGCCAGTGTGGAGCGGGTGTTCCTGCTCCACCCCGATCCCTGGCCCAAGGCCCGCCATGCCAAGCGCCGCTTCATGAACCCCGGCCCCATTGACCGCATTGCCCGCGTGCTGAAACCGGGTGGCCAGTTCCGCTTTGGCACCGATCATCCGATTTACTGCCGCTGGGCGCTGATGCAGATGCAGCGCCGCAGCGATTTCCGCTGGATCGGCGAGACGGCGGCGGATTTCCTGACCCGGCCGGCCGATTGGCCGCAGACGCGTTACGAGGCCAAGGCGCGGCGGCTGGGCCACGAGGTGTGGTATTTCCGCTGGCAGCGCCAGTGAGCGGTGATGAGACAGGCCCCGTGACTGGCGCTGTGACACACTGTGTGACACTGGGACCATTGACCGCGCTGCGGCACTTCGCCTAGGCCTTCGCTCCGTGAGCCAATATCTCGACTTTGAAAAGCCGATCGCCCAGATCGCCCAGCGCGCCGCCGATTATCGTGCGGCTGGCGATGAAGCAGGCGCCCGCCATGCCGAAGGCGCCGCGCGCCGGCTGCTGGCCGAAACCTATGCCCGGTTGACGCCCTGGCAGAAGACGATGGTGGCCCGCCATCCGCAGCGCCCGCACTTCACCGACACGGTGAAGGCGCTGGTCGCCGATTTCATGCCGCTGGCCGGCGACCGCGCCTATGGCGAGGATGAAGCCATCATCGGCGGCATCGGCACGCTGCGCGGCCAGAATATCCCGGTGGTGGTGATCGGCCATGAAAAGGGCAGCGACACCGCATCCCGCGTGAAGCATAATTTTGGCATGGGCCGGCCCGAAGGCTATCGCAAGGCCGCCCGGCTGGTCGAACTGGCCGGCCGTTTCAATGTGCCGGTGATCACCCTGGCCGACAGCGCCGGCGCCTATCCCGGCGTTGACGGCGAAGCCCGCGGCCAGGCCGAAGCCATTGCGCGCGCCACGGCCGCCTTTCTGGCTGCCCCGGTGCCGATCATCGCCGCCATCACCGGCGAAGGCATGTCGGGCGGGGCCATCGGTATCGCCGCAGCCGATCGGGTGATCATGTTCGAACATGCCGTTTATGCGGTGATTTCGCCGGAAGGCTGCGCCTCCATCCTGTGGCGCACCGCCGAAAAGGGCCAGAACCGCGCCGCCGATGCGGCCGAGGCGATGAAGGTGACGGCGGCGGACTGCAAGGCGCTGGGCGTCATCGACACCATCGTGCCGGAACCGCTGGGCGGTGCCCACCGCGATCCGCAGGCCGCCATTGCCTCGCTGGCCATGGCCATCGCCGCCGAACTGCAGCCGCTGCTGGCAAAAAGCCCGCAGCAGCTGATCCGCGACCGCCGCGCCAAATATCTGGCGATGGGCCGCACGCTCTGATCGGCGGGCCGCGCTGCCGCCTCTGGCCGGCATGCACGCGCACGGTTAGGATGGCGGCATGATCAACGCCCGCTTGCCGTTCATTGCCCTGATGCTGGTGGCCGCGCCCGCGCTGGCGCAGGCGCCGCCCGGCCTGTCACCAGCCGAACGCCAGGAGGGCGCGCAGGCCCATCCGCAGATCGTCCAGCAATTTGGCGGCGCCATGAGCGGGCCGGTGGCCGATTATGTGCGCGGTGTCGGCCAGAAGATCGCGGTGCAATCGGGCGGCGGCGCGCGTCCGCAGGATTATACGGTCACGTTGCTGAACTCCAATGTGAACAATGCCTTCGCCATCCCCGGCGGTTATGTCTACATCACCCGCCAGCTGCTGGCCCTGATGAATGACGAGGCGGAGCTGGCCTTCGTCATGGGCCATGAGGTGGCACATGTGGCGGCCCGCCATGGCCAGAAGCGGCAGACGCGGGCCGCCCTGTCCAACATTCTGGCCGGGCTGGCCGGGGCGGTGACCGGATCGCAGATCGTCGGCCAGGGCGCCGGGGTGGTGGCGCAATTGACCACGCTGGGCTTCAGCCGCGAGCAGGAGCGTCAGGCCGACAGCCTGGGCGTGCGTTATCTGACCAGCGCGGCCTATGATCCGCTGGCCAGTGGCGACATATTGGCTGCGCTGGGCGCGCAGACCAATCTGGAGGCTCGGTTGAAGGGCCAGAGCGGGGCCGAGCCGTCGAAATGGCTCTCCACCCACCCGGCCACCGGCGAACGCGTCGCCCGCATCCGCGCCGAAGCCCAGACCTTTGTGGCCAAAGCCGGCGCCCGTGCCCACAACCGCGACGCCTTTCTGAACGCCATCGATGGCCTGCCCTATGATGATGATGCCGCGCAGGGCGTCGTGCAGGGCCGCAGCTTCCGCCATTCCACCCTGCAACTGGCGCTGGACGCGCCGCAGGGCTTCACGCTCAACAACGGCGCCGAAGCGGTGACCGGAACCGGCCCCAACGGCACCAGCTTTGATCTGCGCATGGCCGATGGCCGGGCCGATCTGAATGCCATTGCCGCCGCGCGCTGGCAGCAACTGGGCCTGCAGCCGCGCGCCATGCAGGCCACCCGCATCAACGGGCTGGAGGCGCTGGTGGGCAGCGTGCAGGCACAGACGCGCGGTGGCCCGGTGGAGGCGACATTGACGGTGTATCGCTGGACGCCGCAACTGGCCTTCACCCTGATCAGCATGGCGCCGCAGGGCCAGGCCGCGATGGTGGCCCCAGTGGCGGCCAGCGTGCGCCGCCTGTCTCCGCAGGAGGCCGGCAGCATCCGCACCCGCCGCATCCAGGTGGCCCGCGTCGCCGCTGGCGACACGCTGGCCAGCCTGGCTGCGCGCATGGCCTATGACGACAGCAAGATGGAACGCTTCCTGACCTTGAACCAGCTGCCGCCGAACGCGGCGCTGAAGGCCGGGGACCGGGTGAAGCTGGTGGTCTGGCGCTGATGCGGATCATCCATGTGGTGGCGGCCGCGCTGGTGGATGCGGATGGCCGCGTGCTGCTGGCGCAGCGGCCCGAAGGCAAATCGCTGGCCGGCCTGTGGGAATTTCCCGGCGGCAAGCTGGAGCCGGGCGAGTCGCCCGAAGCCGCCCTGGCGCGCGAGCTGGAGGAGGAGCTGGGCATCACCGCGCCCGCTCTGGCGCCCTTCACCTTCGTGTCCTTCGCCTATCCCGAATTTCATCTGGTGATGCTGCTTTACTGGTGCCGGGCCTGGACGGGGGTGCCGCATGGCCGCGATGGCCAGGCGCTGCGCTGGGAGCTGCCGGCGGCGATGCCGGCCCTGCCGATGCCGCCGGCTGATGTGCCCCTGGTGGAGGCCCTGATTGCCGCAGGCCGGTGAAGGTTGCACCCGTGTGACAGGCCGGCTATGGCCGCGCCAATTGGCGGGGCAACAACAAGGGCGACGATGATGAAAATCCTGGCGGGCAACGGCAATCCGGATCTGGCCCAGGCGATCGCCGCCTATCTCGAAATCCCGCTGACCAAGGCCGCCGTCCGCCGCTTTGCCGACGAGGAGATTTTCGTCGAGATTGATGAAAATGTCCGCGGTGAGGATGTGTTCGTGGTGCAGCCCACCGCCGCGCCGGCCAACGACAATCTGATGGAGCTGCTGATCTGCATCGATGCGCTGAAGCGCGCCTCGGCCCGGCGCATCACGGCGGTGGTGCCCTATTTCGGCTATGCCCGGCAGGATCGCAAGCCGGGGCCGCGCACGCCGATTTCGGCCAAGCTGGTGGCCAATCTGATCACCACGGCCGGCGCCAACCGCGTGCTCAGCCTGGATCTCCACGCCGGCCAGATCCAGGGCTTTTTCGATATTCCGACCGACAATCTGTTCGCCGCCCCGGTGATGGCGGCCGACATCACCGCGCGCATGGGCGTGGAGGAACTGATGGTCGTCTCCCCCGACGTTGGCGGCGTGGTGCGTGCCCGCGCGCTGGCCAAGCGGCTGGGCAACGCCCCGCTGGCCATTGTCGACAAGCGCCGCGAACGGCCGGGCGAATCCGAAGTGATGAACATCATCGGCGATGTGCGCGGCCGCCGCTGCATCCTGGTGGATGACATCGTCGATTCAGCCGGCACGCTGTGCAACGCGGCGGCTGCCCTGCTCGAAGCCGGCGCGGCCAGCGCCACCGCCTATGTCAGCCACGGGGTGCTGTCGGGCGGGGCCGTCGCCCGCGTCGATGGATCGGCGCTATCGGAACTGGTGGTCACCGATTCGATTGCCGCCACCGCCGCCGTGAAGGCGGCCCAGAAGATCCGCCGCATCACCATCGCGCCGCTGCTGGCCGAAGCCATGCGCCGCACCGCCGAGGAAAGCTCGGTCAGCTCGCTGTTCGATTAATCGCCCGTGCTGCGGTTGATCACCGTGCCATCGGGTTTGTAGACCTTTTCCGGCGTCACATATTCGCCCTTGGCCGTGCAGATGCCGCCCGGATCCTGCTTGCGCTTGGCGGCGCAGAATTCGGTGTCGGGCTTGGGCTGGGCCTGTGCCAGCACGGGCGCGGCGGCAAGGGCCAGAACAGCGGCAAGAACAGGGGCGATCAGGGTCTTGGTCATGAACCCCTGTTACACCTGAATGGCTTGCGCCGCCATGAACAAGGCCGCTAATCCCTGTGGCGTGGATGTGATCCCGCCTTTCGAAGCCCGGCTGCTGCTGGATGGCGATGCGCTGGTGGCGAACTGGCGCGATTTTGCCGCCTGTGGGCGGGCCGAAGCCGGCGCCGCCATCAAGGCCGATGGCTATGGCCTGGGCGCCCGCGCCGTGCTGGAACGGCTGGCCGCAGCCGGCTGCCGGCGATTCTATGTTGCCCACTGGCACGAAGTGCCGCCGCTGCTGCCGCTGCCGGCCGGTGTCACCCTTTCCGTCCTGCACGGCATCAGCGCGGAGGCGATGCCAGCCGCGCGCAACCTGCCGGCCGAGCCGGTGCTCGCCACTGCGGCCCAGGTGGCGTTGTGGCGGCAGACCGGGCGGCCGGTTGAACTGATGGTCGATACCGGCATGAACCGGCTGGGCCTGGCGCCGGATGCGGTGGCCGGCATCGCCGCCGGTCTGCCCATCGCCGTGCTGCACAGCCATCTTGCCTGCACCGAAAACCCCGCCCACCCGCTCAACGAAGCCCAGCGCGCCTGTTTCGCCGATGTCGCAGCCCGCGTGCCGGCCGGGCTTTATGCGCTGGCCAATTCGGCTGGCGCCGCCTTGGGCCCGGCCTGGCATTTCGATCTGATCCGGCCTGGCGTTGGCCTTTATGGCGGCGGCCTGCTGCCCGATGGCCGGCCATCGCGGACGGTTGCGCGCATGGCGGCCCGCATCATCCAGCTGCGCGATGTGCCGGCCGGCGCTGCCGTTGGCTATGGCGCGGCCTTCGTCGCCACCCGGCCCAGCCGCATCGCGACTGCCGCGATCGGCTATGCCGATGGCTATGCCCGCGGGCTTTCGAATGCGGGTTGGGCGCTGGCCGACGGCGTGCGCTGCCCGGCGGCCGGGCGCATCTCCATGGATCTGGCGGCGTTCGATGTCACCGATGCCCCGCCACTCGCGGAAGGCGACTGGCTGGAAATTCCCTTTGATCCCGAAGCCATGGCTGCATTGTCCGGCCGCACCAGCTATGAACTGCTGGTGGCGCTGGGCCACCGCTTTGAACGGGTGTGGCGATGAACCCATTGGTGGCGATAGGCGCCTCGGTGCTGGCTGGCTTTGCCGCCATTGGCCGGGTGGCGCGTTTTGCCGGCACGGCGCTGCTGCGCCTGCTGCAGCCGCCCTGGTATCCGGCGCAATGGTTCAACCAGATGCTGGTGATCGGCTGGCTGTCGCTGCCGGTGGTTGGCCTCACCGCCATTTTCACCGGATCGGCGCTGGCGCAACAGATCTTCATCGGCGGCAGCCGCTTCAACGCCGCCTCCACCGTACCGGCCGTCACCGTGATCGGCGTGGTGCGCGAGCTTGGCCCGGTGCTGGGCGGCCTGATGGTCGCCGGCCGGGTGGCCAGCGCCATGGCGGCCGAACTGGGCACCATGCGGGTGACCGAGCAGATCGATGCACTGGTCACCCTGCGCACCGATCCCTTCCGCTGGCTAGTGGCCCCGCGCATCCTGGCCGCCGTGCTGGTGATGCCGGTGCTGGTGCTGGTCTCCAACGCGCTGGGCGTGATGGGCGGCTGGCTGCTCGCCACCCAGCGGCTGGGCTTCAATTCGGCGCAATATCTTGCCACCACCGCCCGCTATCTCGAGGCGGACGATGTGATCTCCTCGCTGGTCAAGTCGGCGGTGTTCGGCTTCTTCATCGCGCTGATGGGCTGTTATCACGGCTATCGCAGCGGCGGCGGCGCGGCCGGCGTTGGCAAGGCGACCACCAATGCTGTCGTCTCCAGCTTCATCCTGATCCTGCTGGCCAATCTGGTCATCACCGTGATCGTGTTCGGATCATGACGATCCCGCGCATCCAATTGGCCGGCCTGGCCAAGCGCTTTGGCAGCCGCCAGGTGCTGGCCGGCGTGGATCTGGCGGTGATGCCGGGCGAAAGCCTGGTGATCATCGGCGGATCGGGCACCGGCAAATCCGTCACGCTGAAGATCATCCTGGGCCTGATCGCGCCCGATTCGGGTTCGATCAAGGTGGATGGCCACGAGGTGGTGGGCCTGAAGGGCGCGGCGCTGGATGCCCATCGCGCCCGCTTCGGCATGTTGTTCCAGGGCGGCGCGCTGTTCGATTCCCTCCCCGTCTGGCGCAATGTCAGCTTCGCGCTGGAGGGCAGCGCCGCCAGCCGCCGCGCCGCCGCCATCGACAATCTGGCCCGGGTGGGCCTGGGGCCCGAGGTCGCCGATCTGAAGCCCTCCGAACTGTCGGGCGGCATGCAGAAGCGGGTGGCCCTGGCCCGCGCCATCGCGCCGCGGCCGCCGATCATCTTCTTCGATGAACCCACCGCCGGGCTCGATCCGATCACAGCGGCGGTGATCAACGATCTGATCCGCGAACTTGCCACCCAATTGAAAATCACCGCGCTGACCATCACGCATGATATGCACAGCGTGCGGACTGTGGCAGACAGGGTGGCGATGCTGCACGGGGGCGTGATCATCTGGCAAGGGCCGCTGGCCAGCCTAGACGGCTGTGACAACCCCTATGTGCGCCAGTTCATCACCGGCAGCGCACATGGACCCATCCAGATGCCGGGGGCGCGGTGAGCAGCCAGCAGCCCTCTGCCGGCGCTGCCGAGCTGTCCCGGCTGCTGCTGCGCGCGGCCGATGGCGACGCCGCTGCCTTTCAAATTTTTTACGATCGGACCAGTGCAAAACTATTCGGCGTGATCCTGCGTATCTTGCCCGAGCGGCAGGAAGCCGAAGATGTGTTGCAGGAGGTGTTTGTGACGGTTTGGCGCAAGGCGGCCACCTTCGATCCGGCCCGCGCCAGCCCGATCACCTGGGCGGCAACCATCGCGCGCAACCGCGCCATCGACCGGCTGCGCGCCCGCCCGGCCCGGCCGATGGCCCCGGTGGAAGATGCCCTTGGCCTGGCCGATGATGGCCCTGCCCCCGATGCCGGGCTGGTGGCCAGCCAGGAGGCGCGCCGGCTGGCCCAGGCGCTGGCCCAGCTGGAGCCGCGCCATGCTGCCGCCATCCGCGCCTGCTATTTCGAAGGCGTCACCTATGATGAACTCGCAGCGCGGGAACAGGTGCCGGTGGGCACGTTGAAAAGCTGGGTGCGGCGTGGCCTGATGCGCATGCGCGGCCATCTGGAAGGCGGGGAGGCATGAGCGCAGCGTCAACCCCCGACAGCGGCCTCACTGGCCTGACCGAGGATGAAGCCCTCGCCATGGACTATGCGCTGGGCGCGCTGGGCCGGGCCGAGCGCAAGGCGGCCGAACTGCGCCTGGTGGGCGATCCCGAGTTCCGCGCCCGGGTGGAGCGCTGGCAGCAACAGCTGGCCCCGCTGGACGAGGGCACCGCACCGGTCGCGCCGCCCGCCAGCCTGTGGGCAGCGATTGCCGCCGAAACCATTTCCGTCGCCCCGCGTGCCGCCGCAGCACCGGCGCCTGCGCCTGCGCGCGGTTGGTGGCACAATCTGGCGCTGTGGCGTGGGCTGGGCATAGGGGCGCCGGTGGCGGCTGCCATCGCCGGTGCCATGATCAGCGCGCCGCCGGGTGCGCCGGATCTTGCGCCTGCCGTGGCGGAGGGCCCGACCCTGCGCGCCACCCTGGCCGGCAGCGATGGCAAGCCGCTGCTCGCCGCCGCCTATGATCCGGCCAGCGGCCAGGTGCGCTTTGCGCCGGTCGCGCAGAGTGATGCCGGTGCCGGCAAGGTGCCGGAATTGTGGGTGATCGAAGGCAGCAACCCGCCGCGTTCGCTGGGCGTGATCGATATTTCCGCTGGCAGCGCCCACAGCATTCCCAAGGGCCGGCTGGCCGGCCTGAAGGAAGGCAGCATTCTCGCCATTTCGATCGAACCCATTGGCGGTTCGCCCACCGGCGCACCCACCGGGCCGGTGATTGCCACCGGCGCACTCGCCGCCGGCTGAGCCGGCCGCCGCCGGTTCCGCACCTTTCGTCGCAGCGGCAAGTGGCGTTCATCCCCGCGCCAGCGTTGCGACGTATCTGGGGCCGGCCTGCCTATTCCGGCGGGCCTGGATTGAAATGGAGTTTTGTGATGCGTTCGACGTCAGCCCTGCGCGCCGCGCTGTTCGCCATTGCGGCAGCCGGCCTCGCCCCCGTGGTGGCCCAGCCGATCGTGGGCGGTGCCCCCATGCTGCCCAGCCGTGACATCATCGACAATGCCGTGAACAGCGCCGATCATACCACGCTGGTCGCCGCCGTGAAGGCCGCCGGCCTGGTGGACACGCTGAAGGGCAAGGGCCCGTTCACCGTGTTTGCGCCCACCAACGCCGCCTTTGCCAAGCTGCCGGCCGGCACGGTGGACAATCTGCTGAAGCCGGAAAACAAGGCCACGCTCACCGCCGTGCTCACCTATCATGTCGTGCCCGGCCGCCTGTCGGCCGCCGATATCATGGCAGCGATCAAGGCCGGCGGCGGCAAGGCCGAACTGACCACCGTGCAGGGCGGTAAGCTCTCGGCCAGCATGATGGGCAGCATGATCATGCTGCGTGATGCCAAAGGCGGCATGAGCCATGTGCGCCAGGGCGATGTGTTCCAGTCCAACGGTGTCATCCACGTGGTGGATGCGGTGGTGCTGCCCTGATCCAACCGATTTTCACATTTGCGTGGCGTGAAAAAAGGGCCGGTGGGGGATCACCCCACCGGCCCTGATTTCTGGCCCGAAGGCGCCGATCAGGCCATGGCGGCCCGGCGGCGGCGCAGGGTGGCGCCGATCAGGCCGAAGCCGGCGATCAGCATGGCCCAGCTCGACGGTTCCGGCACGGCAATGCCGGTGCTCGCCTGGATGAAACCGCGGTGGATGTTGACCGGAACAACGCCGGCAAATTCACCAAAGCTGCTGTTCCGGGCGCCATCACTGTCTCCAAATGTGCCGCCAAACGAGAGACCATAAGAAGTGATGCCGGCCAGACGACCATTGATGAAGTTGGGACCACCCGAATCGCCAACGGCCGTGCTGGCTTCACGCGGGCCGATCGCGCCATCACAGTAGCGGGCGAGGTTGGTGGTGAACGCGCTGGCAATCAGGCAGCTGGCATTGTTGGCGCCGGCGAGTCCATCAAAGTCAGACACCCAGCTGTGTTCATAGTCGGCAAATCCAAAGAACGCCTCACCATTGCTGTCGCGTTGGGTGAAGAAATCCTGGAACACACCAGCGCCAAAGCGGAAGTCCCATTCATTTTCACCCGAGCGCAGGCGGCCAGTGCCGAACTGAGCCCCACCACGACCATCGGGACCACGCGCGCCATAGCCCGCGACTTCAAATTGTTCACCGCGCAGGTTGAACTCGGTGGAGATGCGATAAGATTGCACCCACAACGGCGCCGCTTGCGTGAGGCGAATGATGGCGATATCGTTCTGGTCGATCACTTCACCGGTATAATCTGGGTGCACAAAATATTGCGCAGCCGACATCACGGCAATGTCCGAGGTGGAGGTGGCCACACCCTGAACCACCTGATCAGGGTTCGCGCTGCGGTTGAAGCGCACCGTGGTGCTCACCGGGTTGGGCGTACCGGCGCCGTTGCTGACGCAGTGGGCGGCGGTGAGCACGTGGATGCGATCTTGCATCAGCGCGCCCGAGCAGACGAAGCTGCCAGCAGCGCCAAAGTTCATCGTCATCTGCGCCACGCCGCTGTGGGCTGGCTGGCGGCCATGATAGATCGGATCACCATTGGCTGCCGCCGTCCCGGTGGAAGTGGTGCCAACAATCTTCTTGGTGGCCGTGGCGGTGATTCCCCTTGCAGTCACCGTGATGCTGGTCGGCGCGCGCAGGGCCGACATATCAACATCGTCAGCCACCACCGAAGCGGCGACCCGCGGGTTGGCAAACTCGGCGGTCAGCGCCGGCGCTGCGAGCGCAGCTTGGGCGGTGGATGCAAAAAGACCTGCTGCGACAAGCAGTTTGTAATTCATGGTAACCCCCAGACACGATGAGCGAAATTCCCAAGGTCGCCGCCTCGCCCCAGCGCCCGTGGTTAACCCACCTTATTCATGAGCCTTCCTGTCAGGGCGTTGCCGAT
>NZ_NOXT01000061.1 GCF_002251755.1 Sandarakinorhabdus cyanobacteriorum
ACTCAAAGCCTCCACGGTTGCTTGATCCGGGGCGGAGGCCCTCTTTCTTTCTCCCGTCACCCCCGCCATGATGCCGCGCATGACGACACCGCACCCCGAAGACAGCGCCCGCTGGTTCCGCCGCGCCCTTGCCGCCATGGCCGGCATCGGGCTGGCCATTGCCATCTGGCAGTTGCAGCAGTTGGTGCTGGTGATTTTTGCCAGTGCGCTGGTGGGGTTGATGCTCAGTGATTTTGCCGCGTTCCTGCAGCGGGTGCTCAGGTTGCCGTTTGCGCTGGCGATTGCGGCGGCGGTGTTGATTCCGCTGGTTGCGCTGGTGGTGATCTTCGGCCTGTTCGGCACGATGATGACGGAACAGTTCATCATCCTGTCGCAGCGGTTGCCGGCGGCGGTGGCAACGGTGGAGGGGTGGATCAGGGCGACGCCGATTGGCGCCGATATCATGGCCCAGGTGTCGGGCTATGCGCCCAAGGTGTCTCAGGTGGTGGATATCGCGCAGGCGACTCTGGCCAATGTCGGTTCGGCGGTCACTGGGCTGGCGGTGGTGCTGGTGGCGGCGCTCTATCTGGCGGCGCAGCCCCGGCTGTATGTTGATGGCCTGATCGACATGCTGGCCCCCGAAACCCGCCCGCGCGTGCGCGAGGCGCTGGGCGCGGTGCGCACCTCGCTCACCGCCTGGTTGAAGGGGCAGGCGATCGGCATGGCCTTTGTGGCGGTGGGCACCTCCATCGGCCTGTGGATTGTCGGCCTGCCGTCGCCGCTGGCCATCGGGCTGGTGGCTGGCCTGTGCGAATTCGTGCCCTATCTGGGCGTCGTGCTGGTGGCCATTCCCACGGTCATCCTCGGCTTCGGCCAGGGGGTGGAATCGGGCATCTTCACCATCATCGCGCTGGCGGTGGTGCAGCAGTTGCAGGGCAATGTGGTGATGCCGATCGCGCAGAAGACCTTTGGCGATCTGCCGCCGGTGCTCACCATCTTCAGCCTGATTGCCGCCGGCACGCTGCTTGGGCCGTTGGGCGTCATCCTGGCGGTGCCGTTGACCGTGGTGTTCATGGCGCTGTTGAAGGTCCGTCTGGCGTGGTTGGGCCGGAGTTCATCGCTGACCGGCGGCTGAGGGCCCTTGCGCCAGCCGGCGGCGCGTGTATCAGCCGGGCTCCCCACCATGGCCAGCCAGCATCCCGCCTTCCTGATCATCGATCGCACCGCCGTGCTGTTTTGCGGCGTGGCGGCCGGCATTGCCATTGGCATCGCCTTTGCGCCGCAGATCAATGGCTGGCTGGGCGATGCCCCGGCTGCGGTGGGCGCGGCACTGCCGCCGGCCAAGGGCGGCCTGCCCGGCGAGGTTGCTGGTGACGCGGATGCCCCCGCCGCGCTGCGCCGTGCGGTGGCGGAAAAGCGCAGTTTCCGCATCGGCGTGTTTGGCGACAGTTTCGGCGATGGCCTGTGGGCGGCGCTCTACAACCAGCTGCCCCGGCGGGAAGCGTTCCATGTCCTGCGCTATGCCCAGCAGGCCACCGGCTTCACCCGCTATCGCCAGCTCGATCTGGAAGAGAAGCTCAGCGCGCAGCTGGCCGAAGGGCCGGTGGATGTGGCGGTGATCAGCTTTGGCGCCAATGATATCCAGGGCCTGTTTGTGGGCGGCAAGGCGGCGGCCTTCCTGTCAGAAGGCTGGAAGGCCGAGATCGGCGCGCGCATCACCCGTTATGTGAAGCGCCTGCAGGATCAGGGGGCAGAGGTGTTCTGGGTGGGCCTGCCGCTGATGCGCGACAAGGATTTCGATGCCAAGGTGCAGGCGCTTAATGCCTTTCAGGCCGGGCTGATGCGCGATCTGGGGGTAGCGTTCATCGACACGCGCGCCAGCGCCGCCGGGCCGGATGGGGCCTATGCCAGCCATCTGATCGATCCCAAGACGGGCGGGCCCTGGCTGGTGCGTGCCGGCGACGGCATCCACATGAGCATGAAGGGCTATCGCCTGCTCACCGCCGATATCGCCACCCGCGTGCGCGCCTGGGGCGCTGCGGCGCGTGGGCAGACGCCGGTGGCCCCCGAACTGGTGCCGCCGCCAGTGGTGGACAAGCCGGCGCCCGCGCCCGCCGAAGGCCAGGTCGGCGATCCGCCCGAAACCATCGTGAGCGATGTGCTGGCTCCGGCTCCGGCCCCAGTGCCAACCGAGCCGCCGCCGCCCACCGACGCGCCGACCAATCTGCTGCCGCCCGCTGCCGAACCGGCATCGCCGCCACCAGTCGAACCGGCGCCCGCGCCACCAAAGGCCGCCTGATGCTGGCCGGGCTGGCCCTGCTGGCAGCGCCCTGTCTGGCGGCCCTGTGCGGGGCGGAAACCCTGGCCGGGGTGCCGCTCAGCACCGCTGGTCTGCCGCCGGGCCGGCCGCTCCACATTCTCCAGATCGGCGATTCCCACACCGCCGGAGACAGCATCACCGGCGCGCTGCGCGATGCGCTGCAGGCCCGCCTCGGCAATGGCGGGCGCGGCCTGATGCCGGCCGGCCGGCCGCATCCCGGCGTGCGCACCCGCGGTGTCGAAACCGCGATGAGCGGCGGCTGGCAATCGCGCGGCCTGTTCGGCAGCGGGGCCGGCGAAACCTGGCCTCCGCGTGGGCTCACCGGCTACACGCTCACCAGCCGCACCCGCGGTGCCTCGCTGTCGCTCAGTGCCGATGCACGGAACGAATTCACCGCCTTCGGCCTGTGCGTGGCGGCCAGCCCCAGCGGCCCGCGCCTGTCGATCAGCGTCGGCGGCAGCACGCAGGATGTGGATTTCACCGCCGACACCGACACGCCCAAATGCCAGCGCTTCACCAGCGAAACCGCCGCCCGCAGCGCCCGGCTGGAACTGTTGTCGGGCGAAGCCATCGTCACCGGCTGGTGGCTGGAGCGCAGCCAAGGGGTGATCGTCTCCAATCTCGGCGTGCCCGGCAGCCAGCTGCAATTCCTTGGCCGCGCCGATACCGCGACCATGGCCGCCCAACTGGCCGCGCTGCCGCCCGATCTGATCATCCTGGCCTTTGGCACCAACGAAGGCTTTGCGCCCAACTTTGATGCCATCCGCCTCGAAAGCCAGATCCGCGAACAAGTGGCGCGGCTGCGCGCGTTGGCCGGCCCGGTGCCGATCCTGCTGCTGGGCCCGCCCGATGCCGCCAGTCGCAACGGCACCCTGGCCAGCAACGCCCCCGGCGAAGCGGTGGACTGCAACCCGGCGATCATGGCCGGCCCCGGCCGCCTGCCGGTTGATGGCATTGACATCCCGCTGTGGAATGATGGGATAAGCGTGCTCGCCCCCGATCCGGTCACGCTGGCCGGCCCGGCGCTGCGCTGGGTGCGGCGCGGCGGCCTGCTGTTCACGCCGCCGGCCCTGGCCCAGGTCGCGGCGGTCGAACGCCGGGTGGCGGCCGATCTCGGCCTTGCCTTCTGGGACTGGCGCGCACGCCAGGGCGGGGCGTGCGCGGCGGTGAAATGGACCCAATCCTATCTGATGGGCCCGGATTTCATCCATTATTCCCCGGCCGGCGGTGTGGAGATCGCCCGCCTGCTGCTCGCTGATCTTGATGCCGCCCGGGCACCGGCTGGAACCGCCCCCTGATGCTGTTCCCCACGCTCGATTTCGGCCTGTTCTTCCTGCCCGTCCTCATCCTCGTCTGGACGGTCGGGCAGGCGAGCAACGAATGGCGCAAGATCATCCTGCTGCTGGCCAGCTGGGTGTTTTACGGCGCCTGGGATTGGCGCTTTGTGCTGCTGCTGATCGCGTCCGCCGCCATCAACTGGCTGCTCGCCGCCCGGATCCAGCGCCGGCTTGATGACGGGCAGGGGGTGCAGCCCTGGCTGGCCATCGGCGTTGTCGCCAATCTGCTGATCCTGGGCTTCTTCAAATATTTCGGCTTCTTCCTCGAGGAACTGGCCCCCATCCTCGTTGCCGCCGGCTTCGGCCGCGATCTGCCGGTGCTGGAAGTGATCCTGCCGGTCGGCATCAGCTTCTTCACCTTCCAGGGCATGAGCTATCTCATCGATATCGCCCGCCGCAAGACGCAGCCCGCGAGCTTCCTCGACATCACCTTGCTGATGAGCTTCTTTCCCCACCTCGTCGCTGGGCCGATCGTGCGCGCCAGCCATCTGGTGCCGCAGTTCCAGTCGGTGCCACGCCTCACCCGCACCATGGTGGCCGGCGGCCTGATCCTCATCACCTGGGGCCTGTTCAAGAAGGCGGTGATCGCCTCTGAACTCGCCACGCGCCTCGTCGATCCGGCCTTTTTCGATCCCACCGCCCAGACCGGCCCCGATCTCTTGGCGGCCGCTTATGGCTATGCCGTCCAGATCTATTGCGATTTTTCCGCCTATTCCGACATGGCGGTGGGGCTGGCCGCGCTGATGGGCTATCGCTTCCCGCGCAACTTTGATCAGCCCTACCGCGCCGCCTCGCTGCAGGATTTCTGGCGGCGCTGGCACATCAGCCTGTCGAGCTGGCTGCGCGACTATCTCTACATCAGCCTCGGCGGCAACCGTGGCGGCATCTGGTATATCTGCCGCAACCTGATGCTCACCATGCTCTTGGGCGGCATCTGGCACGGCGCGAAATGGACCTTCCTGATCTGGGGTGCCCTCCACGGCGGCGTGCTGGCCATCGAACGGCTGTGGCGCGAATTTCGCCCGGCCGGCTTCCCGCGCCTGCCCACGCCCATTGGCGTGCTGCTGATCTTCCACATCGTTGTCGTCGGCTGGATCTTCTTCCGGGCCGAAAGTCTTGAGGCTGCGCTCACCTATCTGGCGCAGCTGGTGGCCTTCCGCCCCGGCGTGGCGCTGGCCGGGCCGCTGATGTGCGGGCTTATCGCAGTCGGCATGGCCTTCCATTTCACCCCGCCCGGCCTGTTCGCCGGCCTCACCCGCCGCGTTGCCGCCTGGCCGGCGCCGCTGCTGGGCCTGGCCGTTGGCCTTGCCGTGCTGATCATCGATGCCATGCGCTTTGAAGGCGTCGCCGCCTTCATCTATTACCAGTTCTGAGGGAGGAGCCGGTGGCCGAGGATTTTTCGTCCCCCGTCGATATCGAAGGCGACGAACAGGGCCTGTCCGGCCTCGGTCTGCTCGCTGTTGCCATGGGCGTGGCGCTGTTCGTGCTGGCCATGCTCAACGCCCATGCGCTGGCGGCCTGGGCCGATGGGCTGGAGCCCGGCGCCCGCTCGGCCCGCATCGGCGCCGTGACGCACGGCCTTGCCGATGCGACAGCGGCGCGGGGCCTGGATAGCCCGCGCGCCGCGCTGCACGATGAATGGAACCAGGTGAAGGCCGCCCGCTTTGCCGGGCAGCAAGACGCCAATCAGCGATAGAACACGTGATCGTCCAGCCGCGTCACCTTGGTGCGGCTGCGGAAGAAGGCATTGGCCGGCTTCCAGGTGGCGCGGAAATAGAGCGCGCCCTTCGAATGATCCGGCACATCGCCGGCCAGCACGGCGCGGGCGACGGCCACAGCCTCGGCCCATTCGGCGCTCTTGCGGTTCGGCTTGTAGCGGGCGAGGCGGAAAAACTGGCCGCGCTGGTTGGCGACCTCGCACACATGATCGCCAAAACCCTGCTTCACCCGGTTCACCAGCACCTGGGCCACGGCGATCTGGCCCTTCTTCGGCTGGTTGCCGGCTTCGTGGTGCACAACCTTGGCCATGCAGTTGACGGCCTTGGGATCAAGCGCGGCCTGGCGGCGGGCGGCGTCATCCGCCTTGTCTTGCGCCAGCGTGGCGGCGGCCACCTCAGCGGCATTCTGCCCACCCATTGGCGGGCTCGTGCTGGTCACATTGGCCAGGGCCATCCCTGAAACCAGCAGAACGGCCGCACCAGCGGCCAAAATCGAAATGCGCGGTGAAAAATCCACGGTTCAAACCAAAACTGCGCTTCTGCGGCCGGCGGGAACCCAAACTCCGGTCCCGGGGCGACAGACGCGACGTGCAGGGCGGCCAGAAACACAGCGCCAATCCTGCCAAAAACAGACGGCCGGCATGCCAAGCCGTTCATCTGCGGTCAAGCCAGCGCGCGACGAACCGCCCGCCAGCCTCGGCCAGTGGAGGGCGACTCAACCGTCCAGCAACGCCTTCAACCGGTCGTTCACCACGCCGGGGGCGGCCTTACCGGCCATGGCGCGCATCACCTGGCCGACGAAAAATCCGAACAACTTGTCCTTGCCGCCGCGATATTCGGCGACCTTGTCGGGGTTGGCGTCCAACACGGTCTGGATGGCGGCATCGATGGCGCCGGTGTCCGAAACCTGCTTCAGGCCGCGCTGCTCCACGATCGCGCCGGCGCGCTCGCCGGTTTCCAGCATGGCTTCAAACACCTGCTTCATCAGCGGGCCCGACAACGTGCCATCGGCACCCAGCGCCAGCAGCTCGGCGAGCGCATCCGGCCCAACGGGGCTCTCACCAATATCCTTGCCGAGCCGCTTCAACGCGCCAAACAGATCGCCCGACACGAAATTGGCGACGCGCAAGCTGACCTCGGCCTGGCCCTTGCCCAGCTTGGCCGCCGTTGCAGCCAGCGCGGTTTCAAACCAGTCGGCGGTTTCCTTCTCCGCCGTCAGCACGCCAGCAAGATAGGGCGACAGGCCCAGATCGGCCTGATAGCGCGCGCGCTTGGCCGCCGGCAGTTCCGGCAGGCTGGCGCGGCACTGGTCGATGAACGCTTCATCAAACACCAGCGGCAACAGATCGGGATCGGGGAAATAGCGATAGTCGTGCGCGTCTTCCTTGCCGCGCATCGAACGGGTGGTGCCGCTGTTCGGATCAAACAGCCGGGTTTCCTGCACGATCGACCCGCCGCTTTCCAGCACGTCCACCTGGCGCTTCGCCTCATGCTCCACGGCGGCCATGATGAAGCGCACGCTGTTCACATTCTTGGTTTCGGTGCGGGTGCCAAAGGGCTGGCCGGCCTTCCTCACCGAAACATTGACATCGGCCCGCATCGAGCCTTCGTCCATATTGCCATCGCAGCTGCCGACATAGCGCAGCAACTGGCGCAGCGCCGCGACATAGGCGCCGGCTTCGGCCGGAGAGCGGATATCCGGGCGCGACACAATCTCCATCAGCGCACAGCCCGACCGGTTCAGATCGACGTACGACATCGACGGGTGCAGATCATGCACGCTCTTGCCGGCGTCCTGCTCCAGGTGGATGCGCTCGATGCCGATGGTCTTGGTGGTCCCGTCGTCGAGGGTGATTTCCAGCGAGCCTTCGCCGACGATCGGGTGATAGAGCTGGCTGATCTGATATCCCTGCGGCAGATCGGGGTAGAAATAATTCTTCCGGTCAAAGCGCGACCATTTGTTGATCTGCGCATTGATGGCGAGCCCGGTGCGCACGGCCTGGCGCACGCACTCGCCGTTGATCACCGGCAACATGCCCGGCATCGCCGCATCAACGAGGCTCACCTGCGCGTTGGGCTCGGCGCCAAATTCGGTGCTGGCCCCTGAAAACAGCTTGGCCTGCGCCGTTACCTGGGCATGGACTTCCAGCCCGACCACGATTTCCCAATCGCCGGTGGCGCCCTTGATCGTGAACGGTTTGGTGGCGGATTCTGCGTCGCTCATGGCCCTCCCTTTGGCGGCAAGCCCCGCGCTTGGCAAGTCGGCCACTTGCCCCCCACGGCCATGCGCCGGCCATGACGCACCATCGCGCCCTCGATGGCCTGCGCGGCCTGTGCGCCCTGTTGATCTGCCTGTTCCATTTCAAGGCGGCCGGGCCGCTTGCGGCCGCGCCCTTGCTGCGCGGCAGCTGGCTGTGCGTGGATTTCTTCTTCGTGCTGTCGGGCTTTGTCATCGCCGCCGGCTGGGGCGGTCGGCTGGAGCGGCCGGCCGATCTGCCGCGCTTCCTGCTGTTGCGGCTGGCGCGGGTGTGGCCGCTGCACATGGTGATGCTCTGCCTGTTTCTTGCCACCGAATATGCCGGCGCGGCGCTGTCTGGTCTGGGCATCATGCACCGCCCGGCCTTCGGGCCCGGCCATGGCCCCGATGATTGGCTGGCTTCGGCCCTGCTGTTGAACTGCTTCGGCCTCACCAGCGGACCGGCATGGAATGTGCCGGCCTGGAGCATCGCGGCCGAATATTGGAGCTGGGCGATCTTCGGCCTGGCCTGGGTGCTGGGCGGGCCGGAGCGGCCGTGGCTGATCCTGATGCTGGCACTGCTGGCGTGGACGGCGATGCTGGCCGATGGCGGCGGCCTGGGCCGCAGCTGGGATGGCGGCTTGTGGCGCGCGCTGTGCGGTTTCTTCGCCGGGGTGCTGGTGCAGGCGGCACCGCGCTGGCAGCCGGGCAGTGCCGTCCGGGCCAATGTTGCAGAAGCCGCGGTGCTGGCGCTGGTGGTTGCGGTGATGCTGGCCAATCCGCGCCCGCCGCTGGATCTGGCGGCGCCGCCGCTGTTCGCGCTGGTGCTGTGGGTGTTGGCCGCCGATGCCGGGTGTTGCAGCCGCTGGCTGGGCGTGCCGCTGCTGCAGCGGCTCGGCCAGTTGAGCTGCTCGGTCTATCTCGTCCATGCCTTTGTGCAGGCGCGGCTGGGCGATGCACTCGATCTGTTGCCCCGGATTTGGCCCGGCCTGCCGGCACTGCATGCGCCGCAGCCGGAATTGTTTGGCCGCAGCCCGGCCGAAGGGCTGGCGCTCACCGCCGTCATGCTGGCGCTGGTGATCGCCGCTGCGCTGCTGGCCAACCGCTGGGTGGAACGGCCGGTCCGCGCCTGGGCGCGGCGGCGTTGGCACCCGGCCGGCGTGGCGGTTACGGCCGCGCGGTAAAGCCCGCCGCCCGCTCGATGGCCAGGCCGGCATCCAGCACGCCCATCTCGTCCAGCGGCCGCCCGATGATCTGCAGGCCCAGCGGCAGGCCCGATGCCGACAGGCCGGCTGGCACGCTCATCGCCGGCAGGCCCGCCAGGCTGGCCGGCACGGTGAAGACATCGTTCAGATACATGGCGATGGGATCGGCCTTGGCACCAAAGGCAAAGGCCGGGCTGGGCGCGGTTGGCGTCAACAGCACGTCGCACTGCTGGAAGGCCAGCTCGAAATCACGGGCGATCAGCGCGCGCACCTTCTGGGCCTGGGTATAGTAGGCGTCATAGAAACCGGCCGACAGCACATAGGTGCCGATCATGATGCGGCGCTTCACTTCCTTGCCAAAGCCGGCGGCGCGGGTGGCGGCATACATGTCGTGCACATTGCCGCCCGGCGGCGTCACCCGGTTGCCGTATCGCACACCATCATAACGGGCGAGGTTGGACGAGGCTTCGGCCGGCGCGACGATATAATAGGTGGGCAGGGCATATTTGGTGTGCGGCAGCGACACCGAAACAATTTCCGCCCCTTCACTGCGCAGCCAGGCGATGCCCTGATCCCACAGCGCGGCAATTTCCGGGTCCATCCCGTCCAGCCGATACTCGGCCGGAATGCCGACGCGCTTGCCCTTCATCGCGCCGGTCAGGCCGGCGGCGAAATCCGGCACCGGCAGATCAAGGCTGGTCGAATCGCGATCGTCAAAGCCGCACATCGATGTCAGCAGGTGGGCGCAATCGCTGACGCTGCGCGCCATCGGCCCGGCCTGATCCAGGCTGGAGGCAAAGGCGATGGTGCCCCAGCGGCTGGCCCGGCCATAGGTGGGCTTGATGCCGGCAATGCCCACGAAGGCGGCGGGCTGGCGGATGGAACCGCCGGTGTCGGTGCCGGTGGCGCCGGCGCACAGGCGGGCAGCGACCGCAGCGGCCGAACCGCCCGACGAACCACCGGGCACCAGCTCCGCATCGGAACCGCGCGCCTTCCACGGGCTGATCACCTTGCCAAAGGCGCTGGTCTCGTTGGACGAGCCCATGGCAAATTCGTCCATGTTGAGCTTGCCCAGGAACACCGCACCATCGCGCAGCAGATTGGCGGTGACCCCGGATTCATAGCGGGGCACGAAGCCCTTCAGGATCGCCGATCCCGCCGTCGTCTGCACGCCTTCGGTGGCAAACAGATCCTTGATGCCGAGCGGAATGCCCGCCAATGGCCCGCCGCGCGTGCCATCGTCCACGGCCTTTGCCTGCGCCAGCGCCAGCTCCGGCGTTTCGACGATATAGGCATTCAGATGCCGGTTGGCCGCCATGGCATCGAGATGGGCCTGGGTCAGCTCCACCGCGCTGAACATGCGCGCCGCCAGGCCCGCCTTCATCTCGGTGAGCGACAGATCGGTGAGATTGCTCATTCGATCACCTTGGGCACGGCAAAGAAACCGCTGGTCGCCTCGGGCGCATTGGCCAGCACCTTGTCGGGAATGCCGCCATCGGTCACGGCATCGGCGCGCCAGCGCAGATGGCCGGGCATCACGCTGGCCATCGGCTCGACGCCCTTGGTGTCAACCTCGCCCAGCTGCTCGATCCAGCCCAATATGCCATTGAGCTGTTCGGTCAGGCCCGGCACCTCGTCTTCGGTCACGGCGATGCGCGCCAGGCGCGCGATCTTCCGCACGGTTTCGCTATCAACAGACATGGCCTGCCGCTAGCAGGCCCAAGGCCTGTCAACAAGGGGGCGAACAGGCCGTCACGCGAGCGCCGCGCGGGGATCAGGAGAGCGCTGCGCGGGCTTGGCCGGCAATATGGGCCAGCATGGCCGCGCTGATCGTGCCGCTGTCCCGCGCGCGGGCACAATTGCCGGCAATGCGCGCCACCCGCGCCTGGTTTGCGGTCACCCAGGCCTGCAGTGCGGTCACCGGATCGCCCATTTCGGGCACGATTCTGCGCAAGAGATCCAGCCGGATCTGCTCGAAATCGCGCACCAGGGCGGCGGTCAGCAACCGCTCCCACGGGTCGGCAGAGGTCAGCCCGGCGGCGGCGCCCCGCGCCCAATCCAGCCCCGCGACCTCACCCAGCTGGGTATAGGCCTGGGCCGTTGCCCCCACATCAAGCTGGCGCTCGGCCGCCAGCAGGGCGACGCCAATCGCCCCGTCCAGCGCTTCCACCCGGACGATGGCAGCCGCCAGATCGGCCGGCGCGCCGGCGGCGATCAATGCCGCCGTCATCCGCTCCAGCTGGCCGCGCACTTCGGATTTCACAACCCGATCAAGGCTTTGGCCAAGGGCGGCCAGGCCAGGAGCGATGGCGGACACCAGTGCGCTCGGGCTGCGCCCACCACCCAGCCGCAACAGATCGGCCATCTGGGCGCGCAGCACGCGCGCCGCGGCCAGGTGCAGACTGGTCACTGCCTGCGCCGGCACATCGGCGGTATCGATGGCCTGCCAAAGCTGTGCAAATCCAAAGAGTTCGCGTGCCGCCAGGAAGGCGCCGGCCACATCGGCCAGCCCGGCGCCCAGCTCTTCGGCCAGCTCGAACGGCGCTGCCATGCCGGCCCGGTTGATCAGCTCATTGGTCAGCTTGGTCGCCACCAGTTCGCGCCGCAGCCGATGATTTTCAATGGCTTGGCGATGGTTGATCTGCATGGCGCCGGGGAAGGCGGCCACCAGATCGGCCACCAGCAGCGGATCAGCAACCACCTCGCTGGTCACCAGCGCGTCATAGGCCGCCATCTTGGCATAGGCCATCACCACTGCCAGTTCCGGCCGGGTCAACCCTTCCTTGCCCTGCGCCCGCTGGGCCAGGATGTCGTCGCCGGGCAGGCCTTCCACCCGCCGGTCCAAGCCGGCGCGACCTTCCAGCACCTGGATCAACCGCTGGAACACCGGCACGGCCGCCGCCCCGCCGGTTTCCGCCAGGCTGATGGCCTGGGTCTGCAAGCGATTGTCTTTCAACACCAATTCGGCGACGTCGTCGGTCATCACCTTCAACAGCGCATCGCGGTCCGGACGCGTCAGCCGGCCAGCGGCCACCTCGCCGTTCAGTGCGATCTTGATGTTCACCTCATGGTCGGAACAATCGACCCCGGCCGAATTGTCAATGAAATCAGTGTTGATGCGCCCACCGGCCCGCGAAAATTCTATGCGCGCCGCCTGGGTCAGGCCCAGGTTGGCGCCTTCACCGATCACCCGGGCCCCCAGTTCGGCCGCATTCACCCGCACCGCATCGTTGGCGCGGTCGCCGGCATCGGCATGGCTCTCGCTGCTGGCCTTGGCATAGGTGCCAATGCCGCCGAACCACATCAGGTCCACCTTCATCTTCAGGATGGCGGTGATCAACTCCGCTGGGGCCAGACTGTCGGCGCTGACGCCCAGCATGGCCTTGACCTCGGGGCTGAGCGGGATGGACTTCAGGCTGCGGGCAAACACGCCGCCACCCTTGGAAATCAACGCCTTGTTGTAATCATCCCAGCTGGATCGCGGCAGGGCAAACATCCGCTGCCGCTCGGCAAAGGCGGCCGGCACATCGGGGTCTGGGTCCAGGAAGATATGGCGATGGTCAAAGGCGGCGACCAGCGCCACCGCCGGCGACAGCAGCAGGCCGTTGCCGAACACATCGCCCGACATGTCGCCCACGCCAGCCGCGCGCACCGTCTCGCGCTGCACATCGATGCCCATTTCGCGGAAATGCCGCTGCACCGAAATCCAGGCGCCCTTGGCAGTGATGCCCATGGCCTTGTGATCATAGCCATTGCCACCGCCCGAGGCGAACGCATCGCCCAGCCAGAAGCCATGGGCATCGGCAATGGCATTGGCCGTGTCGGAGAAGGTGGCCGTGCCCTTGTCGGCCGCGACGACGAGGTAGGGATCGGGCGCATCATGGCACACCACGCCTGCTGGCGGGATGATGGCGCCATCGCTGTCCAGATTGTCGGTCACCGACAGCAGGGCGCGGATGAACACGCGATAGGCCTCGGTGCCCTCGGCCAGCCAGGCATCACGGTTGGTGGCCGGCGGCAACTGCTTGGGATAGAATCCACCCTTGGCGCCGGTGGGCACAATCACCGTGTTCTTCACCTTCTGCGCCTTGACCAGGCTCAGCACTTCGGTGCGGAAATCGTCGCGCCGGTCAGACCAGCGCAGACCACCGCGGGCGATCGGGCCGCCGCGCAGGTGGATGCCCTCAACCCGCGGAGAATAAACCCAGATTTCGCGATAGGGGATGGGCGCCGGCAGGCCCGGCATGGCGGCGCTGTCGATCTTGAAGGCCAGCGCTTCGGGTTCGCCGGCCACGAAGGCATTGGTGCGCAGCGTCGCCATGATGGCAGCGCGATAGAGGCGCAGGATGCGATCATCGTCCAGGCTGGCAACATCGGCCAGCGCGGCATCGATGCGGGCCAGAACCGCGGCTTCGGCGGCTGCGCGATCGGTGGCAACCGGCCCGAAGCGCGCTTCAAACAGGGCCACAAGGTCGCGCGTGATTGCCGGATAGCGCTTCAACGCGTCCACCACCGTCATCACCCCATAGGTGACGCCGGTCTGACGCAGATAGCGGAACCAGGCCCGCAGCCAGCCGGACTGGCGGGCATCGAGGCCGCAGCCCAAGATCAGGGTGTTGAAGCTATCATTCTCCTGGGCGCCGGTCAACACCGACGTCAACGCCGGCTCCACCCGTGCCACCAGCGCTGGCCAGTCGGCCAGCGTGGCCGGATCAGGCACTTCGGCCAGGAAATCATGGATCCAGCCCAGCTTGCCGCCGGCCAGATCAAACGGATATTCCTCCACCACCTTCAGGCCGAAATTTTCCAGCACCGGCACCGCTTCCGACAGCGGGATGATGCGGCCAAGCCGATAGATTTTCAGCCGAACCTGGCCCGGCACCATGGCCTCGCCGGGCAGCAGGCGCACGCCGCGATCGGCCTCGTCGGCCAGGTGCGACAGGGCGATGATGTCGGCTGCGGCCTCCGCCGCCTGATGCTGGGCCCGATAACTGGCCGAAAAGGCCCGGCCATGGCTCAGGGTCAGGCGGGCGGCGCGGGTGGCGCCGGCCTGTTCGGCCAGCACGGTTTCCAGCTCCTCGTCCCAGCCGCGCACCAATTGGCGCAGCCGCCGGTCGAGCGCTTGCGCCTGCTCCGGGCCAAAGCCGGCCGCATCGGCGACATCGACAACATAATGCACGCGGGCGAGGCCCTCGGCCCGCAACTCCACTTCGAACCGGGCGATGCTGCCCTTCAGTTCCTGGGCCAGCATCTGGCCCACCGCCTCGCGCTGGCGGCTGGTGTAGGTATCGCGCGGCACGAACACCAGCACGGAAATGAACCTGCCAAACGGATCGGGGCGGGCAAACAGCTTGGGCCGCGGCCGATCCAGCAGCGACAACAGGCCCAGCGCCATTTCGCGCAGCTCGGCCGGGCTGGCTTCGAACAGCTCCATGCGCGGGAAGCTTTCCAGCACATGCACCAGTGCCTTGCCGCTGTGGCCGCTCTCGCCAAAGCCCAGCGTGTCGATGATCTCGCCCACCTTGCGGCGCAGCAGCGGCACCTGCCGGGGAGACGTGTTCAACGCCGCCGACGTGTAGAGCCCGAGGAAGCGCGTTTCAGACACAACGCGCCCTTCGCGATCAAAACCCTTCACGCTGACAAGATCGCCGTTCACCCGGCGATGCACGGTCACCACCGCACCGGCACGGGTGATCAGCAGCGGTTCCGGGCTGGCCATCAACGCACCAAGGGCGCGCGGCGTGTCGGCACGCCCGCGCACACCGGTCCACACCGGATAATCCGGGTCACGCAGCAGGCCCAGGCCGGCATTGCCCTCGGCCGCCCCTTCCGCACCCAGATGATAGCGCCGGGCGCCGAGCAGGGTGAAATTGTCAGCCGCCAGCCATTCCAGAAAGGCCATGGCTTCGGCCGTGCGGTGCGGGGCCAGCGGCGGCGGATGGTCGCTCAACGCCCGGATGCTGTCGCGCAGCAGGGCCAGCATCGCCTGCCAATCCCCAACGGCGGCCTGCACATCGGCCAGCACGGCATAGAGGCTTTCGATCAACGCGGTGCGGGCCTTGGCCCCGACCCGCTCGATCTCCATGTAGATCATCGATTCGCGCACGGCACCCAAGGGCGCCGGGCGGCCATGGCCATCGCCCACCACGGCCTGCAACAGGCCGGATGCATCACGCTCCACATCAATGATCGGGTGGATCAGGCGGTGAATGTCGATGCCGCCAGCGGTAACCGCCGCGGCCGCTGAATCGACCAGAAAGGGCCGGTCGTCACCGATGATCGCAAGCCGCAGCCGGCGCTGACCCACCGGCCCGTCATCGGCCAATGTCTCGATCTGCACCACCGGCGTGCCGTCCGGGCGGCGCGCGGCGGCACCGGCCACAAAGGCGGCGATGGCGCCGCGCTGGCTCTGGTCCAGATCATCCACCTCGCCGGGCAGACCATGCTGGAACAGGGCTGGTTCCAGCGCCGCCATCATCCGGTTCAACTCTTCTTCACCCAAGGCGGGGGCACCGTTGGCCGGGCCCTCGTTCGCTTTGCTGGCAGACACGTCTATCGCTCCCGCGGGACTCTTTGCCCAGCATATGCGCCCCATGGCCGCGAAAGAAAAGGCGTGATATGGCAATCAGCGGCAGTTTTTTGTGATTTTGATAACATCAATATTCGCGCTGCGCGTCGGAAAGGGCTCCGCAGTGGCCTGCGCCGGCCCAAGGCTGGCAAAGGCCTGCGCCAGTTCGGCCTGCAGGCGCCGCGCCGCGCTTTTCGACAAGACCTCCCGCCAACTCAGCACCACCTGAACCAGGGCGGCTGGATCATCGCCAAGCGGCAGCGGCAACGCCAGGCCGCGCACCAGTATCTGTGCACCGATGGGGTCATTCACGCTGGCTTCGAACGGGATCGGCATGGGCTGCAGGGCAACCAGTTCGCAGGCCGCAACCAACTCTTCGCCCAGGCCAGGATCGCGCAGCAGTGGCAGGCCGGCAACCAGGCCAAATCGCGCCGCCACCGGTCCGCCCACCGATTCGATCACCGCCCGCCCAGCCGGATCGGCCACCACCAGGCTGTGATCAAAGAACGGGGCCATGGCCGCCGCGGTCTCGCCCGGCGGCGCCGCCTGCCATGTCGCCAGCGCCCGATTGGTCAGCCGCCGTTCGACCGTCACGCTGCGCGGCAACAGTGCAGGCGACCAGGTGGTGCCCACGGCCGTTCGGCCAGGCCCCTCGTCGGCAACAAGCGGCACGGGCGGTTGAACAATCGGCTGGCTCATGAGCCGGGTAACGGCGCCGCCCGCCCGCTTTTGAGCATGGCGCCCACCTCGCCCGCAATCATCTGGGCACCTCCAAAAACCCCTCGCCAATAGCGGCCTG
>NZ_NOXT01000066.1 GCF_002251755.1 Sandarakinorhabdus cyanobacteriorum
CGCTACCCTCATAACCTACACCACCTGCCGGGACGCGACCACAGGAGCCGCAGATAGGAGCGCGCCGATGTCGTCTCCACCCTGGCTCTGGGCAGGTAGGGATAGAGGGTCAGATCGAGCCTGGCCGGACGGCGCTCGAGGCGGCACAGCACCAGATGCTTCACCGCATCAAAGCTGATCGCGCCCATGGCGATGGCCTGCTTCACGGCCTCGTGCAGGTCGGCGAGCGCAAAGCTCTCGAGCAGGCGCAGCACCTGAATGTACTCACGTCGGCCATGCTGGCCCATCCGCGCTTCCATGAGACGGCGCAGCACGGGAAATCGCTCAGGCAGGTCCCAGCCCTGCAAGGGCGCAGCCAGGTCGAGCGCGCCAGGCTTCTGTTCGATCAGGGCGAGATAGTGAAGGGGGTCGAAGATGACCTCTTCGCGGCGGTAACTGCGAACATGCCGCGCGATGATCTCGCCCCGGCAGCCGATCACCACTTCGTCGACATAACCCCTGATCCACACCTCCTGGTGGCCGAAGCGGGCCGGAACCGAGTAGTCGTTGGTCCGGTAACGGACCAGGGCCTGCGAAGTGACCTGGCCGCTGATCTGGTGGCAGGCCTCGAAGGGCGCTGGTGGCAGTGCCTGCATCGCGGCAAGATCGCGCTGCAGCCGTTCGCCGATCGTCTCGCGTTCGCCGCGAAGTACGGCTTGTTGGCGTCCGCGGCATTGCTCCTCAAGCCACAGGTTGAAATCGTCCCATGTCGCAAACCTGGGCATCGGCACCATGAAGTTGCGGCGGGCAAAGCCGACCACGCCTTCAACGTTGCCCTTGTCATTGCCCTTGCCGGGGCGGCCGTAGCGATCGCGGATCAGGTAATGCGACAAAAAGGCACTGAACAGCGTTGCCCGCTGCCGCGTCCCATCGGGCAGGATCTTCGAGACCAGGCAGCGATCGTTGTCGTAGAGGATCGAAAGCGGCAGCGCGCCGAAAAACGCGAAGGCATGAACATGGCCATCCATCCAGGCCTCGGCAACAGCGGCCGGATAGGCCCGTACATAGCAGGCATCGCTTTGCGGCAGATCCAGCATGAAATAATGCGCCTTCTGCACAACCCCGCCGATCTCGACCAACGCCTCCCCGAAATCGGCCTGGGCGTGGCCCGGCGCATGCGCCAGCGGGACAAACACCTCCCGGCTGCGCTGTTCACGCTCGCGGATATAATCCTTGATGATCGTATACCCCCCGGTGAAACCGTGTTCGGCACGCAGCCGATCATACACCCGCTTCGCCGTATGGCGCTGCTTGCGAGGAACAGACCGGTCCCCCTCGAGCCAGCCATCAATGATCGAGACAAAGCCTTCCAGCTTCGGTCGCCGCACTGCAGCCGTCCGCCGATAGCCCGGCGGGGCCGAATACGACAGCATCTTGCGGACCGTATCGCGCGATACGTTGAAATGTCGCGCAGCTGCGCGCTGGCTCATCCCATCAGCGCAGGCAAGCCGAACCTTCAGGTAAAGTTCCACGGTGTAAATCTCCCTGCCCTCCCGCTCCCGCAAAAGGGCAAAGTGGACGACTTTTACGCCGCCCGCAGCAACACTTCGTCGCCGCTACCGTGGTCTAATTTTGCACCGCCGTTCTCAGGGAAACACACATCCACCCGGGTCACTTCTCGATGAAAATCCCGGGTCAACTCTCAGCGGAAATCAACAGACCGGTCATTGAATTAATCCTTTGTTAGCGACGGCGGCCGAATACCTTCACGCTCCCTTAATCTTCAATCAATTTATTGTTAATTTTATATGGCGTGATGTTGACAGTTGCAGTCACTGCTGCTGCCCGGCGTGGCAAGCGCAACAAAGCGCCACGCCTTTCGCGTTGACGCCAAGGGCGCGCGCCACTTGGGCACAATGCGCGCTTGCGCGAAGCAGCCATCCGTTGCTGGAATGACTGGTTGGAGCGTCACCGCGAGAGGCTGTCATAGCGGCAGCATGGATAAAGCTGAGCATCGGGAAATTTCAGCCTAGCCACCCGATGGCTTTGGCTTGTGGGCCGTTGGCAGCCGCGCAATTGCGACCGATGCATGGCCGCAAGTTTATATGACGAACGCGGCGATCATCGAGCGGTCCAGCCACCATCAACCAACAGGCTGGTGCCGGTAACCATGGCGGCGGCCGGTGACGCAAGATAGACGACAGCCGCCGCTACATCATCAGGCGTGCCGGTCCGCCCGAGCGGGATCATTTCTTGCACAAACTTGGCGAAGGCTGGATCGGCCAGCATTGGCGCTGTCATGGGGGTTTCGATGAAAGTGGGAGCCACGCTGTTCACCCTGATGCCGGCCGGCGCCAGTTCCACGGCCATTGCCTTGGTAAGCCCCTCCAGCGCATGCTTGGTCATGCAATAGACGGTGCGACCCGGCGAGCCGACATGGCCCATTTGGCTGGTGATGTTGATGATGGCACCCCGCGTGCCGCGCCTGAGCATCGAGCGCGCCGCTGCCTGCGCTACGAGATAGGCCGCGCGCACATTCAGGTTCAGCATCAGATCCAATGTTGTGACAGCGACCTCGGCCATGGGCTGCGGTTTGTTCGTGCCCGCATTATTGACCAGTACGTCGATATCCAACGCGGCCAGGCCGTCCACAAACGCATCGTCGGTCACGTCGCCGGCCATTGGCGTGATGGCGGGATGACGCGCGGCCAGTGCGGCGAGCCCCTGCGGATCACGCGCCACCGCCAGCACCTGGGCGCCGGCATCGGCCAGCGCCAGTGCAATGGCTTCGCCCAAACCGCGGCTGGTGCCAGTGACCAGAGCGGTTTGGCCGGCCAACCCGCGCGCCCAGATCGGCAGCATTAAACCTCCCTGATTCACGATTGCATTCGAATGCAGACAAGCATAGCACTTACGCTGCAAAGCGAAAGGGGCAGCGAATATGGCCATCTGGTTGAAGCGGGGCGCGGGTGCACAGGCGAAGGCGGATATCGATGTTCAGGTGCGTGCCAGCGTTGAGCGCATCTTGGCTGATATCGGCGAACGCGGCGACGACGCCGTGCGCGAATTGTCCGTGAAGTTCGATGACTGGGACAGGGATGACTATCGATTGAGCAAGACCGAGATCGACGCCTGTATTGCCAGCCTCTCAAAGCAGGACATTCACGACATCGAATTCGCCCAGGCCCAGGTGCGCGGCTTTGCCGAAAAACAGCGCGCTACGATGACCGATCTGGAAGTGGAAACTTTGCCCGGCGTCATTCTGGGCCATCGCCACATCCCGGTGAACGCGGCCGGCTGCTATGTGCCTGGCGGCAAATATCCGTTGTTGGCCAGCGCCCATATGAGTGTGATCACCGCTAAAGTGGCAGGCGTGCCGCGCGTGGTGACTTGTGCACCGCCATTCGAAGGCAAGCCTGCCGCCGCTGTTGTCACCGCACAGGCGCTGGCCGGGGCCGATGAAATCTGGTGTCTGGGCGGCATCCAGGCCGTCGGCGCGATGGCGATTGGCACACAATCAATGGCACCGGTTGACATGCTTGTTGGCCCCGGCAACGCCTTTGTTGCCGAAGCCAAGCGCCAGCTGTTTGGCCGGGTGGGCATCGACTTGTTCGCCGGCCCCACCGAAACCATGGTGATTGCCGATGAAACGGTGGACGGCGAAATGTGCGCCACCGACCTGCTCGGCCAGGCCGAACATGGCCCTGATAGCCCGGCCATATTGATCACCAACAGCGAAAGGCTGGCGCGCGAGACGATGCGCGAGGTGGAGCGGCTGCTGGAGATTCTGCCCACCCGCGATATCGCCCGCAAGGCCTGGGATGCCTGGGGTGAGGTGATCCTGTGCGATAGCTATGAAGAGATGGCGCTTGTATCTGATGAGATTGCCAACGAACATGTGCAAGTGATGACCGACCGTGACGACTGGTTCCTCAATCGCCTGACCAACTATGGCGCGCTGTTCCTTGGCCCGCGCACCAACGTGGCTTATGGCGACAAGGTGATTGGCACCAACCATACGCTGCCCACCCGGCGGGCCGGGCGCTACACGGGCGGACTTTGGGTTGGCAAATTCCTGAAAACCTGCACATTCCAGCGCGTGCTGACAGACGAGGCAACCACCTTGGTGGGCGAATATTGCAGCCGACTGTGCGCGCTGGAAGGCTTTGCCGGTCACGGCGAACAGGCCAACCTGCGTGTGCGTCGCTATGGCGGCCGCAATGTGCCCTATGCCGGCAGCGCACAGCCGCTGCACCCGGTGGCATAGCTGATGACTGGCGGACGCCCGATAAGGACCACAGTGACATCCTATGATGTCGCCCGTCTGGCCGGCGTTTCGCAATCGGCGGTCTCGCGCTGCTTCAAACCAGGCGCCAGCGTGGCGCCGGCAAAGCGCGACCGCATCATGGCGGTGGCGCGCGAACTGGGCTACGCGCCCAATGCCATTGCGCAAAGCCTAATCACCAAGCGGTCGGGTCTGGTCGCCGTGCTGATCTCCAACCTGACCAACCTGTATTATCCCGAAGTGCTGGCCGAAATGTCGCGCCGACTGGATGCGCGCGGCATGCGGGTGCTGCTTTTCGCACTGCAGGCCGAAAGCGACGTGGATGCCATGCTGGCCGAGGTATGGCGTTACCGGGTGGATGGCATCATCGCTGCTGCGCGGCTGCTGCCGGCCCAGGTTGCGGCCATCGCCGAACGCGGCCTGCCGCTCGTGCTTTACAACCGCATTTCCGAAGGCGATCCGGTGCCATCGGTGTGCTGCGATTCCGTTGCGGGTGAAACGCTGCTGATCGATCGGCTGGTGGCGGCCGGCCACCGCCGGTTCGGGATCGTTGCTGGCCCGGCCGATTCCTATGTCAGCAATGAGCGTGTTGGTGCGGCCTCGGCCCGCCTGGCCCGACATGGCCTGGAACCGCTGGTGGTGCCGGGCCAGTTCGATCACGACAGCGGGCGCGCAGGGTTGGAACAGCTGCTGGCGTTGAGCAACGGCGCGCTCGATGCTCTGGTCGCCGCCAATGATCTGATGGCCATTGGCGCCATCGAGGCGGCAAGGGCGCGTGGGCTGGACGTGCCCGGCGATCTGTCAGTGGTGGGTTTCGACGGCGTCGGCCCGGCGGGCTGGGACAGTTTTCGCGTCACCACCATCCGCCAGCCGGTACAGCGCATGACCGAGGCCGCCGTCGCCCTGTTGGCTGAACGCATCGAGGACCCGGATTTGCCACCAGAGCGCCGCCTGTTTGCGGGGGAGTTCCTACCCGGCAATTCGGCGCGGATTGAAGCCGGAACGCTTTGAACGAAAGGCGATAGGCCATGCTGACGAGCCGTGACCGCATCTTGACCACCCATGTCGGCTCGCTGCCGCGGCCCGCCGACGTCACTGAAATCATCTTTGCGGCTGAACGCGGTGACCCGCTGCCGGCTGGCGCTGAAGCGGTCTTGTCTCGCGCGGTGGCCGATACGGTGGCGGCCCAGCGCGCGGCCGGCATCGATATCGTGTCAGACGGCGAAATGGCCAAGATCAGCTATGCCACCTACATCAAGGATCGGATCACTGGTTTTGATGGCGATTCCCGTCGCGATCCGCCTGCCGATCTGGAGGCCTTTCCCAGCTTTCTGGCCCGTCAGGCCAAGGGCGGCGGCACCCCCAGCTATCGCCGGCCCAAATGCGTGGGTGCCATCGCGCCCAAGACCCTGGCCCCGCTGGATGATGACATGCGCCGCTTCAAGGCAGGTCTTGCCGCGGCGCCGGCGCCTGATGCCTTCATGAATGCCGCGTCGCCGGGCGTGATCGCGCTGTTCCAGCCAAACGAGTTTTATGCCACCCAGGATGACTATCTGGAGGCGATGGCCGAGGCGATGCGCCCCGAGTATGAAGCCATTGTCGCCGCCGGCTTCATCTTGCAGCTCGATAGCCCCGATCTGGGTCTGGGCCGCCACATGATGTTCAAGCGCCTGCCCGATGATGCCTATCTGGCGGCCATCGGCCGCCATGTCGAAGTGCTCAATCACGCGCTGCGCAATCTGCCTGCCGACCGCGTGCGCATGCATGTGTGCTGGGGCAATTATGAAGGCCCACACCATTGCGATGTCGAAATGGGCGTGATCCTGCCGACGCTGATGCAGGCCAAGCCGCAAGGGCTGTTGTTTGAAACGTCCAACCCGCGCCATGCCCATGATCACGAACATTTCGCCGATCAGCGCCACCTGATCCCGGACGACAAGGTGCTGATCCCGGGCGTGATCGATTCCACCACCAATTTCATCGAGCATCCGCGCGTGGTGGCAAACCGGATCATGACCTATGCCAACATTTTCGGGCGCGAGCGCGTGATCGCCGGCACCGATTGCGGATTTTCCACATTCGCCGGCTTTGGCGTGGTGGATCCCGAGATCGTCTGGGCCAAGCTGAAGACATTGGCAGAGGGCGCTGCCATCGCCAGCGATCGGCTCTGGAGGGCAGCAGCATGAACCTGAAGCAGCGCATGGCCGACGGCGAACTGATCGTCGGCAGTTTCGTCAAGACGCCGCATCCGCACGTCGTCGAGGTGCTGGGCCTGACCGCGCTGGATTGCCTGGTGCTGGATGCCGAACACGCACCCTTTGACAGGGCCGCGCTGGACATGGGCATATTGGCGGCCCGTGCAGCGGCAAAGCCTGTGCTGGTTCGCCCCAGCCACACCGCCCCGGAAACCATTTTGAACGCACTGGATCTGGGTGCCGATGGCGTGTTGCTGCCGCACATCCGCTCCGCTGCCGAGGCCGAGGCGGCAGTGAAAGCCTGCCACTATGGGCCGGGCGGGCGCGGCTTTGCCGGGTCGAGCCGATCGGCCGGTTACACCACACGCGGCATGGCGCGCCATCTGGCACTGAGCGATCCGATCATCGTGCTGCAGATCGAGGATATCGAAGCGCTGGACGACATTGATGCCATCGCGGCGGTGCCGGGCGTTGATGCGTTGTTCATCGGCCGAGCCGATCTGACCGTGGCGCTGCGCGCTGCCACACCGGACGAACCCGAGGTGATTGCAGCCGTCGAGCGCATCTGTGCGGCGGGCCGTGCCGCCGGCCGCCGCATCGGCATGTTCCTGCCGCGCCCCACCGACACCGCGCTTTGGCAGGGCCATGGCGCCAACTTTTTCCTGCTGCAAAGCGATCAGGATTTTCTGCTGAAGGGGGCTGCCGCCCTGCTGGCCAGCGTGAAGGGCGATCAGAGCCGGTAAAAGCGCCGCGCGGTGCCAGCAAACACAGCGTGGTGCGTGGCGGACGGCACCAAGGCGGCTATGGTTTCCAGCAAGGGGCGATAGCCGCGATAGAGGCGATCGACCGGGAAATTTGATCCCCACATTGTCCGCTCCGGCCCGAAGGCAGCCAGCGCCGCATCAACCACAGGTGCCAGCGTTGCAGGCGTCCATGCCGGGTTGAACATGCCAAGGCCCGACAACTTCACATGCGCCGTTGGCAATGCGGCCAACTGGTTCAGCCCAGCCCGCCAATCCTCCAGCCCGGCGGGCGATTGATCCCACGGGCTGCCGGCATGACACAGCGCCAGCTGCAAGCCGGGCACCTGTGCGAACAGCGCAGCCGCGCGCGGCAGTAGCGGCGCTGTCAATTGCAGATCGAACGACAGGCCGCGCCGGGCCAGAATGCGCAGCCCAGCCAGAAAGCGCGGATCGTCCAGCAGAGCCGGGCTGCCGGTGCGAGCATCCTCGGAAGGGTGGCGGCCGACAATCTGGCGGATGCCGCGCAGGCGCAAACTCGCGGCACACAGGGCATCAAGCCGGTCGGCCAGATCGGGCGCCGTCAAATCTGTCTCGGCAACGATGGCCGCTGGAACGGGGGGCTGCAAGCGTTCCAGCCAGCGGGTTTCGGCCAGCCCATCGGCAGCGCCGACCTGGACATGGACAGAGGCGATGACCGGCAACCCTTCCCAATCGGCCTGAAAATCCGCCGGCTGATAGGGACGTTGGATGGGTGTGGGATCGCCGAAGAAACGCTGCACACCCCTGGCCATCAACCAAGGGTAATCGACCGCCTCCAGATCCCAGAGGTGATGGTGCGCGTCGATGATCTCGGCAGGCAGGCCGGTCATGGCAGCCGCACTATTCCGGCCAGAACGGGCGCAATGATGCCGCTGCCAGCGCTAACGGATCGTGGCACATGGCAAGCAGCCCGCCGCCAGAGTCCATCAGCAGCGATACGGGCAGGCTGATCCGGCGGCCATCGGCATGACCCAGCAACTGGCAAAGGGCCGCCGTTCCGCCATCGGGCAAGGCAAGCACGGTTCGGGGCAGCAGCACAGCGTCGGGCGGAGCGTTGTGCAGGGGGGCAAGGGCAGGAACATTGCGGGCGGCAAAGGCTGCCATCACCGCCGCCAAGGCGCCTTCGCCGGGCACCGGCGCCAATTGTCCGCGCCCGCTCACCAACTCGCCCAATGGGCGATGGCAGGGATGCGCTGCAGCCAGTTCAGCAGCCAGCCCGGCATCGCGGACAGCAATGATGGTGAGGGCGGCGATCCGGCCAGCCTCCAGCCGCGCCCAGAGATGGGCATCCGGCAAGGCCAGGAACGCATCATTGCCGGCCGTCACCGCCTGTTCGGTCATGGGCCCGGCCAGCTCGCGCAAGCGGCCAAGCACCGCATCGCGGCCGACCAGCGCGGCAAAACCTTCTTCGGCCTGAACGCGGTGCAGCACGGCGCTCGCATCGCCGGCAAGGGCGCGGTCAATCACATGGTTCATGCCGGCACCATCACCTGGCGCAAGATCGCCAGCTCATCGAAGACAATGGCCTCGGCCGCAATCACGCCGCCCACAATGCGCCAGTGGGTGACTCCCAGCACCACCACTTCCCGGCCGGAAGGCGTGCCATAAAGCGCGGGGCCGTCATGATGCCCGGCCAGCGTCCAGCGCCAGGCGATGTCGATGCCATCACTTGGATCGGCACTGACCGGTTGCGCGGCGACATGATCCACCACCAGCTGCGCATCGCCGAAGTTCGACAGGAATGCCGTCCACCAACCGATGATCTCGCCGTGGCCAATGAGACGGCGGCCGCCGGGCGCGGCCTGTGTGGCCGCCGGGGCATAGGCTTGCCGCATCCATGCCAGCCGCCGTCGGGCAAGCACGGTGCCTGCAAACCAGTGCACAAAGGCCTGTGGATCTGCCGTGGCATCTGGCCGGGCATCGCCGGTTGCCAGCGCCAGAGTGCTGCGCACGCGCGCGAACTCGCTGGCCCACCATTGGCGCGCTGCAGCTGTTGGCGGCGTGGCCGCCGCAACCCCGCGTGGACTGAGGCCTAGCTGGAGCACGATATGGCTGTTGTCGCGCACCAGCCATTCCTCGACGATCAGATTGGCTCGGCACAGGCAATCGGCGATGGTGAGGAATGCGATGCGGCGCCCCGTGCCGGGCCCGAACTCGCCGGCGCCGTGGTGGGTGGCAGTCGAGATGATCCGGTGGCTGGACAGAAAGCCGTCGCGCTCATTGCCACTCCAGATCACGGCCTCGCCGATCAGCGTGCGGTCCGGGAAGGCAGCCAGTGTGCGCAACGTGCCGGCCACCACGCCGGCCACGCCCTGCGCCGGGCCAGCGCCGGTCCAGATCGGGCAATCAGCGGCATAATGGCTTTCGATCAGTCCGATATCCTTCTGCTCCCAGATGCGGTGTGTGCAGGTCAGGATATAATGGACGATATCGTGATAATCGGCATCGAAACCTGCCATGGGTTGCCGGCGCGGGCCGGGATCCGCCAGCACTTCAGCGATATCACGGCCGAAGGTGCCGGGAATGTTCATGCCCCCCTCACGATGAACACGGTGGCACCATTGCTGCTGGCATAACGACGGGCCACGCCTTGTGGCACGGTAAAGGTGTCGCCAGCTGCCAGGCTGATCTGGCCATCGGCCCAGATCATGTCGAGCGTGCCTTCATGAACGAACAGCACTTCGGGCGCAGTCGCGGCATCCTGATCGGCCCCTGCCCCGGCTGCAAAAACCGCGCGCGAAAGGGTGAAGCCATGCGGCCAGTTGATCTGGGCCGAGGGCGCTATGGCCAGTCGTTCATCGACGCCGGGGCCAGTCAGCGGCCCTTCCGGCTGATTGGCAAAGCCATCAGGCGTCACGATGCAGCGGCGCAGCGCCGCTTCGGGCGGTGTGGCCAATGCTGCCACTTGTGCCGGACTGGTGGGTGGCATCAGCCGCGCCCCTTCCGGTATCGCCTCGCCTTTCACTGTGTCGATCAGGCGGCCATTGTCCAGCAGCGCCAGGCCATAATCACGCGCCATGTCGAACACATAGGGCGCCCACAGCACACGGCCGGGATCATCGCCGCCCAGCGCCACCCACAGGAACCCGACATCATCACCCACATTGCTGAAGCCGCGGAACAGGTTCGTCGGGATGGACGCCAACGTGCCGGGGCCGGCGCCGATGCGGCAATCATCGCCATGCTCGCCGAAATTGAACGTCCAGGTGCCGCTTTGCACTACGAACACTTCGGCGGTGAGATGGCTGTGCTGGCTGTTCACGCAATGTGGCGGCTGACGGGCGGCGCCAATGTTGAAACCATGCGGTTCGTTGATGTGCACATGCTGTTCGGGGTTCTCCGACACGCCGGGCCCGATGATGGTGAAATTCTCCTTGGCCTCCGATCCCGGCGAGCGGGTATCGATGAAGGCATTGCGGCACGGCACCAGATCGCCATAGCGCACCACGCGGGCTTGCATGGCGGCCTGGTCCCAGGCGGTAATGGACTTGGCTTGTGCATCGATCATGGTCTGGTTCCGCCCAAATCTATCGTGTCATGGTTTCCGGCAAGGACAGCCAGATGGCCGCTGCCAGGAGAAAGGCGCCGGATCCCATCAGCATCACCGGCGCCATCCCCAGAGCAGGCACCAGGGCCCCGGTGATGATCGGTGCCAGCATCGACACGATCCGCCCCCAATTGAAGATCGACGCCGCCGTGGAGCGTAGGTGCGGCGGATACAGCTCAGACAGCCACGGCCCCCACACCGCACTGGCCGACAGCATCATGCCATAGGCAAAGCCAACCGCCACAAACATCAGCGGCGAAAGTGGCACGAACAGATAGACGGGAATCAGCGCTGCCGCCGCCACAAAGCCCCAGGCCGCTGCCCGCCGGCCGAACCGGTCTGACAGCATGCCCCAGCCAAAACCACCCAGGGCCGCCGCGATGAACTGCACACCCAGCACCTGGCCGATCAGATCGGCCGGCAGCGCGCGCACATCCTTCAGATAGGTCGTGGCCCAGCCGGTGAAGGCCTGATAGGCAAAGAAATTCAGGCCCGTCATCGCGGTCAGCAGCAACGTCTTGCGGCGAACGGCAGGCAGGAACATCTCGGCAATCGGCAGTTTTCGCGCCATCGTCTGCGCGCCGGGTTGCGCCCCCCAGGCAAGCAGGCGACGATCATCGGGAATGGCCCACACCGTCACCTGCAACGCCGCCAGCGGCACCACACCCAGCCAATAGAGCAAACGCCAATCCATGCCGGCGGCAATGACCTGGCCTGCGATGAAGGTGAGGCTGGCCACCGCCACATTATAGGTGCCCATCACGATCCCGGCGATCAGTCCGCGGGTGCGCGGCGCGAACATCCCGGCATAAAGGCCCACCACAATGGGATACATCGCCCCCATGAAAAACCCCAGCCCGGCCCGGCTGGCGAGCAATGGCAATGGCGCGGTGACAGCCATTTGCAGCAGCAACAGGCTGCCCACCCCGGCCAGCGCCAGCATTAGGGCATTGCGCCGGCCAATCCGGTCCGCCACCTGCCCCATCATGATGGCTCCCACCAGCCCGCCGGCAGCCTGCACCGTGTAGAGCAGGCCCGATTGCTGCAGCGTCAGCCCAGCCGCATCGCGGATATAGGGCCGCAGGATATCAACCGTGTTCCACGCCCAAGCATAGCAGAAATAGCCGACCAGCAGGAACGCCAGCGCCCCGACCCGGCGCCCCGTGCTCAGGTCCTCGGCGCGGGTCATGGCCATGTCAGCGCGCCATGGCGGCGGCACGGGCCAGCACATCGATGCCCAGCTGGCCGAACAGCTCGATGATGTCGATGAACACCCAGTTTTCGGCAAGCAAGCCGTTCTCGCAGCGCCACAAATCCATCACGCGCATGGTGATGGCCTTGCCGGTGGCGCTCAGGCCCAGCCAGTCGCCGCCGGTGTGGGTGGCACGGATCGACGGCCAGCCGACCGAGGCCACATAAGGTCCATCACCCATGCGACAGCGGTGATTGCCGCCGCGCCGATCTGGGATGGCCGCCAGAAACGGGCCCTGATGCGCGCGTTCATAATCGGCATGGCCGCGCGCCATGCCGATCGGGCCGGGGCCATACCAGCTGAAATCCGGCGTCCAGAACCGACGCATCTCCATGCTGGCCAGCGATTTGCCGTCATAACGCATCAGACCGGCGATCATCGCTACGACCAGCGCCAGCGATGCGGCCGTTTGCGCCGGATCGGCCGCCGCGCGCCACAGCCCGTCCCCGCTGGCCGGTGCCGGATCCAACCCGGACTGGCCCAGCGGCGGCGCAAATGGCCAGCGGCCATGCGCCACCAGCAGCGCTGGCAGATCCAGGATCAGCAGGGTTTCGGTGATGCCACCAGGCCCCAACCGTTCAAACGCGCCGTAACGCAGCCAGGCCGGACGGCCACTGGGCGGCAGCCCGGCCAGCGGCCCCGTCCACAGGCCCCAGAAATGGCCGAAATGCGCCACCCAGGCATCGCCTTGCCACTGGCCTTCCATGACCGTGTGCGGCCGCCGCTCCAACCCGGTGAAGGCCCCGTGCAGCGCGGCACTGGCCGCGTCAGGATCGGCATCGAACGGCGCCGATATGTTCAAAACATGGCCTGCCGCCCGAAAGCCTGCCGGCCACAACCCATCCGCCAGTGGTGCCCGGCTGCGCACCGCGGTCGCGAGCGCCGAAGATGAAGTCATGGCCGCAGTCTCCGTCTGCTTCAGAAACGCGCTCCCACCCTGATGCCGAACATGCGCGGCGCATCAAAGCTCTGGTTGAGGCCGCGCGAACCGAAGGTGGCCCGCTGCAGGGTGATCTGGTTGGTCACGTTGTTGACAAACCCTTCCACCGAAAAGCGGTCATCTGCGGAACGCCAGCCAATGCGCAAGTCCAGCTTGGCGAAACTGTTCTGCCGGTCAAGGGCGGTGTTGGTGTCGGTCAACTGGAAGCCGTCACTCCACACTAGGGTCGCCTGCGGCGTGATCTTACCCGACGAACCAAGATCAAAGTCATAGCTGACGAGCGCGGTCAGCTTCCAGCTTGGCGAATAGGGGATTTCATTGCCGGTGTAATCCAGAAGGCCGGTGTAGTTGGCCGGGGCCGGCACATTGGCATAGCGGTCATATTTGGCCTCCATCAACGTGCCTGACATGGCGATGTTGAGGCCCTCGGCTGGCACCCATTGCAGTTCGGCTTCGATGCCCATCGAATGGGCGCGAGCGGCGTTCAGGATCACCGAAGCGGTGGTCACGCCTGAAGCGCCCTGCACCAGAAACTGGTTCTGCACCTGGAGATCGCTGAACTCGTTGCGATATGCCGAAAGGTTGAGTTGCACCTTGCCATCGGCGAAGCGGTTCTTTGAACCAACTTCGTAAGCGGTAACATTTTCAGGGCCAAAGCCACCGGGCAGCAGCGGGTTGGTGAAGAAGCCAGCGTTGAACCCACCGGAACGGAAGCCGGTCGACACGCTGGCATAGATCATGTTGTTGCTGCTGATCTTGTAATCCAGATTGGCACGCCAGGTGACCTTGTCAAAGTCCAGCGTGAACTGCTGGCCTGTTGGCGTTATCGTGACCAGCCGCTGGTTGACATCGGTGGTGGCGTTGGCGCGGCTGATGTCCTTGCTGTCGCTGGTGTAACGGATGCCGCCGGTGAAGCGCAGCTTGTCTTCAATCAGATAATAGCTGGCCTGGCCGAACACGGCATGGCTGGTGGTGACGGGCAGGCCAGCCGCAAAGGCGCAGCCCGCCGTGTTGCGCGCCGCCGTCGGGCAGGACGAGAAGAAGCTGGCGCTCACATCCTCCTTGAAGAAGAAATAGCCGACCAGCCAGTCAAACCGGCTGCCCTTGTCATTGGAGGCAAGCTGGATTTCCTGGCTGAAGGCCGTCAGCTTGTCTTCCTGGCCATCAACATTGCCGGCGCGCAGGGAGAAGTCATTGTCGGCGTTGCGGAACACATTGTAATCGACATAGCCGGTAATCGAACGCAGTACGACATTGCCCAGTTCCGCCTGCACATTCAGGCTGACCGAGTGCTGCTCCAGATCCTGCTCCAGCCTGGTGTCGCCCGGGTAGAAGTGCGGGTTTGAGCTGATCGGCGTGCCGGTCAGGCCAGGCAGGCCGGTGCGCGGCAGATCATAGAGCAGGGCGCGCGGCTGGCCATTGATGTCAAAGGCATTGGTGGTGGGGTTCACGAACACGCCGCCCACGCGATAGCCAAAGGCGCCGGCGCCAGTGCCCTTGTCACGCCAATAGCTGTAGCGCAGCACGGCCTCGATCCCGCTCGCCGGTTCCAGCTTCAGCGTGCCGCGCAGATAGGTGGTGTCACGGTTGAAGATGTCGAGATCACGCGTGGTGCCCTTCACATAACCGTCCATGGTTTCGCGCAGGCCGGCAATGCGCAGGCCAACGCCCTTGGCCACCGGCACATTGACAAACCCCTCGCCCGAAATGCGGTCGAACGAGCCGTAAATCAGGTTCACGCCGCCCGACAGCTCGTCCGTAGGCGTGGCGGTGGAGACGGCGATATTGCCGCCAAAGGTATTGCGGCCATAAAGCGTGCCCTGCGGGCCGCGCTGCACTTCCACCCGCGCCACATCGGTGAACGGCTCGTTGGCCATGCTGGCGCGGCTGCGATACACGTTGTCGACAAAGAAGCCGATGGTGGGATCGCCCGACACGGCAACATTTTCCGTGCGCACGCCGCGGATCGCCGGACGTGCATCGGAACCGGAACGGCCAAAGGAGAAGCCGGGCGTGAGCACTTCCAGACGCCCGAGATCGCGCACGTCATTGCGGCGCAACGTGTCGGTGGTGAATGCGGTGACGGCGATCGGCACGTCCTGCAGGCGTTCGGCCTTGCGCTGGGCGGTAACCACGATTTCCTCAACCACCGCCGTGTCCACAGCTTGCGGAGCGGCCTCCTGGGCGATGACCGGTACGGCCACAACGGCCGACGCCAGCAGCAACGCGCGCACAGACTGCAAAACCATACGTCCCCCCTGTTGAATCATCCTGCTGCGGGAAGGAGGCCACAGTTGGCATCGATTTGCAATCGCATTCACAGCTCAATTTTCGCAGATGCCGCCCCCTGTCACCAAATCGCAACACCGGTGAGGCGCGTATCGACAGGCTACAAGGGACGCTTCGGCGGCCAAATATGCCCTTACAATACTGTTATACAGAGGATTTAATCCCTCTGCCACATGGCGATCAAGGGCCGCTGCCGCAAAGCCAACCCGAAGCCGATTTTCCGTCAGAATGGTCGCCGCAACCAAAATTGCCGCAAATGTTCGCAGAATCATGCATCCGAATGCGAACCTTCCCTAACCGGGCGTGGATTGCGTCAGGATGGCGCAAACCCTGTCGGGAGGGAGCCGGCATCGCAGCCGCGCCCCCCTTCGTGTTGATTTCCGCTGAGAGTTGACCCGGGAGGGGCATAAATTTCCGCTGAGAAGTGACCCATGTTCTGACCCTGCCTCTGGCTGTTGCGTCGGGGGACATTGGAGTGATCGACATGGCGTTACTGAGCGTAATCCGGCGCTGGCATTTCCGTGAGGGTATGCCGATCCGGGAGATCGAGCGGCGGACCGGACTGTCGCGCAATACCATCCGCAAGTATCTTCGCAGCGGTGCGGTTGAGCCGAGGTTCAAGGTGCCCGACAGGCCGAGCAAGCTGGACCCGTTTGCCGAGAAGTTGGCGGGTTGGCTGCGGATCGAGGCTGGTCGCTCGCGCAAGCAGCGGCGCACGGCCAAGCAGATGCACGCCGATCTCGTCGCCCTGGGCTTCGATGGTTCCTATGGCCGTGTTGCAGCCTTCGCGCGCAACTGGAAGGCCGACCGCCAGCGTGATGCCCAGACCAGCGGGCGCGGGACCTTCGTGCCGCTGGTGTTCCAGCCTGGCGAAGCGTTTCAGTTCGACTGGAGCGAGGACTGGGCGATCATTGCCGGCTGTAGCGCGACGATCAAGGTGAGAACTACGCGACGAT
>NZ_NOXT01000064.1 GCF_002251755.1 Sandarakinorhabdus cyanobacteriorum
AACCCGAAATCACCCGGCCGGTGAATAATCCGGGCTAGATCCGCGCAATAGCGCGATCCCGCGGATCGATCAAATATGGTCTTAGATCAGATCGCTATCGAGTTCGTATGGGTTCAGGCGCATCAGGCATCTGGGCCAGATCGAGCTCGAGCTCGAGTTTAGCCGATGGAATCCATCCCCCAACCGTGAAGCCTCCCCACGCCGTCACCTCAACGCTCGCACGGCCTTTGAGGAACGAGCCTTCAAGTTCGGGTGGCACAAAGCTGTCATGGACATAGAACCGCGCAAGCTCCCCATCCCGCGCAGGACCGGCGATCGTCAGTCTGATCCGGGTCCAGCCTGGATTGCGAGTGGCAAAGAATTGTGCTGACAGGACAAAGTGGTGTCTTTCGGCGATCCCGCCAAAGCGTCCCTTTTGCGGATCGTCTGGTTCTTGGATCGGCCGGGACATTGCAGGGGGACTAATTGGCGCTTCAACCCTTACGCCTTTGCTTCCCTTGCGATCAGCGCCATCAGAGTTCGCAAGAACGGCATCGATTTCCTGGCTGGTCCGATTGAGACGCCGCAATAGGGCGCTTGCTGGGAGGCCAAGTGACACGGCAAGTTCGGCGATGTCAGGCCGTACCTGATTGATCTGTTTACCCAGGTTAACAGCGGCTGCCCCGGCTTCGGGCGTGAGCTGTTCGAGAATCGCATCGAGGCCAACGGACCCGATTTCTCTTGCCTTTGTCATCGCCTCAGCAACGAGTTTGTAAATGCTTGCGGAGGATCGCCTTGCTGGCGGGAGTGCACTTGGGGCGGCCTTTGCTGCTGCTGCCTTCCAGCAGAGCCAAGGCTCGGCTCCTACCGCAGACCGCGTGACAGCAATGATAGCGGCGGTTTGTTCGATAACGGCAGGCTCGTCGATGCTGGCCTCGACAGCCCAGCGCCAGACCTGCGCCAACATGGGCGGACGGGCAATGCGGCGCTGCCCCTGAAGCCGTCGCCGGCTGTTGCCCATCTCTCCCAGCCTCCAACGCAGCACAGTCTCATCGGGTCCGATCGTCATGGCCTTGTCGACCCTGAGCCAAGCGATCGCGCGCTCTACCCATTGCTGCCGAAAGGCGCCTATGCCTCGCTTCGGCCATGTTTCGCCAGCGAGCGGAGATTGGCGCGACGTCAGCCGTGCCACGACCGTCGCTGCTCCGTACAAACGGAGCAGTGGATCGGTGGTAGGGTTGTCGAGAATAGCCAGGAGCGAATTGTCGAGCGAGCTCCCGCCAGTGGCAATATCGTGCAGCAGCACGCGTGCTAGCCGCACCCGCTCGCGTATACGGTCGTCTGTTTCGTCGCCTCTGACTGATACGATCACGGTTCGCGCGGGATCGATGCCGGCACGGATCAATTGTTCGAAGCCTTGTCCGGCTGCGACTAGGACCTTGGCTGTAGATCCCTCGCAAAGAACGAAGGTGCGCCTGCCGGGTAGTGCCGGCACTGTCTGCTGCATTGTTTCGCCCGTTTGGGCGGCGAACGACAACAGGAAGGTCCCCGGTGGCACGTCGTAGTACCGGATAGCTTCGTCCTGCTGCAGGTCGACGCCGCGCCCGGCTTCGCGATCTGCGCGCATGGCCACGTCGCGTTCATTGTAAAGGCGCATCGGCGAAAGAGGAGCAGAGCCTCCACCAGCGGCCGTGGTAATCACCACAATGGCCGATCCATGTTTCTCACGCGGTTCGGCCGCCGCTTCGGCCTGCTTCATGAGCTGCGGCGCGTCAGGAAGCCTTGTCAGCACTGACGATTTCGTCGACAATGAAGGCTCCGTAGGTAGCGGCACATATTCCGCTGTGGCCCGTCTATCTCCGGGAACAACGCGGACGAGCTCATCGCTGCGCACGCCAGCCGATGTCCATTCGACGGCGTAAAGACCTTCAGGAAGGCTCAGCGCAGCATTGCCGGTACCCCTCCGGAGCTCGCGCCCCCCGCCATCGAGCACGCGCCAGGCGACGCCGGCTCGAGTGGTGATCTCGAGCTGGCCTTCTCGGCGCTTTCGCTTTGGTTCAGGAGACGATGACATGCCGGTCTCTCGGTTGCTTGAAAAGGGTCGCGCGGTCGGGCTGGTCGGCAGGTTCGAGCGAATAGAGCCCATCGGACAAGGGAGGCAGCTGGACTGCGTCTGCATCTGCGACCAGCGGATCGACATCCGGAACGATGCGATTTGCCCCGTCTTTGAGTATCACAAGGCTGCCTGGTGGTAGTGCCGAAAGATCGACCATCGGACCCGGTTGCTTCGGGATTGCGGGCATGCCTGTCGCCAAAACCAATGGTGCATCGGGAGGCGCGAAGTCGAAGTACGGCACCTGGCCCGACGCAGTTTCATGCTGAATATTTTCTCGCACGTAGATATCGAGTCGGTCCACGGTGAGCAAACCCGTCCGTTCGTCTCGGCAAGTCCGCAAGCCGGTGACGAGAGTCTTGGTAAAGGCGCCGCGATAGGGAGGCGTGGTCGTTTCGTGAGCCAGGCCACTGTCCTTGGTCGCGTGGCCCACGCTCCACTGCGGACGGTCGCGATCGTTGATCAAGTCACAAAGCGGCAGCGCGCGCAGCGATGTGATAGGGAATTCGTTGCGACAGCAATCAAGGAAAAGAAGAACTTCATCGAAGCGCTCATTGCGTAGCGACCTCCGAAAGCTGGTACAGGGTACCAGTCCGTCGGCAGAGTTGCTGGCTGCTGGGCGGAAATTGCGGGCGACAAAGCAAGTTTGGAAGAGATTGCCACCGACCTCCATAGTGCGCAGACCGTGGCCGGCAAGGAAAACGTAGACCCGGTGCGGACCGGCATCTCCCCCGCCACCGAACGCAGCGGCGCGTAGTGCTCGGCCGGTGCGTTCAAGGGTGTTGATGATTTCCGCAGCGGTTGGTGCGCGCGCTCGATCCGGGAGCGCCCAGTCCGTAAATGGATTGTCCCACTGAGTCTCCCCGGCTGCCAAGGCATCGGTCAATGCGGCAGTGAGTGTTGCTGGCCATGGGTGAACCCAGAAGAAGAGCTTGTCCGGCGTAACGGCACCGCCATCCGGATCGATCACCCATTCGGCAAAATCGCAGGCATCTGCCACTGCCCCTTTGAGAGGACCGAGGCCGGACAAAGCGGGGTACTCGTTGATCCCGACGACGAGGGCATAGTTGGCCAATGGACGACGCCTCAGAACAGGGCCGCGGCGCTCTTGAGCGTCAACGGTTCGTCATCGAAGCAGCCATGGCAATCGGCCATCGTGATTCCGGGCGTGGGCGAAGTGACGATGCCGCGACCGGGTGCAGAAAAGAAGCCTGTAATCGTCTGGGCATTGCTGGCCTCATCCGGATCAAGCCAGGTAACGCCAGCATAGCGCTGCATGCCAACAAGTGGCGCGTCGGGGTAGGCTGCGGCAGAGCGCTCTTCGAACAGGCCCGACACGCAGTAAAGCAAGGATGAGGGATAAATGTAGCCTTTTTCATGGCCAAGCACCGCGTCCTTGCGCTCCAGTTCGTCGGTCATCGTGAACATCCGGCAGAGTTCGATCCGGTTGCCCGCCGCCCCAACTGTCTCGGCAAACAGGTCATGGCGCGCCGCAGGAGCCAGCATAATGAGCCGAAGCCTCGCTGTCTGATTGCGGGCGGCCAGCGCAAGGAGCATCCGCGAAGCCCAGATTGAGCCCGCGCTGTGCGCAGTGACCGCGAAGCGCTGAGGAGCGGGTACGTCCTTGAGCAAATCGAGCAAGGTTGTGCCAAAGCCTCCGGGTGCGAAGTGGTCGGCGGCATCCTGCACCATCATGCCCCAAACCTTCGCGCCGACCAGATCGCCGTAAAGCTCGCGGCAGATTTCCTCGACAATCGTGGCATGGAACCCGTGATCCCGTCGATTGCGAAAGCGCTTGAACACACGGTAGGCAATCATTCCGGCATGTTTGAGCACGGACACACCCACCGAAACCGCGCCCCTTGACGGGCCACCAGCAGGGATCGCAGCGGCGATCTCAGCCCGCACAGATGCATCAAGCCGCGCGAGCGAACGCCCATCGTCAGGCTCGAGAATGCCAGCCAGCGAGGAGATACCGCGTGTGCCTGCGACCACCTCGGTAAATGCCCCGATCTCGCCCGTCGCAAGCTGAAATTGATCATCGGCCGCAAGCTGAGCCTGAAATTCGAGCGCAAGTTCACCCTCGTCCTGCGGCGTGATCAAGGCCGCTCGCGCACCTGTTGGCAGCTCAGGCGCAAGGTGGACGTCGATCTCTCCGAACGGGTCGCGGCGGTCACCTTGGCCGATGATTCTGCGATGAATTTCCGCTTCGTCGAAGCCGAAAGTGCTAGCTGCTGCACGCGTACCACCGATGGCCGGCATGCCCAGTTTGCCGCCGACAAACGATATCAGCTTGCGCAAGATCGTCTGGTACAAGCGGTCATCATGGACAAGGTCGGTCCAGTTGGTTGCCAGCGTCTCGAAGGCACCTGTACGCCAGATCACGTAAAGCTGGGCCCAGTCGGGCCCTAGCTGCCAGCTGTTGTCGCCACTTCCCGCTAGCCGCTGAGCGGCTGCTTCACCCGATGCCTGATTAACCAGCCCGCCGTGGAGATGCAGGAGCAGCCGCGCGTCGGGCTGCTGCAACCGCGTCTTGAGCGCCGCAAGCTGAACCTCCTGACCGGGATCAGCCTTACCATTGCGCGTAAGGATCAAAGTTGGAGAATTGCCGGCAGTCATCGGAGTCTCCATTCAATACCTGCGTGGATCCTACAGCATTCTCAACCTGCAATCGCATTTATAGAACTACGCTCTCAAGACAGAAGCTAAAAATACGGTCAGCGGCAGGTCACCCATTGTGTCGATTTCATGCTCCGATATTGACTATTAATTATCTTAATGCATTAGAGAAACGCAGAATTTCCAGCAAAAAGTAGGATTGAGGTCCAATGATCAGTTTTAACACCATTTTGGAGCAATCTCTACCAGCCATTCATCACTATCGTAGGCTGAATGGGCACAAACAAATGTGTCTGAAACGTAATTTTTTAAAACGATTTGGAATCACTAGCGTAAGCGGCGAAAATATATAACATTCTATATTCAGAATCAAGCGAAATAGGATAACCGATGAATCCTGCTGCCCACATCCTTGAAATCGGATCATCGCGCATAGGCCAGAGGTACATCCTTGGCTCGAACGTTCCCCTCGACAATCCAAACTGGTCAGGGCCGTGGGACTGCGCCGAGTTTGCGTCTTGGTGCGTCTACCAGGCCTTTGGTTTCCTGTTTGGAGTTGGCGCAACTAAGAATGTGGCCAAGGCTGAACCTTATTCGGGTCATTGGGCGGACGACGCGAAGAAGTATGGGCGAGTTATCGCCTGGGAGGACGCGCTCAGAATCCCCGGAGCGGCACTGATCAGGGTGCCAAAGGCCGGCAAGATCGGTCACGTCGCCTTCGCCATGGGTGATGGTGACCGCACACTCGAAGCACGAGGCGCCGCATTCGGGGTCGGAATCTTTTCTGGTGCGGCAGAGCGCACTTGGAGCTTCGGCTGCATGCTGCCGGGTGTCGACTATGACGACGTTGCCACAGGCACCGCTGAACTTACGGCGAAGCCTAAGCTGTCCACTACCGGCTATCTTTGGGAAAAGAAGCCGCACTTCAAGGGCGCCAATGTTCTTGTCCTGCAGCGAGCACTGCAAAAGAAAGGCGTTGATCCGGGTCCGATCGACGGAGACTTCGGCCATCAAACCCATAGTGCCCTCGTCTCGTTCCAGATTGCGAGCGGCATCGAAGTTGATGGCGTGTTTGGCAAGAACAGCGCCGACAGGCTAGGTCTGTCTTTCCCGATCGTCCCAACGCCTGCGGATATTGCCGCCTACGAGAGCCTGAAGACCCCTAAGGGGCCAACGGAGCCCGTCGTCTCGCAACCGCAGGCCGCCCCGATCGACACTATAGCATCCATCCAGAAGCAGGGGCCATTCTATGTCGCCCTCACGGCCAGTGGTTTCTCCTTTAAGATCGGATCAGCGACTTCCTATCATGACGACATGAGCCGGGTCGGTCTGAGGCAGGGCACCCAGACAATCCAGGATACCCTTCAGTTCGGTGTGTATAGAGCGGCCGACTTTTCCGCACTTGGGCAATGGGCACATTTCATTGAACCGACGCTGACCGCGGAAGGTGGTGCGCGCTTCGCCACGTTGAACACATATGACCGCGCTGCGTTCACGTTTGGTGCTCCTCAATTTGCCGCACACACGCCACGTGAGAACCTCGTTGAATATGTTCGGCTTCTCCTCGCCCTGCCGGAAGCAGCCCACTATTTTCCAGACTTGTCCCTTCGTCCCAATGCAGCAGGGCGCACAACAATCCATCTCGTGCAAGGTGCAACCTTCGTTGATCTGGAGCGGGAAACGGAAGTTGTGCGTCCGAACGGACGCAAGGAAACACAAATTGTCGAGTTCATGCGTTATCTCAATTCCTCGCCGACAGAAGTCGATGAAAACGAGCTCAACGCTGCGGCGCGCTTGATGCTGTGGCTCAAGCTGGATACGCGGGCCCGACAGTTCCAGATCGATGTCTTCGTCGCGACCATGAAGAGCAAGCTCGCTTACGTTAAAAACAAGGTGCCAGCCTTTACCGGGGCAGATTGGGAAGAAGCCCTTTGGATCATGGACATTAGGCACCAAGGGCGCGGATCGATCCAGGAAATTGCCGCCGCTTTAGCTAAGCCAGACCGGATCGGAGCCCTGCGCCAGATCGGCGCAGCGAAGTACAAGTCACGGGTCGACACCGTCGCAGCGGCGGTCGTTACATTGAAGAGCAGCGGGGTATTGGACGGGTTCCATGTCTGAGACTGCGGGGGCCCGTAAACACGGCATCGCGCTTTGCCTTTCGGGCGGCGGACTTCGCGCAACGCTATTTCACCTTGGTGTTGTAAAACATCTGCGCCAACTTGAGATCGACGGTGCCAAGGCCATCACGCGGGTTACCGACATCTACTCCGTGTCCGGCGGCAGCATTCTCGCGGCCCATATGCTGGCGAATTGGAGCAGCTACTCTTCGCCGGACGACGACGAGTTCTCCAAGGTCGAGCAGGAACTGTTGACCTTCGCGCGGCGCAATATTCGCGACCGCATCCTGCGCCGCTGGATTCTGCTCGGCCCCGCCTGCCGGGTGCTTGCCGCAATGGCAAGCATGCCGCTTGTGGGACGCATTGTTCAGGCTCGACCCGACCTTGGCACCCGCACCTATTGGCTGCAGCAGGAATACGAGGCACTCCTGAAAGCGGCCAGCTTCAGCAGGCTGGAACAGGAGACCGGCGTCCCCACCGGCCACATCCTCACGACCAGCTTCCAGACTGGCGAGCTGTGCTCGTTCTCGGGCGCAGACTTCGAGATCGAACTGCATGATCGGGCCGACCCGACCGGCCCACGCAGGGCGCCGTGTGGTCATATGCGGCTCAGTTTCGCGGTTGCGGCATCAAGCGCCTTTCCGCCAATGTTCCCACCGATGGAACTGACCGAGGCGCAACTGGCCAATCCCCGTGACGAAGCCTTCCGCAACGCGTTATTGCTTTCCGACGGTGGTGTGTTCGACAATCTTGGCATTGAGAAGTTCAAGCGAGATCACGGACGCGGAACAGTGCGCCCCGTCATGCTCATCATCTCGGACGCGGGCGGCTCGTTCCGGGCCCAGACAGGCAAAACCTATGCAGGCGTCGTCGCGCGCAACGTCCGTGCGAGTGACATCCTGATGCATCGCATCGCAGATCTCGCCAAAGACGACATCGAAGACCTCGACGATCCAGACAAGCAGTCCGCAGTCCACACGATCCGGATCAGCGAGACCGTGACTGATCCGGCTTTGACCCGTTCGGTTCAGCAACGCATGCGTCTTGTCAGGACTGACCTTGATCGCTTCGACCCGGCGCTTGCCCGGTTGCTTGTCGAACATGGTACGCGCCTTGCGAAGGCCCAGATCGGCGATACTGGCGGCTCTCCCACCACAGCACTGGCCGGTGCCGTGGATGCACGGGCCGCAACTGTGGAGCGTTACGATAGTCTGAGCGAAGCGGCTGCCAGTCGTCGCTGGGGTTCACTTTTCTTCGACCGGGATTGGACAGTCTTGCTGCTATGGTTTGCCGTCGCGGCTTTTGCGACGGCCGTGTACCTCGCCGTCAATCACTACTCGGCAAAACTGACAGCGGCTCGAACGCGTGAGGATGCAGAGCGCACGAGTAAGGAGCAAGCGCTGGAAAAGCTTCAAGCCGACATGCGGCAGATCAGGGAAGCTCTGACCCTGAAGGATGTCGATCGTGCCAACAGAATCGCGTTCGACGGGATTGCATTTTCTCAGTCCAACATCGAGGCGGCAAAATCGCAGGTCGCCTCGACCGGACTTATAGACCAGGTGCCTACACCGCTGGGCACTGCCGGATATCGACAGAAAGTCTACATCCAGTTTGCAGGTTTCCAGCGATCCCAAATCGCGAACCTGAACCAGACTCTGCGTTCCTCCGGCTGGGACACGCAGAGTACCAGCGGTGAGCGGACAGTTTTAGCCAGGAAGCTGAATGAGGTGCGTTACTCAGGCGCAAACCAGCAGCCGGCTACGGCGCTTGCCGATGCGATCAATGCTGCCCGAGGCACACCTGGTGTCACAAAGCCCAAGCCGTTTTCCATTATCAACGGTGACGTCCTTGAGGTCTGGGTTTCGCCCGTTCCTGGCGAAAGGAGTGCCCCTGCCCAGCCCGGTTCAGCGGACGCTGCCAGCACGACTGCGGAGTAAGACATGACCAAGCTCTCCGATATCCTGACCATCGGCGATAAGGCCGTTGCCTTCACGCGCGATCTCGATTGGCTCCAGTCGCTAGCCACAATAGGAGAGCAGTGGACCGCACTAGCAGCCAAGCTCAACAACCTGGCCGAAGGCGAAACGATCGATTCCATCGAGAGCTTGCTCGCGTTCCTGCGCGGAAAGCTCGAGAATGACCTGGTGGTCGAAGCGTTTGATGCGCTTGGCCTTGCGGAGCTCCGGACCAAGCTGCTCGCCTCAACCGAAGTCTACGATCAGCTCCCCGAGGCTGCGAAACTTCTGGCCGCTCCGTTGGCGGCCTTCGCAGAAACAGAATCAGCGAGCGCTGAGGATGCGCCCCAGCCACTAGGCTTTCGGGACGACTGGGTGGACGGTGCTGATCCCGGCAAGGTGAGCCTGCCCCTTAGCCTGCTCCGTGAGGAAGCCGCTGGGACGACTGGAAAAGTTGATTTCAACCTTGCCCTATCCGCCGATGTTGAACTGTCCTGCGAGGCTGGTGCGCTGTGGCCCTACCGACGGGACGCCGTCACGCCGGGGTTGCTACAGTTGACGCTCGGGGGCCGTCTCGAGGCAAAGGCAGGCGGGAAACTTCCCTTCAGCTCCGGCTCGCTCAGCGCGGATGTTGCTGCGGGCGGCGCGGCTGAGCTCATGTACTTCGTCCGCCCTGCTGATACGAACGCCATTTATGCCTCAGAGGTTTTGCGCGCGCTTCCCGACCTGCCATCTCCATTTGCGCTGCGTCCTGTGTGGAATGCCATGGCCACCACCCGACTTGAAGGCGTTATTGTCGCAATTGACGGGTACGTAGATACTGATCTTGCTCTCTCATTTGGTCGGGACATCGATCTCCCGAAAGTTCTTGCCGGAAAGCTTGGGATCACTGTCAAAACATCCTTCAAGCGCAAGGCCGCCTACGTTCTGTCGGTGCGCTCCATCGGCTCGGCCGCACTCGGCAAGCAGCGGCTGCTGATCGCGCTTTCGCGGAACAAGTCAGCCGCCAATAACTGGGGCGTTGGCCTCGGCCTCGAACTAGATCTGGCACCGCTTGTCGGGCGGATCCATGCCGTTCTCGATGAAGCGCTGGGCGAATGGTCATCCGAGCTGGATCGGATTCGGCCGTTCCTCAATCCGGGGACGTGGATCAGAACCAAGCTCGCGACAGAGCTGTCAAATCTGGCAAGCAAGCTGATCAAGGATCCTGCGTTGCGCGACGGTCTGACCGCAGATCTCGGCGTGCTGCTCGGTACTTCGGATGCGGATGCTTCAGCCTTGGAGGAACTCCTTTTCGCCAAAGCCGCGGACAAGCTTGGCGAAGTGGCAGGTCTGGCAACTGGCCTGGCTCAAGACAAGGCAAGCGAGGCCGTCGCAGGCATTGTCGCAGCTCTTCCGACGCTGGCCCAGGATGGTGCCCGCGAACTTCTCAGTGACGCAGTCGGGAAGATCGTCGGCTTGTTCCAGACCGCGGTGAACGAAACGATCGAGGATGTCTCCACCAAGGCAAAACCGAAGGATGTAGGCAAAGCGCTGCAGGCGATCGGTGTCGAGATCGGCAAGAAAGTGGAGAAAGCCGATGACGCTGCCGCCGGCCTGCGTGCGCTGATCGAGCGCTTCGATGGCTTGCTCCGTCGTGCCGTCGAAAAGACCGGCGAGAGCGCAATGCGGAAGATCGGCGTGCAACTGTCGCTCGATGAGCAGCTCGAAACGGGTCTCGAAATGGAAGTCGTCGGGATGATCGACGCTTGCACGCCTGAGGCTGAAGCACTGTACGGCCAGCTCCTGCGTGGCAAGTTGTCCGGCTTGCAAACTCTCTTCGATGATGGTCGCACGGTGCCTGGTTTCACGCTCGACCGGGATCGCTCGTCGATCCGCCGGTTCAGCAGGGCAAGCACAAAGCTGGGCTTTGCCTTCGTCGGGTTCGGTCTGGAGATAAGCGCGTTCGAACTCCTCGCGAGCGAGGCGGAAATTCGGCTCGTCGGCAATGGCGACATCGTGGTGTTCGCCCGCGGCGAATTGACCAAGGAAGTGAATGGCCCCCGTGAAGGGCGTACTCTGACCTTCGTCAGCACGCTCGACCTTATGCTCGCGCGCGTGGCTGCAATGGACAGTGACCTGCACCGCACGCGAACCACGCAGGCAATCACCGTCGGGATTGTCGCGTCGCATCGGGACAAGTCTCTCAAGGCAGGCGAAGTCACGGGCTACCTCACCGGTCTCGCCGATGCCGGTCTGGTCAGGCGCGATCGCGTCGACAAGGCTGGTGCGATCTATGAGAGCTGGGTGCCGTCCAGCGGTAGCGATGCGAAGCATCCAGCGGGCGACATCACCGTCGCGATGACGCTCGGCAGCACAGACCTGCAGCAATTGTTGGAACTCGGCAGGGCTTTGCAAGCTGAGCTCAAGACAAAGGACGCATTCCCGGAGACGACCCAAGTCTTTGCAGCGGGCCTCGATGCCATGGTACGCACAGGCCGCCTCAAGGAAAGCAGCTTGCTCGCAGAACTTGCCGACGCAGGGGATGCCGGCTTCTTCTCGACCAAGCAGAAGGAGGCCGATCGCGCCTTACTCTTCGGCTACCTCCAGTCTGAGCGGCGACAGGCGGGTGTGCCCGTGGCTCGTCGTGACGGCAGGATCGCCAACGGCCCACGCGATGTCGGGCCGCCCATGGCCAATCTGATCAATGCGATGCTGGCGCTCGAAGGTCTCGCCAATCTGCTGCAGTTGATGGCCGAAATCTATGATGCTGATCCTGCCGATATCGCGGGCAAAGGAGGTTGGACCGAGAAAGATTATCGCCGAAGCGAAGCCCTTCTGGCTGCCTCGAGCCGCGAATGGCTCAAGCTCAACCGTGAATGGATCGTGTGGTTCAAGGATTCGATCAGTCGTCCGACCCAAGCCTTCCTGCTCAGCCTCATTGCTTTGTCCTCCAACCAATCGGTCACCGCAGTGGCCGAGGCACAACTGGGGGACCCGCATTTCCACATTACCATGACCCCGCAATTTGGTGAAAAGAGCCAGCAGGACCGGGTGAGCCTTTAGTAGCCTTGGATTTCAGGTTGGATGTGAGCACCAAGTAGGTTGCCCCTTAGACAGGGGCACCAACTTGTCAGTCGATCTTCAGAACCTCTCGCGCGGTTTGACCTAAACCACTGGGCGTACGAACGGCGGCTTCGTCCCACCCCTCGTCATTCAGGCGCCCCGCCACGACAGTGAATAAACGACTGGTTCCGACGCTCCAGCCTGGTTCCCTAAACGGCCGCTATCGCGGCGGTTCTTGCCATTTCGGCAGCAAGGTCGGCAGCTTCAGTGGACGCGCTGGAAGCCAAACCCTATCCTGCACCGTGATGTTCCACCTCCATTGCACCAAGAAGCTGTTTGATCGGATTAAACCCGGAATTGTTGCGCCTGAGGCAAGCGACACCGCACTAGGCAACTGGTATGCCACGATCATATTGTGGAAACCGCAACTCGCTTTGCTGGTTTCCGAACGCGCGCTGCTTCCCGTGCTTATGCCGCTGGCCCCAGCGACTACGCTTGCTCGCAGATTTCCCGCACAATTGGCGCTGGTTCTGAAGGAGCACGGTGTCAATCGGCGTTCAATCGGGACCCCCTATCGGCGTGCAAAAGGGACCCCTCTGCGGTTGTGCGGATCGGTTGATGCTGGGCGCGTGTTTCGCGCTGCTGGCGGCGTAGGGAGGGCGTAGCCCGACCGGAGGCGTCAGCAGCGCGAAGTCGGTTTTCTGACTGGGTCAGCTGCGATTTTTGAAGCGCCAGCTGTCGTTGCCGGTCTCGATGATATCGCAATGGTGGGTGATACGGTCGAGCAGCGCGGTGGTCATCTTGGGATCGCCGAACACGGTGGGCCACTCGCCGAAGGCCAGGTTGGTGGTGATGATGACCGAGGTCTGCTCGTAGAGCTTGCTGATCAGATGGAACAAGAGCTGCCCACCGGATCGGGCGAACGGCAGATAGCCCAGCTCGTCGAGCACCACGAGGTCGAGCCTGCCGAGCTGGGCAGCGATGGCGCCAGCCTTCCCGATGCGAGCTTCTTCCTCGAGCCTGGTGACGAGATCGACCGTGTTGAAGTAGCGCCCGCGGGCACCGGCGCGCACGACGCTGGCGGTGATCGCAGTGGCCAGATGGGTCTTGCCCGTCCCTGTGCCGCCGATGAGCACGATGTTGCGGCGACCGGGCAGGAACGAACCTGCGTGAAGGGAGCGCACCAGCTCTTCGTTGATCGGGGTCCCCTCGAACGTGAAGGCGTCGAGGTCCTTGATTACCGGCAGCTTGGCTGCGGTCATGCGGTAACGGATCGAGGCGGCATGACGATGCGCGGCTTCGGCGCGCAACAGATCGGTCAGGATCTCGTGGGTCGTGCGCTTGCGCTGCAACCCGGTGGTGACCGCCTCGTCGAAGGCTCCTGCCATGCCCTTGAGCCCGAGCGAACGCATCGCCTCGATCATCTCATGCCGCTGCATGGAGGCCTCGCACCGTATCGTAGCGCGCGCAGTCCGCGATCGGCGGGTGGCTGAGCTTGAGATCGGCGACCACATCCAGGGGGCGCTCGGATGGCGGGTCCCGGTATCGGGCCAGGATGTTGAGGATGACCTCGTCGCTGACAGCACCGCTATTAAGCGCCTCCCGGATCGCGGCCTCGACCGCTTCCAAGCCATCGGTCATTACCGATGCCAGCACGCGCACGAAGCGGCGGTCGGCGTCATCACCGCCGCCCAGCTTGCGCCGCAACCGCGTCAGTGCCGGTGGCAGGTCCCAGCCCTGGAAGGGTGCACCGTTCCGCAGGGCGCCGGGCTTGTTGGCCAGAACGGGCAGGTAATGCCAGGGATCATAGATCGTCCGGTCGCGGCCGAAGTGCCGAGCATGCTCTGCGATGAGCTCGTCGCCGAGGCGCACGACGATGCGATCGGCATAGGCGCGGACCTGAACGGCCCGCCGCGCCGCTTTGGCCATGACCGAGTAGCGGTTGCGGTCGAAGCTGATCAGGCAGGTGCCGGTCACAGCATGCGCGGTCTCATGGAAGCCGTCGAACGGCGCAAGCATCGGCTGCAGGGCTGGCCGTTCGAGATCCAGCGCCTCGGCAACAGTCAGCTCCTTCTGCTCGGGATGCGCGTGCGTTGCGGCCCAGCGCAGGCACTCAGCTTCCAGCCAACCGTTGAGCTCCTCGATGCTGGCAAAGCGCAGGCGAGGCTGGAAGAAGCGGCCCCGGATGGTCTGCACCTGGTGTTCAACCTGACCCTTCTCCCATCCCGCAGCCGGCGAGCAGGCCGTGGGCTCGACCATGTAATGATCGGCCATGACCAGAAAGCGGCGGTTGAACACCCGCTCCTTGCCGACGAACACGGTGGTGACCGCGGTCTTCATGTTATCGTAGATGCCGCGCAGAGGAACACCGCCGAAGAAGGCAAAGCCGCGCGCATGCGCGTCGAACACCATCTCCTGCGTCTCGCGCGGATAGGCCCTGACGTAGACCGCCCGCGACGCGCACAGCCGCATCTGCGCCACCTTCACCCGCATCGGCTTGCCCGCGATCTCCACATCCTCGTGGCTCCAGTCGAACTGGTAAGCCTCGCCAGGCTTGAACATGAGCGGGATGAAGGCAGGCGCGCCATCACCCGCATCCTTGCGCCGCGCTTGTGTCCAGCGCCGGGCGTAGCGCCGGACCGCGTCGTAGGATCCCTCGAACCCCTCACGGCACAGCAGATCATGGATCCGGGTCATGCGCAGCCGGTCACGCCGGTGCCGGGCCTCGTTCTCCGTCAGCAGCACGTCGAGCCGCTCCTGGAACGGCCCAAGCCGGGGCAGCGGTTGAACCGTGCGGCGATAATCGAATGCGCCTTCCGGCGCCCGGATCGCTTTGCGCACCACCTTGCGCGACAGCCGCAGATCCCGCGCAATCGCCTTGATCGCCTTCCCGCTCGCGTGCTCCCGCCGTATCCGAACAACCGTCTCCACCACCAACATCCCGATCTCACCACCTGGAAAACCAGGCAGTCCGCTACACCATCAGAATGAGGGGTCCCTTTTAGACGCCGATCACCCCGCTAACGGGGGCCCTTTTGCACGCCGGTCCACAGAGCACGGCGTCCCGAGCGAATTCATCGCTCAGGAAGTCTGGCGAATGGACAAGGTCCAGTACGCCAAGACGGCGAACCGCAGCGTCTTAGGCATCCTCAATGAGTTCGTTAAGCAGGCCGAGTTCTGGCTGGCCGCCTATGCCTATGAGAAGGGTGATGAGGACGACCTCTTGGCAATTTCCGCCAAGCTAGCAGAGACACCGTGCAGCCCACTCTACAAGGGCCCGGTTTCGCCAGACAAAGCCCTTCATGAACTCGTGAAGGCTGGTGATCAAGCATGAGTAGGCTGCCCTTCAATTGCTCGCGGAGATCGTACACCACTCGGCCGGAAACCCAGCCCATGCGGTCAAACGGGATCGGGCGGCAGATCGACGATACGGAAAACGGCCCCTGATCCAGCGTCACGCACGAGGTCAACGCGCGCGCCATCCCAGTGGTAGTCGAGGTGCCGTCCCTGGAGCGGATTTGATGCGCAGTCCGGGTAGAATAGCGCGACGCATTCCCCGCCGGGGTGCCGGATGCTCGGGTAAGCAATCCCGTTCGACCCCGCGCCCCTGAGGTGCCGCGCGAGCGCTTGAGATGCAGCATAGCTGTCAGGATCGAGCGCCGAATCCGGCTTCCCCGCCAGAGTTCGGAGATCATGTAAGTCTACATCGACGGACATGACGATTTCCCGGAACTGCGAAGTCCAGCCAGGAGCTTGCCTAGTCCGTGCCATGAAGCGGGCGTGGTGGTGGATCGTCTCGAACAGCGCGGTTTCGAACCGGTCCCCAACGTAGAGCACGCCGTAGCTGCCATCGGTAAAGCGGCTCGGTCGATCGGTGCTGACATGGGTGAACGGCGCCATGAGGTAGGAGGCGCCGTTGCCGCCGACGCGGCGGTCAACCGGAACGAGGTCGAGATTACCAATCGTCGCCATGATGCGAGGATTGGTCTTCTGCTCGGCCGAGATCAGCAGCGGCCAGTCTGCGGGATCGGCGATGTCTTCGAACAGGTCGATCGGCGGAAAGGCACTGCGGATGATCCTGACAGCGCCCTTCCACTCAACTCTAGAAACGGGGATTTCTGGTGCTTCGCTCACCAGCCACCGCGCTCGGCGTCGAGGTAGCGACGCACCCGCATGATGTCGGTCAGCTCGCCTCCCAGCATCACGTCGAGCGCACTGGCTCCGCCGAACGCTTCATTCGCTGCTCTGATCCAAGAATACCCGCGGGTCGCTTCGGAGAAGATGATCCGGAGCGCCTTGTGGATCCCCATGAGGTTGGACAGGCGCGCACGACCGTCACGCGATACGCGCCCCGGCCCTTCCGCCTTCCATCGGCGATAGGAGCGCACTGGCATGTCGAGCAGCGTTGCAGCCTGCTCGTCGGTCAACTCCCATTTGCCAAACAGATTGAGGACTGCCCGGAACATGGCAGCTGCCTCGTCCTGGGTAATCGGATCGGGACGGAAGGCGGTAACGGCAGTATCAACGGGTTGCAGAGCCAACATGGCAGTTCTCCATATGGCAGCATATATTCAAGATAATGCCATTTGGCAAGAAACTATGCCGATGATGCCAGTCTGGCAATCACGCTCGCTGCGCCTTCTATCGGCACGAAAAGCCGGGTCTGGTAGCGGATGATCTCGGTGAAGCAGCCTTGGGCCTTGTACCAGTCGAGGCGAGCAGGACTCCATCCCGTAATTTCTATGCGGGAAATGATTGTGGGCGGGGGAAACAGGGTGGTAAATTGGGCTTTGATGGGTTGATTGGCGTGTCCGAATTACGCGACCTAGCCCGGATTATTCACCGGCCGGGTGATTTCGGGTT
>NZ_NOXT01000058.1 GCF_002251755.1 Sandarakinorhabdus cyanobacteriorum
AACGCCCTGACAGGAAGGCTCATGAATAAGGCGGGTTAGGGCCTGAGGCCCCTGCCCTTGGTGCCGGGTTTCAGTGCGCGTTGGGCGAGGTTGGCGAACTGGCAGAGTTCGGCGCGGGTGGTGCGCGGATCGATGATGGCTTCGACGCCATATTTTTCGGCGGTGCGGAACGGGGAGCGCACGCGTTCCAGCCGTTCGCGGATCTCGGCCAGCTTGGCGGCCGGGTCGTCGGCGGCCTCCAATTCGGCGCGATAGGCAGCCTCCAACCCGCCGGCGATGGGCAGGCTGCCCCAGTCGCCCGACGGCCAGGCCATGCGCCAGCGGAAGCGATCGGCGGGCGCGTGGCCGCTGCCGGCCATGCCATAGGCCTTGCGCAACACCACGCAGGCCCAGGGTACGGATGATTGATATATGGCGGCCAAGGCCCTGGAACCCCAGCGGATTGTCGCCTCCTCCTCGGCGCGGCGGCCGATCAGGAAGCCGGGATTGTCCACCAGCTGCACCAGCGGCAGGTGGAAGGTGTCGGCCAGATCGACCATGCGTTCGACCTTGCGAGCAGTGGCCGCGGTCCACAGGCCGCCGAGGCATTCCGGGTTGGAGGCGATGACGGCGACCGGCCAGCCATCCAATCGGGCAAGGCCGGTGACGACACCGCTGCCCCACTCACGGCCGATTTCGAACCAGCTGCCCCTGTCGACAATCGCCTCCACGATCGGGCGCACCGGATAGAGGCGGCGCGGATCGCGGGGGACGGCGCCGACCAGCCACTCCTCGGCGCGGGTGACGGGATCATGGCAGGGCGCTCGGGCCGGCAGCTCATCGACCGAGGACGGCAGATAGGACAGGAACCAGCGCGTGCGCAGAAACGCCTCGGCCTCGCTGGCAACCCGGTCGTCCACCGCGCCGTTGCCGGCATGGATGGCGGCGCCGCCCAGCTCTTCCTTGGTGCACTTCTCTCCGGCAGCGGCGACGACGGGCGGGCCGGCGACAAACATCTGGGCCATGCCATCAACCAGCAGCGAATAATGCGCCATCACCATGCGCCCGGCGCCCAGCCCGGCCACCGCGCCCAGGCCCATGGCCACCACCGGCACGCGCGCCAGATTGGCGGTCATATGCTCCCACCCCGGGATTTCGGGGATATAGGTGTAGCCGGCGCTTTCCAGGGTGCGCACGCTGCCGCCGCCGCCGGTGCCTTCGATCATCCGGATCAACGGCAGGCCATATTCGCTGGCCAGGCGTTCGGCATCGGACAATTTGCGGTGCAGGCTGGCATCGGCGGCGCCGCCGCGCACGGTGAAATCATCGGCGGTGGCGACCACCGGCCGGCCGGCGATGGTGGCCCGGCCAAAGAGGAAGTTGGCTGGTTGAAACGCCGTCATCGCGCCATCGCCATCATAGCTGGCAAAGCCGGCCAGCGCGCCAATCTCGCGGAAGCTGCCGGCATCGGCCAGCGCGGCCAGCCGTTCGCGGGCGTTCAGCCGGCCCTGTTCGCGTTGGCGGGCCAGCTTGTCGGGCCCACCCATGGCGCGCGCCGCCGCCAGGCGCTGTTCAAGCTCGGCCAGTTCGGTTTGCCAGCCCGACTCTGTCATCTTTCTGTCGTCCCATGCCATCGGCCAATAATGCCATGGGCATGCTGGCAGTGGTGACCCGGCTGCAAAAGCCGCAAAAGCGATGGGAAACGTGAATTCTTCGTGGCAGGGCCGCGGCCGTTGCCATGCGGTTGCTGATTCGCTGCGATTCTTCCTGCCATGTGTCATCTCGCCACCCAATCAATGATTGATACACCTTGATATATGGGCGCTGAGTGTGGATAAGTTCCTTGGGGTAGCTGTTTGGTCGCTGGGGTCGCGGCATGTTGAGTGGAACCTTGAGTCATGATTTCGGACGCGGCAGCGCCTTCGCGCTTGACTTTCGCGTCTCGAAACCAATGTGTCCTACTGTGACAACACGGCCAGAATCGCCGGGCGCGCCTGATGATCGCGCGCAACGCCTCACCGATGGTGAGCGTGCGTGCCTGCGCCTCGTCTATGCCCACCTCACCTCCAAGGACATTGCCCGCGAGCTCGGCCTGTCGAACCACACGGTGGACATGCGGCTGCGCACGGCCATCCGCAAATTGGGTGTCAGCAGCCGCACCGAAGCCGCCAAGCTGCTCCACCAGCTGGAAGCCAACGCTGGTCTTGTCGATGGTTCATATCAACCGTTGATATACCAAGCGTCGGAGATTGCGACGGCGGCGGATTCGGCGATGTTTGGGGCACCGGCTTCTGCGGAACCCGGTGCAGCGTCCTCCCGTTCCAGCGACCCCAATCTGCTCGAACAAGGATCCCTCGCACGGACGCTGCACACTCCGCACAGGCTGGACGGCAGTCCGCCAGGTGGAATCCTCGCTCACCCCGGCGCACTGACTGGCAAGACGGCCTTCGGGTCGGCGTTTGCAACGGACAGGCCGGGCATTGCAGCCCCCGACCCTGGCATTGATGCCCGGCCTTTCCTGAACACGCGCCCCTGGGGCCGCCGAAACGATCTGGCGATAGGCCACCGACTTGGGTGGATCCTGTTCATCGCCCTGGCGTCCGCGCTCACATTTGGCGGCGTGCTTGCTGCCCTCGTCGCGCTCAAGACGCTGATTTAGCCCTTCCGGACGGTCGTCGTCCGGAAGGACGCCCCCCACACCGGCCGCCAGCCCGGCGCGCCGCAACCGGAAGGATATTGCCATGCTGAAGGAACGTCGCATCGCCGCCAACAAGATCGCCGAGCAGCTGTTTGCCGCCGAGGCCGCCATTGACGCCGCCGTTGCCGCTGTCGCCCAGCTGACCACCGTGATGCCGATGGCCCGCCAGGAAGCGCATCTTTCGGCCTGCATCGGCCAGGACGCGCTGATGAACGCCGTGCAGACCTGCCAGCAGCTGGTGGAAGCCCGCGCCCGCATCATCGCCACCCATGCCTCGCTGCGCCAGGCACAGACCCAGGTTGGCCTGGATGCGGTGAACTTCAACGGCCGTTGCCCGCCGGAAGAAGGCGCCCTGACCGAAACCGCAGCGCCGGCGCGTCGCCTGACCATCGCTGCCTGATCCGGACCACCGCCGCGCCATCATGGTGCGGCGGTGTTCGCCTGTGCCCGGCCCGGCGCATCCAGCCGGCGGCGGCCACAGGCCATCATTCACGGCGGAGTATCGTCATGATCTTCGAAATATTGGGCCTTGTGACCCTGCTTGGTACGGTGGCGGTCGCCCTGCGTTGGGGTGGCCGCGACGAGCGTTTTGCAGCCTATGCCTTCATTGCCGCGACCGTGCTGAGCTGGTTGCTCGACAATGATTATCACGGCGTGCAGATGAGCGTGCTGGCCATCGATCTGGCGCTGTTGTGCGGCCTGGTCGCCCTGGCGCTGACCAGTGACCGGTTCTGGCCGATGTATGCCGCGGCCTTCCAGCTGGTGGGCACCATGGTCCACATCGGCAGCATGACCGAAACCGGCGATTTCGCCTGGGCCTATGCTGTGGGCCTGGTGTTCTGGTCGTACCCGGTGATGGCCGCGCTGATCGCCGGCAGCTGGCTGGAAGGCCGGCCACGCCGCGCGCACGGGCTGTAAGCCGTTGTAAATCCTCTGCCCTATCAATCACTGATAGGGCTCGGCATGGCATTGCCGCCCCGGTTCACGCCGGGGCGGCTTCGCCGCTTGCGACAAGCCCGCGCTTGCCGTGCCCTGCCCCTGCGCCTATCGCCGGCACACGCGTGCCGCCAGCTTGCGCAACGCGAACAAATATGGAACACATCGGCCATGCTGAACCAGATCCAGGTGCGCGGCGCGCGGGAACATAATCTGAAGGGGGTGGATGTCGATCTGCCCAAGAACGCGCTCACCGTGATCACCGGCCTGTCGGGTTCGGGCAAATCCTCGCTGGCCTTTGATACCATCTATGCCGAGGGCCAGCGCCGCTATGTGGAATCGCTGTCCGCCTATGCGCGCCAGTTCCTGGAGATGATGTCCAAGCCGGATGTGGACCATATCGAGGGCCTGTCCCCGGCGATCAGCATCGAGCAGAAGACGACATCCAAGAACCCGCGCTCCACCGTCGCCACCGTGACGGAAATCTATGATTACATGCGCCTGCTGTGGGCGCGAGTGGGCGTGCCTTACAGCCCGGCGACCGGCCTGCCGATCACGGCGCAAACGGTGAGCCAGATGGTGGACCGGGTGATGGCACTGGCCGAGGGCTCCCGCCTCTATCTGCTCGCCCCCATCGTGCGCGGCCGCAAGGGCGAGTATCGCAAGGAACTGGCGCAGCTGCAGAAGGATGGCTTCACCCGCGTGAAGATCGATGGTGCCTTTTACGTCATCGAGGAGGCGCCGGCGCTCGACAAGAAATACAAGCACGACATTGACGTGGTGGTGGACCGGCTGGCGGTGAAGGAGGGCCTGGAATCCCGCCTGGCCGAAAGTTTCGAGACCGCGCTGAAGCTGGCCGAGGGGCTGGCGATTGTCGAGCTGGCCGATGCGCCGGCCGACGCGCCGGAGCATGAGCGCCGCATCCTCTTTTCGGAAAAATTCGCCTGCCCGGTTTCGGGCTTCACCATTTCGGAGATCGAGCCGCGCCTGTTCAGCTTCAACGCCCCGCAGGGTGCCTGCCCGGCCTGTGATGGCCTGGGCGAGAAGCTGCATTTCGATCCCGAGCTGATCGTGCCCAACCATGCGCTGACCCTGGAAAAGGGTGCGGTGGCGCCATGGGCCAAATCCAACCCGCCCTCGCCTTATTATCTGCAGGTGCTGGCCAGCGTGGGCCGCGCCTATGGCTTCACGCTGAAGCAGAAATGGGCCGATCTGTCGGACGCGGCGCGCCATGCCATCCTGCACGGCACCGGCGGCAAGGCGATTGCGCTGCGCTTTGAGGATGGGCGCAAGGCCTATGAGGTGATGAAGCCGTTTGAAGGCGTCATCAAGAATCTCGAAAAGCGGCTGAACACCGAAAGCGCCTGGATGCGCGAGGAGCTGGAGCGCTACCAAGCCCCTTCCCCTTGCGAGGCATGCAACGGCGACCGGCTGCGGCCGGAGGCGTTGAGCGTGAAGGTGGCCGGCGAAACCATTGCGACGGCGGTGCGGCGACCGGTGGGCCAGGCGCTGGCCTGGGCGCGTGGCGTCGCCGATCACCTTACCCCCAAGCAGCGCGCCATCGGTGACCGCATATTGAAGGAAATCGTCGAGCGGCTGGGCTTCCTCGACAATGTCGGCCTCGATTATCTCAACCTCGATCGCAAATCGGGCACGCTTTCGGGCGGGGAATCGCAGCGCATCCGGTTGGCCAGCCAGATTGGTTCCGGCCTGTCGGGGGTGCTCTATGTGCTGGATGAACCCTCCATCGGCCTGCACCAGCGCGACAATGACCGGCTGCTGGCGACGCTGAAGCGGCTGCGCGATCTGGGCAACACCGTGCTGGTGGTGGAGCATGACGAGGATGCCATCCGGCTGGCCGATCATATCGTCGACATGGGGCCGGGCGCCGGCGTGCATGGCGGCCAGGTGGTGGCGGCCGGCACACTGGCCGACATATTGGCGACCGAAGGCAGCATCACCGGCGACTATCTGTCGGGCCGGCGCGCCATTCCGGTGCCGGCCACGCGCCGCAAGGGCAGTGGCAAGAAGCTGACGGTGAAGAACGCCCGCGGCAACAACCTGACCGGGGTGACGGCCAGCATCCCGCTCGGCACCTTCACCTGCATCACCGGGGTTTCAGGCAGCGGCAAATCCACCTTCACCATCGACACGCTGTTCAACGCCGCCGCGCGCGAGTTGAACGGCGCGCGGGTGCTGGCGGCGCCTCACGACGGGCTGGACGGGCTCAGCCATCTCGACAAGGTGATCGACATCGACCAGTCACCGATCGGCCGCACGCCGCGATCCAACCCGGCCACCTACACCGGCTGTTTCACCAATATCCGCGACTGGTTTGCCGGCCTGCCGGAATCCCAGGCCCGCGGCTACAAGCCCGGCCGCTTCAGCTTCAACGTGAAGGGCGGGCGCTGCGAGGCCTGCCAGGGCGACGGCGTGCTGAAGATCGAGATGCACTTCCTCCCCGACGTCTATGTCACCTGCGATGTGTGCCACGGTGCCCGCTACAACCGCGAAACGCTGGAGGTGAAGTTCAAGGGCAAGAGCATCGCCGACGTGCTGGACATGACGATCGAGGACGGCGTGGAATTCTTCAAGGCGGTGCCGCCAATCCGCGAGAAGCTGGCCATGCTGCTCGAAGTCGGGCTTGGTTATGTGAAGATCGGCCAGCAGGCCACCACCCTGTCGGGCGGCGAGGCGCAGCGCGTGAAGCTGGCCAAGGAACTCTCCCGCCGGGCCACCGGCAACACGCTCTATATCCTCGATGAACCAACCACCGGCCTGCATTTCGAGGATGTGCGCAAGCTGCTGGAAGTGCTGCACGCGCTGGTGGACCAGGGCAACAGCGTGGTGGTGATCGAGCACAACCTCGATGTCATCAAGACGGCCGACCACATCATCGATCTCGGCCCCGACGGCGGCGACAAGGGCGGCCAGGTGGTGGTGACCGGCACGCCCGAAGCGGTGGCGGCGTGCGAAGGCAGCTGGACCGGCAAATATCTGGGCCCGCTGTTGGCCGCGGCGCCGAGAGTGGAGGCGGCGCCGGTGAAGAAGGGCCGCAAGGCAAAGGGGTAAGTGACCGAGCGGCACCAACGAAAAGGGGCGGCCCGAATGGGCCGCCCCTTCCTTTTGCAACCAGTGCGGCCGATCAGTGCTGCGTGGCCGGCATGTGGACTTCCATGCCGTCGAGCGCGGCGCTGGCCTTGATCTGGCACGCGAGACGGCTGTTCGGCTTGGCGGTGTCGGCCAGTTCGATCATGGAATCCTCCAGATCGCTGCGGCTGCCCGTAAGGGCTTCCCATTCGGCCGGGATATAGCAGTGACAGGTGGCGCAGGCAGCGTTGCCGCCGCAATCGCCGTCAATGCCGGGCACATTGTTCTGCACGGCGCCTTCCATCAGATTCTCGCCATCGGCGACATTGACTTCGTGGCGGGTGCCGTTGTGTTCGACGTAGATGATCTTGACCATGGGTTCCTCTGTGATCAGGCCGGAATACGGACCATGAGCTTATTGTAGCCCTTGACGAAGGCGCTGGGCACACGCTCCGGCTCTTCCAGCACTTCGATATGATCAAAGCGCTTGAGGATTTCTTCCCAGAGGATCTTGAGCTGCAGTTCGGCCAGGCGGTTGCCCACGCAGCGGTGGATGCCAAAGCCGAAGGCCATGTGCTGGCGGGCGCGCGGGCGATCGATGATGAAGGCATCCGGATTGTCGAGCACACTGTCATCGCGGTTGGCCGACGAATACCACATCACCACCTTGTCACCCTTGTGGATCAGCTGGCCACCCAGCACCGTGTCCTGCAGGGCGGTGCGGCGCATGTGGGCGAGCGGGGTCTGGTAGCGGATGATCTCGCTGACCATGTTCTCAACCAGGCCGGGGTTGGCCTTCAGCTTGGCATATTCGGCCGGGTTCTTGTTGAGGAAATAGAGGCCGCCAGTGATGGAGTTGCGGGTGGTGTCGTTGCCGCCGACGATGAGCAGCACGAGATTGCCCATGAATTCCATCGGCGGCATGTTCCGCGTTGCCGAGTTGTGGGCCAGCATGGAAACGAGGTCGCCGGTCGGTTCGGCGTTCACCCGCTCGTTCCACAACATGGTGAATTCCTGCAGCATGCCCAGCAGGATGCCCTGCCGCTCTTCCTTGCCGGGGTTGCCGGGCAGTTCGGGATCGGCGGTGGAAATATCCGACCAATAGGTCAGCATGCGGCGGCGTTCCTGCGGCCAGCCGAACAGGGTGGCGAGCATGCGGGAGGTGAGCTCGATCGACACCCGGTCCACCCAGTCAAAGGCTTCGCCGCGCGGCAGGCCATCCAGCACTTCGGCGGTGCGTTCACGGATCAGGCTTTCATACGAAGCCAGATTCTGCCCCGAAACGATGGGGTTGACGGCTTTGCGCTGCACATCATGCTTGGGCGGATCCATGGCGATGAACATCGGCATGATGAAATCCGGGTCCATGTCGAACAGGGTGATGCCGCCCAGCGTGGCTTCGGAGCTGAACACCTGGTGGTTGGTGTCCACCGCCATCACGTCGTTCCAGCGAGTGACGTTCCAGAAGCCGCGGTGCCGGTTGTTGTTGACGCTGGTAAAGAACACCGGCGCTTCGGCGCGCAGGCGCTTGAAATAGACATGGTGGGTATCGGTTTCCCACCACAGCGGATCGGCGATATCCACCTCGTCCAGCGGGGCGGTGGCGAGATAGGCTTCCAGTGTGGCCTTGTCGTGGTTGGGCAGATCGGGCCGCACGCGCGGCGGCAGCGGCCAGGTCACGCTGCCCTGCGGCAGGCTTTGGGTTTCGCGCGTGTCTTTCAACTGGGTTGCCATGGGTATCCTCCCCGGATGTGTGGACGTTGTTGCCCCTCAGGTGCGGAGATACACTACGCAAATATTTTGCACCAGATCAAAATGCGGATTTCATCTCCGCATTTGCACGGATGGTCGTGGCCGCGCATGATGACGGCCGCCTGCCATGGAGTTTAAGATGGCCGATCTAGCCGAACTCGTGCCCCGCATCGCCGCCACCATGGCCGCCCGCACGGCGCGTGGGCGGGTGGCGAATTATATCCCCGACCTGGCCAAGGTTTCGGCAAGCCATTTCGGCATGGTGGTGATCACCGCCGATGGCCGCGAACATGCCGCCGGCGATGCCGATCTGGCCTTTTCCATCCAGTCCATCTCCAAGGTCTTTGCGCTGGTGGAGGCGCTGGCCAGCCATGGCGAGGGTGTGTGGCAGCGCGTGGGGCGGGAGCCTTCGGGCGGCGCCTTCAATTCGATCGTGCAGCTGGAGGCGGAAGCCGGCCGGCCGCGCAATCCGTTCATCAATGCCGGCGCCATCGCGGTGACCGATCTGATCACTGATGGCGACGATCCCAGGGCCGGGGCCGGGCGCATCCTGCGGCTGCTGCGCGATCTGGCCGGCACGCAAGGGATCGCGGTGGATGGCGCGGTGGCCTATTCGGAGGCCGCGACCGGGCACCGCAACGCCGCGCTGGCGCATTTCATGAAGGCGCATGGCGTGTTGACCGGGCGGGTGGAGGCGACACTGTCCACCTATTTCCACCAGTGCGCGATTGCCATGAGCTGCCGCGAACTGGCGCGGGCCGGGCGCTTCCTGATGAACGGCGGGGTGGATCCGGCCAGCGGCCGCCGCGTCGTGTCGCCCGAGCAGGCGCGGCGGATCAACGCCCTGATGCTGACCTGCGGCCATTATGATGCCTCGGGCGATTTCGCCTTTTCGGTGGGCCTGCCGGCCAAGTCCGGCGTGGGCGGCGGCATCCTGGCCATTGCGCCGGGCCGGGCCAGCATCGCCGTCTGGTCGCCGGGATTGAGCCCGCAGGGCAACAGCCTGCTGGGCACCGCCGCGCTGGAGGAACTGGCCAGCGCGATGGGGTGGAGCGTGTTCAATCCGGACGCGTGAGGCGCCAGAGCGACAGCCCTTGCCCTCAATCAGCCAACCAGCGCCAGTTGCGGCGGATCCAGCTGTTCCTGCACCACCCGGTCTGGCCCGATGGCGCGGGCGATTTCGGCTTCCAGATCGGCGTTGATCAGGAAATTGCGGCCGAGGACGATGCGGGCAAGGCCTTGCGCCGTGTTGACTTCGGCCACCAGTTCGCCACGGCCCTGCGCGGCGTGGCGTTCGATGGCGGCCATCAGCTTGCCCCCTTCCCCGGCTTCGGCCACCCGCACCACCAGCCGGCCGCGGGTGCGGCGGGCAAGATCGGGCAGCGGGCGCGCACCGCGCAGGGTGAGGCGCGGCACATCCTCCCCTTCCTTCCACTGCACCTCCATCGCCAGCAGCAGCGGCGGCGGATCGCTGGCCAGGGCCTCGATGCTGGTCTGCAGATCCTCGTCGAAACAGCTGGTGACGAACTGGCCGGAGCGATCGGTGAAGCTGAGGAACTGATAGCGCCGGCCGGTTTGGGTGGTGCGCCAGCGCCGTTCCTCGAGAAGGCCGGCCATGTTGACCAGCTGCTTGCCGCCCCCGGCCGGTGCCGGCAGCGCCAGCACATCGGCAAAGTTCAGCACATCATGGGCAAGCAGCACATTGGCAAAGCTGTCGACCGGATGGCCGCTGAAGAAATAGCCAAAGGCGTCCTTTTCGTGGGCGATGCGTTCGGTCAGGCCCCAGGTGAGGTTGGGCACCATCAGGGCCAGACTGGCATGATCGGCCACGCCGGTCGCATCGCCAAACATCGCGACCTGGGCCGATTCGCGCTCGGCCGCGGCGGCCTGGGCGCTGGCCATGATGGCTTCGGCCAGCGCGTGCACCCCGGCGCGGTTGGCATTGATGGCATCAAAACCGCCGGCCGCGATCAGGCTTTCCAGCTGGCGCTTGTTGAGGCCCTTGGGATCGCAGCGCCGGGCAAAATCGGCCAGATCGGTGAAGGCGCCATTGCCAGAACGGTCGGCCACCAGGCCTTCCATCGCCTTCATGCCAACGCCCTTCAGCCCGGCCAACGCATAGCGCACCGCCGGCGCGCCATCAGGGCCATCCTCGACGGTGAAATCGGCAGCGGAGGCATTGATGCAGGGCGGCAGCATGGCCACGCCCGACCGGCGCGCATCTTCGGCAAAAATGGCCAGCCGATCGGTGTTGTCGATGTCATAGGCCATCGACGCGGCATAGAATATGGCGCGATGATGCGTCTTCAGCCAGGCAGTGTGGTAGGAGACGAGCGCATAGGCAGCCGCGTGGCTCTTGTTGAAGCCATAGTTGGCAAACTTCAGGATCAATTCGAAGATGGCATCCGATATGATTGCATCAATGCCATTTTTTTCGGCGCCTTCGGAAAAACGGGCCTTTTGCGCCACCATCTCGGCGTGGATTTTCTTGCCCATGGCCCGGCGCAACAGATCGGCCTCGCCCAGGCTGTAGCCAGCGAGCTCGCGCGCCAGGCTCATCACCTGTTCCTGATAGACGATGATGCCATAGGTTTCGCGCAAGATGGGTTCCATCGCCGGGTGGAGCAGCTCCACCTTCTCGCGGCCGGCCTTGCGGGCTGCAAAACTGGGGATATTGTCCATCGGCCCGGGGCGATAGAGCGCGCCCAGCGCGACGATATCGGCAAAACAGTCGGGCTTCACCAGGCCCAGCGCCCGGCGCATGCCTTCCGATTCAAACTGGAAGACGCCAACCGTGTCGCCTTCGGCAATCAGCCTGTAGACCTGGGCATCATTGGTCGGCAGCGTTGCCCAATCCACCGTCACGCCACGGGCCCGCAGCATGGCGGCCGCACGATCGAGGACGGAGAGGGTTTTCAGGCCCAGAAAGTCGAACTTGACCAGGCCGGCCTTTTCGGCGGCCTTCATCTCGAACTGGGTCACCTGCATGTCGGACTTGGGGTCGCGATAGAGCGGCACCAACTGGCTGAGCGGCCGGTCGCCGATCACCACGCCGGCGGCATGGGTGGAGCTGTGGCGCGGCAGGCCTTCCAGTTGCAGGGCGATATCAACGAGGCGCTTGACCTTGGGGTCGCGCTCCACCTCGGCAATGAAGGCCGGCTCACCGGGGTAGCGCTTGCCATCCTTGTCCTTGCCGATGCCCAGCGTGCGCGCCAGCGTCCACGGATCGGTGGGGTGGCTGGGCACCAGCTTGGCCAGCCGGTCGGTCTGGCCATAGGGCATCTGCAGCACGCGGCCGACATCCTTCAGCACGGCGCGGGCCTTCATCTTTCCGAAGGTGATGATCTGCGCCACCTGTTCCCGGCCATAACGCTGCTGCACATAATCAATGACTTCGCCGCGCCGGGTTTCGCAGAAATCGATATCGAAGTCGGGCATCGACACGCGGTCAGGGTTGAGGAAGCGTTCGAACAGCAGGCCATGTTCCAACGGATCGAGATCGGTGATGGTGAGTGCCCAGGCCACGACCGAGCCGGCGCCGGAGCCGCGGCCGGGGCCCACCGGAATCCCCTGCCCCTTCGCCCACTGGATGAAATCGGCCACGATCAGAAAATAGCCGGGAAAGCCCATGGACTTGATGACATCAAGCTCGAACGCCAGCCGGGCTTCGTACGGCGCGCGCTCTTCGGGCGATTTGCCCAGCGCATCCATGCGGCGGGCAAGGCCGGTGGTGGCCGCCGCATCGAGCGCCTCATCCTCGCCGCCGGCCGACAGGCGCGGCAGGATCGGCTTGCGGCCAGCCGCCATCACGGCGCAGCGCTGGGCAACGACGAGCGTGTTGGCGATGGCTTCGGGCAGATCGGCGAACAGCGCGTGCCAGTCGGCAGCGGACTTCAGCCAATGTTCGGGGTTGGAGCGGCGGCGGTCCTCCGCCTCGACATAGGTGGAATCGGCGATGCACAGCAGCACATCATGGGCTTCGTGCATGCCGGCATCGCGATATTTGACCGGGGCGGTGCCGACAATGGGCAGACCATGGGCTTCGGCGAGGCGCAGCAGTGCAGCCTCGCTGCGCTGCTCGATCGGGTCAGCCGACCGCGCGATCTCGACATAGAGCCGGCCGGGGAACAGTGCGATCAACCGGGCGGCCATCCCCTCGATATCCTGGCCTTCGGCGGCCAACCGGGCGAGCGCGCCATCGGCACCGCCGGTCAGGCAAATCAGGCCATCGGTGCGGCCTTCAAGTTGGTCGAGCGTGAGCAGCGGATCGCCGGGCGAAGCGGCGGCGAGATGCGCATCGGAGACCAGCGCGATGAGATTGGTGTAGCCGGCCTGATCCTGCGCGTAGAGCGCCAGCCAATCCACCAGCGCGCGGTTGTGGAGCGTGGCGCTGCCCGGCCGTTCGATGGGCAGCAACGCGCCGATGATCGGCTGCACGCCCTGATCCTTGGCGGCGGCGGAAAAATCCATCGCGGCGAACATGTTGGCGCGATCGGCAAGGCCAATGGCCGGGAAGCCCAATTGGCGCGCCAGCTTGGCCAGCGTTTCGGGCTGAATGGCGCCTTCCAGCATGGAGTAGGCGCTGTGGCAGCGAAGGGGAACGAATCCGGCGTGGGCCATGGCGCAACCATGCGGCCAAGCGCGACCAAGGTGAAGGGCGCGTGGCGATTTATCCACTGCGAAGATGGGTCATCAACATCCTCCCCCTATGGGGGAGGTGCCCGCAGGGCGGAGGGGGCCGCGAGGACCGCGCGTGGCTGCCCCCTCCGTCGCCTGCGGCGCCACCTCCCCCAGCGGGGGAGGATGTCAGCCGGGGACCAGCTTGCCGGCCTGCAGCGTCACCACCCGGTCCATGCGGCGGGCGAGATCGAGATTGTGGGTGGCCACCAAGGCCGCTGCCCCGGTTGAGCGGACCAAATCGAGGAAGGCGGCCAGCACCAGGCCGGCAGTCGCCTCATCGAGATTGCCGGTGGGCTCATCGGCGAGCACCAGCGCCGGGCGGTTGGCCAGCGCGCGCGCCACCGCCACCCGCTGCTGCTCCCCGCCCGACAATTGCGCCGGTTTGTGGGTGAGCCGGCCGCCAAGGCCAAGGCGGGTGAGCAGTTCATCGGCGCGGGCCTGGGCAGCGGCCGGGGCCGTGCCAGCCACCAGCCCGGCCAGCATGACATTTTCCCGCGCGCTGAAATCGGGCAGCAGATGGTGGAATTGGTAGACAAACCCCAGCCGCTGCCGGCGCAGGCGGGTGCGGCCGGCTTCGTCGAGCTGGCCAGCCTCCTCCCCACAGATGCGGATGCGCCCCGAAAAGCCGCCTTCCAACAGGCCAACCGCCTGCAGCAGCGTGGACTTGCCGGACCCCGAAGGCCCGAGCAGCGCGACAATCTCGCCCGGCGCGATGGCCAGATCAACGCCGCGCAGCACCTCGATGCGGGCACCGGCCTGTTCGAAATGGCGGGCAAGGCCAATGGTTTCCAGCACCGGCTCATTCATAGCGCAGCACCGTGACCGGATCGGTGGAGGCGGCCTTCCACGCCGGATAGAGCGTGGCCAGGAACGACAGGCCGAGCGCGAGGACGACGATGCCCAGCACCTCCACCGGATCGGTTTTCGACGGCAGCAGCGTGAGATAACGCACCGACGGGTCCCAGATGTTGGTGCCGGTCAGTGCCGAAACGCCATCGACCAGTGGCTGGCGGAAGCGCAGCAGCAGGAAACCCAGGGCCAGCCCCGAAGCCACGCCGGCTGCGCCGATCAAGGTGCCCACTGCCATGAACACCCGCATCATGCTGGCGCGGCTGGCACCCATGGTGCGCAGGATGGCGATATCCCGCGTCTTGGCGCGCACCAGCATGATGAGCGACGAGAGGATGTTGAACACCGCGACCAGGATGATGATCGACAGCACCCAGAACATCACCGTCTGTTCCACCACCATCGCCGAAAACAGCGCGGCATTGCTGCGGGTCCAGTCGCTCACCACGGCGATCCCGGCAAGCTTCTGGCGCAGCGGCTCCAGAAAGGCGGCGGCGCGGTCGGGATCGGTGGTTTCCACCTCCACCATGCTCACCGCATTGTCGAGCCGCAGCAGGGTCTGCGCGTCTGACAACGGCATCACCACGAATGCCTTGTCATAATCATAGACGCCCACTTCAAACACCGCGACGATGCGGTAGGCGACGATGCGCGGCACGGTGCCGAACGGGCTGGAGCGGCCGGCCGGGTTGATCAGGCTGATCTCGTCCCCCACGCGCAGGCCCAATTGCTCGGCCAGGCGCGCGCCGATGGCGACGGTGGCGCCGCCGGGCACCAGATCATCCAGACTGCCGCCGCGCACATTGGTGGCGATGGTGGGGTTGGCCTTGATATCGGCGAGCGTCAGGCCGCGGACGATCACGCCCTCAACCCGGCCGCTGGCGCTGGCCATCAGCGGCTGTTCGATCATCGGCGCGGCGCGGGTGACGCCGGGCAGCGCCCTGGCATCGGCCACCACCTGCGGCCATTGATCGAGCCGCCCGCCATAGCCCTGCACCACGGCATGGCCGTTGAGGCCAATGATCCGGTCAAACAGCTCGGCGCGAAAGCCGTTCATCACGCTCATCACCGCGATCAGCGCGGCAACGCCAAGCGCAACGGCCACCAGGCTGATGCCGGCGACGAGGAAGATGAACCCCTCCCCCTGGCCCGGCGTCAGGTAGCGGCGGATGATGAGGCGTTCGTGCGCGCTGATCAAATGCGGCCCACCACGGCTTCGATCGGCACTTCGATCCGCTCGCCGGTGGCGCGGCGCTTCAGCTCGACGATGCCGGCAGCAAGGCCCTTGGGCCCGACGATCACCTGCCAGGGCAGGCCGATGAGATCGGCGGTGGCGAACTTGGCGCCGCCGCGTTCATCCCGGTCATCATAGAGGACATCAATGCCGGCCGCGGTGAAATCGGCATAAAGCTTGTCGCAGGCCGCCGCGCAGGCGCCATCATCGGCGCGCAGGTTGATCAGCGCCAGCTTGAATGGTGCCACCGCTTCGGGCCAGACGATGCCGGCATCATCATGGCATGCCTCGATGATGGCGCCGGCCAGGCGGGAAACGCCAATGCCATAGCTGCCCATCAGCGGGGTGACCGGCGCGCCATCGGGGCCCTGCACAGTCACGCCCATGGGGGCGGTATATTTGTCCCCGAAGTAAAACACCTGGCCAACCTCGATGCCCTTGGACTGCTTCAGAGCTGCACCGCAGGCGGCTTCGGCGGCAAGATCGCGCTTTTCATCGGTGGCGGCATAATCGGCGTTGAGGCCATTGATGAAGGCAGCCAGGCCCACACGGTCATCGGCGTTGATGCCACTGGTGTCGCGCGGCTTCAGCCAGTTTTCATGATAGAAGACATCGCTTTCGCCGGTGGGTGCCAGCACGATGAATTCGTGGGAAAGATCGCCGCCGATCGGGCCGGTATCGGCCTGCATGGGAATGGCATTCAGGCCCATCGCGGCGAAGGTGCGCATATAGGCGATGAACATGCGGTTATAGCTGTGGACCGCGCCGTCATAATCGAGGTCAAAGCTGTACGCGTCCTTCATCAGGAACTCGCGGCCGCGCAGCACGCCAAAGCGCGGGCGCACCTCGTCACGGAACTTCCACTGGATCTGATAGATGTTGCGCGGCAGGTCGCGATAGGATTTGGCGCCATTCTGGAAGATGGCGGTGAACAGCTCCTCGGCGGTGGGGCTGAACAGCATTTCACGATCATGCCGGTCGGTGATGCGCAGCATTTCCGGGCCATAGGCATCATAACGGCCCGATTGGCGCCACAGATCGGCGGATTGGATGGTGGGCATCAGCACTTCGATGGCGCCGGCGCGATCCTGTTCGCGGCGCACCACCTTCTCGATATTGGCCAGCACGCGCTTGCCCAGCGGCAGCCAGGCATAAATGCCCGCCGATGTTTGCCGGATCATGGCGGCGCGCAGCATCAGCTGGTGCGAAATCACCTGGGCCTCGCCGGGCGTTTCCTTGAGGACGGGCATGAAATAGCGGGACAGGCGCACGATCGTCTCTTGGGCTGTGGAATGTGAACGCGGCCTTAGCACGTCTGGGCAGAGGGGCAAGCGTTGGCGGCCATAGTGTTGCGGCGATGCAACAGTTCACGATTTCGTCACGAACGGGTCAATCAGCCGGCCTGACAGCCGCAACGAATCGGCATATCAACTTCCACCAGGCAAGGGCTGCGTTTGCGGCCAGGGTCTAAGGGGAGAACGACGATATTCGTTCACCGCTTGCGCGCCGGGCTCACGCTTTGGCAGCGCGCGCCGGCTGGGGCAGATGGGGGCATTGGCCCCGGCCGGCGCCGAACGGTGGACAGGATATCTGGCTCGTCACCGGGCCCCCGGTCAGGCAACTGGCCGGGGGCCTTTCCATATCGGAATAGGTCGCTGCCATGACAATGTTCGCGATTCTGGGGCTGGCGCTGGTGGCTGCATTCCTGTTGCTGCGGCGCTGGTTTGGCCCGCCGCGCGGTGTCCACTTCGCTCCCGATGATCCGCAGTTGCTGGCCGCCAAGGCGCGGGCGCGCGACGGGATGCCGGATTTCTGGGCGGCGCTGATCGCTGCTGACCCTGCCGACACCGATTTCATGATCAAGTTCAACCTGCACCACGGGCGCGCTGGCGCGGCACCGGAATCGATCTGGGCCCGCGCGATCGAACGCCGCGATGGGGCCATCCATGGCCGACTGGCCAACCCGCCCCTGGACCCGGCCTGGAACGAGGGCGATGCGGTGGTGATCGATCCCGCGGCCATCGACGATTGGTGCTTCTTCCGCAACAATGTTGCCATCGGCCATTTCATCACCCGCGTGATGATCGAGCGCAGCGCCCCCCATCACGCCGCCCAGGCCCGCAAGGCGCTGGGCTGGTAACCACGAAATTCATCAGGCCGCCCTGCCCGTCCCCCCGTGGCACAAGCAGATGCAAAGGGAGGACAGGCCATGGCCCATGAACATGTGACGGTGGAACGCGACGGCAAGGTGTTGATCGTCACCATCAACCGGCCGGACCGGATGAACGCGCTGCACCCGCCGGCGAATGCAGAGCTGGACCGGGTGTTCAACGATTTCGCCGCCGATCCCGATCTTTGGGTGGCGATCATCACCGGGGCTGGCAACCGCGCCTTTTCCGCCGGCAATGATCTGAGGTGGCAAGCGGAAGGCAATGCCATCACCGTGCCGCCATCGGGCTTTGGCGGGCTGACCAGCCGCTGGGACCTCGACAAGCCGGTGATCGCGGCTGTCAACGGGGTCGCCATGGGCGGCGGTTTCGAGGTGGCGCTGGCGGCCGACATCATCCTCGCGGCCGAGAATGCCAGCTTCGCCCTGCCCGAGCCCAAGGTGGGCCTGGCGGCGCTGGCCGGCGGCCTGCACCGGTTGCCGCGCGCCATCGGCCTGTCGCGCGCCATGGCGATGATCCTCACCGCCCGCACGGTATCGGCTGCCGAAGGCAGGGATCTGGGTTTTGTCACCGAAGTGGTGCCGGCCGATGATCTGATGGCGCGCGCGAAGGCGCTGGCGGCGGCGATGTGCGAACTGTCGCCGCTCAGCCTGCGCGCCTCCAAACAGGCGGTCCTGAAGGGGCTTGAGGAGGATTCGGTCCGCGCCGCCTATGAAGGCCAGGGCAAATATCCGGCCGTGCAGGCGCTGTTTCGTTCCGAAGACCTGCGCGAAGGGCCGCTGGCCTTTGCCCAGAAGCGCAAGCCGGAGTGGAAGGGCCGCTGAAGGCAGGGCGAACAGGTCCTCCCCAAACTTGTTTGGGGAGGTGGCGGCCGCAGGCGGACGGAGGGGCCATAGCCACAGGCCCCTCCGCCTCGCGATGCTCGGCACCTCCCCAAACAAGTTTGGGGAGGACCACGCACCTGCGTCAACCCACCCGTTGACCCACAGTGCCCAAGCCGGCAGCAGGCGCGGCCATGGGGGAATTTCTGTCCATCGCGCGCATCACGGCGCCGGCTGATCATGATCGCTGGCTGGTGCCGCCCTGCGCGCTGGCCATTCACCTGTGTATCGGCATGGCCTATGGCTTTTCGGTCTTCTGGCTGCCCTTGAGCCACGCGCTGGGCCAGGCGGAATGCCCCAGCCTTGGAACAGCCCTCACCAGCGGTAGTTGTGACTGGCGGGTGAGCGATCTCGTCTGGGTCTACAGCCTGTTCTTCGTCGTGCTCGGCCTCGCTGCCGCGCTGTTTGGCGCCTGGGTGGAGCGGGTCGGCCCGCGCCGGGCCGGGCTGGTGGCGGCGGGCTGCTGGGCGGGCGGCATGGCGATCGGGGCCATTGGTGTGGCACTGCACCAGCTCTGGCTGTTCTGGCTCGGCACCGGGGTGATCGGCGGCATCGGGCTTGGCATCGGCTATATCACACCGGTCTCCACCCTGTTGAAATGGTTCCCGGATCGGCGCGGGCTTGCCACCGGCATGGCGATCATGGGCTTTGGCGGCGGCGCCATGGTCGGCAGCCCTGCGGCGGACCGAATGATGGCCGCGCTCGGCAGCCCGGCGCAGACGATGCTGCTGATGGCCGCCGTCTATGCCGTGGTGATGGCGGCCGGGGCACTGGGCTTCCGGTTGCCGGCACCGGGCTGGCACCCGCCCGGCGCGCGCCAGGTGGTGGCCGGCGGCCGCTTCGTGCCGCTGGGCATGGCCTGGCGCACGCGGCAATTCTGGCTGGTCTGGTGCGTGCTGTTGATGAATGTCTCGGCCAGCATCGGCATCATCGGTCTCGCCTCCCCCATGGTGCAGGAGATGTTTGCCGGCCAGTTGATCGGCCTGCCCGATCTTCGCTTTGAAGCGCTTGATGATGCACAGAAAACAGCCATCGCCACCATTGGCGCGGCCTTCGTTGGCCTGATCAGCCTGTTCAACATCGCCGGGCGGTTTTTCTGGTCGTCGCTGTCGGATCGCATCGGCCGCAAGCCGCTCTATCTGCTGATGCTGGCGCTGGCCGGGCTGCTTTATGGCGCCCTGCTCCCCGCCGGCCCGGCGCTGCCTTTGTTCCTGGCGGCCTTTGCGCTGATTGCCTCCATGTATGGCGGGGGCTTTGCCGCCGTGCCGGCCTGGCTCGCCGATCTGTTCGGCACGGCCCAGGTGGGCGCCATCCACGGCCGGCTGCTCACCGCCTGGTCCACCGCTGGGGTGTTGGGGCCGTTGCTGGTCGCCTATGTCCGCGATGCCAGCCTGGCCGATGGCGTGGCCCGCGCCGATGTCTATGGCCCGATCTTCCTCGCACTGGCCGGCCTGCTGGCCATCGGCTGGGTGGCGGCATTGCTGGTGCGGCCGGTGCCGGACGCGCTGTGGCGGGATGCGCCCACCAGCCCCGGCAATGCGGCCGGCCCGGCGAGCGCTGCCCGGGTGCACTGGCCGCTGCGGCTGCTGGCCTGGGCCGCTGTGCTGTTGCCGTTGGGATGGGGGGCGGCGATCACGCTGGGCAAGGCCGCCGCCCTTCTTGGCTGACGTGCCTTAACGGCGTGCCTTCTTGCGCTCGGCTTCGGCAGCGGCGAGCGCGGCGGCTTCGGCGGCGGCCTTGTCGGCAGCGGCCTGGTTGGTGGCTGCCAGCTCGGCATCAGCTGGGCACCTCCAAAAACCCCTCGCCAATAGCGGCCT
>NZ_NOXT01000063.1 GCF_002251755.1 Sandarakinorhabdus cyanobacteriorum
CCTATCAATGAATCAAGAGGCTGATTGGGTTTAGACCCTAGGGCCAAGCGCCCCCTCCGTCGCCCTGAGGGCGCCACCTCCCCCAGAAGGGGAGGATTTTTCGTCAATTATCATCCCCCATGCGCAGCGCCGCGATGAACGCTTCCTGCGGGATGTCCACATTGCCGTATTGCCGCATCCGCTTCTTCCCTTCCTTCTGCTTTTCCAGCAGTTTGCGTTTGCGGGTGGCGTCGCCGCCGTAGCATTTGGCGGTGACGTCCTTGCGCAGGGCGGCGATGGTTTCGCGGGCGATGACCTTGCCGCCGATGGCGGCCTGGATGGGGATCTTGAACAGGTGGCGGGGGATGAGGTCTTTCATCCGTTCGCACATGTGGCGGCCGCGGGCTTCGGCCTGGCTGCGGTGGACGATCATGGAGAGGGCGTCCACGGCTTCGGAATTGACCATGATCGACATCTTGACGAGGTCGCCTTCGCGGTGGCCGATCTGGTGGTAATCGAAGCTGGCATAGCCGCGGGAGATGGATTTCAGCCGGTCATAGAAATCGAAGACGACTTCGTTCAACGGCAGTTCGTAGACGACCTGGGCGCGGCCACCGACATACGTCAGGTTCTTCTGGATGCCGCGCCGATCCTGACAGAGCTTCAGGATGCTGCCCAGATATTCATCGGGCACATAGATGGTGGCTTCGATCCACGGCTCATCGATCTGCAGGATGGAGGAGGGGTCCGGCATGTCGGCCGGGTTGTGCAGTTCGCGGGTGGAACCGTCGCGCATGGCGATGTGATAGACGACCGACGGGGCGGTGGTGATCAGATCGAGGTCGTACTCGCGGCTCAGGCGTTCCTGGATGATTTCGAGGTGGAGCAACCCCAGGAAGCCGCAGCGGAAGCCGAAGCCCAGCGCGGCTGAGGTTTCCATTTCAAAGCTGAAGCTGGCATCGTTCAGGCGCAGCTTGGCGATGCTGTCCCGCAGCTTTTCGAAATCGGCGGCATCTGTGGGGAACAGGCCGCAGAACACCACCGGCTGCACTTCCTTGAACCCGGGCAGCGGTTCGTTGGCAGGGCGCTTGGCGTCGGTGATCGTGTCCCCCACGCGGGCTTGCGCCACTTCCTTGATCTGGGCGGTGATGAAGCCAACCTCGCCGGGGCCGAGTTCGGCGAATTGCTCGATCTTGGGGCGGAAGGCGCCAACCCGGTCCACCAGGTGCACGCTGTCGGCGGCCATGAACTTGATCTGCTGGCCCTTGCGGATGCTGCCATCGATGACGCGGATCAGGATGACGACGCCCAGATAGGGATCATACCAGCTGTCGACCAGCATGGCCTTAAGAGGCTTGGTGGCGTCCCCCTTGGGCGGCGGGATGCGCTTGACGATGGCTTCCAACACCTCGGTGATGCCGATGCCGGATTTGGCGGAGGCCAGAACGGCGTTGGAGGCATCGAGGCCGATGATGTCCTCGATCTCCTTCTTCACCTTTTCCGGCTCGGCCGACGGCAGATCGATCTTGTTGATGACGGGCACGATCTCGTGGTCATGCTCGATCGATTGATAGACGTTGGCCAGCGTCTGCGCCTCTACGCCCTGCGCCGCATCCACCACCAGCAACGCGCCTTCGCAGGCAGCGAGGGAGCGGGAGACTTCATAGGCAAAGTCGACATGCCCCGGCGTGTCCATCAGGTTGAGAACATAATCGAGGCCATCGGAGGCGCGATAATCCAGCCGCACGGTCTGCGCCTTGATGGTGATGCCGCGCTCCTTCTCGATATCCATGTTGTCGAGCACCTGTTCCGACATCTCGCGCGCGGCGAGGCCGCCGGTCGTCTGGATCAGCCGGTCGGCCAGGGTGGATTTCCCGTGATCGATGTGCGCGATGATCGAGAAGTTGCGGATGCGATTGAGGTCTGCGGTCATGGCGGCGGTTTAGGCTGCAGGACCGGCTGGCGCAATGGCCGAGGCGGGCGCATGAAGTCGCGGGGATTGGCGTCAGCGCGCCAGCGGCAGCCACAGGCTGATATTGGTGCCGGCCGTGGTGGCAATGGTCAGCTGGCCGTGCAGGGCGGCGGCGCGCCCGTGCATGTGGGCCAGGCCACGGCCGGTGGCGGCCGAAAGCGCAAAGCCCCGGCCATCATCGGCAACCCAGGCCGCGATGCCCGGTTGGCCCTGGTGCACACGCGGGGCGCAGCCGATGGCGATACGCTGGGCGCCGCTGTGCTGGATGGCGTTGCTGATGGCTTCCTGGAACAGCCGCAGCACATGCAACGCATTGGCGGCATCCAGCCAGGCCAGGGCCGGGCAGGGCGCCACCTGCCAGTCAACCGCGATGCCGGCGGCGGCCAGATCACTGGCGATGCGGTGCCGCAGCGAGGCGAGCAGCGCGACCATGTCGCCATCGACGGGTTCCAGGCTGTCCACCGTCAGCTTGAGATCGGCCAGCGCGCGGCGCAGCGGGGCGATGGTGCCCGGCGGCTGGCCCTGACGCTCGGCCACGGCCACGGCGGCGACCAGATTGGCACCGATGCCATCGTGCATCTCGCGCATCAGCCGCTCGCGCTCGCCCTCGATGGCACGCTCCACCTCCAGGGCGCGGCGGCGCTCTTCGCTGGCGGCCAGATCGGCGCGCGCACTGGCCACGGCCCGTTCCAGCGCCAGGTTCATGCCTTCGGTGGCGGTGAGGGCGGCCACGAACTGCCGGCCCAGGCTGATGAAGAAGGCGGCAAACAGGCTGAGGCCGGCAAAGGGCTGGAAGAAGAAGCCGGCGCCTTCCCACCAGTGGAGCAGATGGATGCGGCCCAGATCATGCACGGCAAAGCCGGTGTTCAGCGCGACCACGGCGATGATCAGCGCCTGATCCGGCCCGCGCCGCTGCCACGCCGACCACAGCAGCAGACCGGCCGTGCCCAGGCCCATCAGGATCAGCAGCAGGGCACTGGGCAGATCAGCTTGGCCCAGGCCAATCAGGATCTGGCGCAGCACCAGGCCGGCAAACCCGGCAGCCAGCAGGCCAAGCTGCCAGCGCCGGGCCTGCGGCAGCCGGGCGAACTCCAGGCAATAGCAGAAGGTGACCGGCACGACGATGAAGATGCTTTCCCGGCTGATGGCGGCGAACAGGCCGGTATCGATGGGTGGCCTTGTGACATGGAAATGCAGGCTGCGCAGCCACCAGCCCAGGCCAACCACCACCAGCAGCAGCAATTCCGGTTGCCGTCGCCGGGCCCGCCACAGCAGCAGCACCAGCAGCCACAGCAGCAACAGGCTGGCATTGGCACTGCGCGGGCCGTCGATGCGCCAGAATTGCTGGCGGGCAAAGGCCGCCTCAACCGCGGCCGGCGGGCCGGCTTCCACCTGGCCCAGGCCCAGCGCCCAGGGCGGCGCGGCGGCCACATCGACGGTGATGATGTTGGCCCCGGGCCGCAACAGCGCGGCCGGCAGGGTGATGCGATAAGGGTGGTTCCAGCCCAGCACCGGATCGCCCGGGCCGGCGGCATTGCTGAACAGCGGCACGCCGTTCAGGCTGACGGTCACCGCCTCGCGCATGTCGGTCAGCAACAGCGCCACCGGCCGGCCATCCCAATCCAGCCGGAATCGGGCGCGCAGGTGGCGGCTGCCGGCAGGGGCCAGCCAGGGCGCGTTGCGGGTGATCGGCGGCGCGCCATCCACGCTGATCCGGGCCGGCCCAAGCGGGGTGCGTGCCGCCACCGGCGCGGCCAACAGCAGCAAGATCAGTGCGGCAAGCGCCCTAAGGCTGGATAAGGCCCAGAACATTGGCTTCATACAGCGCTTCGGCGCGACTGTTCACTTCCAGCTTGCGATAGATATTCTTGACATGGCTGGCCACCGTGTGGGCCGAAAGCCCCAGCAGCCCGGCGCATTCGGCATAGGAAAAGCCGCGGGCCAAGAGGCGCAGCAGCTCCAACTCGCGATCTGACAGCGGGGAGGGCTGGGCCGGCGCCGGCTGGATGCGCCGCAACAGCTGGCGGGCGATGGTGGGGCTGATCGGCGAACCGCCGGCGTGCACGGCACGGATGGCCGCCAGCGCTTCGGCCATGGCATCGCCCTTCAGCACATAACCGCGCGCGCCGGCCATGATGCTGGCCAGCACCTTGTCCTGATCGGCGAACATCGTCACCACCAGCACATCGGCCTCCGGCCAGCGCTGGGCTGATTGGCGGATCAGGTCGATGCCGCTGCCATCGGGCAGACCCAGATCACAGAGCAGCACATCATAGCCGCCTCGGGCCACCAGTGCGGCCCCGTCGGCCAGGTTGGCGGCGCTGCCGGCCAGCAGCATGTCGGCCTCGCTGGCGATGGCGTCGCCCAGATGAACGCGCAAGGCGGGATCATCCTCGGTGAGGATGATCCGGATGGGGGCAGCTGATACGGGCATCGCGAACCCGAATCTGGCCACAGCCGGCCAGGCAAGTAAAGCCCTGCACCATCCCATGATCATGGCATGACAAGGCGCAGCCCCTCGGAAATCATCATGGCGGGTCGGTCAAACTGATGGGGTGTGTGGTGATGCGTGTTCATTCTCCTGTTCTGGCCCTGTTGCTGGCGGCGGCTGCGGCTGTTCCGGCCATGGCCGCCGGCAGCGGCACGGTGAGCTTCGAATTTCTGGAGTATCGCGGGCCGGTGGCCGTGGGCCCACCGCCCAACGATCCGGGCACCTGGTTCCTGGCCGGTCAGGTGGCGGGGATCGACATGGTCTCGGCCGCAGTCAACGGCAATCCCAATGTGGCGTTCACCGGTGGCCGCCAGGTCGATCCCGCCGCGCCCCTTGGCGCCACGCAATGGTTCACCGCCAATGTCGCCCTTACCGGCAACAGCGTCGATTTCGTCTACCGCGGCTTTGAGGGCAGCCCGCAGTTTGCCACGTTGTTGAACAGCATCAGCGTCCAGAACGGCAGTTTCAGTGGCATAAATGTCGGCGATCCCTTCACGCTCGGCCGGCTCACCTTCCGCAACGGCGGCTGGTTCGGGGCCGGCAATGATCCGGCCGACAATCTGCCGTCGGAATTCCGCTTCCGCATCACCACCAGCTCGGCCGATGGGCCCCAGTTTAACCAGACCGTCTGGGGCCGCATCGAACTGACGGTGAACGCACCCTTTCCCAACGATCTGGCCACGCTTGCCGGTCAGCAGGCCGAAGCCGACTGGGTGAGCGTCTATCAGACCGACAGCAGTTTCAGCACCGACCTCCGCTCGCTGGGGGCGCTACGGGTCTATGATGCCTGCTGCGGGCCGCCGGGGGCCGGCAATGTCGGCAGCATCGATCTGAACGGCGTGTTCGGCTCGCTGAACCTTGCCAGCCTGTCCAACCCCGGCGGCAGCGGCTTCTTCACGGCCAGCACCCTGCCCTTGCCGCCGGTGCCGCCCGGTGGCGGTGGCGGCCCCGGCGGCATTCCCGAACCCGATGCCTGGGCCCTGCTGATTGCCGGCTTTGGCCTGACCGGTGCCGTGGCGCGGCGGCGGCGGCGAAAGGCCAGCTTGGCCGCCTGATGGCGCTGGTTGCTTGACCGGACGCGGCCGGGGCGCATAAGCCCCGGCCATATCCAGTTCCGGAGGCAAATTTGACCATCAGCATCGCCATCATCGGGGCCGGCCCGGCCGGTTATTACACCGCCGAAGCCGCGCAGAAACAATGGGGGGAGGGCGTGCGCATCGACATCATCGATCGGCTGCCCAGCCCCTATGGCCTGATCCGCGCCGGGGTGGCGCCGGATCACCAGTCGATCAAGGCGGTGACCAAGCGTTATGAGGCGACCAATCTGGCGCCGGGCACAAGGCTGGTTGGCCATGTCGAGGTGGGCCGCGATGTCAGCGTGGAGGAACTGCTGGGCCTCTATGATGCCGTCGTGCTCTCGGTCGGTGCGCCGCTGGACAAACCCATCGGCATTCCCGGCGATGATCTGCCCGGCGTGGTCGGTTCGGCGGCGTTCGTTGGCTGGTACAATGGCCATCCCGATCATGCCGGCCTCAAGGTTGATCTGTCCCACCACGGCGCCGCCATCATCGGCAACGGCAATGTGGCGATCGATTGCGCCCGCATCCTGGCGAAAACGGTGGAGGAGCTTTCGACCACCGATATCGCCAACCATGCCCTGAAGGTGCTGGCCGCCAGCGCCGTGCGCGATGTGCACATCGTCGGCCGGCGCGGGCCGCACCAGGCCAGCTTCACCACCAAGGAAGCCGGTGAGCTGGGCCATCTCGTCCGCGCCCAGGCCATCGTGAAGCCGGGCGATCTGCCGCCGGAGGCAGAGGATGCCGCGCTGGAGCCGGGCCACCGCAAGATGGTCACCCATCTGCGCTCCTTCGCCGGCCAGCCCCGCAACGACAAGCCGGGCACGATCAATTTCGAATTCTTCCGCCGCCCGGTCGCCGTGGAGGGCCATGGCAAGGCCGAACGCCTGATCGTGGAAACGACCCGGCTGGAGGATGGCCAGGCCGTCGGCACCGGCGAGCTGCACGCCATTCCGTGCGGGCTTGTGATTGCCTGCATCGGCTATCGCACCGCTGAGATTCCCGGCGTCGCCTGGTCTGACAAGCTTGGTCGCTTCCCCACCGATGATGCCGGGCGCATAGCCCCCGGCCTTTATGCCAGCGGCTGGGCCCGGCGCGGCCCCAGCGGTACCATCGGCACCAACCGGCCCGATGGCTTCAGCGTGGTCGCCGCCATGGTGGATGATGGCATCAGCCCCAGCGGCAAGGCCGGCCCAGCGGGGCTGGACGCGCTGTTCGCCGCCCGCGCCGTCAAGGCCACCGATTTTGCCGGCTGGCACCGGATCGAGGCCGCCGAAGTCGCCGGCGCCCGCCCCGGCGCCCCGCGTGAGAAGATCGTGGACGTGGCCCAGATGCTGGCGCTGGCCTGATGCCGGCGTGGCAGCGCTGGCTTCGCTTGGCGCTTGCCTCGGCGGCGCTGCTTCTGGCCGCGCTGCTGCTGCTCGTCATCGAAACCACACCGCTGGTGCCGGCCAGCGCGCCGCCGGGCGGGGCTCAGGTGCGCGCTGCCCGCGCCGCCTTCAACAGCCTGCGCCAAACCATGATGAGCAGTGGCGGCGGCGATCTGTTGTTCAGCGCCGATGAACTGGATGCGGTCACCCTGCTCGCCGGGCGCGGCCTGGGCCTGAAGCACAGCCGCACCACGCTGGCCGCCGATCATGTCGAACTGGCCACCAGCATCGCGCTGCCGGCCGGGCTGTGGCTCAACCTGTCGGCCCAGGCGCAGCCGGCGTCCGCCGGCTTCCCGCCGCTGCGGCTGGCGGCGGGCGATCTGGTGCTCACGGGCCGGCCGGCGCGCTGGGCCGCCGATGCGGCGCGCGGCCTGCTCCGCCTGCGCGGCGTGGCGCTGCCGCCGCTGGACGAACTGGTGCGCGGCCTCACCATCCAGCCCGGCCTGCTGCGCGTGCAGCTGGCCGGCGGGCTGGCGCCCACGCACCTGGTGCAGGATGTGCTGGCGCTGGGTGGCGGCCGGGTGGAGGAAGCCCGCGTCGCCGCGCTGCTGTGCCGGCTCAGCGCGCAGCAGCGGCAACAGCCGGCCAGCGAGCTTGCCGTGCATCTGGGCCGGGTGATGGCCGCCACCGCCAACCCGGCGGCGACAGCGCAACAACTGGCGCAGGATCATCGCAACGCGCTGGTGGCGCTGGCGCTGTTCACTGCCGGCAAGAGCGCGCGGCGGCTGGTCGCCGATCAGGCGATGTTCGATCGGTGCGCCGCGCCGCCGCCCGAGCCGGTGCTGGCCGGCCGCACCGACCTCGCCAAGCATTGGGCCGTCTCGGCCGCACTGGCGGCGGTTGGCGGCGTCGAAACCAGCCGGCTGATGGGCGAATGGAAGGAATTGTCGGATTCGATGGCCGGTGGCAGCGGCTTTTCCTTCGTCGATCTGGCGGCAGACCGCGCCGGCTTGCGGCTGGGCCGCGCGGCCGTCAATCCCGTCCGCGCCGCCGCCGTCCGCGCCGAGCTGGCCGGCATCACCAACGAAGGCCTGTTGCCGCCCAGCGTGCTGGCCCTGGCCGAAGGCCTGCCCAACGATCGCTTCGTCGCCCGCTATCGCGACACCGACAGCCAGCGCTTTGCCGCCGCTGTGAAGGCGATTGACCGCATTCTGGCCAAGGGCCGCACGCCGGGCATGGCCACCGCCGCCCCTTGAGGCACAGGCGGGCCGGAAAATATTGCCCGGTCGATGCAATCAAGCGGTTGCATGCCCGGAAGCCGGTCGCTATACGGCCGCTTCCGCGCAAGGTCGGGGCGTAGCTCAGCCTGGTAGAGCACTGTCTTCGGGAGGCAGGGGCCGGAGGTTCGAATCCTCTCGCCCCGACCAGCGCGGAAATCACGAACGGGGATCGGCAATCCGCTCCAGCCACAGGCTGGGGCGTTTTTGTTGCGTTCATCGCGAGAAGCCGGGGCCGGTCGTGTGAAAGGCCGTCCCCGGTGATCCGCTTCAGCCACGAACGCAATTTTTCCACCGTGGACCTGTTTGATTTTGCCCGCACCGGGGTGGAGATCGGCATCACCCGCACGTTCCAGGGTCGATTGCAGTTTGATTGAGCTGCTCATGCCAGGCATGTCGAGCCATCGCCCGCACTTGCAGTTGCCTCGGCAAGCTCGCCCTTCGGCGGGCTCAGGATGAGCGGGTTCGGGATTCCAGCAAACCGCAATCGCGCTCAGGGCGTCACCCCCACCAGGGCGAACGGCGCCCAGGCCGATGGGTGGGAATAAGGCTGGGCGGCGTCATCCTCGCTGCTGTCGGCCGCAAGGGCACGCATGGCCTGCATCAGCGCCGCCGCGCGGCTGGTGCCGGGCTGGGCGTGGGCGATGGTCTCTCCGGTGATGCGGCCCGCCGCATCGTCGCGGATGCGCCAGTGCGACACCAGCAGGCTGCCGGCACCGGCATGGAAAAAGGCACGGGCCAGGCCCGACAGGCCTTCGGGCCCGCCATCGCCGGCCGCCGTGTTGCAGGCCGACAGGATCACCCAATCGGCCGACAATGACAGGCTGGCGGCTTCGGCGGCGGTCAGCAGGCCATCATTGGCAGCATCGCTGGCGCTGCCCGGCGGCGGCGGCGAGAAGGCCAGCGCCGGCTGTGCCAGCCGCCCGCCCAGATCGCCGGCCAGCAGGCCGTGGGTCGCAAACATCACCACCCGTGCACTGGCCAGCAGCGGCCGCCGTTCATACAGCAGCGCCTCGGTGGCGTTGGCGCCCAGCAGCGTGGCCTCGGGCGGGGCGGCGAGGCGGCGGGCCTGGCCCTCCACCTCGGCGCGGGTGCCTGGCAGCGGGGCCAGCGCGGCGATGGCGGCCGGATCGCCGGTGGCATCGCGATAAAGGCCGTGCAGCGCCCCGCCGGCGCCGCCAGCATCACCGCCGCCGCCAAAGGCCGGATCGCCCACCCCGAAAAAGGCCGTGCTGGCCGCCCTGGCCACCCGGCCGGGCCCACGCAGCGCGGCCAGCGCCGACACTTCGGGCACCACGCTGATCGGCCGTTGCAGCCCCAGCCAGGCCGTGCGGCGCAGCGCCTGCGGGTCGCCATCATCGCCGGCCGGCGGCGCCGTCACCAGCGCGGCAAACGGCAGGGCCAACAGGCTGCCCTTGGGCGCCATGATCCATTCCGCCTTGCCGGCAATCAGCCGCTGGATGGCCGGCGCACCCAGCAAGGTCTGATACAGGCGGTGGGCGCGGGCGCGATCGAACGACTCCCGCTCCTCGGGGCTGATCGGCCCGGTGCCCGCACCGCGCAGGCCCTTCACCGTGCGGGCGATGCAGGCGCTGTTGTCGGCCCCACCGCCATGATCCAGATCGCAGCGCAGCGCGGCAATCTCGCGCGCCAGTGCAGCCGGGCCGATCGGAATCTGCGCCCAGGCCGTGCCCTCGCGGGTGACCGCCAGCACCAGGCCGTTCTGTTGCCCGGTGGGCAGGCTGGCCGATCCGGGGTGCAACAGGATCAGCGCCTCGTTGGCCTTCAGTAACGGCGGCTGGCCCTTCTGGCCGCGCTGCAGCGCCGCCAGCGCCACCGGGCCGGGCGCCACCAGCCGGAAATAGGCCGGCGCCGCCCGCGCCAGCGCCGCTGCGGCCGCCGCCACTGCCGTGTCGGCCGCCACCCGATCGCGCGCCAATTGCTGGCGGCGCTGGTCGGTGTCCGCCGCGCGTGTGTCGAGGGCGCGGTTCAGCTGCCGGTCCAGCGCGGCGCGGTTCAACAGCGCCAGTTGCCAATTGGCCCACAGCGGGCGGGCGGCATCCGGCACCGCCGCCCGGGCCGCGGCCTGCGCCAGGGCCCGCCCGGCAGCGCTGTCGCCAGCCGATTGCAGCGCATCCAGGGCCGCCGCGCGGGCATCTGCGCTGGTGCTGCTGGCAAACAGCGCGCGCGCCAACAGCAAGGCGGGCTCCGCACTGACACGCGCCAGCTGGGTCAACTGGTCCGCATCCTCGCTCTGGGCCATTTCGCCCAGGCCGGCACGTCCGATGGCCAGGGCCGTGCGGGCCGGGGCGATGGCCCGGCGCGGTGCCAGGGCCAGTTCGGCGCGGGCCAGCGCCTGGGCGATGCTGCCAGTGTCGGGATGGCCGGCGCCCTGCTGGCGGATGGCCAGTGCCAGCGCCTGCCGCAGCAAGGGCACGGCGTCGGCACTGCGGCCCTGCCGATCCAGATTGGTGGCCAGCGCCGCCATGCGGCTGGCCCGTTCGGCCGGGCCGGCTGCCGCCAACACCGCCCGGCGCAGCGGCTCGGCATCGGCCACCCGGTCGCTTGCCTCCAGCACGCTGGCCAGGCCGGCCTGCAGCCCCATGCGCCCGGCGGCATCAAAGCCGGGCCGTTCATCATAGGCCCGCAACAAGGCGCGCAGATAGTCTTCGGCGCCGCGCCCTTCGCCCAGCGCCACGAACACATCGGCCATGCGCAGCCCGGCAGCGGTGGTGGCCGGGTGCAGCAGGCCCAGCCGATCGCGGCGGCGGGCGACGGCACTGCTGATATAGTCCAGCGCCGCCATCGGCTGGCGCCGGGCCAGCAGCACGCCGGCCAGATCATATTGGCTGGTCAGGGTGTCGGGATGGGTGCTGCCCAACCGGGCGGTGCGGATGGCCAGGGCCGCGCGGTGCCGGGCCTCGGCGGCGGCCAGACGGCCCTGGCGGGCCAGATTGCGGGCCAGATCGGCCAGCCGGGTCGCGGCAAGCGGGCTGTCGGGTTCGGCCGCGGCCAGCAGCGCCTGCCGCAGCGGCTCGGCCGCCTGCAACTGGCCCAGCGCCTCGCGCACCACCGCCAGATTGGCCATGGCCAGCCGGGTGGCGGCATGGCCGTCGCCCAACAGCCGCTGCCGCCGCGCCAGCACGTTGGCATGGATGGGCTCGGCCTCGGCGAGGCGGCCCTGGCTGAACAGGCTGCCGGCCACGCTCGCCAGCGCCGCGATGCTGTCGGGGTGATCATCGCCCAGCCGGCTGCGGCGGATGGCCAGCGCCTGACGAAACTCGGCTTCGGCAGCGGCAGGCTTTCCCTGTTCGTCCAGGGCCTCGGCCAGAAGCGCATGGAGGGAGGCCATGTCAGGGTGGTCGGGCCCCACCAGCGGCAGCGCCCAGGCCATGAGGGCGCGGGTTGCCTGTTCTGCCGCCGGCCAGTCGCGGGCGTTGCGGGCCTTGCCCACGGAAGTTTCCAGCGCCGTGCGCGCCTGCGCCTGGGCCGGGGTGAGTGATGGTGCGGCCGGTGTCGCCAGCCGGCCAAGATTGCGCAGCGCGGCTTCGGCCATGGCGCCATCGGCCTGCCCACGCGTCGCGGCCAGCAGGCGACGCTGCAACCGGCGGGCCTCGGCAGCCTTGCCTTGCGCTTCCAGCGCCAGCGCCAGGGTGCGCCGCGCCGTCAACGGCCAGGCGCTGGGCCGGGCGCGCAGGCGGCCGGCGATGGCCAGCGCGGCGCGGGCGCTGGCCTCTGCCCCTGGCCAATCGGGCAGGCGGGTCTGCGCGATGGCCTGTTCGGTCAGCAAGATGCCGGCTTCGGCCGATCGGCCCTGGCCGGCGGCGGCCAGAATGGCGATGCGGGCGCGCGCGGCGGTGATGGCGGCGGGGTAATCCTGCCGTTCGAAGGCGGCATCCACGGCCGGATCGGCCCGCAGTGGCTTTGCCACACACAGCAGCAACAGGCTCAATCGGGCGGCAAGGCGGCGCATCGCCATATCTGTGCCATCAACGTCGGGCAAAGGCTTGGACAAACCCGCCAATTTCTGCCGCTGCAGCATTGCACGGCCGGCATTTCCGGGCCACAGAAGCGGCGATTGCGCCCAATTTGGGCAGACGGAGCATGGGCATGAAGATTGCGGTTGTCGGCCTCGGCTATGTTGGCCTGTCCAACGCTGTGCTGCTGGCGAAGGCGCACAGCGTGACGGCGGTGGACGTGATGCCGGCACGGGTGGATCTGGTGAACAACCGCAAGAGCCCGATTGTCGATCGCGAGCTGGAGCATTTCCTCGCCACCCGCACGCTCGATCTGGTGGCCACCACCGATCTCGATGCTGCGTGCCGCCAGGCCGAGCTGGTGGTGATCGCCACGCCCACCGATTATGATCCGGCCACCAACCATTTCAACACATCGTCGGTGGAAAGCGTGGCGCGGGCGGCGCTGGCCAGCAACCCCGATGCGAAGATCGTCGTCAAATCCACCATCCCGGTCGGCTTCATCGAACGGGTGCGCCGCGAACTGGGCACGGGCAACATCGTGTTCAGCCCGGAATTCCTGCGCGAGGGCCGCGCCCTTTATGACAATCTCCACCCGTCGCGCATCATCGTCGGCGATTCCGGCCCCATCGGCCAGATGTTTGCCGCCCTGATGCAGGCCGGCGCCGAAAAGCCCGATGTGCCGGTGCTGCTCACCGATCCGGCCGAGGCGGAGGCCATCAAGCTGTTTGCCAACACCTATCTTGCCATGCGCGTCGCCTTCTTCAACGAGCTGGACAGCTATGCCATGGCCCACGGCATGGACACGCGCCAGATCATCGAGGGCATCGGCCTCGATCCGCGCATCGGCACGCACTACAACAACCCCTCGTTCGGCTATGGCGGCTATTGCCTGCCCAAGGATACCAAGCAGTTGCTGGCCAATTACGGCACGGTGCCGCAAAATCTGATCGCCGCCATCGTGGATGCCAACCGCACCCGCAAGGATTTCCTGGCCGAACAGATCCTGGCCCGCAATCCGAAGACCGTGGGCGTGTTCCGGCTGGTGATGAAGGCCAACAGCGACAATTTCCGCCAGAGCAGCATCCAGGGCATCATGAAGCGCATCAAGGCTCGCGGCATCCGCGTGGTGCTGTTCGAGCCGGCGCTGGAGCAGGACGAATTTTTCGGCTCCCCCGTCATCCGCGATCTCGATCAATTCAAGGCCGAGGCCGATGTGATCCTGGCCAACCGCATGAGCGACCAACTCGCCGATGTCGCCCCCCGGGTCTTCACCCGCGATCTGTTCGGGGCCGATTGAGCCGGCTGTTCGCCCTCCACGGCCGCGAGTCCAGCCTGGTCATCGAACAGGCGGCCAGCGGCCTGCTGTGGCGCCATTGGGGCGCACGCCTGCCGGATGAACTGCTGGCCGGCCCCTGGCTGGAAGCCGGCCGGCCGGTGCCGACCTTCTCGCTCGATGCGCCGATCCCGCTCACTTTGGTGCCAAGCTTCGGGTTGGGCTGGTATGGTCAGAGCGCGCTTCTGGCCCATCGCGCCGGCCAGGATTTTGCCCAGGGCTTTGCCGATTGCAGCGTCGTGCCGGATGGTGATCGGCTGGTCTGCAGCTTGCGCGATGCCGTTGCCGGGATCGCGGTGCAGCTGGTCATCACGCTCGATCCCGAAACCGATGTGGCCAGCATCACCACCAGCCTGACCAACATCGGCGATGGCGTGCTCGATCTCCATTGGCTTGCCGCCGCCACCCTGCCGCTGCCGCCCGAAGCCCAGGCCGTGCGCCATCATGCCGGCCGCCACATCAACGAATTTGCCGAACAGACCGACCGCCTTGGCCAGTTCATCTGGCTGCGCGAGAACCGCCACGGCATCACCAGCCATGGCCATTTCCCCGGCGCGGTGGTGCTGGGCCCCGGCACTACCGATCACGCCGGCCCGGCCTGGGGGGCGCAGCTGGCCTGGTCGGGTAATCATCGCCAGCTGATCGAACGGCTCGACGATGGCCGCAGCCAGTGGCAGCTCGGCGGCTGGCTGGCCCCTGGCGAGGTGCGGCTGGCCCCCGGCGCGCAGCACGACAGCCCGGCGGTGCTGGCCTGCTTCTCCCCCCATGGCCTGGGCGGCGTGGCGCGCGGCTTCCACGCCGCCGTGCGCGGCCCGGTTCCGCAGCGCCCCCGTCCCGTGCTGATCAACAGCTGGGAAGGCTTTTACTTCGATCATGATCCGGCGCGCATGATGGCGTTGGCCGATGCCGCCGCCGGCATCGGGGTGGAACGCTTCGTGCTGGATGATGGCTGGTTCGCCGGCCGTGATGACGCCCGCACCTCGCTGGGCGACTGGTGGGTTGATCCGCGCAAATATCCCGATGGGTTGAAACCGCTGGCCGATCATGTGCGCGGTCTGGGCATGGAATTCGGCCTGTGGGTCGAACCCGAAATGGTCAGCCCCGACAGCGAAATGTTCCGCGCCCATCCGGAATGGGCCCTGCAGCTGGCCGGTCGCCCGCTGGCCACGGCGCGCCATCAGCTGGTGCTCGATCTGACCCGCGCGTGCGTGACCGACCATCTGTTCGACCGCCTGTCCGCCCTGGTGGCCGATCTGGGCGTTGCCTATCTCAAATGGGATCACAACCGCGATCTGGCGCCGGCCGGCGATGCCGAAGGCCGTGCCGCCTATGGCCGGCAGGTCCGGGCCACCTGGGCGCTGATGGATCGGCTGCGCGCCGCCCATCCCAGCCTCGAGATTGAATCCTGTGCCGGCGGCGGTGGCCGGATCGATGCCGGCATGGCGGCGCGGGCGCAGCGCTTCTGGGCCAGCGACTGCATCGATGCCCGGCTGCGCATCGGCCTGCAGCGCGGTTTCCTGCAGTTTCTGCCGCCCGAAATGATGGGCGCCCACATCGGGGCCGAGCGGTGCCACACCACAGGCCGGCGCTTTTCGCTGGCCTTCCAGGCGCTGGTGGCGGCACAGGGCCATCTCGGGCTGGAGTTTGATCTCACCCGGCTTGATGCGGCCGAACGCGCCCGGCTGGCCGGCTGGATCGCCTTTTACAAAGCCCATCGCCATCTGCTGCACGGCAATGTGTGGACGGGCACCGCCGGGGATGGGGTGGCCTGGCATGCCGCCGGCGGTGACGGCGAATGGCTGCTGATCGTCTATCGCACCGAAATCATGCTGCAGCGCCACGCCGCGCCGCTGCCCCTGCCGTTCATTGATGATGGCCTGTGGCAGGTGGCCGAAGTGCGGCCGGGCGAAATCCGGGATGCACACCGCTACAGCGGCGCCTGGCTGGCGCAATCCGGCCTCGTCATCCCGCCCGGCAAGCCCGACACGGCGACCGCCTTGCGGCTGCGGCGCGTCTAGCGCCTCGCCTCGAACCGCCAGTCCAGCGTCTGCACCCGCACATCCTGTGTCGGGGCGAGCAACACATCGGCCCTGATGCGGCCGTTGGCGCAGGCCCAGTCGAGCCTGGCATCAAGCGCACCGCGGGCGGTGATGGCCGGCGTCGCCTCACAGCGCCCGGCCCTGGCCTTGAGGGCGGCAATGTCGGCGGCGCGGTGGGCGGCGTCGCGGTCCAGCAGCAGGTTGACCGCCAGCAACGCCGGCTCGGCATCGACCCGGCCGCTGGCCAGCACCCGCCCGGCAAAGGCGGCGGCGGTGGTGATGGCGGCCGAAACGGGAATGGCATCGGCCGGCATCAGCCCGGCCTGTTCGATGGCCAGCATCGCCTGCCACGCCAGATCGGATGGCCCGGCATAGGTGTGGTTGGTGAAGACAAACACGCCCCAGCCGCGATCGGGAGCGATCACCATATGGCTGCCATAGCCGGGATAACCGCCGCCGTGGAACGCCACCCGGCCCAGGTCACAATCATCGCCGATGCGCAGGCCGCCGCCATAGACGACGGCGACCGAACAGATGCTGGGCAGCATGTCCCCCGGCCGGTTCATCCGGCGCGGAGAGCCTTCGCCGCGCGCCAGCCGGCGGATGGTCGCGCGGGCGGGGGCTTCGGCTGTGCCGGGCACGGCGGCTGGCCAGGCCGACAGGAGATGATCGATCCAGCGGGCATAATCGGGCACGGTGGTGATCACCCCGCCCATCGCCCCGAACGCGCCGGGGCCCATGTCGGGCTCGCGCTTCCAGCCGCCATCCTCCCAGCGCCAGCCGGTGGCCATTTCGGCCGCCGGCACATCGGCCAGATTGAACGTGGTGCCGGCCATGCCCAGCGGCTGGAAATGGCGGCGGGCGATCTCGGCCTCGAACGGGCGGCCGCTGACATTGGTGATGATGCGGCCCAGGATGGCATAGCCCAGGTTGGAATATTCATGGGTCAGCCCGGTGGCGCGGGTGAAGGGCACGCCGGCCTTGAGCAGCGCGGTGAAATCACCCTCCGGCAGCGGCGTCTGGCGATCGCCCCAGGGATCATCGGTGACAAAGCCGCCCATGTGGTGGAGCAGATCGGTGATGGTGAGATGATCGCCCCAGCCGGCCAGTTCGGGCACATGGGTGACCACCTTGTCATCCAGTCGCAGCCGGCCTTCGGCGGCCAACTGCTCGATGGTCAGCGCCGTGAAGGCCTTGGTCATGCTGGCGATGCGGAAGCGGGTGGTGGCGGTGACGGGGCGGCGGCTGTCGGCATCGGCAAGCCCGTCAAAGCCGAAATGCACCAGGCCCTGCCCACGCTTCACCACGCCCCAGGCAATGCCGGGCCAGTTGCGCATGGCCTTGGTGTCCCGCATCGACGCATCGATGCGGGCGGCCAGTTCGGGCGGCAGCGGCGCAGCGGCGGCCGGAACGGCAACTGCCAGCAGCGCCGCTGCCGCCAGCAGCCTCACATCTCTTTCCCGTCGCTGATCTTGTAGAAGACGCCGCCGCCATCGCTGCCGGCCAGTTCCAGCGTGCCTTCGATGGTGCGCACATCATAATTCATCGGAATGGCGCTCGAAACCTTCACCTCGATGAACTGCTGCGGGCCGGGATTGAGGTGGAAGGGGCAATCGGGCGGATAGGCCAGCAGCACGAAATGGCTCTGGTTGGCGCCCTTGCCCAGCGGCAGCATGTAACCGTTGATCTTCACCTTCTTGCCGGCCAGCGACTTGACCGCCGCCGGATAGAGCGGCTTCACCGCGCCGGTCTTGGCGGCGCGCGGGTCTTCCTGCGCGCTTTCCAGCACCTGCCACGGCACACCACCGGGCGGCGTCGGCGCCGGCTTCCAGATCGATTCCGACGGCTTCAGCGGTCCCTGGGTCTGGGCCAGCACGGCGGGGCCGGCGAGCAGCAGGAAGGCGGCGAGCCCAAGGGAAGTGCGGATGTTCATGCGTCCTCCGATGCGAATCAGCGGCTGTTGGCCAGTGTTTCGGCGATATCCGATTGCAGCACCCTGAACGCGGGAATCAAGGCGGCAATCAGCCCGATGGCCAGGGCGGCGGCGGCGATGATGGCCTCCCCAGGGTGGAAGGCGAGGGCGTTGAGGCCCAATTGGTGCAATTGTTCGAAATTGGCGGCGGCAAGGCCAATCACGCCATGGCCCAAAGCCAGGCCCAGCGCCGTGCCGGCGGCGGCCAGGATCAGGCCCTCGCTCGCCACCTGACCGATGATGGCGGCGCGGCTGGCACCGATCACCCGCAGCATCGCCATGTCGCCCTCGCGTTCCTTCAAGGCGGTGAGCAGCGCGACAAAGATCGACAGGCCGGCGGTCAGCATCAGCAGCACGGCAAAGGCCCGCACGGCATCCAGGCCCACCCCGACCAGCGCCAGCAGGCGGGAGACTTCCACCGCCGGCACCGCCGATTGCAGATTGGTCTGGCGGTTGATGAAACCGGGCAGGCGCACCGCGGCGATCGGGCTGCCAAAGCGCACCAGCACCGAAGTCACCTCGGCCGGGCTCACATGCGCGGCATGCTCCTCGGCCGTCTCGCCCTCGTGGTCATGGCCGCCGGCTTCGTGCGCATGGTCATGGTCCTCGCCCGCATGCTCGTCATGCGGGGCTTCGATGCCGTGCACCGCCCACACGCTTTCGATGCGGGTCAGGATCAACCGGTCGATCACCGTGCCGGTGGGCTTCAGCCGGCCGACCACGATAAACGGGGTCTCCTCATGCTTGGGCCCCTCGTCGCCGCCGCCCATCCCGTGCCCGCCGACAAAGCGCTGGCCCAGCCCGGCGCCCGTGCGCGCTGCCACCTCGGCCCCGATCACCGCCTCCATCGGCTTGGCAAACATGCGGCCATCGGCCAGCGCTGCGCCCATCAGGGCGGGATAGGCCGGCTCGGTGCCGACAATGCGGAAGCTGCGGAAACTGTCCCCCAGCGCCAGCGGGATCGCCTCGGCCACCCCCATCTGGCGGCGCAGCAGGTCGACCGTTTCCAGCGGCACATTCCCGGTCGGGATGTCGACATGATAAACCGAGCTGAGGATCAGCTGCAGCGGTGAGCCCTTGGCACCGACCACCATGTCGATGCCTTGCGAATCCCGGTCGAAGCGGTTTTCCAGCTGGCTGGAAAACAGCAGCAGGATGACAAGGCTGGCCACGCCCAGCGCCAGCAGGATGATGTTGAGCGCGGTGTTCAGCGCCCGGTCGCGCAAATAGGCAAGGCTGAGGCGGATCATGCCGGTACCACCAGATTGAGCCGGTTGGTGAAACGGTCGGCAATGCGGCCATCATGGGTGGCGACCAGCAGCGTGGCGCCCGTGGCATCGGCCGCTTCGAACATCAGGTCGATCACCCGGTGCGCATTGGCATCATCCAGCGCCGATGTCGGTTCATCGGCGACCACCAGCTGCGGCCGGGTGACGAGGGCGCGGGCGATGGCGGCGCGCTGGCCTTCGCCCTGGCTCAACTGGCGCGGCCGGGCGTGGGCGCGGTGCGACAGGCCCACCCGGTCGATCAACCGGTCAATCTCCGGCTGGTCCACCCGGCCCAGCGCCAGCTTCTGTGCCAGCGCCAGATTGGCGTTGACCGACAGCGCCGGGATCAGCCGCAGCGTCTGGAACACCAGCCCGATGGTGGCACGGCGCAGGGCGTCGCGCTTGGCCGGGGGCAGGGCGCTCATCGGCTGGCCGGCAATGTCGATCGCGCCATGGCTGGGCGTCAGCAGGCCGGTGGCGATGTTGATGAAGGTGGTCTTGCCCGATCCCGATGGCCCCAGCAGCAGGGCATGGGCGCGGCGCTGCAACTGCCAATCGCCCATCCGCATCACGGTGCGGCCATCACGCACATGCGAAAGGCCCCTGGTTTCCACCAGGGGCCCTGCGATGTGCGAAGCGGTGGCGCTGCTGTCAGCGGGTGGCATTGGCCAGCGCAGTGGGGGCGGTTGCAGCCGAGGCCACGGCGGTTTCGCCGCCATCCTTCATGCCCAGGCGCTTCAGCATGGCCAGACGGGCGTTCTCGATGGCTTCCTGGCGGCGCTGCTCGGCAATGCGGGCGGCCGCCTCGGCATAGGCGCCGGCATAGGGATCGGTGCCATCCGGGGCATAATGGCTGTAACCCGGCATGCCATCAAAGGCGCAAGCGGTGGCCGGCACGGCGGCCAGAGCCATGGCAGCAACAGCAGCAGCAGCGATCAGACGCATGAAACCCTCCCGATTTCGATTCACCGCGAATATGTCACATCGGTCATGCCCGCGCAACGTGACTGGCGCTGGGGCAAATGCCGCAGGGGGGTTTTCATTGACGACATAATATTACATGAATCACGTCTGCGACGGCGTGGAACGCTTGCCAAGCCGGCGCCAGACGGGCAAACGGCCGCCACGATTTTGGGGACGAGGGAAGATATGCGGTTCCAGCGCGTGATGATGTGGTTGGTGGCAGCCGGCCTTGGGGTGGCAGCGCACGCCAGCCCGATTGCCCAGACCAAGGGCGATTTCGTCGACAAGTTCCGCCAGCTGGAAGGGGAGGATTGGCCAACCCCCACCGATTATCGCAACGCCGCCGGCGCGCCGGGCCATCGTTACTGGCAGCAGAAGGTGGATTATCGCATCACCGCCAGGCTGGACGAGCCGAGCCGCACGATCAGCGGCAGCGAAACCATCACCTATCACAACAACAGCCCTGATCAGCTGCGCTATCTGTGGCTGCTGCTCGACCAGAACTACAAGCGCGACCATATCGCCCAGCGCGCCGAAACCGTGTCCCCCGGCGGCCAGATCAGCATGACCGAAGTGCGCCAGGCCATGCGCTACAAGGAATGGGAAGGCGGCTTCAACAATCTGAAGGTCACCGATGCCTCGGGGCGCCCGCTGAAATTCACCGTGGTCGACACGCTGCTGCGCATCGATCTGGCCAGCCCGCTGAACAGCGGCGCTGCCACCACCGTGAAGATCGAATTCACCCTGCCGATGCCGGAAGCCCGGGTGGTGGGTGGCCGTTCGGGCTATGAATGCTTCACCAAGGCCGATCAGGACGGCAATTGCATCTTCCTCGCCGCCCAGTGGTTCCCGCGCGCCGCCGTCTATTCCGATTACGAAGGCTGGCACAACAAGGCCTTCGTCGGCAGCGGAGAGTTCACGCTGGAATTCGGCGATTATGACGTGTCGATCACCGTGCCGTCCGATCATGTCGTCTCGGCCACCGGTGTGCTCGCCAATCCGGAGATCCTGACCGCCGCCCAGCGCGCCCGCCTGGCCCAGGCCCGCACCGCCAAGGAGCCCGTCTATATCGTCACCCCGGCCGAAGCGCTGGCCGCCGAGAAGGGCAAGCCCAGCGGCACGAAGACCTGGCGCTTCACCGCCAGCAATGTCCGGGATTTCGCCTTCGCCTCCAGCCGCAAGTTCGTGTGGGACGCGATGGGCGTGAAGCAGAATGATCCGCAGGTGCCGCTGGTGATGGCGATGAGCTTCTATCCCAAGGAAGCCCGGCCGCTCTGGGATGCCTATTCCACCAAGGCCATTGCCCACACCATTGATGTCTATGGCGAATTCGCCTTCACCTATCCCTATCCCACGGCCCAGAGCATCAACGGCCCGGTTGGCGGGATGGAATATCCGATGATGACCTTCAACGGCCCCCGCCCGGTGAAGGACAAGAAGACCGGCCAGCTGACCTACACCGAACGCGCCAAATATGGCCTGATCGGCGTTGTCATCCACGAAATCGGCCACAGCTGGTTCCCGATGATCGTCAACAGCGACGAGCGCCAGTGGACCTGGATGGACGAGGGCCTGAACAGCTTCCTCGAGTTCGAGGCCGAGCGCCGCTGGGATCCCAAGTTCCCGCGCGCCCGCGGCGAGCCGCGTGACATCGTGGAATATATGGTCAGCCGCGATCAGGTGCCGCTGATGACCAACAGCGAAAGCGTGCTGCAGTTCGGCAACAACGGCTATGCCAAGCCGGCCACCGCGCTGGTGATCCTGCGCGAAACCATCCTGGGCCGCGAGCTGTTCGATTTCGCCTTCAAGGAATATGCCCGCCGCTGGCGCTTCAAGCGGCCCACCCCTTATGATTTCTTCCGAACCATGGAAGAAGCCTCGGGCGTTGATCTCGACTGGTTCTGGCGCGGCTGGTTCTATTCGACCGACCATGTCGACATCAGCCTCGACAAGGTGGTGAAGGCCCGGCTCGACACCCGCAATCCGGAGGTCGAAAAGGCCTGGGGCCGCGACAAGGCCAAGGCCGAGCCGACGCCGCTCACCATCGCGCGCAACACGCAAGTGCCGGTGATCGACCGCGATCCCGCCACCCGCGATTTCTATGACGAGACCGACAGGTTCACGGTCACGGCCAAGGACCGCAAGGATTATGACGGCCTCAAGAAGAAGCTGGAGCCTGAAGAGGCCGCCGTGCTGGGCTTCAAGGACAATTTCTACCACTTCAGCTTCCGCAACATCGGCGGGCTGGTGATGCCGGTGATCCTCAAGCTGGATTATGAGGATGGCTCATCCGAAACCATCCGCATCCCGGCCGAAGTCTGGCGCTACAACGCCCGCGCCGTCACCTGGCAGCATGTCACGCCCAAGGTGCTGAAGGCGGCCGAGGTCGACCCGCTGTGGGAAACCGCCGACGCCGATCGCAGCAACAACGCCTACCCGCGCCGCATCGAGCCGGCGGTGCTCAAGCTGCGCGATGATCCGACCGGCGACAACCGCATGGCCGACAGCGAGCTGGAAGTGACGCCGGACAGCACCAAGACCCGTCCGATCAAGAAGGACGAGAAGAAGGACGAGAAGAAGGACGAGAAGTGAGGCCGCGCCGGCTGACGTGGGGGCTGGCAGCGCTGCTGCTGGCGACCGCTGTCACGCCGGCGCTCGCCCATCGCGGCCACTCCAGCCTGGCGGTGGTGGAGATTGACGCCAAATCGGGTGCCCTGTCGGTCACCCACATCCTGCAGGCGCATGATGTCGAACCCGCGCTGGTTGACATCGCGCCCGATGCCCAGCCCAGCCTGGATGATCCCGATGCCATGGCGGCGCTGGTCGCCTATGTCGGCCGGCAGTTCCGCATTGCCGGCGTGACGCTCAGCCCGGCCGGACAGCGCCTGACCGGCGACCGGGTCGAACTGCGCTACATCGGCCGGCTGAAGGGCAAGCCGGGGCAACTGCTGATCAACGGCAGCCTGTTTGGCGACAGCTATGATGATCACCAGACCCAGGTGAATGTGCGCCGCGCCGGGATCACCCGCACCCTGTTGTTCGGCCCGGCCGATCCGGCCAGAAGCCTGGCCATTCCGGGTCGCTAGGGCACGGCCCGCCTGCGCGATCCTGCCGCAGGGGCGGCCCGCTACGCCAAAAGACGTAACATCGCTGTGGGCCCGCCATGCCACTGTCACGGCGGGTCGCGGTCGAATCATGTTCGGCAAAGGGCAGGCAGAACCGGCACGGCCGCTACCCGCAAGGGGATGCCGTGTCCGCTCCATGGCATTTCCACAACAAGCGAGCGTGACTGGCTGACGCTGGTCGGGGGGACGGAATCGTCAGGCAGAAATCTCGGCCGGTGCCGTGCCGGCCCAATGGGGGTGCCTTGATCACGACCAACCTTGCCGCCGCTGCCAATTCGCGCCGTGTCCTGTTGCTGGGGGCTGCGACACTCGCCCTCGCGCTGCCGGCCGTGGTCCATGCCCAGGCCGCCCAGCCGGCCGCCACCGCCGCCGCCGATCCGGCCGCGACCGAGGGCGAGGAGGAAGCCGCCGTCATCACCGTCACCGGCAGCCGCATCAGCCGCACCGGCTATGACAGCCCGATCCCGGTCTCCGTCGTCTCCGAAGCCGAACTGAAGGCCGAACCTGTTCCCGCTATTTAGAGAAGTCAC
>NZ_NOXT01000067.1 GCF_002251755.1 Sandarakinorhabdus cyanobacteriorum
CAACCCGAAATCACCCGGCCGGTGAATAATCCGGGCTAGCCTTTGCCGCAGATCAGCCCGGGCAGAGGGAGTGGCGGATGTACAGGCTTCATGGCGTGTTGGCGTCCCCCTATTCGATGAAGATGCGGGCCGTGTTGCGGGCGCGGCGCATTCCCCATGTCTGGGTGCATGGCCGCGAAACCCACCAGGCCGCGACCAGCAAGGTGAAGGCGCCGGTGATCCCGGTGCTGGAATATCCCGATGGCCATTTTGCCAATGATTCGACGCCGCTGATCCATGATCTGGAAGCGCGTCATCCCGAGCGGTCGATCGTGCCCGATGATCCGGGTCACGCCTTCCTTGCGCAACTGGTCGAGGATTTTGCCGATGAATGGCTGACCAAGGCGATGTTTGGCTATCGCTGGCTGGAGGCGGTGGACCAATTGCAGATGAGCCGCTGGCTGGCCTTTGATGCCTTCAAGGGTGGCGGCGAGCGGGCCGAAGAATTTGCGGCGCAATTCCGCGAAGGGCAGGTGGGGCGCATGGCGCTGGTGGGGTGCACGCGTGCCAATTTCCCGTTGATCGAAGCATCCACGCGCCGGGTGCTGGCGGCGCTGGAACAGCATGTGGTGAACACGCACTGGCTGTTCGGATCACGGCCGTCGCTGGCGGAGTTCGGCCTTTATGGGCAATTGTCGCAACTGGGGGTGGACCCGACTCCCCAGGCGATGACGCGGGCCGATTATCCGGGCGTCTATCGCTGGCTGCTGCATGTGGATGATGCATCCGGCATCGAAGGCGAATGGCAGGCGCCCGATGCGCCGCTGGCGCCGGTGGTGACCAGCCTGCTGGCCGAAATCGGCCGCGTCTATGGCCCGTTCCTGCTGGCCAATGCTGCCGCCGCAGCGGCCGGTGAGCCGATGTTCCGCATCAGCGTCGATGGCCTCCCCTATGATCAGGGGGTGTTCAAGTATCAGGTGAAATGCCTGGCCGATTTGCGGGCGCGCTATGCCGCCCTGCCGGCGGCCGTGCGGCAACGGCTTGATTCAGTGCTGGACGCGGCGGGCTGCCTGGCGTTCCTGGTGTGAGCGGACATGCAAAAAGGGCCGGCGTTGCCACCGGCCCTTTTGTTCGTTCGGCGCTGCGGCGCGCTTACTTGATCTTGGCTTCCTTGAAGTCCACGTGCTTGCGGGCGACCGGGTCGTACTTGCGGAACGACAGCTTGTCGGTCTTGGTGCGCGGGTTCTTCTTGGTGACATAGAAATAGCCAGTGTCGGCGGTGGACACGAGCTTGATCTTGATGGTCGTCGGCTTGGCCATGGTTCCGTTTCCGCGTAAATCAGTTGCTGCGCGGGAGGCATGGCCACCGCGACGAAGGCGGCCCCAATGCGAGAAATGGGCGGCAGAGTCAAGCAGGCAGCGTGGCGCTTTTCGACCATGCCGGCAGCACTGACATTGGCAGCGCCCGGCCAAGCCCTTATCTGACGTTGCATGACCCCCTTCATCCTTGAAAATCGCGCTGTTCTGTCTGTCACCGGTGCCGATGCTGCCAGTTTTCTGCAGGGCATGATCACCCATGATGTTGGCCTGCTTGGCCCCGGCCGGCCGGTCTTTGCCGGGCTGCTGAGCCCGCAGGGCAAGGCGTTGTTTGATTTCCACCTTCATGCCGGTGACGATGGCGAAATCTTCATCGATGTGGCGGTGCCCCGCGCTGACGCGCTGTTGAAGCGGCTTTCGATGTACAAGCTGCGCAAGGCCGTGGTACTGGCGCGGCGGGAGGCGTTGGCGGTGCTGGCCAGCTGGCCTGGCGGCGAACCGGCCGATGCCCGGCTGCCGGCACTGGGCGCGCGCTGGATCGGCCCGGCCGGCAGCGCGGCCAACGGCGCCGATGCCCATGACGCGCACCGCCATGCCGTGGGCGTGCCCGACAGCGCGGACATCGGGCAGGACGAGCTGCTGTGGCTGGAAACCGGGGCGGACCTTTTGAACGGGGTGAGCTTCACCAAGGGCTGTTATGTCGGCCAGGAGAACACCGCGCGCATGCACCATCGCGACAAGGTGCGGCGGCGGCTGGTGCCTGTGACGGTCATGGGCGATGCCGGTGAAGCGGTGGAGGTGAAGGACGCCGAGGGCCGCGCCTGTGGCAAGCTGCGCAGCCGGCGGGGCGACAATGCCATCGTGCATCTGCGGCTGGAGGCGGCGGGCGAACCGCTGTTCCTGGGCGATGCGCGCCTGACGGTGCGGCGGCCGGCGTGGCTGGCTGACGCCTTGAAGGACGCGACGGCGTGATGGCCGATCCGCTGGGCCGCGCCGGCGCCCGCATCGAGGCAACACTGGGCGGCAGCTGGCGCTGGATCACGCAGGACAGCGGCGAAGCGCTGTTTGGCGCCGGTATTGCGGCGGCGATTTTCATCGGGCTGGAAGGCCTGCTGTTGCTGGCGCGGCGGCTGTTGCCGGTTGGCGCGGACGGCTGGCGGGGTATCGCCCGCGGCCTTGTTGATCGCACGCTGACCATTTTCCTGATCGCGGTGGCCCTGGATGGGGCCACCCATGCGGTGGCGCCGCCAGGGCCGTTGCTGCGGCTGGTCGACAATCTGTTCACCATCGCGGTGGCGGTGCAGGGCGCGCTGTGGCTGCGCGAGCTGGTTCTGGGCCTGGTGCGCCGCCGCGCCGATGCCAGCCCGGATGATGCCCGCGCGCTGGGCAGTGCCATGGGCGTGATCACCGTGCTGGTGAATGTGGTGGTCTGGCTGCTGGCGGCGATCCTGATCCTCGACAATCTGGGCGTGAATGTGACGGCGCTGGTGGCCGGCCTGGGCGTGGGCGGCATTGCCATTGGTCTGGCGGCGCAGGGCATATTTTCCGATCTGTTCGCCGCGCTGGCCATCTTGTTTGACCGGCCGTTCCGGGTGGGGGACGTGATCAGCTATGGCACCTCGACCGGCACGGTGGAGCATATCGGGCTGAAGACGACGCGCATCCGCGCCCTGTCGGGTGAGCAGTTGGTGATGGCCAACACCAAGTTGCTGGAGCAGCAGGTGGCGAACCTCAGGCGCATCGAGGAACGGCGCGTGGTGCTGAATTTCGGCATCATCTATCAAACGCCGCCGGCCGTGCTGGAGGCCTTGCCGGGCGAGTTGCAGCGGCTGGTCGAACAGGTGGCCGACACGCGGTTTGACCGGGCGGTGTTCACTGGCTTTGGTGCATCCAGCCTTGATTTCGAGCTGGTGTTCTTTGTGACCGTGCCCGACCTGGCGGTGATGCTGGCCGCGCGCCAGGCGGTGGGCTTTGCCATCGTGCGGCGCTTTGCCGAGCTGGGCGTGGATTTCGCCTATCCCACCCAGACCAGCTTCACCGCCGCGCCCGATGGCCGGCTGGTGGACCCGACGCAGATCAGCGAGCGGCGACCGGGCTGAGGGCGTGCCGGCGTTGCCGGTGATCGTCAGAGTTTTGCCGGCGCTGCCGGCGGGCCATGGTGCCGGTGAGGCCGAAGCCGGCGATGAGCAGCGCCCAGCTTGACGGTTCGGGTACGGCGCCGGCGGCGATGCTGTCAAATTCAAAGGCGGTGCCGCGCGCGATGAAGCGCAGGCCGCCGATTTCGGTGCCGCCCATCGCCCGGAACTGCACCCGCCGGTTGGTGAGGGCGGCGTTCCAGTTGCCGTTGGCGGGGGCGAACTGGTTGCCATTCAGGGTGAGCAGCGTCTGGCCGTTGGTGCCGAGCACCTGCACCCGGTTGTGGGCATCGACACTGCCCCAATAAAGGCTGATCGAGCGCAGCGCCGGCGTGCGCAGCGTGGCGATCGCCGGGCGCCCGGCCTGGGTGGAGACGAAGCCGAAGCGGCCGCTGACCCCGGCGGGCGCAGCGGCGACGCCCGACAGGCTGCCGGTGCGGGTGGCGGGCGCGCCATCCCATGTGAAGCCGGCGGCGTTGGGGGCATCGAAGCTGACGACCAGCCGCTCACCCGGCAGCGGGCCGGGATCGGGGGCGCCGAGGCGGGGGGCGACGACGATGGTGGCCGCGGCGGGCGCTGCGAGAAGGAGCGGGGCGAGCGTGGCAAGGCGGGCAAACATGGGCAGGGCATCCAGGGTGGTTGGGATGCGCAGCCATGTAAGGAAATCATATGGTTAACGAAAGATAAGCGCGCAGTTAACAAGGCTTTGTTAACCCTCATTCTGGCGGGTTGACGCAAACGGAAAGCGAGGCCTAGGGTTGCACAAACATGTTGGGGAGAGAGTCATGGCCGGAAAATCGCTGACGCTGGACGAATATCGCGCCCTGGTGGGCCAGGAAGTGGGCGTTTCGGATTGGGTGGATGTGCCGCAAACCAAGATCGACGCCTTTGCCGAAGTGACCGGCGATCACCAGTTCATCCACGTGAACCCGGAACTGGCGGCACAGACGCCGTTTGGCACCACCATCGCGCATGGCTATCTCACGCTCAGCCTGTTGTCGGTGATGGCCTATCAGGCGATGCCGGGCATCAAGGGCACGCGCATAGGCGTCAACTATGGCCTGAACAAGGTGCGCTTCATGGCGCCGGTGAAATCGGGCAGCCAAGTGCGCGGCCGCTTCACCATTGCCGATGTGACCCAGCGCCCGGATGGCGCCTGGCAGACCACGGTGAATGTGAGTGTCGAGATTGATGGTGAAACCAAGCCGGCGCTGGCCGCCGAATGGATCACCCTGGCGTTTGTTGGCTGAAGAGACCCGCACCCTCCCACGCCGCTGGCGTGGGCCCCACCCTCTCCCCGAACGGGAGAGGGGAATTTGAAAGGACCTTCCGATGCGTGAAGCCGTTATCGTTTCCACCGCCCGCACCCCGATTGGCCGTGCCTATCGCGGGGCGTTCAACGCCACCCCGTCGCCGACGCTGGCCGGCCATGCCATTGCCCACGCCGTGAAGCGCGCCGGGATCGAGGACGCCGAGGTGGATGATGTGGTGATGGGTTGCGCCCTGCAGCAGGGTGTGCAGGGTGGCAACATCGCCCGCCTGTCGCTGCTGCGTGCTGGCCTGCCGGTGACGGTGTCGGGCCAGTCGATGGATCGGCAATGCTCGTCGGGCGTGATGTCGATCGCGACGGCGGCCAAGCAGATCATCGTGGATGGCATGAGCATCTGCGTTGGCGGCGGTGTCGACAGCATCTCGATGGTGCAGAACGACAAGATGCGTGTGGGGTCCGATCCCAGCCTGGTGGCCATGCATCCCAATATCCACATGCCGATGCTGCAGACCGCCGAAGTGGTGGCCAAGCGCTACAACGTCAGCCGCGACCGGCAGGATGAATATGGCTATCAGAGCCAGATGCGCACCGCCGCCGCCCAGGCCGCCGGCAAGTTTGACGATGAAATCGTGCCGATGACCGCGCAGATGGCGATGGTGAACAAGGAGACCAAGGAGGTCACCACCCACGAGATCACCCTGACCAAGGACGAGGGCAACCGCCCGGAAACCACGCTGGAAGGGCTGAAGGGCCTCAAACCGGTGATCGAAGGCGGCTGCATCACCGCCGGCAATGCCAGCCAGCTTTCGGACGGCGCCTCGGCCAGCGTGCTGATGGAAGCCAAGGAAGCCGCTCGCCGCGGCCTGACCCCACTGGGCGCCTATCGCGGCATGGCGGTGGCCGGCCTGGAGCCGGACGAGATGGGCATCGGCCCCATCTATGCCATTCCCAAGCTGCTGAAGGCCAATGGCCTGACCATGAACGACATCGGCCTGTGGGAGCTGAACGAGGCGTTCGCGGTTCAGGTGCTGCACTGCGCCGACGTGCTCGGCATTGATCCTGACCTGCTCAACGTCAACGGCGGCTCGATCTCGATCGGCCACCCCTATGGCATGACCGGCGCGCGCTGCACCGGCCACGCCCTGATCGAAGGCAAGCGCCGTGGCGCCAAATATGTGGTCGTCACCATGTGCGTGGGCGGCGGCATGGGCGCGGCAGGGCTGTTCGAAGTGTACTGAGGCGCGCTACAAACAGGAAGTGCAGGCGGCTGGGTGACCAGCCGCCTGTGCTTTGTTTAATGCCGGGCGATTCGCCTTTTGGCGCCAGTTGCGCCATAGGCCGCCGATGACAATGGAATCACTCCCTGCGCCGCTGGCCCAGGCGATTGCCGCGCGCGGCTATGAAGAGCTCACCCCCGTCCAGTCTGCCGTGATCGCTGATGAAGCGCGTGGCCGTGATTTGCTGGTTTCGGCCCAGACCGGTTCGGGCAAGACGGTGGCCTTTGGCCTCGCCATGGCCGATGAACTGCTGGGCGGCGTCGATGTGCTGCCGCCGGCTGGCCGGCCGCTGGCGCTGGTGGTGGCGCCAACGCGCGAACTGGCGCTGCAGGTCGCCAAGGAATTGACCTGGCTTTATGGCCCGGCGCGGGGCCGCATCGCCACCTGTGTGGGCGGAATGAATCAGCAGGTGGAACGGCGCGCGCTGGCCGCCGGCGCCCACATCGTTGTTGGCACCCCCGGCCGACTGCGCGACCATCTGGAGCGCGGCGCCCTGATGCTGGACCAGGCCCGCGCCGTGGTGCTGGATGAGGCCGACGAAATGCTCGACATGGGCTTTCGCGAGGATCTCGAAGAAATATTGGATGCCGCAGCGCCCACCCGCCGCACGCTGCTGTTTTCCGCCACCATGCCAAAGGGCATTGCCGAACTGGCGCGCGATTATCAGAAGGATGCGCTGCGCCTCGCCACCGCCGGGCGGGCGGCGGCGCATGCCGATATCGCCTATCAGTGCGTGACGGTAGCGCCGGCCGATATCGAGGCGGCGGTGGTCAACCTGCTGCGTTTCCACGAGGCGCCGACGGCGATGCTGTTCTGCGCCACGCGTGACAATGTTCGCCGGCTGCACGCGTCGCTGGTGGAGCGTGGCTTTGCCGCCGTGGCGCTTTCGGGCGAGCACAGCCAATCGGAACGCAACCAGGCGTTGCAAGCCCTGCGAGATCGCCGGGCGCGGCTGTGCGTGGCCACCGATGTGGCGGCGCGCGGCATCGATCTGCCGGGGTTGAACCTTGTCATCCATGTCGAGCTGCCGCGCGATCCGGAAACGCTGCAGCACCGGTCGGGCCGCACCGGCCGGGCTGGCTCGAAAGGCACGGCCGTGCTGGTGGTGCCCTATCCGGCGCGGCGGCGGGTGGAGCGCATGCTGCACAGCGCCGGGGTGAAGCCGGAATGGCTGCCGGTGCCGTCGCTGGAGGCCATTGCCGCGCAGGACCGCGTGCGCCTGCTGGAGAGCATCGGCGAAGGCATTGGCGGGCTGGATGAGGAAGACAAGAGGCTGGGCGAGGAGCTGCTGACCAAGCATGGCGTGGACGAGATTGCTGCCGCGCTGGTGCGGATGCACCGGGCCCGGCTGCCGCAGGCCGAAGAGCTGGTGGATGCCGGCCCGGCACCCCGGCCTGACCGGCGGGACAGCCGGCCGGGCAATGACACCGGCCGTGGCCCCGATCGCGGCCGCGGCGGCGATGATGGCGGCGGCGTGTGGTTCCGGCTGGACGTGGGCCGGCGTGACAGCGCCGATCCGCGCTGGATCATCCCGCTGCTGTGCCGGCGTGGCGGCGTCACCAAGCCCGACATCGGCGCCATCCGCATTTTCCCGGCGGAAACGCTGGTTGAAATCGCGCCCGACATGGCCGAACGCTTCATGGTCGCCCTGAAGCGCCACGCCACCCGCAAGGGCAATAGCGCCGAAGACCAGATTGCCATTGTGCCGGCCGGTGGGCCGCCGCGACCGCCGGAACGGCGCGGCCCGCCGCCGGCTCGCCCGCCGCAACAGCGCCGGGGTCCGCCGCCGCGCCGTTAGGCCAGCAGCGCCAGCAGCGCGAAGCTGGCCAGCCAATGTTCGCCGGCATAATCGCCGGCGATGTGGGGCAGGGCGGCCGCCAGATGCGCATCGGCCGCCGCGCGCAGCACCGGGGCGGCGGCATCGCGCGGGCCCAGCGCCGCCGCGATGCGCCGGAAGGCCCAGGCGCGGGAGAGGTTGAGGCCGTCCAGATGGGCGATCTTGCCGTCGCTGCGGTCTGAGACCGTTGCAGGCGTGAAGATGCTGGCCGGCAGCTGCTGGCCGGCGTGCGGTAGGAAGGACTTGAACCAGTCGCGGAACTCGTCTGCCGGCAGCAATGTCGCCATGGCCAGCGCCTCGGTGAGGGTGGGCGAGAGGAAGGCATCGCCGTCCGGCTCCCAGGCCTGGGCGGCCGTGTCGTTGCCGAACCAGGCGCGGGCGCGGGCCTGCATCAGGCCCAGCAAAGGCCGGTCGCGATCGGCGGCCCATTCGGCAATCAGCGTCAGGGCAAAGGCGGTGTTGGCATGGGAACCGGTGCGGATGGGATAGGTGAGCAGCGGCAGATGGGCGGTCCAGGCGGCGGCGAATTCATCGGCAAGCGGTTTGAACATGGCGGCCAAGGGGTTGCCGGCGCGGGCGAGTTCGGCCTGCAGCATCAGGATCCACGCCCAGCCATAGGGGCGTTCAAAGCCCTTGGCCGTGGGCCGGGCGAAATAGGCGCGTTCGGCGGCGACATTCTCGGGCGTGAAAATGGTGGCGGCCAGCGCGCGCGTGTCTGCGGCGCGGGCATGGCTGGGGAACAGGTGGAGCAGCCGGAACAGCAGCCACCAGCCGTGCACGCAGCTGTGCCAATCAAAGCTGCCAAAGAACATCGGGTGCAGGGCGCGCGGGCCCTGCGCATCGGCATCGCTGGTCAAGACATGATCCAGCTTGTGCGGATATTCGCGGGTGACATGGCCCAAGGCGATGCCGGCCATGCGGGCGGCCTGTGGTTCATCAAGGATCATCGAAAGGCGAATCCCCAGATCAGCGCGGTGTTGAACAGCCATAACGCCACGGCCGTGGGCCATTGCGCGCGGATCACGGCGTAACGGTCGGGCAGATTCAGCAAGGCTGCCGGCACGATGTTGAAATTGGCCGCCATTGGCGACAGCAAGGTGCCGCAGAAGCCGGCGAGCATGCCAACGGCGCCGATCACCACCGGATCGCCGCCCAGGCCATGCACCAGCACCGGCAGGCCGATGCCGCCCATCAGCACCGGGAAGGCGGCAAAGGCATTGCCCATCAATATGGTGAACAGCGCCATGCCGCCCGTGAAGACCAGCACGGCGGCCAGCCGGCTGCCTTCGGGGATGGCGAGCGGGGCGACGGCGCCGACGATATCGCCCATGCCGGCCAGGCCGAACACCATGCCGAGGCTGGCCAGCAGTTGCGGCAGGATCATCGCCCAGCCCACCCCTTCGGCCAGCCGGCGCCCTTCCTGCACCGCGGCGCTGGGCGGCGGGCGCAGCCAGGCCAGCAGCACGGCAATCGCGATGATGGCGCCGAGCCCGAGGCAGATCAACGTCACCTGCTTTGGATCGACAAGATCGCCGAGGCGCGGCAGCGCCAATGTGCCGGCCAGCGCCACCATCGGCACGATCAGGGCGGGCAGGAACAGGCGGTTGCCGCGCGCCGCCGCACTGGCCTGACGATCAGCCGTGCTGGTGGTGGCCGGCTGGCCCTTGCCGGGGGCGCCGGCCAGGGCGAGGCCAACGAGGGCCAGCACGATCAGGCCATTGTGAAAGTCGCTCAACACATCGCCGGCCAGAAATTCCAGCGAAATCAGCGCCCAGAAGGCGGAACCGCGCAACCTGGCCGTGTGCTGGCGATCCAGCAGCGTGGCGATGGCCCAGCCGGCAAACACCAGCCCGGCCAGCAGATAGAGGTGCGGCAGGCCGATCATCGCCGGCCCATCCGCCACAGCCGCAGCCCGTGTACGGCAAAGGCGGCCAGCGCTGTGGGGATGGCCCAGACCGACAGTTGCAGCGGCTCCACAAGGATGCCGGCGCCTTCGAGGAAGCCCTTGATCAGCAGGATCGAGGCGATGGCGAGGAAGATATCCTCGCCAAAGAAGATGCCGACATTGTCGGTGGCGGCGGCCATGGCCTTGGCACGGTTGCGGCCGGCTTCATCGATGGCGGGATCATCGCGCACCACGGCGGCTTCGACCATCGGGGCGATCAGCGGGCGGACGCTTTGGGCATGGCCGGCGATCTGGGTGAGGCCAAGCGCGGCGGTGATCTGGCGAAACGCAAGATAGATCAGCAGGATGCGCGAGGCGGTGGCGCTGCGGGTGCGCTGGATGAGGGCGGTTGCTGCTTCGCCGAGGCCGCCGCGCTCCATCAGGCCAATGACCGGCAGCAGCAGCCAAGGCACCGAGACATAGCGGTTCTGGTGGAAGGCCTTGCCCAGCGCGGCGATGATGTCGGGCACGGCCATGCCGGCGCCAAGGCCGGAGCCAAAGGCGGCAGCCACCACCACGGCCAGCGGATTGGCGCGGATGGCAAAGCCGGCGACGACGATGGCGATGCCGATCAGCGGCCACAGGCTGGGCAGAGTGGTCATGCGCCGAAGCCGCCGCCGCCGGGGGTCTCGATGATGATGGCATCGCCGGCGGCAAGCTCGACGCGGGCGCAGGGGCCGAGGATTTCGCTTGTGCCGTCAATGCGTTGCACGCGGGCGTTGCCGGGCAGGGCCGGGCCACCGCCGGCAAGGCCGAATGGCACGGTGGCGCGGCGGCCGGAAAGGAGTGAGGCGGTCATCGTAGTGCGGGCGGTGATGTGGCGGATGACGCCATCGCCGCCCGGCCAGCGCCCGGCGCCGCCGGAGCCGTGGCGGACTGCAAAGCGGGTGACGAGCACCGGGAAGCGGCTTTCCAGCACTTCGGGATCGGTGAGGCGGCTGTTGGTCATGTGCGTCTGCACGGCGCTGGCGCCGGCGAAGCCCCCCCCCGAACTATCGACGCCGGCGCCGGCGCCACCGCAGATGGTTTCATAATATTGGAAATCCTTGTTTCCGAACGTGAAATTGTTCATCGTGCCTTGCGAGGCCGCCAGTTTGCCGACGGCGCCGAACAGGGCATCGGTGATGATCTGGCTGGTTTCGACATTGCCTGCGACGACGGCGGCGGGCGAAGCGGGGCGCAGCAGGCAGCCATCGGGGACGATCAGCGTTAAAGGCCGCATGCAGCCATCGTTCATCGGCAGATCATTGCCGGCAAGGCAGCGGAAGACATAGAGCACAGCGGCCTGGGCAACGGCATAGGGCGCGTTGAAATTGCTGGACAATTGCGCCGAGGTGCCGGTGAAATCGATGGTGGCGCGGCCGGCGGCCTGATCGATGCGGACGGCGACGCGGATGGTGCCGCCATTGTCCATGGCGACGCTGCATTCGCCGTCGGTCAGCCCGGAAATGGTAGCGCGAACAGCGGCTTCGGCATCATCCTGCACATGGGCCATGAAGGCGGCGACGGTCTCGGCGCCTTCGCCGGCGCAAAGGGCCTTGAGTGCGGAGGCGCCCCGGGCGCAGGCGGCGGCCTGGGCCTTCAGATCGCCGAGGCAGCGGGCCGGATCGCGGGCCGGCCAGGGACCGGAGGCCAGCAGCGCCAGCATCTCGGTCTCAAGGAAATTGCCTTGATCGATCAACAGCTTGTTGTCGATCATTACGCCTTCCTGTGAAATGTCGGTGCTGTCGGGCGGCATGGAACCGGGGGTGATGCCGCCGATATCGGCCTGGTGGCCGCGCGCCGCCACCCAGAAGGCGGGGCCGGCCGCGCCATCGAGAAAAACCGGTGCAACCACAGTGACATCGGGCAGATGCGTGCCGCCGGCATAGGGGTTGTTGAGCACGAACATGTCGCCCGTGCGGATGCCGCGCGGGCTGTTTTGCCAGCCCTGCATCACGGTGCGCACGCTGTCGCCCATGCTGCCGAGATGCACCGGCATGTGCGGCGCGTTGGCCACGAGATGGCCGGCGGCATCAAAGATGGCGCAGGAAAAATCGAGCCTTTCCTTGATGTTGACTGACCATGCGGTGGTCTTCAGCGCCTCGCCCATATCCTCGGCGATGGCCATGAAGCGGTTGGCGAACAGCTCCAGCCGGATGGGATCGACGGTGGCGGCGCTGGCCAGGCGGGCGAGTGGCGTGGTGCGGGTGAGGAGGAGGTTGTGGACGGCGTCAACGCTGAGCGTCCAGCCCGGTTCGACGAGGGTGGTGGCGCTGTCATCGAGGATCAGGGCAGGGCCGGGCAGGGTGCAGCCGGGCGGCAGATCGTGGCGGTGGAAGATCGGCGTTTCGGCCGCGCCGGTGGCGAAAAAGAGGGGCCGCGTGGCCGCCGGCGGCGGCGCGGTGACCGCAGATGGGCCGGTGGTGACCGCATCCGATGCGATGGTGACAAGTTCGGGGCTGTGGCCCACGGCTTCGGCAATCAGCGTATCCACCACCAGATCGGCATCGTCGACCACGAAGCCGAAGCGGCGCGATTGCACGTCGGCAAAGGCGGCGGCCATGGCTTCGGCACTGGCCAGCGGCAGTTCGATCCCGCTGTCTGACCCGGCATAGCGGACGAGGGCAGAAAGGCGGACATCGGCCACGGCCTCCCCCTGCGCGGCGAGCACGGCGCGGGCTTCGGCGGCGAGCGCTGCGGCTTCGGCGGCCAGATCCTGGCCGAGCGGCCAGTTGAGGCTGCGCTGGCGCACGGCGCGGTTTTCAGCCAGGCCAATGCCGAAGGCGGAGAGCACGCCGGCGAGCGGGTGGATGAGCACGCGGGTCATGCCCAGCGCGTCGGCCACCTTGCAGGCGTGCTGGCCGCCGGCGCCGCCGAAGCAGGCGAGGGCATAGCGGGTGACATCATGGCCGCGCGCGATGGAGATGCGGGCGATGGCCTGGGCCATGGTTTCGACCGCGATGGCGAGCGCGCCCTGGGCTGCGGCTTCAGGGGTGCAGCCGAGTTCGCGGCCCAGCGCGGCGAACTTTGCCCGCACCACATCGGCATCCAAGGGCTGGTTGCCATCAGGGCCGAACAGCGCCGGGAAAAAATCCGGCTGCAGCACACCGAGCATGACATTGGCATCGGTGACGGTGAGCGGCCCGCCGCGGCGGTAGCAGGCCGGGCCGGGCACGGCGCCGGCGCTTTCGGGGCCGACCTTGAGGCGGCCGCCGACCACCGAGATGATGGAGCCGCCGCCGGCGGCCACCGTGTCGATCTTGAGCATCGGCACGCGCATGGGTACGCCGGCGATCATCACCTCTTCAGCGCGTTCGAACTGGCCATCAAACAGCGAGACATCGGTGGAGGTGCCGCCCATATCGAAGCCGATCAGGCGGGTTTCCCCGGCGCTGCGCCCGGCAGCGGCCATGCCGACAATGCCGCCGGCCGGGCCGGACAATATGGCATCGCGGCCGCGGAAATGGCCGGCGCGGGCAAGGCCGCCGTTGGACTGCATGAAATCCAGCCGCACGCCATTCAGCCCGGCCGCGACCTGGTTCACATAGGCGGCGAGCGGCGGCGACAGATAGGCATCGACGACGGCGGTGTTGGCGCGCGGCACCAGGCGGATGACCGCGCCGACATCATGGCTGCACGTGATCTGCGTGAAGCCGATGGCGCGGGCGATGTCGGCCACCTGCCGTTCGTGGGCGGGGTGGGCATGGCCGTGCAGGCAGGCGATGGCGATGCTGCGCCAGCCATCGGCAAAGGCCTGTTGGAGCCGGGCGGTGGTCGCCGCCGCATCAAGGGGCTGCAGCACCGCGCCATCGGCCGCCACCCGTTCGGGGATTTCGACCACGGCGCCATGGAGCGGCGCGGGCTTTTCGATGTGGAGGTCAAAGATGCGCGGCCGGGCCTGGTGGCCGATGATGAGGGCATCGGCATGGCCGGCGGTGATGGCGAGCAATGTGGGCTCGCCCTTGCGTTCGAGAAGCGCGTTGGTGGCAACCGTGGTGCCCATGCGCACGGCAGCAATGGGGGCGGGATCGGCCCCGCGCAGCCGGGCAATGCCTTCCAATGCGGCATCCTGGTAGCGATCCGGCGCGTTGGACAGCAATTTGGCCGTGACCAGCCGGCCATCGGGGCGCAGCGCCACGATATCGGTGAAGGTGCCGCCGCGATCGATCCAGAATTGCCACCCTGTCATGGCCGTGTGGTGGCGGCATGGGTCCGGCCGGTCAAGCGCGAAGCGTGGGGACTGACGCTTGCCCTCGGGGGCGATCCGGCCTAGCGTTGGGCAAATGCGAACGTTCACATCGAGGGACGGGGAGGAGGAAGCGATGCGCAGACGACAGGGCGTGACGTCGGTGGTGGCGCTGGCCTTGCTGGCGGGGTGTGGCGGCGGCGGGGCCGGTGGCGCGGTGGCGGCCATCCCGGCGCCAAGCCCGGCACCAAGCCCGGCACCCGCGCCCGCGCCGGCCCCGGCGCCGGCCCCGACCCCGACCCCGACCCCAAGCCCGGCACCAACCAGCCGCCTGATCTTTGCCGACGAGTTCAACGCCGGCACGCTGGATCGCAGCCGCTGGAATGTCGAAGGCCCGGCCTTCTGGGTGAACAACGAGGTTCAGGCCTATGTCGACAGTCCGGAAACGATCAGCTTTGCCAGTCCCGCCGGGGCCGATGGCGGCGCGCTGCTGCTGAAGCCGGTGCGGCGGGCCGGGTATGTGACGCCCAGCGGCCGGCGCACCGATTATGTGTCTGGCCGGATCAACACGGCCGACAAGGTGGACGTGACCTTTGGCAAGGTGGAGGCGCGCATCCGCCTGCCTGATGCCATGGGCGTTTGGCCGGCCTTCTGGTTGCTGGGTTATGGCAACTGGCCCGACAGCGGCGAAATCGACATCATGGAGAATGTTGGCGACAAGGCCTGGATCAACGCCGCCATCCACGGCCCCGGCTATTCCGGCGACACGCCGCTGTATCAGCGGTTTGATTTTCCGGCCGGCGAGGATGTGACCGGCTGGCACGTCTATGCCGTGGAACGCACGCCCGATGCCGTGATCTTCAGTGTGGATGGCCGGGAATATTATCGCGTCACGCGCGCGCTGGTGGAGCGCTATGGCCCCTGGCGATTTGACCGGAAGCAGTATCTGATCCTGAATTTCGCCATTGGCGGCGTGTATCCGGCCAAGGTGAACGGCGTGACCGCGCCCTGGCCGGGCCTGCCGCAGGCAACGCTGGACCGGATCAACCGTGGCGAGCTGGCGATGGCGGTGGATTGGGTGCGGGTGTGGGCGCGCGATTGACGGGTGCCCTTGTCCTGACCTGAGCATTGTGGCAGCACGACATTACATGATTGTAATGCGAGGTACGCATGCGGTGGTGGCTGTGGGCGGTGCTGCTGTTGATCTGGCCGGCGGCGGTGCTGGCCCAGGGCCGGACCGGGCTGGTACCCATCCCGGCTGATGCATCGCAAGCGCCGCCGCTGGTGCTGGATGCCGATGCGCCGGTGCCGGTGTGGGTGAACGGGCTGCAGGTGCAGCTGGCGGTTTCGACCGGCACGGTGGACCATATCACCCTGAATGACAGTGCGGTGGGCCGCATCGGGCTTTCGGCGGCACCGGCAGACAACACCGCCGACCTGGTGATCGGCGGCCGCATCGTGCTCAATGGCCGGCACGGCAAGGGCTGGCTGGGCACGGATTGGCAGAATGGGGCCGGTACCCTGGTGCGGCGGGAATATTACTGGTTTCCGGGGGAGCAGCGGCTGCCGCTGGCCGGCACCATCGGCCCGTTTGCGCTGCCCTACTGGCGGGTGCGGGTGGACTGGCCGGTGGCGGCCACCGGGCTGGCCGGCGATGTGGTGGATCTGCCACTGATCGGTGGAATCGACAATGCCGCCTATGGCGTTTCGAAGGTGGGCCGGCAGTTTCTGGCGGTGGGCGTGGATGTGCGCATGCGCCGGCCGCTGCCGCTGGTGACGGCGGCCACGGGGGCCGATCTGGCCGCCGAATTTGGCGGGCGCCTTGTGGGCGCGGCGTGGCGCGAGGAGATATTGCTGGGCATCAGCCGGCCAGTGCGGCGGCTGCAACTGGACCGGCCGTTGATGATCGGGCCCATCCGCATCGATGCGGTGGCGGTGCGGCAGGGCGGCCCGCGCGATGCGACGATGACCCTGGCGCCCGGCCAGCTGACCCCCCTTGATGCCGAGGAAGACCCGGAGATCATGCAGGTGCGCGGTCGCATCCTTAAGCAGCGGCGGGTGGCGCGTTACATCATGCTGACGCGCACGCAGCTGGAGGCGGCGGGCTGCACCAGCCTGCTGGTGGACAAGGCCGAACTGCGCTGGCGGCTGGCCTGTGCGTCACCGGATCGGGCGGTGGCGCCAGCCGGGCCGACGCAGCTGGTGCCCGTGGCGGCCGGCGGCCCGCTGATCGATCCGGTGCTGCCACAGCTGCCAGAGGTGCAGCTGGCCATTGATCAGCCGGTGCCGGTCAGGATCAACGGGCGGCCGCTCAACCTGGTGCCGGGGGAGGCCGGGCGTGAAGGGCTGATGCTGAATGGCCGGGTGGGGCGGAATCTGGTGGCGACGCGCCTTGCCGAGGTGCGCAGCGAATTTCAGGCGCGCGGCCAGTTGAGCGATGCGCTGCGCCGGGTTGACGCGGCCCAGCTGTTCGAGCGGATCGGCGCGTTGGCGTTGCCGGACCAGACCCGCGACAGCATTGGACTCAGCGTTTCGTCGGTGGCCCCGCGCACGCTGTTGTATAGCCTCGATGTGCAACTGGCCGGCCTGGGCCAGCAGACGCTGGCCGTGGCGACCTGGCTGGAAACGCCGATGCGGACCGGTGACAATCTGGACAAGAGCCTGCCGCATGATGGCCGAATCGCGCTGGCGATGCTGCCCGAGGCGCGGTTGCGGCTGGCACTGGGGCCAGCGCCGGCGGCAGGCGGGGGCACCGATCTGGTACTGCCGATTGCCGACCGATCGCACGACCAGTCGGTGATGGGCGTGACAACGGTGCCGGGCATCGATGTGCTGTTTGTGGGTGTGGAGTTGGGCGAGCCTGTCACGGCGCCGCTGGCATCGATGGCGCTGGGACAGGATCTGGTGCGCTTGCATGGCGGGCGCTGGGCCGAGCCCCGGCAAAGCTGGCGCAATGCCGACAGGCGGTTGCGCCGGGCGCGGCTGCTCACCCTGGCGACACCGCTGGTGGTGGGGCCGTTGCGGCTGAGCGAGTTGTGGGTGGAGCAGGAGCCGTTGCTGGAACAGATGGCCGGCCAGCGCCACTGGTCACGCCTTGCGCCATGGCCGGACATGAAGGGCATTGCCGGGCTGGAGCGCGAGCTGCGGCTGCCGGTGCCGGTGTTGCAGGCCGCGGGCTGCCACGCGCTGGTGATGGACAAGCCGGGGCGGGCGTGGACGAAGCGCTGCGGGCCAATCAACGCACCGCCAGCGCCTTGAGATCGGCCAGCAGATCGAGCGCTTCGCGGGGCGTGATGTTGTCGGGATCGATGGACCCGAGTTTCTCGCGCAGCTCGTCGGTGGTGGCGGCGGTGGTGGGGGCCGCGAAGAGGGGGAGGCTGTCGACCCCGGCGGCGATGCCGCCCGTCTGTTCCCGGCGGGATTCAAGCCGGGCGAGGATGGCGCGGGCGCGGGTGAGGACGGGCGCGGGGATGCCGGCGAGGCGGGCGACAGCGAGGCCATAGCTCTTGTCGGCAGCGCCGGGTGCGACCTGGTGCAGGAAGACGAGATCGCCTTTCCATTCCCGCACCTTCACCGTGACGCTGGCGAGGCTGGTGAGCTTGGCGGTCAACGGCACGAGTTCGTGATAATGGGTGGCGAACAGGCAGCGGCACTGGAGATCATCGTGCACGGCTTCGAGCACGGCCCAGGCGATGGCGAGGCCATCATAGGTGGAGGTGCCGCGCCCGACCTCATCCAGGATGACGAGGCTGCGGTTGGTGGCGCCGCTGAGGATGGCGGCGGTTTCGACCATTTCGACCATGAAGGTCGAGCGGCCTTCGGCCAGATCATCGGCGGCGCCGACCCGGCTGTAGAGCCGGTCCACCACGCCGATATGGGCGGACGCCGCGGGCACATAGCTGCCGGCCTGGGCCAGCACGGCGATCAGCGCGTTCTGGCGCAGGAAGGTGGATTTGCCGGCCATGTTGGGGCCGGTGACCAGCCAGACGCGGGCATCGGCCGACAGGTCGCAATCATTGGGGGTGAAGCGGGCGCCGCCCTTGTTGACGGCGAGCTCGACCACAGGGTGGCGGCCGGCTTCGATGTGGAAGGCGGTGGTCGCGTCTACAATTGGTCGGCACCAGTTTTCGGACGCCGCCAGATCGGCGAGCGCGGCCGCCACATCGATGCGGGCTAGGGCGGCGGCGGTTTCGGAAATGGCGTGGGCTTGTGCGAGGACGGCGGCGCGCAGTTCCTCGAGATGGGCGGCTTCGGCGGCGAGCGCATGATCGGCGGCCGACAGGATGCGGGTGGCGAGGCTGGCGAGTTCCGGCGAGCCGAAGCGGACGGCGCCGGCCATGGTCTGGCGGTGGATGAAGCCCGAGTCTGGCCGGAGCAGGGGATCGGCGCGGCCGGCCGGCACCTCGATATGATAGCCCAGCACATTGTTGTGGCGGATCTTGAGCGCGGTGATGCCGGTTTCGGCCTTCAAGCGGCTTTCCATGGCGACGATGGCGCTGCGGCCGTCACGGGCGGTTTCGCGCAGATCATCAAGCGCGGCATCAAAGCCGGGGCGGATGGCGCCGGGCAGCTCGATCGGTGGTTCATCGACGAGGGTGCGGGCCATTTGCTCGACAAGGCCGCCGATCTGGCCGGTGCCGATCTGGGCGAGCAGGCTGGCGAGCAGGCTGGGGAGGGCCCCTCCACCGCCGTTCCGGCGGTCCCCCTCCCCATTCAGAGAATGGGGAGGACCTTTCACGGCGGCCTTCAGCGCCAGCGCGCCGCTGAGGCCGGCGGCCAATTGGCCGAGATCACGCGGGGACCAGCGGCCGATGCTGATGCGGGCCAAGGCGCGGGCCATGTCGGGCAGGGCGGCCAGGGCGTCGCGGGTGGCGGCGCGGGTGAGGGGATCGGCGATGAACCAGCCGACGAGATCGAGCCGGGCGGTGATGGCGGCGACATCGGTCAAGGGCGCGGCGAGATCGCCGGCCAGCGCGCGGGCGCCGGCGGCGGTGACGGTGCGATCGATGGCGGCTTCGAGGCTGTGGCGGCTGTGGCTGCGCTGCAATTCCAGGCTGGCGCGGGTGGCGGCATCGATGGCCATGTGGTTGCCGGGCAGTTCCTGGCGCGGTGGCAGGATCAGCGGCGCGGCGGCGCGGGCGGTTTCGGCGACATAGGCGAGAAGCGCACCGGCCGCGGCCAGTTCGGCGCGGCTGAATTGGCCCCAGCCATCCAGCGTGGCGACGCCGAAGCGGGATTTGAGCAGGGTTTCAGCGCGGGCAGCGGCAAAATCGGCGGTGGGGCGGGGGGTAAAAGGCAGGTCTGACCCTTCGGGCACCAGGGTTTCGGCGGGGGCGAGGGCAGCGCGGATGGCCTTGATTTCGGCGAGGCTGCCGGCGGTGGTGTGGAAGGCGCCGGTGGAGAGATCGAGCCAGGCGAGAGCGGCGGTTGGGGCGGCGGCCCCTCCACCGTGCTGCGCACGGTCCCCCTCCCCAGGCAGGGCCTGGGGAGGAACGAGCGCGGCCAGCCAGTTGGCGCGGCGGGGTTCGAGCAGGCCGGCTTCGGTGACGGTGCCGGGGGTGACGATGCGGGTGATGGCGCGGGCGACGACGGACTTGCTGCCGCGCTTCTTGGCTTCGGCCGGGTCTTCCACCTGCTCGGCGATGGCGACGCGGTGGCCGGCGCGGATCAGGCGGGCAAGATAGGCCTCGTGGCTGTGGGCGGGCACGCCGCACATCGGGATGGGCTGGCCGGCGTGTTCGCCGCGTTTGGTCAGCGCGATGTCGAGCGCGGCGGCGGCGGTGGCGGCATCATCGAAGAAGAGTTCATAGAAATCGCCCATGCGGAAGAACAGCAGGGCATCGGCGGCCTGCGCCTTCAGCGCAAGATATTGCGCGATCATGGGGGATGCGGCGGTCACCGCGACGGGATAGCGCGCCGCAGGATTGGCGGAAAGGGGCAGCAAGCCACTTGCCGCGATGCTGCCACAATTCTATCCAGTTGCGACGAGATGAGGTCAACCGGCGATGAGCAGCACCACCGATCAGGATTTTGGCGACCGCGAGGCGCTGGTTTACCACCGCACCGGCAAGCCGGGGAAGATCGACATTGTCGCTTCGAAGCCGATGGCGACGCAGCGCGACCTGAGCCTGGCCTATTCCCCCGGTGTCGCCGCCCCGGTGCGGGCCATCGCCGCTGATCCCGACAGCGCCTATGACTATACGATCAAGGGCAATCTGGTCGCCGTCATCTCCAACGGCACCGCCATCCTGGGACTGGGCAATCTGGGCGCACTGGCGTCCAAGCCGGTGATGGAAGGCAAGGCGGTGCTGTTCAAGCGCTTTGCCGATATCGACAGCATCGATCTGGAAGTGGCGACCGAGGACGTCGAGAAGTTCATCGCCTGCGTGGAGCTGCTGGAGCCGTCGTTCGGCGGCATCAACCTTGAGGATATCAAGGCGCCGGAGTGTTTCATCATCGAGACGACCCTGAAGGAGCGGATGAACATTCCGGTCTTTCACGATGACCAGCATGGCACCGCCATCGTGGCGGCGGCCGGCATGATCAACGCCATGCATCTGACCGGCCGCAAGCCGGAGGATGTGAAGCTGGTGGTGAACGGGGCTGGCGCGGCGGCGATTGCCTGCACCGAGCTGATCAAGCTCTATGGCGTCAAGAATGTGATCATGTGTGACACCTCAGGCGTGATCTACAAGGGCCGCGAGAAGGGCATGAACCAGTGGAAATCGGCGCATGCCGCTGCCACCGATGCCCGCAGCCTGGAAGAGGCGATGGTGGGCGCCGATGTGTTCATGGGCCTGTCGCAGAAAGGCGCCGTCACGCCGGAAATGGTGGCCAGCATGGCGGCCAATCCGATCATCTTTGCCATGGCCAACCCCGATCCGGAAATCACGCCGGAGGAGGTGCAAAAGGTGCGCAACGATGCCATCGTGGCCACCGGGCGCAGCGATTATCCCAACCAGGTCAACAATGTGCTCTGCTTCCCCTATCTGTTCCGGGGCGCGCTGGATGTGCGGGCGACCGCCATCAACGAGGAGATGAAGCTGGCCGCGGCCAACGCCATCGCCAGCCTGGCGCGCATGCCGGTGCCCGATGAGGTGGCGGCAGCCTATGGCGGCAAGGCGCGGGTGTTTGGCCCGGAATATATCATCCCGGCGCCGTTTGATCCGCGCCTGATCGAGCATGTGCCGACGGCGGTGGCCAAGGCGGCGATGGCATCGGGCGTGGCGAAGAAGCCGTTCTTTGATGAGGACGCCTATGCCCAGGAGCTGCGCGGGCGGCTGAATCCGACCACGTCGATCCTGCAGGGCGCCATCGAAAGCGCGCAGCTGCGCCCGCGCCGGGCGGTGTTTGCCGAGGCCGAGCAGGAGGTGGTGCTGCGCGCGGCGGTGAACTGGAAGAATAGCGGCTATGGCACGCCGGTTCTGGTCGGCCGAGAGGAGCCGGTGCGCGAAGGCCTGGCGCGGCTGGGCGTGACCGATATCGACAGTTTCGAGATCCACAACAGCGCCATTTCCCCGCTGGTGCCGCGCATGGTTGATCATCTTTATGCCCGGCTGCAGCGGCGCGGCATGCTGCACCGCGATGTGCAGCGCATGGTGAACCACGAGCGCAACGTGTTTGGCGCGCTGCTGGTGGCGCTGGGCGAGGCGGACCTGATGCTGACCGGGGTGACGCGCAATTTCGCCACCACTTATCGCCAGGTGCGCCAGGTGATTGATCCGGTGCCGGGGCATCGGCCGTTCGGCATCCACATGCTGGTGGGCAAGCAGCAGACCATCTTCATCGCCGACACCACGGTGACAGAGCGGCCGACGGCGGAAACGCTGGCCAGCATCGCGGTCGAAACCGCCGCGGTGGCGCGCCGGCTGGGGCAGGAGCCGCGCGTGGCGTTCCTGTCGTACTCCAATTTCGGCAATCCGCGTGGCGAGTTTGTCGACAATGTGCGGGGCGCGGTGGAGCTGCTCGACAGCCGGCAGGTCGGCTTTGAATATGAAGGCGAAATGTCGGCCGATGTGGCGCTCAATCCGATCATGCGGGCGCAATATCCGTTCAACCGCCTGTCGGGCCCGGCCAATGTGCTGATCATGCCCGGCCTGCACAGCGCCAACATCGCCGCCAAGCTGATCAAGGAAGTGGCCAATCTGCGCGTGGTTGGCCCGATGCTGGTGAACATGAGCAAGCCGGTGCAGATCGTGCCGATGAACAGCAGCGCCAGCGATATCGTCACCTTGGGCGTGCTGGCGTCGACCGGAGTGGTGTGCTGAAACCGCCCGTCCTCCTCATCCATGGCATGTGGTCTACCCCGGCCACGTTTGACCGGGTGCGGGCGCGGCTGGAGGCGGCGGGGCATGAGACGCATGCGCCCTGCCTGTTGTTTCACGACCGGCCGGTGAGCCTGCCACCGGCACCGGGCCTGCGCCAGCTGTCGGTGCGCGCCTATGTTGACCAGCTCGAGGCGGAGGCGCTGAAGCTGACCGCCGCCGGTTCGGGGCCGCCGATCATCCTGGGTCATTCGATGGGCGGCCTGTTGGCGCAATTGCTGGCCCAGCGCATTGATCATGCCGGGTTGGTGCTGCTGTCGCCGGCGGCGGCGGCCAATGCCCAAAGTTTCAGCCTTGATCCGGCGCGCACGCTGAAGAATGTCATCCTGAAATGGGGCTGGTGGGATGAGCCGACCCTTTGTGACGAAGAGGGCGCGCGTTGGGGCATTTTCAACGGCGTGCCCGAGGATGTGACCAAGGCCGAAATCGCCGCCCTGGTGTGGGATTCGGGCCATGTGCTGGCCGAAATGGCGCTGCCGCCGCTGTTCGGCAACACGACGCGGGTGGATTATGCCCGGCTGAACCGGCCGGCGCTGGTGCTGGTGGGGACGGAGGATCGCATCACCCCGCCCGGCATCGCCCGGGCAACGGCGCGCAATCTTTCCGGCACCGTGGATTATCACGAGCTGCCGGGCGCCCCGCACTGGCTGTTCTGGGGCGATCTGGAACAGCAGCTTTCGGCCATGGTGGTGGAGTGGCTGGCGGGCCTGAATTGATCGCGGCGCTGAAGGCCGAGGCGCATCGCCAAGGCTTTGCCGACATCGGCATCTGCGCGGCCGATGCGGTGCCGGAAGCCGGCCAGCGGCTGCGGGCCTGGCTGGATGATGGCTGCCATGGTGACATGATCTGGATGGAGGGCCGCAGCCGTGAGCGGGCCAGCCCGCAGGGCCTGTGGCCCGCGGTGAAGAGCGTGATCATGCTGGGCACCAGCTATGCCCCGGCACTCGATCCGCTGCGGCTGGCAGGCGTGGGCGATACGGGCGTGATTTCGGTTTATGCCTGGAACCGGGATTACCATGATCTGATCAAGAAGCGGTTGAAGACGCTGGCGCGCTGGCTGGTGGCGCAGCGGCCGGAGGCGGGGGTGAAGGTGTTCGTCGACACCGCGCCGGTGATGGAAAAGCCGCTGGCCGCGGCGGCCGGGCTGGGCTGGCAGGGCAAGCACGCCAACCTTGTCTCGCGCCAACATGGCTCGTGGCTGTTTCTGGGGGCGATCTATACCACGCTGGAATTGCCGGCCGATGCGCCGCATCCCGATCGCTGTGGCAGCTGCACCCGCTGCCAGACCGCCTGCCCGACGCAGGCCTTTCCGGCACCCTATCGCCTCGATGCGCGGCGCTGCCTGGCGTACCTGACCATCGAACATGCCGGGCCGATCCCGGAGGAATTTCGCGCACCGATGGCCAACCGCATCTATGGCTGCGATGATTGCCTGTCGGTGTGCCCGTGGAACCGATTTGCCCAGGCCACGGAGGAGCCAGCCTTCCTGCCGCGCGCCGAATTGACCGCACCGAAGCTCGCCGAATTGCTGGCGCTGGATGATGCAGCGTTCCGGGCGCTGTTTTCCGGCAGCGCCATCAAGCGGATCGGGGTGAAGCGGTTTTTGCGCAACTGCCTGTATGCGGCGGGCAACAGTGAGGAGCCGGCGTTGATCCCGGCGGTGCAGGTATATGTGGGCAGCGCTGATCCGGTAGTAGCCGAAGCCGCGCGCTGGGCAATGACGCGATTGGCGGCTATATGACCATCATTGGTTGATGGGGGTCCGTTACTGTATTTCACTTGCCACGGCGTGAAAGATGAGAAATCATTCGTTGTCGGCATTGGAGGAAGGTCGTGACTGCTTTCCGGAAACTCTTCTTGGCAACATTCTTGCCATTGATGCTTGCCGCATCATCGGCCCAAGCGCGGTTTCTGCAAACTGATCCGATAGGTTATGACGATCAGCTGAATCTTTATGCCTATGTAGCTAACCCGCCTTATTCATGAGCCTTCCTGTCAGGGCGTTG
>NZ_NOXT01000073.1 GCF_002251755.1 Sandarakinorhabdus cyanobacteriorum
CAACGCCCTGACAGGAAGGCTCATGAATAAGGCGGGCTAGCGGTCATTCCCGCGCGATAGGCCGAATGACCGTTCCCGTCTGGAGCTGGCATTCGGCATTTAACTTGCCGCCCGGTCATCGCAGCGGCACCTGGGTCGGCAACGGCACCTGCAGCACTCGCTACAAGGTGCCGGACTATATATCTGTTGACCGAACATCCCCGTGCGAAGACAATCCTCGGCATTTTTAGCGACGACCTAGGTGGGGATATCTTGACGAACAGGAGTTCAATAGGCGGTAATTCTGGTTCGCGGTGGTTGCGCTGGGATCCGCATTTCCATGCTCCCGGCACCGCACTCAACGATCAGTTTGGTGCGGCGGAATCCGACTTCGACGCCTATATCAAGAAGATCGAGACTTCGGCGCCGACCATCCGTGCGGTCGGGATTACCGACTATTATCTCCTCGATACCTATGAGCGAGTCCGAAAAGCCAAGAAGGAAGATAGCCGGCTTGCAAAGGTCGACCTAATTTTCCCGAACGTCGAGCTTCGACTGGATTTCGGCCTGCCCAAGGGCGGCTGGATCAATGCACATCTGCTGGTCTGCCCCGATGATCCCAATCACCTCAAGGAAACCAGGAACTTCCTCGCCCAGCTAACCTTCCGCGCGGACGGCACGCTCTACAATTGCAATGAAGAAGGCCTCATCCGCCTCGGGCAATCGGTGGACTCCAAGCTGGAGGGAAAAGCCGCCATCGCGATGGGCGCAACGCAATTCAAGGTCAGCTTCCAGCAATTGCAGGACGTCTACCGCGACCTCCATTGGGCGTCGAAAGATCGCAACATCCTGATTGCTGTAGCGGGCAGCAAGACCGACGGAACGTCCGGACTGCAAGGAGAAGCCGAGGGCAAGATCCGTCAGGAAGTGGAGAGGTTTGCCCATATCATCTTCGCAAGCAGCCCGGCGCAGCGCGATTTCTGGTTAGGGAAGAAGAGCCTTGGCCCGGAAGTCATTCGCCAGCGCTATGGTGATCTGAAACCTTGCATCCACGGTAGCGATGCACACGAGACCGATAAGGTCGGCGAGCCCGATGAAGACCGCCTGTGCTGGATCAAAGGCGAGGCTACCTTCGACGCGCTGCGCCAAGCCGTCATCGATCCAGGCGGCCGGGCCTATGTCGGCACTACACCACCGATGCAGGCGCCGCCGTCGCGCGTGATCACTCGCTTCGAGCTCTTGAACGCTCCCTGGGCGACGACACCGATCATCGATCTCAACCCCGGGTTGGTGACCATCATCGGCGCGCGGGGCTCGGGGAAGACCGCGCTCGCAGACGCCATCGCAGCCGGATGCGACGCTGCAGCCGAGCATTTGACGGAGGCGTCCTTCATCTACCGGGCGAAGCCGCTGCTGGAAGGCGCCGAGGTGCGGCTGACATGGGGGTCCGGCGACGAGGTCGACCGCAAACTTCTCGATTATGAATATGATCCGGACTTTGGTGGCAGGTATCCGAGCGCCCGATACCTGTCGCAGAAGTTCGTCGAAAAGCTGTGTTCGGCAGACGGCATGACCGACGAGTTGATGCAAGAGATTGAGCGCGTCATCTTCGACGCGCAGCCGGCAACCGACGGCTGTTTGAGCTTCGACGAATTGCGCGACCTGCGCGTAAGTCGCTTTCGGGCGGCGCGAGACCGCGACGCCGCTGCGGTGATCAACCTCTCCGACGCCATCGGGCTCGAACGCGAAAAGAAAGGCCAGATTGTCTTCCTCAAAGCAAAGATCGAGCAGAAGGAGAAGCTGGTCAAAGGCTTCGAAGACGACCGGAAAAAGCTCGTCACCAGCAAGGATACGCAAACCAGGGCAGACGCGCTGACGGTCATCATCAACGCGATCGAAAAGGTCAATCGCAATATCAATTACTTCGTATCGACGAAGGAGGCGTTGCTCCGCCTCCAGGACGAAGTGGAAGGCTTCCATGCCTTCACGGCACCTGAGAATCTGCGGCAAGCCAAGGCAAACTACACTGCCGCGCGCCTTGAAGACGCAGACTGGGAAGATTTCCTTCAGCGTTATGCCGGGGACGTCGACACTGCCCTTAAGGCCAAGATTGCCACAGCCCAGAAAAACGCGGACGACTGGCGCGGCAAGCCACCGGCAGCCCTTTCAGACAAGACCAAATCTTACCTTCGCGATGGCGCAGATCCGAACAAGGCGACGCTTGCGTCGCTCGAGGCAGAGCGCGACCGACTGCAATCGCTCATCAACATTGATGAAGATGCTCGGCGCAAACTCGTCAATCTGAGCCAGCGGATCGCCACCGAGAATAGCGAGCTAGAAGCCGCACGTGCCGCCCTCACGGAAGCCGAAGGCTGGCATGAACGTTCGAAGGAACACGACAAGAATCGGCGGTTAGCCTATATCCGTGTCTTCCAATCCGTCATCGCGGAAGAGAAGGTTCTCAATCAGCTCTACAAGCCGCTCATGGAACGCCTTCAGGAAGGCAAAGGCACGCTCGAAAAGCTCTCCTTCACCGCAGCGCGCAAGGCTGACGTCGGCGCTTGGGCTGCGGAAGGCGAGAAGCTGTTCGATCTGCGACGGGCCGGCGACTTCAAGGGCAAGGGCAAGATCGAAACCTGGGCCGCGACCAACATGCGTGCCGCCTGGGAGACGGGCGATGCGGCAGCGATCGAAGATGCGCTCCGGCACTTTGCCGACGAATGGCAGAACGAGCTCGTGGAAGTCGCAAACGTCAAAAAAGAAGACGTGGTCGCCTATCGGGGCTGGCTACGCCGTTTTGCGAAATGGCTTTACAGCTCCGACCATATCTCGCTTCAGTATGGCGTCGAGTACGAAGGTACCGACATCACCAAGTTGTCGCCGGGCACCCGAGGTATCGTGCTCCTGCTTCTCTATCTGGCGCTCGACACCGCGGATGATAGGCCACTGATCATCGACCAGCCGGAAGAGAATCTCGACCCGAAGTCGATCTACGACGAACTGGTGCACCTTTTCACCTCCTCCAAGGCGAAGCGACAAATCATCATGGTAACCCACAATGCCAACCTCGTCGTGAATACTGACGCGGACCAAATCATCGTCGCAAGGGCGGGCACACACACGCCCGGCCAGCTGCCGCCAATCTCCTATCAGTCTGGCGGGCTCGATCAGGAAGCGATGCGGCAACAAGTTTGCAACATTCTGGAAGGCGGAGACGATGCGTTCAAACAGCGCGCCCGGCGGCTCCGTGTGGCGCTCGAACGCTAATGGTAGACACCATCTCGCGCTCGGCTAACGGCATTAGCCTTACCGACACGGTCCTCATAAGCAGCGTGATCTGGATTCGATCGCTCGCCGGCCATGAGCTCAACCCATCCCGCCGCATGGTCGAGGATTTGACCGACATGGCGACCGCTGGCCATTTCGCGTTCGAAGAGAAGGTGGTTCGGAATCGCGCCGAGCTGGTCAGCCTACTAGACAGCATTGCATCGTCGGCCAGCAAGGGGTTGCGCCCGATCCTGCATTTCGACTGTCACGGCTCAGCCGCCGAAGGTCTTCATCTCAGACCTGCAAACGAATTTTGCAGCTGGGAGGATCTCGCGGCTCGGCTTCGCATCATCAATGTCGCAACGCAAAACAACCTGTGCTGCGTTTTCGCAACGTGCTTCGGCATGTGGCTCGCAACACAGCTGCGGCTCTCGCTGCCCGCGCCGTGGTACCTGACAATTGCACCCAAGAATGAAATCAGTGTCGGCGTGCTGGAGGAGCGGACTGCAAAATTCTACCGCGAAGTGTTTACGAGCGCGAATATCACGCAAGCCTATGAGCGTGTCCTCAAACCCGATCTCGACATCCTGCTGTGCAAGAAAGTCTTCGCTGAATCGCTGGCACGACATGTCGCCGTGAATTGCCGGGGGGATTCCGGCCGGCAGCGGAAGGAAGCCGCGGTCGCTGAAGTGCTGAAGAGAAATGGGATTGTCTCACCGACGCGGGCTCAGCTAGCCCAGGCGCGACGCGAAATTCGACACAAGTTTCAGGCATCGCAGTGGGTGATTGATCACTTCGCCGACTTATTCCTGATCGGACGCGATCCGGGCATCGACGTGGCCGATCTCGTACGCCTCGCCGACAACTACGCCCGTCGGGAACAGCGGCGTCGAGAAAGTGCGCGCAAGCTTAGTGGAAAAGCGCCGTAGCCCGCCCACGCCCCCCTTAGCCGACCGACTGGTTTGCGCGACCCCAATGGCGGGTTCCAGCAAGAGCCGCCACAAGCATCAACGACGCTGAATGTCTCGAGCTGGGTCGACAGCCGACAAGGCCTTGGGGCGATCGGGAACGGCGGCTATTTCGACATCGGTGATCAAGACCTGCCAGTCCGCCAACGGCCCATTGCTGGTAGGCAGCTTGGCACCCCTAACGTGTCATACAACCGCGCCAACATTCACTCCAGAAGCCGCCATCGGTCGAAAAACCGATTGTTAGCCGCGTCGCAACTCCCGCGAGTAATTGCTCTGAATTAGCCACTTACTCGCCGTCGAACTCGATGTTGCGCAGCGCGACGGTCCGATCGGCCCGGCGCCGCTCGATCGCCAGTTGGCTGTCCGCCGACCTGATGAAGCGCGCGGCGAAGTCGCGCACGGCCTGGTTCTCGTCGGCTTCCCACTGGGCGACGAGGGCCTTGCGCGCCTCCTTTGCCTCGACGGAGCCATATTCGCCGACGAGCACGCCGCTCGAGTCGATTATGATGTCGATTATGTTCAGCAGCTCGTCGTCCGCGGGGAGGAAACCGACGATCGCGCGCAGCAGCGGATGCAGGAACTGCTCGCCCTCGTAGGCCCTCAACACGGAGAGCACGAAGTCGATGCCCTCCCGACCCTGCTCGATCTGGCCGTACAGCAGCGGATAGAGCGGATGCTCCAAGTTGGGGAAGAGCTCGGCGATGAGCCGGCCGCCGTGGAACTGAGAGAACGCCGGATTGGTGTCGAACCACGCCCTCGCCGCCGCCACAATCTCGCCCGGGGCGGCCGCGAGCGGCGCACGCAGGTAGTGGAGGCGGTGCGGCAGATCCTCGTAGCGGATGTCCCCGTCCTTGCTGTCGTTCTGGAAGCGGCGGCCGATCAGGTCGATGACGGCCTGCACATGCTCCGCCGCGATGACGGCGAGCATCGCCTCGCCGTCGCTGCCCAGGCGCGGCATGTCGGTCATCAGCGTGAGCAACGGGTCGACCTGCTCGGCGGAGAGTCCCTTGAGCAGCGCGACCTGGTCCCAGTTGAACATGCCGCCGGTCCAACTGAACACGCCGCGCGACGCCAGCGACCGCGCGGTCGGCAGGTAGATCTCGTCGAACAGGCCCTGCGGATGCTTTGCCGACTGCCGGGCGGCGGCGATGGCGGCGTTGTGCAGGACCCCATCGTCCGCCGCGGCCAGCCCCTTAGCGGTGATGGTGGCCAGCAAGTCGAACCGGAACGCCTCGGCGAACTGCAGGTAGTAGGCGATCGAGGACAGGTGCCTGTCCTCGACCATCCAGCCCTCGAGCAAACGGTCTACGTCCGGACCTCTGCCGGCTTCCCAAAGTCCGTGGAGCATGCCTGGCAGCCATTCCGCAAGGCGGTCGCTGAGCCGGGGCAACCACGACAGCAGGATGTCGGGCTGGGTCGTCGCGAGCCGCTTGATGAAATTCTGGAGTCCAATGAACGTCGCCCCATCGCTGCTGCGCGTCTCGACGAAGCGTTCGAGCTGCGCCAGCCACTCGTCCGACGTGTCGGCTGTGACTTCCGCGATCAGCGCTTCGATGCCAGCGGACTGCTCTTCCTTCCTCGCCTCGTAGTCGAAGCCCGGCCTCGACCACATGCTGGCCGTCACGCTGTCGTAGCCGACTAGCAGCCGGTAGCGGGCCAGTTCGGGATCTGCGTCTAGCGCGGCGCGGACTGCGGCGAACGCGTCGAGCAGCCGCCCCTGTGCTGCCGCCAGCGCGGCGTTACCGGCCATGGCTGGCGGCAGCGCGTGGTAGGCGTAGTATCGCTGGTGGACGACGACCTCGAGATACCGCCTCGCCTCGAGACCGAGGCCGGGGATCACCCCGGCAAAGAACCCCATGACCTGAGTGAGGTCGTCCATGATGACCTCGCCGAGCTGATCGGTGTAGCCGGCGTTGTTCGGCGTGCTGCCAGCGGCGAGCATGGCTTGCCGCACGTTTCCCTTCGCCCCGTCTTCGGGGAGGAGCCCGTGCAAGCGCTCGAGCTGTCCCAGCGCGTCGCGGCGAATCTGCTTCAGCTCGTCGGTGACGACGACCGATCCGTTGTGAAGCAGCATCGCGTCGGCCTTCGAGCTGGTACCAGTCACCGTGCTCAAGAGGGTCTCCTTCAGCATGATGGTGGCGGTCGCGGCGGCGTGGACAAGGGAGGCATCCTCCAGTCCCGCAATCATATCGACGATTAGTCGCTGGATTCGCGGCCCCACCTTCTTCCAAGCATGTAGGTCATACTGGGCGAACCGCCGGGCGAGATCGTCAATCGGCTTGCGCTCGTCGTCCGTGACGGCGGCGCGGCGCATGGCGATCACGGCGTCGAACATCCGCTCCGGCGCCGCGTAGAGCAGATAACCGCTCTCCAGGATGCGGCAGATCTTGCCGATGACTGCGTGGGACCTGGTGCCCGGATACTCGCGGTTGAAGTACATGAGTGGCACCTCGGGCATCCCGGGCGCGCGCATAGCCGCATCGGACATCGTGTCGATGATGTCGGGCGCGGCGGCGACGTAGTCGTCGAAGTGGGGCAGCACGAAGTTCGAGTAGCGCTCGACCATCTCCTCGAGGCTGTTGCGGTCGTCGCAGCCGCGGATTGCCGCGAGGGCGTCGCCGTCGAACATCTCCTTGCCGTCGCGCAGGTGGGCATAGTCGCTGGCGATCTTGTCGAAGGCGTAGCCCGCCGGCTGGAGGTATTCTTGCATGACCTTGCGGAGCCGCTTGCGCATCACCTCGATCTTGGCAGCGCCAAACCCAACGTCGGTCATCGGCTTGTATATGGTGTCGTGCGCCATCTCGGCCCAGGCGTGGTCGAGGATCGTCTGGATCTGAATCTCGCAGCGCAGTCCGGCGAACCGGCGGTATTCTGGGAGCGCACAGCGCGCCTCGCTCAGCTTTACCACCCAGTTCTCCGATATGAAGAACTCGGCACCCTCCTCCTTGCTATCGGGGTAGTGCATCTTGGAGCGATCGTAATCGACGTCGAAGTTGTCGCGCAGGATGCCGCTGTTCCGGAATCGCTCAACGTCGCCGTTGGTGTAGAGGATCACGCGGCAACCCGCGACGTCCTTGGCGACGTCGCCGATCGGCGTGTCGGCCTTCGCCCCGGCTTTGGCGAGCTTCGCCTTGAGCGACGTCGGCTCCTTCGCGCGGCACTGGATGTTTTGCAGGCGAAGGTCGTGTTGCTCTGCGATCGCGGCATCGAGGATGTCGGCCACCGCCTCGGCGAAGTCAGCATACAGCGCCATACCACCGGTTTTATATTCGTCGAAGGTCATTCCGCGCTCCCGGCCCGCATCCAGATCGGCAAACCGAGGCATATCGAATGTCCGCTTCGCACAATAGTTCTTCTAGAATCTGCCGTTCGGCAAACGGTCCGAAAACAGCCAAGTCAACGCCCCCCAGCGCAGTGCGCGATGGCACGGAAGTGCCTTACCATCCAAGAAGGAAAGGGAGGGGGTCGCAATAACGGTCGAATTCGCAACAAGCGCCTTTCGACCCCCCTCGACCCCCTCCCTTTCCAAAAATGACGGCAATCACGTGAAATTGGCTCAATGTCCTCTAATCGTTACATTTTTGGCGGACGCATTCGGAGTGACGACCAAATCCGTCGCGCGGTCGCACAAGCGCGCGGTAAGGCATCAGCGGCAGGCCGGAAGCGCGCCGAGCTGGACGAGCAAATTGAAGCCGGAAACATGCGTCGGCGTTCCACGCGAAATGCTGCTCGTGATGATGCAGACGCGAGGGCTGAAGAAGCCAATGCAAAGGCCGTTGCGGCCGGCATTCGCAGGTCGCTGGCTGCACAGCGGCGGGCCGAGATCGGCGAAGGGACAAGTGTCCGCATAAGCCGGATCGGGACCGAGAGGCCCATGCCGGGTTTCGACCATCACACGCCGGTTTCGCTGCCTGCCGGTTCCGATTTCGCGGGCTGGGCCAAACCGTCGGTGGACCTCGATGGCAAGGCCAACCTCGTCATGAAGTTGTGGGCCCACGGCAGCAATGCATCCGGAAACGCCTTCGCATCGAAATGTCGCTATGTGATCGACCCGGATGCGCTGGCCGGCGAGCGCGAAGAGGTGATCTTCTCAAACATGATTGGGCCCAACGGCCCTCAACCCGGCAGCCCGGATTTTGATGGCGCCGTCGTCGCGTGTGCACGTGCGCTCGAAGAGTTCGAGACCACGGTCGGCCGCACGGTCGGCGGCGAGCCCAGGGCCCAGGTGTTCAAGCATGTCGCAATCGCGCTGCCCGCCGGCCTGAGCCGTGAAGGCCGGGCGGCGGTTGCCCTTGAACTCCTGTCGCGTCTTGAGAAAGCGAAACTGCCTTACGTTGCAGCTATCCAGCGCCCCAGCGGCGGGCGCGGCGCCAAGGATGACCGCAACTTTCACCTGCAGCTGGTGGTGAGCTGCCGCCCGCTGCTGCATGCGTCTGCGAGCAGCTGGGAATTCGGCCTTCTCAAGGATCTTCAAACACTCGGCCCCGACGGGTTGAGGCAATGGCGCCACGAAATTGTCGATGCCTTCAACGCGACCCTCGGGAAGGAGGGCCTTGACCCTTGCTTCACGGCCTCCACGCGAGCCGAGCGCGGCTTGCCGTCAAGACATCAAGCTGCTGCGCCGGCCGACGAGGCCGAACGCGGCAAGGCTGCCGCTGCGGCGCTCGAATTGATCCCGCGGATTGCAGCCAGCCTCCGGGGTTTGGAGATTGCAATCGTGCAAGTCCGGCGCCTCGCGATGACCGGCGTTGCGGATCGCCTTCGGGCGTCTGCTGCGCGCATGACGGTCAGCCTACTGGCCGGGCAGCCGGTCAATGCGTGGCGATCAGCACAGGTTCGCGACCTTCATGCTGCCGATCGGCTGCGGGTTGCCTCAGGGAATGCTGGCCGCGCCTGCCTAGCTCGGCTCAAGGGTCTCGGTGCCATGCGTTCCTCCATGCAAGGCCTCCATGCCGATGATCGGCTGTCTACGGCCACGGCACGTTTCGTCGAAGCGCAGGCAAAAGCATTAACTCAGTCCACGGCCGCCCGGGTTCAGCTTCTTCGGGCGGCAGATCATCAGCGGGCGCTCAAAGGGCTCGATGCATTGGGCACTCTTCGTCTGACTGTCCAGATGGACACCCGGCGACTGTACCGCAGGCTCACCCACTTGGCAGATCTCCGAACGGCACTTGTCGATCAGCGGATTGAGCCGCGCCTCGGACGTCAGCTGGAACGGCTGAACATGGCCCAACAGGACGCCAATGTGCGCCGATTGGATATTGGCATCCGTCTTCGCCACCTGTTCGCTCGAAGCCAGCAACTGCTTGAACTTGCGGCCCAAGACCGCCTTGTCAGCACGGCTCGCCGCCACATCGGGGATGGTCGAATCCGGTTTGCCGACGCGCTGTCCAGACAGCGAGCCTTGGAATTGGCAGCTGCCAAAGCGACAATCACGAGAACGGCAAAGACCATCGCGATCGAAGCTCGGCGCGCGCTGGTTAAATATCGCCGGGCCCAGCGCGCCCTAGTGGATGCCGATGCAAACGGCCTTCGTCTTCGAATGCAACAGACCGCCCTTGTGGAGGCCGAAGCGGCAAAGGCAAGGCTGATGGCGGCCCGAAACCACCAGGATGCTCTCGATCGAGCAATGGCCGGCGGCCGGTTTGACCGGGCATTGTGGGATCTGCGGGAAGGCGCACTCCAGCGTCTAGTCCACAGCGACAGCCTTGCTTCTGACCTTAGCCGGCTGGGTGCCGCTGAACGCCTGGCCAAGGCCGACGTTGATTATCATCATCAGCAGGATGCCGCCGGGCGTCAGATGGAAGCTGCTCGTGTCGGCCTCAGGGATGCGAGCGATCGCCTCGCTGCACTGCTCGATCTGCGGACGATGCAGCGCCTCGCGGCCCATGCGGCCCGTCTGCAAACCGCTGGGGACCGGCGGGCCACAGAACTTCACGACCGTATGGCCGCGGTTCAGATGGCGAAATCGAGGCTTGCTGCCCTTGCCGAGCGACCGATGGACGATGTGCCTGCAGCCACGCCAGCTGATAGACATCAGCCTGCACCGACACCCCGGTCACCGTCTATCCTGGCTCGGTTCCGCACCCTCTTCGCTGGCCCGAAACCCGCCAAAGCACAGGACAATGGCAAGGCGGATGCTCAGGCTGAAGATGCTGCGGGCGGCGTACGGTCTGACCACGAAGAAAGACGGCGCATTCAAAAGGAAAAGGAGGCCGCCGAGCAGAGGCTGGCTGAGGCGGAGCGCCGCATGGCTGAGGAAACAGCCACCCGAAATGCCTACTGGCGTGAGGAGTTCCTTCGCATCCTGGACCGCAATTACCTGCTGCACATGCATGAAGCCAGAGACCTCGACAACCGGTTGATCTATGACGATCCGGGCGACCGCAAGTTCATCGAGCAGACGTTATCCAGGGATGATCTCAGCCGAGAGGACCGGGATGCCTTCCTCCTCGCGTTCACGTTGGCCAAGCAGGACTATTATCGGAGGGCCGCGAAGCCGCAGCGGGACCATGCTGATGCCGAAAGCGGGGTATCAATCGACCGCCCTCGCAATGACCTCAGGACGACCTCGGATCGCATCACGCCGGATCGGGAGGCCCATGGGCAGGCGTCTTCGCCCGCCCTGCCCACCGAGCCATCGCCGGAGCCGGAGGCGACCAAGGACCTGCCGGCCTCTGTTCAAAAGGTGCGACCCGAAAAGGACCGGGGCCGATAGGCCGAATGTCCAAGCATGGTCGACAAGCGACGATGCGCACGAAGCCAGGACAGGATCACCCGTGGAGTTCAGGTGTTCAGGGAAAGCAGGAAAGGAGGTCGGTATTTGAAAGGAGATGAAAAATGCCAACAAAAACAATGTCAAAAAAGGTCGAGAAGATTGCGGTGCGCTTGTCGTGGGAAGAGGCCGAACGGCTGCGACGCGAAGCACATGACAGGCGAACGACCGTTTCCGAACTCGTCCGGCAAATGCTGGCCAAATCCGCTTCACAGGGGGACGTGCAATGAGCACCATTCACGTCCCTCATCCCATCACCTTCACTGCTGAGGCCGCAATCCCGGCTCCGTTTGCTGCCTTCAAGCTGGTTGAAGCCCTGGCGCCACACCTGGTAGCCGACCGGTTTGCCACCATTCCCGGAGGCTTGCGGCTCCTGGATGCCGGTACCGATGTCATCATGAACGCCGCGGCGGCCGGCTTGGACAATCATGATCGCAATCAGGTGGCCGAACATGTGAAGCGGCATCAGGTCAGCGCCATCATCATCACTGACACCGCGGTTGGCCTGACCGCCACCGCCTGGTTCCTGCGCCGTGGCCAGCCGCATTCCATGTCCGGGTTGCGTCCCTGGTTCCATGTTGATGCCGAAGGCCTCATCTTTGCTGCCTCGCCGGCAAATCACGGTGACCGGGTGGAAGCCTTCGTCGTTCCCCCCGACAAACCGGCTCAGCCGACAACACTTATGCTTCCGACGGCTGACGACCTGGTCCGCGGGATCGAAAGTGCGCACGTTCTCATTGATATGTGGCGGGATATCCTGCTGGTCGGGCGGTTCTCGGCATGACCACCTTGGACCTCAAGCCCCGCTCCACGTTGTCAGTGTCGGTGCGCTACCGATCCGATGGTGACCTGGACGAGTATGTCTTCGGCAAGCTGCACCTGCATCCGCATTCCATCCAGCCAACCGATCCTTGGTCACCCACTGTAAAGCGGCACGACACGCTGCTGCCGCTGCTGTTGCCCGATGAATTGCAGAATCCACAGGCGCTGATCGGCTCGTTCCTGTCGCGCACCGATCCCCGGCAGACCGCGATGGCCTTGCACATGAAGTTCACCCAGGCTGACAGCCTGCCGGCCCACATGCATTGGGAGGTCGTTCGGGAATTCCTCCTGACGCAGGTCGTCGATGCCTATGAGCTCCCGCTGATCATGATCCGCCACGATCCATTCGAGCGCGGTTTCGTCGATGCGGCGCCGCCCCACATCCATGTGGTGGTGCTGGCCCGGCGGCGCTTGCTCGGCGACTGGGGGCCGACCACGCCGCTGGTGTTCGACAGGAAATGGGAATCGCTGGTCTCACTCTGGGCAGGCAGATCCGAGCCGTCACCAGCTTGATTGATCGCCCCTCGGTGGCCTTGACCACCGAGGGGCGGTGACAATGTGAACGGCAGCGCAGCTGGCACGCCAGCAACCACATTTCGACCGTGTCATTGAACCTTCCGCCCTTTTGATTAACATGGACGTGAAATGAGCATTCAAAGCCAAGCCATCCTGCCGGGGCACCTTTCGCCTCACGACCTTCTGGCTGCGGTTCAGCAGGTCTCTGACCAGACGGTCATGCTGCGCCCCACACACAAACCCACATACTGGCTTCTCGAGATGCATGGCCCGGACGGAGTGGAGGCCGCCCACGTGTTCCTGGAATCATCGGTCGCCGAGGACTATGTCGATGTGACCGTCGATCCTTCGACCTTTCTGACGATCGCTTGTTCACCGGTGGGCAGCGAGGTGCTGCGTACTCTTGCTCATGGGCTTGGCGGGCATTTTCGGCGAACGGAACACGATCCATGGAGTAAGGCCGATCAGGCAAGCATGCCCGCGCGCTGAAGCCAATTGCACAATCGGGTTCAACCCGCCGGAAACCCGGCGTCGATGGCCTTGTCTCTGGCCTCCATGGCGGCCACGCCTTGCTTGTCGGACAGGCTTCGCCCTTGGGCCGCAAGGGCAACCAAAGAAAGCTCTTTTGGAGTAATCGCCTTTCTCACGCCCGGCCACTGCATGAGTTGCTGCCAATAGGCTGCACCAAGGTTGATTACGTCGATCGCCGCCTGGGTTGCGTCATAAGCCTTCTTGGTCGCTTTTGCTCCCTTCCTCGCGGCACGCGCATCTGCCACCGATTGAAGGATGTCCGGCAATGCCTCGGGCCATTCGATCTCGAGCGCCTGGACGCGCTGCCAGCAGGCGGTGATCTTGGCCCATTCAGTGATGTTCTGGCCAGGCTGAGCCGGGCTCGTGACAACTTCGCGGACGGCATCGACCGCAGCAATGATGGCTTCATGAAGCGCAGGTGGGAGAGTCTGACGGTCCCAAACGGCTGTGAAATTGAGACTATCCTGCCGTTGCTGGATGTCCCAAGCCAACTTGGCCAGAGCATGAGCGACGATTTGGGCGCGATAACCTTTCTGATACCAGGGGCGATTTGAAACAATCTTTTCCGTCTCGAGGAAGATGATCGCCTTGGCCACGCACTCCTTGAAGAATTCGTCGTTGACGCCGGCCAGCGATGTATCGCTCCACTTAGAGCTGACGTTCGCCGCAAAATCCGAGAACGTCTTTTGGGCCCCGCGGCAGACCGAGCATGGGTTCACCATGCCGAATTCACCTGGCCAGAGGTTCAGGAACTTGGCGAGATCGGTCTTGGTGATCAGCTGTGCCTTAGGCCACTCCGCATCGAATTTCTTCTGGGCTGCCCCGCTCGTGCTGGCCTTGGCATTCTGGTATTGACCACGTGATCGTTCGTAGAACCAACGCGTCTGCGTGAAAGTGCCCTCCACGGGCGGCGCAAGGATCCGCCTCGACAATTTCTCCAGCTCAATGTGGAACGGGTGATTGGCGAAAAAGTCGGCCGCATTCACCTTGTTCTGGGTGTTGGCATACTCCGATATCCTGGGGACCACCTCTTCCGAACGCTCGGGGCGAACGATCGACAGCTTCATCTGAACAAACACGTTGTCGAGCGTCCCGCCCTTTGCACGATGCAGATGGAGGGATGCCGTCGTCTGGCCACCATTCACGATCTGGAGATTGCGAATCCTCGCAATGCCAGTCCCGTCGTCGCTCAGAGTGACAGCTTCGGCGGTGGCCGTGATGCCGTTGTTGTAGGCGAAGAACATTTCCGGCGTTTCGCGAATGGTCCTCGCCATCCCCTTGTTCACATTGCCCTTGAGCTGGAGAAAACTCCGGACGTTTTGCTCGAGCAACCGGGAACCCCACCGGTCATAGATCCGGGCAATTTGCGCTCCGGGGACCACACACAGAAAGGCTTCATAATCTCCAGTGCCAAGGTGAGCCGGCAGTGCCGGGATGGCGCCCCCGAACTCGTCGACAAGGTCGAGCTCCATATCTTCCCGCTCACGGCCGGAGGATACATATTTCCAGAGCCGTTCAAGGTCCCACACCGAATAGGTAACCGTCTTGCCATCAATCGTCACCGCATCGCGGCCATCCACTCGTGCGCTGAGGCGGCGGTTGCTGATGAGGATCAACTTCACCCGCCGAGCCTTTACCCACATGGCATTGATGTGAACGGCTGCGTCGAGGGCTGTTGAACTGTCGTCCAGGGCATTCCGGAAAGCGGGTTCGCGCGCCCGCTTCATGAAGTTGGTCAGGCGATTGAAAATGGCATCCATCTCGGTGCCAGTGAGGCTCTCGATTGTGTCGTCCTGGTGAAAATCAAGCACAATCAGGGAAAGGTTCCCATCGGCTTCATCCGGATTGCCGCCGTGTCCATCGATCCGGATGCCTCGGTCAGCATGGGTGGCGCGTTCATGTGTTTCGAGTTCGCCAGCCGCGACGAGGTGGTCGCACATTTGACGAAAGAACACGTCTTCCTTGAATTCGCCGTTGGCAGCCGCCGTCAGGCTGACGTCGTGCAGCAATTCCTTGAGAAAATCTTCAATGCGTTCAGACATCGCGATGGCGCCCGATTTCGTTCGCAATTTCGGCAACAAGAATGGCAAAGGGCTCGCAGGCGGCAAGGTCGACAGAATACTGCACGCCGCGAACACCCGATCCTGCCCTATCGGGTGTGATGCGGGGAAACCCGTCCACCACATCGAACGCGCGGCTTCTGCCTTCGACCCAAAGGTCATCCTCATAATCGGCAGTACGGGTCACTCCGGCCGAAATCAGGCAAGCTTCGAACATTTCTATCGCTGCGCGATCGGCGCTGTAGACCATTCCACGGATGTCGTCGGCGAGAATGGCAATCGAAATGGCATTGGAGGGATCGGCTTCCTCTATCGCTCTGTCCAGTTCCACCACATGCAGAAAGAGCCGGTCGCACCCGCTTGCATCCAGCTGATGCTCGGATGAGATCCGGATGAAGGGCGTTGCCGAGCCACGCCTTGCCTTGGCTTCGATGGCCATTCGGCCAACCTCGAAATCCTTTGGCGCACCCAGCGGACCGCGCCATGCCGAGATTGATGCCAATGGCGAGAGTTGGGGCAACAGGTGTCGCTTCAGTACAAGCAACTCCCCAATGAGACCCTTCTGCTCCTCGTCACCAAGCTTTCCACTACCGCCACCTTTCAGCAGATGGTGCCAGCGCCATGTCCGCGCTACAGCCACAGATACCGCCTCCGGCTCGGTACCGCTGGCTTCCGTGGCAGTCATGATATCTGTCGCGAGCTTGAGGAATATGTCTCGCTGTGAGCCGTCCAGCAGCTTGAGCAACAGGGCGCGGTGACCCTCGGAAGGCTCCGTCAGTTCAACCGACAAGCCCCTGGGACGGGGCAACTTGCCAATCGGCGTTGAAGCAGGGTCGTGAACCATCACCAGCAGGCATTTTCCTGCTTGATCCTTCGCCCAGTAGAAGTTCCAGCGCGACTCTGCCGACACGCGGCGCATGGCAAGGAGCGTCGTGGAATCAGGCTTCTTGATGCTTGCCCATGGGTCTTCAGTCATCGTCGCCCCCGATGTCCTCGTCGTCCATGTCGTCCGGCATGTTTTCCTTCAGCCAAACCGCCCCGACCACATATTCCACCCGCTTTTCGGGCTTTTGGGTCGTCGGGAAGCTGATGCTCCACGCCATCACGGGAAGGTCGGGGATGATCGTTGGGATCGTGTCAGTCTTCTTCTTCAACCAAAGCAGGTGGACGATCAGAAGGGGCTTCTTTCGCACATCGCGGTAGATGCGATCGGGAAAGTTCACAGACTGGCCAGCCGCGTGCTTCTTTGCCGCTGCGGGATCCGTCGCGAGATAGGATTGCCGCGCAAGCTCGATCTCGTCATCTTCAAGACCGGTTTGCTCGACACCGCGCGAAGCCACACGCTGCTTGTTCGAGACCCTGATTACCTTCTCGTTGGATCGGTCGCCAATTGATCGTTCCTGGCAGTGGATCGTCATCCCAAGAAGGTCCTCGGGATCGGCCTTCTTGTCCAGACCGGGCTTCACGCTGGCGAACAGGACGTCCCACTTGGCCAGCTCATCCTCCTGCCGCTCTTCGATATATCGAACAACCGGGCCTGGCTCCGTGAGAAACGCCCCCTCGGAATTGCGGAACGCGCGGATGAAGTCCGTCACGATGTTGACGTCCACATCACGGAACAAAGCGCCGGCGGCGACCTTTTCGGCCGTCGAGGGCATGTGTCCCCGATCTCGCATGGCACTAGCAAATCGGCGTGCTGCATCGCGATTGGACTTGATCGAGGCTAGGTCGGCTCGAAGAACGGCGGTCTCGATGAAGCTCATTCCCAGACCAATCTGGACAACGACGCTCTTGCCCGTGCCCATCTTGTTCCTTGCCGTGACAATCAGGGTATCCGGGTGACTGCGCACCTTCAGGCCGAACATCGCGGGCGTGGCGTTGAGCGCCTCCATGGCCTTGAATTCGGCCCGCAACTCTTCGGTCGCTTCGGCGATATGTTCGTACCACCCCTGGGCATCTTCGGGCATCCAGACCCTGCACAGGTCCTCGTATCCCGGACGGTATCCAAACCACCGACCCATCTGCATCAGCGTGTCGTACATCAGCGAATTGCGAAGGAAGTAGCTGATGGTGAGGCCTTCGAGAGTCAGACCGCGTGAGAGCGAAAAGCCGCCGACAGCTATGACATGCAGCCCGTTTTCCTTGTTGGCGCGATAATCGAGTCCGCCCTTTGACTTGGCATTCACCTCGACAACCTGAATTGGCGCCACCGCCTGCAACAGGTTTGCGTGCACCGTTTGCCAGTCGGCCGCGTCCTGGAACTCCCGCTCCCAGATGGTGTGGAGCTGATGGATGGCGGCATGCTTGAGCGAGGCGGTGGCACCAAGGCCGGCAAAGCTCCGCACGGCCTCACGCAACTCCGTCACAAGCCCATGGATCTCGTTCCGCAGCAGACCCTGCACGGCGGTGAAACGAGAAGCGTTCACCAGCATTGAGGAATGCTGAGTTCCCTGTCCACGAGCGATGCGGATGGCACGCGCCACGACAAAGGAATGCACGGCATCGATCAGGCTGCCCGGCAGGGCGGCCAGCTTGTGGCTGATCTTGTGGCCCACGGGCAGCAGATCTTCGTTGTCCGTGATCGGCCGGATGATGGCATCGCTGTTTTCGAGAAACACCTTGCTGGCGCCGAAGTAATTGTCCGGCGGGTCAAGGCTGACGATGAAATCCCTTGGGAACAGGTCGGCGCCGAGCATCTCGTCATCGGTTTCCGGATCGATGAAGATGTTGGCAAAAGGCGTTGCGGTGTAGCCCACGTAGCATTTTCGCCCGAACAGCTCGAGCAGGCTCCGAATCTGGCCATTGATCTTGGTGACAGCGCCCGGCCCGCTGGCCGTGTTGATGGAGGCATTGTCCGCCTCGTCGTCAATCAGAAGGACGGGGTCGGCGATCTTGCCGCCGCCGCGTTTCGCGTTGTTATCCTTCAGCCAGGAGAGCAGATTGCTCAGAGTGCTGCTGTTCTTCTTGATGACGAGAATGGCCGGGGTCTTCAGATCGCCGATCGAGACGCCGACGGTGCTCGCCTGCTGCTTGTTGAAGTCCTTCAGCGTGTTCGTGAAGCTTGCGGGTTTCCGGGTGGAGTCGAACAGGCCCACACCGATGCGATTGTCCTCGCCGTCGAGCGCAAGACCCTTGCCCGTATCCCTGCCGATGAAGCCCTCATCGATGCGAGCCTGGGTCTGACTGCGCAGATTGTTGTGGACGCCGGCGATGACGATGATCAACTTGTATCCGGCGTCGGCCGCCTTGCAGATCAGGCCGGTATAGTTCGCGGTCTTGCCCGATTGGACATGACCCACGACCATGCCGCGGCGATCCCATTCGCCCTCCTTGCAGGGGTCTTCCAGTAAGCCGACAATATTGTCGGTCACCTGATCAAGCGTCTCCAGAACACCCTTCGGGAAGCCCTGCCCGACAAGAAGTTTCCGATAGCGGTTCCAGAAAAATGGATCGATATCTGCGCGTCGGTTCGGCAGCCAAGGCTTGAAGCCCTCGGCAGTCAGCTGGGAACCAATGGACATGCCGACGTCGAGCTTGGTTTCGAGCTCTTTTGCCAGATGCTCCGCTTGAACATCGCTGATCGACCCGAATTCGGGCATTGACCGTATCAGCTTGATCCGCGTCCTAATGGACTCGGGAGTCGGCAACTTCTCATGGAAGAGCCACGCGGAAACCATGTCTTCAAGCTGTTTCAGAGGTGTGCTCATCGGTCCCAGCCAAACCTGTCCTTCAAAGCTGACTCGACCACCGGCCAGTTGGACCGGAAAGGATCCATCATGCCCAGCATTGCCAAAACGCCCTCATCGCGCGCTTCCGCGCCACCATTAAGGTGCCGATAGGTGTCCGCCGCCACCACCGCGAGCTCATGGTCGGCAAGATCGCCGGACGACACGGCGGTGGGATTGCCCCCCTTGTCAGCAAAGATGCTGTCGATCGGCAGGCTCGTTTCCATAAGCCTGATGAGCGCCTTGAGACGCTGTCTGCCTTCATCGCCCAGCTCATTGCTCAACTGCGCGACCACCGGGTGGTCCGGGTTGATACCGTACCTGATCTGGCCCTTGTGCTGGATTCGTTGCCAGATCTCGATCTGATCGTCACTGACCAGCTTCTTCCCGCGGTGCGTATAGACACGCTTGGACCCTGAGCAGATCTGCTCGACAAGGCCGCGCAGTTCACGCCGCAAGGCCGGCGGCGGCTGGGCAGACGCCTTCTTCACGTCGATCTTCCACTCCGCATCAAGCTCCTTCGGCATGTCGATGCGGACGCGTGTCAGCTGAGTGATAGGCTTCTGCTGTGCCAGACCGAACCACGTCCCGGAAATGATCAGGCGCTTCTCCCGGTACAGATAGAAGCCTTGGTTGCGAAGAAAGCCCGCCTTGCCGGCGAGCGCTTCATATTGCCGGTCTGTCAGCTTGCTGTGGTGGGGCAAGGTGAAGGTCTGCACTGCCACATTGTGCCCCTTGATCTTGAAGATCTGGGGCTCGTTGGGATTGCGCTGGGTCGCCTTGTGGCTGGTGCCAAACGGGTCATGGGGCTCCAGAGGCCTGTTGTTCACCATGATGGGCAGCTTGCTGCCGGTCGCCTCACCCGACAGATAGCGGTGAAACACCAGCTCGATGTGGGATGCTGCCTCGTCAACCCGCTGGGCAAGCAGCTTCTGCTGCTGGGCCTCCTGCTCATCACCCAGGATACGGTCGAGTTTCTCCCAAACGACCAGTGTGCCATCACCGACAAGCCGTTCAGCGAATGGAATGGTCTGATGGTCTGCAGGTAGCAGGATTTCCCACCGATCCGACGACGCCACATGGTCGAGGTCCCAAATGGCGGCACTGGACTTTCCGCCCCTGCGAGTGAGCACAGACAACCGCCTGCATTGCGAGAAGGATGCCGTCTTCATGCCTAGGCCGAAGCGGCCAAGGTCGAGCTTGGCTCGGGCATCGCGCGGATTGCTGCTCCCCGGTCGCATCGCGTCCAAGAGGATTGCCTTGGTCATTCCGCCGCCATTGTCGAGTATGCCGATTGCTGGATTGCCAATTGATGGATCTACGAGGATGTCAATTCGGCTGGCGGCGGCGGCAATCGAATTGTCGATGATGTCTGCAAGAGCAGTTTCGAGAGAATAGCCGATATCGCGCATGCTCTCGATCAGCATGCTGGCCTTCGGCTGGATCTCCTCTGTCTTGAACTGCAATTTTGTCCTCGTCCGGCAGTTGAACCTCTGGTTCGCCTGACAGCGAAGAGCCGTCAAGACATCCGCTAATCATTCCTGTCGATAAGTTTGTGCAATGCTTTTGCGATGCCGCGGGCAAGCAGCGGGGGCACCGCGTTGCCGACTTGGACATACTGCTGCGTCCTGTTACCCAAGAACACGTAGTTGTCAGGAAATGTCTGGAGCCTGGCGGCCTCCCTCACAGTCAGCGACCGGCACTGTGCTGGATCGGGATGGATGTAATAATGGCCATCCTTGGAGATGTGGCTCGTGACCGTGGATGAAGGCTCATCCCACACCTGCACTTTGAAGCGGTCCGCGAACTTTCCGCTGTTCCAATTGGCGTGCCTTGGCGCGAGTGCGCGAGGGAAGTCCTCAGCCTTCGGAGATTGGCCAAAGGCTGCACCGAACGCTGCCGCAAAGGCATAGCGAGCGAGGTCGGCCGCCATATGTGTTCGTGCTTCATGGTTGGGCAGGGCCTTGAGCTTCGGATCGTAAAGCCAATCTGCCAGATCTGCAGCACATTCGGGTCCGGCGGGCGCAATGGAGCGGTCTTCGCGAGGCAGTTCCATGTTGCCTGATCGCAGCGCGGTTCTTGCGTCTTCAACGGCCTTCCTGAACCTTTCCGTGCGCAATTGAGTGCCGTTGAGCCTCAGCGTGCCAAGCAACTCCAATGCAGCCGTCACTTCGGTCGTCCAGGCATCGGGACTGTCATCTCCCCGCGAAATGCCGCTGCGCAGGCGCGGCATTTGTCCCAACACATGCCGCACGGTCGCTTTCGGCTGCTCCAAAAGAGCTACTGATCTGATGATGTCATCGCTAAGGCCTTCCGCGAGGTCCTCCCGAAGCCCAACGATGAACAAGCGATGGCGTGCCTGCGGTATGCCGTGGCGCTCTGCCCTGACCACGAAGTCTGCGGGTGCAGGTTCGATGCCGGACGCCGCCCCGCCCGCTAGGCTTACCAGCTTGTAGCCAAAGCCCCTGCCGCCGGCCCTGCGCAGATCGCCGAGGACCTGATGAAAGAGGAAATCGCCATGGGCCCGGGAGGAAAGAAGTCCCTTCACGTTCTCCATGACGAAAGCTGCGGGTTTCAGCTTGTTCAGCACTTCGACATAGGCTTTGTAGAGGGCGTGACGGTGGTCCTCTTCGAAGACGTAGTTCACCTTTCCCATGTTTCGCGAGCGACCGACGAGCGAATAGGCCTGACAAGGGGGGCCGCCAATCACGATCGTCCTGTCGCCGTACTCGCGCTCAATCGCAGCTAACTTTCTTGCGATCACCCTATCATCGCCCGCAACGCCCATCGTAAGGTTCTGGGCCTCATCACACGCTGAACGCCAATGGGCAGGATACAGGCGGGCCCAATCGGGCTGGCTTCCCCCTTGCTCAAGCCACTCATAATACTCAGGCGGATAGCCGTCATCGAACTGCCGAAGGTAGCTCCGCAGCCTCAGTGTCTGGTGGGCAATGGGATCCTTTTCGACGGACAGAACCACCTTGAAAGGCTGCGTCTGCTTGGCGTCACGGAAGGCCGAAAAGCCTTCTGCGAGGCCGCCTGGTCCGGCGAACAGATCAACGACAGCGTATGGTCTTGGTGTCATGATGGCTTCGGTTGTTGACGGCGGTCCTGTTGTCTAGTCGATCCAGGGCCGTTTTCCAGGGGCGTTCTCATTGTCATGGATATTGTCGGACGCGAAACCAGATCCCGCATGATGGCCGGGATCAAGGGCCGAAACACCAAGCCCGAAATGCTCGTTCGCAAGGCACTCCATGCGGAAGGCTTTCGCTTTCGACTCCATGATCGGCGCTTGCCGGGCACGCCAGATATTGTCCTTCCCAAATGGCGAGCCGTTGTCTTTGTTCATGGCTGCTTCTGGCATCGGCATGAAGGATGCCGATACGCGACCACGCCAGTTAGCAATGGTGAGTTTTGGCAACGCAAGTTCAATCAGAACATTAGCCGTGATCATCAAAACGCCCAACGCCTTGTCGACATTGGATGGCGTGTGACTACCATATGGGAGTGCGAATTGAAGCAGGGCGGCCTTCCAGATAGAATTGAAAATCTCGTTGATTGGCTTCGGCTGAGTACGAATGAGTTCGTTCCGATCACTGACGCAGATCAGCCCATATGGGGTCAATATTGTCCGTCGCACAGCCAATAGGCGCTTGCGCGTTCACCGGCCGTCCTAGTGGCCTTTCCAGCTTTAAGAACGGCAGAAAGGCGCCCGCATGTCGATCATTGGAGCTTCAACGGGGCGGCCCAACACCGGACACCAAGCTGAACTATTCTGGAGTGAGGTCGACGAAACTTGGCTAGGTCTTCGCCTTAGCATAATCACGGTGTCGTTTGTCATCTCTGCTTGCGAAGCCTCATTCGTCATCGCGCGTCGACCAGTCGAGCGGGATCAGCGCCCTCCCCGAGGCTCGCGTCCACCTCTCCCGGGTCGCGCTGACGTAGCGGGCATCGTCCGCGAAGTAGGCGTGCTCGATTAGGAGGACCTGCAACCCCTTTCGGCGCGCGGTCTCGCCGAACAGGAAGTCGATATGCTGACGCATCGCTTGCACGTCCTCATCCTCCTCTCGGCCTGAGATCTCTGCTTCGTCCTCATCCTCTCCGCTCTGAGGAAAGTAAGGCCGGCTGATTTGGTCGAGGATGAGCACGCCCGGCACCGGCGCGTTCACAACTTCGAAGTAGCGCTGAAGGGCGAAAGACAGCGCAATATGAATAGCGAGATAGTTCTGGTCCGAGCCGACGTCGGGCAGTCGAAGCACGGCTCCGCTCCCCGCCTCGATGACGGCGACCTCGGGCTGGTGCGACGAGAAATCCAGCTCCGAACCGACGCAGGGTGCCACGGTCGGCAGGACTGCAAACGCCTCCGAAGCGAATTGCGAGATCTTCGCCTCCGCTCGCTTCAGCTTGATGTCCCTAGCTTCTCGATCGACCCGAGCCTCAAGCTCGGCGATCTCGGCGCGAAGCACGCCTAAATCGCGCGTCACCTGGCGCGGTTCGTCGACACTGGCCTCAAGGAAGAACGAGATACGGCCAAGAAGGTGAGCCCGAAGCTGCCCGAGGTCGGCCAAGCGGCGGGTCGCCTCGCTCTGCCGCAACCAAGACTGGATCTGATCATCGACCCGACGCAACTCGGCGTTCAAGCGCGCGACCTCGTCCTCGAGTGCCCGGTCATACTCGACGAGGCGGGGCCTCACGCGTTCAACCGCGACGCTTTCTGCACGAACCTTGGTCAGCGTCGCATTTAGCGCCGCCGCGGTCTCCCGGCCGCGCTCGGACGGCGCATTGCACAACGGACAGACCCCGGCAACCTCGTCCAGATGCAGGTGTTCCGCCAGCTTGAGTTTGTCGCGCTGTCGAGCCACCGCACCCTGAAACCCTGTCGCTTCCCGCAGCACCGTACGCGTAGCCTGCGAGCGCCGGCGTAGTGCGCCAAGCTCCGCCAAGATGTCCCGGCGACGAAGGTTCAGTGTGCCGAGCTCACCCTCGCTCGGGTAGACGCTGGCCTCGATCTGCGTCTTAGAGACCGTGATCAGTTCAGCGAGGAGAGCGGCCTCGGACGCATCGGCCTCGGGCGCGGCGGCAACTCCGATTCGGTGCGCTTCCTCGAGCAGGCTGGTGGCACGCTGCTTGAGCGCCGTCTCAGCCGCGACACGGGATCGGGCACGCGCTTCTTCCTTTTCCAGCGCGCGCTGGAGCTGGCGCAGCCGCCGCTCGTCCATCGCGCTCGCTTCATCGGTGACGCGCAGGAAGTAAGGCATGGCCGCGATGATATCGCGCGCCTTGTCGGCCTTCTCCAGGCCGTGAAGAAGGGTCGACTCACTGTAGATCACCTCCTTCGTCACGAACATGTACGGGGTGACGTGCCGGACTGTTGCCCGCCCACGGGCTCTAGCCGTGTCAGCCTCACCGATCAGATCGCCGATCCCGAACGCCCGCTCGATGAATGCCTTGGCCGCTTCCAGCGTTGTTGCGCCCTCGAAGTCGTCCACCGTGCCGGGAAGGGGGAGCTCCCGTCCACTCGTCGTGAACATGCGAGTGCTGGTGGCCTGGCCCACTGGCGGGATGACACGGCCCACGATCATCTGCGCGTCTCCGGACACCCACCGGACGCCAACTGCGAGGCTGCGCCGCCGCACATGGACGGGCAGCTCGCATTTGCTCGAACCGAGGCAATAATCGACGGCCTTGATGAGCGTCGATTTGCCGGTCCCGGACGCGCCAGTGATGATGTTTAGAGTGTCAGCCTCGAAGCTGACGTCGCGTCGCTGACCGGAGACGCCAAGAAAGAAGATAGTGTCAATGTTCCACCGCGTCATACCGTCAGCCCCATCATGTCGAAGACCGTCCGGGTAGTGCCGGCGGTGGAGAACCAATGCCCGAGGCGGCCAGAGCGCTTGATTGCTTGCGCTGGCTCCTCCCCAAGCGCCCTGACGGCGCTGGCCGTCAGTTTCTTCCCGCCGAGTTGAAGCCGCGCGCCGTCACCCATGACCAGAACCTGCGCGAAGCAGCCGAACCGGATCGCGTCAGACACGATGTCGAGCGATGCATTCACGCGATCGGCAAGCCCAACTTGGACCTGAGGGCTTCGCTCCAGCCATTCGAGCAGACCGGTGTTTTTGTTGGTGCCATCAAAGGCACCCATCAGCTCGCCGGACAACGCCAGCGGCAGCGCGAGATACACCAGCGGCGTTTCCGGCCCCTTGGGATTGGTGGAGAGATACGCCTTCGTGAACTCGATCAGCGCGGCCGCGCAGAAGGCCGGGTTCGTCTCGGCAAACACATCGTGGGCGACCCTCATTTCTCGGCCCCCAGCAACGTCTCGTATTCAGGATGCCAGCCGACCTTCAGGTTGATAGCCAGCACTTGATAGCTGCCGCGCACGTAATAGGGCGCGCCCCACCCTTCAGCTATCGGGCGAACGGTCGCCGGCGCGTCGTGGTGCGTCCACCGCAGCAGCTTAAGCCCACACTCGCACTTGCCCTCCTCGTCAAGAGAGGCGCAGCCGTCGACCATCTCTGCGTGACGGTCGGACCAGTGCTCGCGAAGGACGGCGTCATAGGCTGTGATTTTCGTCGCCATGGCTGGATTGTCGGTTAGCCAGCGGGCGCGCTGTTCTCGAGCCTTCCACTCTTCCCGGATCGCCCGCTCGAGATCGTAGGGCTTGCCCTTAACCAGTTCGATCTGCCGGGCAAGCATTCCGTCGGGCTGATAATCCTCTGGGTGGCTGACGGTCTCGAACTCGGCCACGAGCTTACCCTGTTCCAAGTCGGCGACCACGGCCATGATCTGGCTTTGCAGCTCCGCGCGCGTGATGACGCGGTCGCGCTCGCCACACAGCGAGTACACGATCTGGCGGTCCCACCACTCGATGAGTCGCTTCGCCACGGCCGGGCGATGTTGGGGCAGCACGAACTGAAAGTGTTCAGCAATCTTTTGCTCAATCTCGGCCACCGTCGGGCTGTCGGGCCGGATTACTGTGCGCCGCAGCAGGTTGAGGCGCTCGGGTTCGCTGAGCGCCAGGAAGGCGCGGCATCCATCGACTTTGTCGGGAAAGGGCAGCGTCCTCTTGGCTTTCGCAGCCGCCTCTCGCGCCTCGATGACTCGCTCAGCTTCGGTGGTCATCGCTGCTACGAGGTCGGAACGATCGGCTTCGGGGTCGGTTAGGGCCCGAAGCGGGCTATCAGATGGAATAGGCCCTACAGCGATCAGGTGCAGCGTGGTTTCAGCCAAGGTCAGGCATGGCAGAGCGTCGATCCAGACCTTGACCGTTCGCCAGAGCGAGGGCGACTTGATCGTGACCGGCGGCGGGCTGGCGCTGATGGAGTGCTTCAACTGGTACAGCAGCGTCTGCCCGTTGGCTTTCAACTCGACATCGTCGAGCTGCTCAATGCCGATCGCGGCTTCGTCGGTGTCCAGCGATACAAGCGTCAGAAGGGCGAAGTACGCTTGGAACCAAAAGCCGAGTGCGGAGCCCTCGGCCGCGTGCGTTTCGCTTGTCTGATGATCGTGTCCCACGGCGTGGTGTAGCTTATTGGAGCTCCC
>NZ_NOXT01000072.1 GCF_002251755.1 Sandarakinorhabdus cyanobacteriorum
CGCCAACCCGAAATCACCCGGCCGGTGAATAATCCGGGATAATCAGGCCGGCGCCTTGCTGGCACGGCGATTGCATCGCAGGCCTTGTCGGTGTCTCCCCCCGGGGCGCCGACACCAACTGGTCACAGCCGACCCCACAAGCTTGCCCGCAAGGGCAAAACGGCTGTTCAGTGACACGGTTCGACGCGTCCATGCGAACCGGGCCGACGGGATTGGCAGATCCCGTCGGCCACGTCGCGTCCGGAATCAGGCCGCCTTTTCCTTCCAGCCCAGCACCGGCTTGCGCGCGGCCAGCGTTTCATCGAGCCGGCGGCGCGGGGCCAGGTGCGGGGCGCTGCGCCATGCATCGGGATCGGCCAGCATGTTGGTGGCGATGTGGCGCATCGCGCCGATCAGCTGATCCAGGCTGGCCTTGCTTTCGGTTTCGGTGGGTTCGACCAGCATCGCACCGTGGACGACCAGCGGGAAATACATGGTCATCGGGTGGAAGCCTTCATCGATCATCGCCTTGGCGAGATCGAGGGTGGTGAGGCCGGTGCCATCCAGGAAATCATCGCTGAACAGCGCTTCGTGCATGCACGGGCCGCTGGCGGCGAACGGCGCGGTGTAAAGGTCCTTCAGGCTGGCCAGCACATAATTGGCGTTGAGCACGGCATCTTCCGACACCTGGCGCAGGCCATCGGCGCCGTGGCTCATCATGTAGCTCAAGGCGCGCACGAACATGCCCATCTGGCCGTGGAAGGCGACCATGCGGCCGAAACTGTCACCGGCATGGGTGGCGGCGCTGTCTTCCTCCACCAGTTCCAGCGTGCCCTTGGCGGTTTTGCGCACGAACGGGATCGGCGCGAACGGCGCCAGCGCTGCCGACAGCACGACCGGGCCGGAGCCGGGGCCGCCGCCGCCGTGGGGCGTGCTGAACGTCTTGTGCAGGTTGATGTGCATGGCATCGACGCCGAGATCGCCGGGGCGCACCTTGCCGACGATGGCGTTGAAGTTGGCGCCGTCGCAATAGACATAGCCGCCAGCGGCATGGACCGCATCGGCAATGGTCTTCAGATCCGGTTCGAACAGGCCGCAGGTGTTGGGATTGGTGATCATCACCGCCGCCACATCGGGGCCGAGCCGGGCGAGCAGCGCATCGAGATCCACCCGGCCGCGGGCGTTGGCCGGGATATTTTCCACGGTGAAACCGCAGAAGGCCGCAGTGGCCGGATTGGTGCCATGGGCGGATTCGGGCACCAGCACGACGCGGCGCGGATCATTCCTGGCATCCAGCGCGGCGCGGATGGCGAGCATGCCGCACAATTCGCCATGGGCGCCGGCCTTGGGGCTCATGGCGACGGCGGGCATGCCGGTCAGCTTCATCAGCCAATCGGCCAGCGTGTCGATCAGTTCCAGCGCGCCCTGCACCGTGGATTGCGGCTGCAGCGGGTGGATATCGGCAAAGCCGGGCAGCCGCGCCATCTTCTCATTGAGGCGCGGGTTGTGCTTCATCGTGCAGGAACCCAGCGGGAAGATGCCCAGATCAATGGCATAATTCTGCCGCGACAGGCGGGTGTAGTGGCGCACGGCTTCGGGTTCGGACAGGCCGGGCAGGCCGATCACCGCATCGCGGGCAAGGCCGCCAAGGCGATCGGGCACCGGCGGCACCGGCGGCAGATCAACGCCCGAGGTGTCGAGGCTGCCGCGTTCGAACAGCAGCGGTTCTTCGAGCATCAGCGCCTTGTTGCCGGTGAAGGTTTCGGCGACCGCACCGGTGCCGGCCACAAGCCGCGTCGGGCGGCCCACATCATTCATCGCCATTACGCCATCACCTCATCCAGCGCGTCTTCGAACGCGTCAAAATCCTCGTCGGTCGCGGTTTCGGTCACCGCCACGATCATGCCGTTTGCCAGGGCCTTCTCGCCCGGCCACAGCCGGCCCAGCGAGACGCCGGCCAGCACGCCCTTTTCGGCCAGCTTGCGCACCACCGGGCGGGCTTCACGGCCGAGATCGAGGGTGAACTCGTTGAAGAACGGGCCGTTGAGCAACGTCACACCCGGCACGCGGCCCAGCCGTTCGGCCAGCTGCACGGCGCGGGCATGGTTGAGGGCGGCGAGCTGGCGCAGGCCCTTTTCACCCAGCAGCGTGAGGTGGGCCGAGAAGGCCAGCGCGATCAGGCCGGAGTTGGTGCAGATGTTGCTGGTCGCCTTTTCGCGGCGGATATGCTGTTCGCGGGTGGAGAGGGTGAGGACGAAGCCGCGCTTGCCACTGGCGTCCACCGTCTCGCCGCACAGCCGGCCGGGGGCCTGGCGCACATGTTTTTCGCGGCAGGCGAACAGGCCGAGATAGGGCCCGCCAAAGAGCAGGCCGGCGCCGAGCGACTGGCCTTCGCCCACGACGATATCGGCACCCATTTCGCCCGGCGACTTGACCGCGCCCAGCGAGACGATTTCGGTGACGACAACGATCAGCAGCGCGCCGGCCTTGTGGCAGGCATCGGCGAGCGGCGTGAGATCCGCGATATGGCCGAAGAGATTGGGATTCTGCACGACGACGCAGCTGGTTTCGGTATCGATCTGCGCAATCAGGCTGGCGAGATCATCACCCGGCGCGCCGGCGGTGAGGCTGGGCGTGCCGGCCACCACGACATCGCCGGTGAAGCGGGTGAGCGTGTTCAGCACCGCCGTGTAGTGCGGGTGGACGCCGGCCGAGACAATGCACTTGGGTTTGCGGGTGATGCGGCGGGCCATGAACACGGCCTCCGTCATCGCGGTCGAGCCATCATACATGGAGGCGTTGGCCACCTCCATGCCGGTCAGCCGGGCGACCTGGGTCTGGAATTCGAACAGCACCTGCAGCGTGCCCTGCGCGATTTCCGGCTGATAGGGGGTGTAGGCGGTGAGGAATTCGCCGCGCTGGATCACCATGTCGACCGTGGCCGGGACATGATGCTTGTAGGCGCCGCAGCCGATGAAGAAGGGCGTGGTGCTGGCGGTGGCGTTCTTCGCCGCCATCTTCACCAGCGCGCGTTCCACTGCCATTTCGCTGGCATGGTGCGGCAGGCCGGCAATCGGGCCTTCGAGCCGGGCTTCGGCGGGGACATCGATGAACAGATCATCGATGGTCTTGGCGCCGATGGTGGCCAGCATGGCTGACCGGTCGGCATCGGAAAGGGGCAGGTAGCGCAACGGGCTTACTCCGGCAGGTGAGCGGAAAAACGGATTCGGACATAATCGGCCGTCCACTGGCCGTCGGCCGACTGCAGCGCGGGGGCGAGCAGGCGGCAGGTTTCGGTGATGATCTGATCGTGCAGTTCGGGCGGCACGCCGGCGGCATCGATGAAGCCGCCGCGGAAGGTTTCGAGCCAGCCGGCCATGCCGCTTTCGGGCAGCGGCGTCGGGCGCGGGATGATCTGGCAGGTTTCAACCGCGAAACCGCCGGCTTCCAGCACGGCACGGAAGGCTGCGGCGGTGGGGTAATAGCTGGTTTCGCTGCCGGCCGGCGGGAAGCCGTGGCGGGCGAGCACGGCGATCAGCGCGGTGCGGATGGCGGCGATATTGGCATGGCCGCCAAATTCGCCGACATAGCGCCCGCCGGGCTTGAGCGCGCGCTTCACCCCGGCGGTGACCCGTTCCGGCTGACCGACCCAGTGCAGGCAGGCGTTGGTGAACACGGCATCAAATTCGGCATCGAAGGCGAGGTCGCGCGCATCGCCGGTGCGCGCATCCAGCCCGCGGGCCTTGGCGGCGGCGACCATGGCGGCATCGGCATCGATGCCCACCACGGCGCAGCCAGCGTCCACCAGTTTCTGGGTGAGCACGCCATCGCCGCAGCCAAGATCCAGTACCCGCTCCCCAGCCTTGGGCGCGAGCAGATCCAGCACCGGGGCCCCCAGCGCCGGCACGAAGGCGGCGTTGGCGGCATAGAGCGCCGGATTCCAGGCGGTGGTGGTGCCGGCCGTCATCTTCAGAGGCTGGCGACGAACGCTTCGTAAGCCGCCTTGTCCATCAGGCCATCCAGTTCCGAGGCGTCGGACAGGGTGAGCTTGAAGAACCAGCCGTCGCCTTCCGGCGCGCTGTTGACCAGCGAAGGATCGTCGGCCAGCGCCGGATTGGCTTCGGTGACGGTGCCGGAGACCGGGGCATAGACGTCGGACGCGGCCTTGACCGATTCGACGACGGCGGCTTCGCCACCCTTGGTCACGGCGCGGCCGGATTCGGGCAGATCGACGAACACGACATCGCCCAACTGGCCTTGCGCATAATCGGTGATGCCGACGGTGGCGGTGCTGCCATCCACGTCGATCCATTCATGCTCTTGCGTGTAAAGACGGCTCATCCCTGTTTTCCTTCCCTCACATAGTTTTTCTGACGGAACGGCATCGGCACGACGCGGGCGGCAATCCGACGCCCGCGCACATCAATTTCCAGCGCCGTGCCATCGCCGGCCAGTGGCGTTTCGACATAAGCCATGGCGATGGGGACGGAGAGGCTGGGCGCAAAGCCGCCGGAGGTGACGATGCCAACCTGGGTGTCGCCATTCCAGACGGTGGCGCCTTCGCGCGCCGGCATGCGGCCTTCGATGGCCAGGCCCACGCGCTTGCGCGGGGCGCCGTTGAACAGCTGATCCAGGATGCGCGCCGCGCCGGGGAAGCCGCCTTCGGTCTTGCGGCGCTTGGAGATGGCGAAGCTGAGGTCTGCCTCGACCGGCGTGATCTCGGGGGTGAGATCATGGCCATAGAGCGGCAGGCCGGCCTCGAGCCGCAGTGAATCGCGCGCACCAAGGCCGATGGGCTTCACCTCCGCATGGGCCAGCAGCGCTTCGGCCAGAGCCTCGGCATGGGTGGAGGGCACCGAGATTTCATAGCCATCCTCACCCGTATAGCCCGATCGGGTGACGCCGATCAGCACGCCATTCCACTGATAGCGCGCGCCGGCCATGAATTTCAGATCGGCAAAGGCCGGCTGGTTGGCGGTTTCGGGGGTGAGGGTGAAGCGGCTCATCACCGCCACCGCCGCCGGGCCCTGCAGGGCGAGCAGGGCGTGATCGGTCATGTGATGCAGGCTGATCCCGGCGGGCAGGCGCGCCTGCATATGGGCGATATCGTCGTGCTTGGTGGCACCGTTGACGACCAGATAGAGACTGCGGCCGGTGTTGGTGACCATCAGATCATCGAGCACGCCGCCATTGTCGGCCAGCAGCAGCGAATAGCGGACGCGGTGCGGCTGCAGGGCCTTGAAATCACCGGGGGCGAGGCTTTCGAGCCAGTCGGCGGCGCCTTCACCTTCGACCAGCAGCTGGCCCATGTGGGACACATCGAACAGGCCGGCCTGTTCCCGCGTCCAATTGTGCTCGGCAATGATGCCTTCATACTGGATGGGCATGGCATAGCCGGCGAACGGCACTATGCGCGCGCCCAGCCGGCGGTGCAGGCCATCCAATGGCAGTGGTTTCAGATCGGCATCATCAGCCATAAGGCCCCCGGCAACAGTTCACGGCCCGGCGGGTTGCCGAACCTTTCACCCCCCACTGTCGCCAGACCTGAGAGCTTTGACCCGGGACGTGCGTCCGCAGGCTTACCCCTTCGGTGGGATGCCGGCGTGAACCCGCATCCGCTTTCCAGAGTGTCGCTGATACGCCGGCGCGGTCCTTGGGCCTGAGAGATTCCGGGGGCGGCTTGCTCCTTCGGCGGTGGCAATGGCTCGCCACACTCTCCCGCGCACGGCGCCGGGGTTGCCCCCGACGACGCCTCGCCGCTTGGGGGAAGCGGCGCGGAGAGTCAATGGGGGCAAAATCCCCCTTGCCCCTCAACCATTGGCCGCCACGGCCGTAGCTGTGGGCATGAAGCTGCGCCTTGCCCTCGCGACCATGATCATCGGCATCACCGCCGCCGTGCTGGCCCGGCCGGTGCCGGAAACGGCGCCTGCTGCCGCACCGGGGCCGGAGCTGCCGGCGCTGGTTGCCCCGGCTGTGACAACGGGTCGCCCCGATGCCCTGCCGGGCTTTCCTGGGCTGCCGCCCGCTGGCGTCGCCCAGCGCGCCTGGGACATGCCGGCCGTGGCACCACCGGGCGGCCTGCCAGCCGGCGGGCAGGCCCCGTCAGGCGCCATGCTGGGGAACGACGACCCGCTGTCGCGGCTGCAGGCAGCCCCGCTGGGGTGGCAGCCCGCGCCACATCTGGCCGAAAGCGCCGACACGCTGCTGGGCGATGCCAGCGTGGCTGAATCGGAACCGGTGCCAGAACCGGCGATGTGGCTGTTGATGCTGGCAGGCTTTGGGCTGGTGGGCGTTGCCGCCCGGCGGCATCACTTGGCGACGTTGTAAGCCAGGGCCCGCTCGTCGATCTGGAAGCCCAGCAACACCTCGAAGCTGGCGGAGCGCAGCGCCGCCCGCACTTCGGGATCGGCCATCGGATCGGTGGCGGCATCAATGTCGCCCGGGCGGCGATCGCGATTGATACGGGCCAGGATTTCCGGCGAAACGCTGGCCGCCTTGCGCGACACGCCGGCATCCAGCGTGGCGCTGGCGACAGCGCGTTCCTGGCCGGCCGCGAAATTCACCGTGACATTGACGACCTGCTTGGCATCGATCACGTTCCCGGCCTGCACCACGGCGGCAAACACCGGCAATACCAGCTGGCGCGGCTGGGCGGAATCGGTGCGACGGGCCACGACATCAAAGCTGATGCGCGACATGAACTGATCGGCGGTTTCGGTGCAGACGTCGCGCACATTGGTGATGGTGCCGACCGCATCGATGTTGGCGGCATCGGTGCCGCCGCCCCGGAACAGGGTGACATCGCCAACATGGGCAGCGACCGCCACCGCCGGGCAGGCCGAGCGCTTGACGATGAGCGGATTGCGCTCACAGCCGGCCAGCGCCAGCGTCGCCAGCAGCAGGCTGGCGGGAAGAAGGCGGCGGCGCTGGAGCATCGGCATCATGGCCCTTCTCCTATGGGGCAAATTGCATCGGGGCAAGCGGCGTTGCAGGGGCGGCGTTGCAGCAACGGGGCCAATCGCGTATCAGCCCGGCCATGATCGATGCCGCCCCCGCCCCCACCGAATCCATGCTGGCCACGGCCGACCGCCCGGCGCTGACTGTGCTCGTTGCCGCGCCGCGCGGGTTTTGCGCCGGCGTTGACCGTGCCATCCATATTGTCGAGCTGGCGCTGGAGCGCTGGGGCGCGCCGGTTTATGTGCGGCACGAGATCGTGCACAACAAGTTCGTCGTGGACAGCCTGAAGGCCAAGGGCGCCATCTTCGTCGAGGAACTGGACGAGGTGCCGGACGGCGTGCCGGTGGTGTTTTCCGCCCATGGCGTGCCCAAGGCGGTGCCGGCCAAGGCCGAAGAGCGCGGCCTGACCTATGTTGATGCGACCTGCCCGCTGGTGTCCAAGGTGCACCGCCAGGCCGAGCGGCTGGTGGCGCAGGGCTGCCATATCCTGTTCATCGGCCACGAAGGACATCCGGAGGTGATCGGCACCTTTGGCCAGGTTCCCGATGGCGCCATGACCCTGATCGAGACTCTGGAAGACGCACAGACCGTGCAACCGGCCGACAGCAGCAAGCTGGGCTTCCTGACCCAGACGACGCTGAGCGTGGACGACACCGCCGACATGGTGGCCGAGTTGAAGCGCCGATTCCCGGCCATCGAAGGCCCGCGCGGCGATGACATCTGCTATGCCACGTCGAACCGGCAGCAGGCGGTGAAGGCGATGGCGCCGCGCTGTGATCTGGTGCTGGTGATCGGCGCCAGCAACAGCAGCAACAGCCAGCGCCTGCGCGAAGTGGCGGAACGCGAGGGCGCCCGCTCCTACCTGATCCAGCGCGCGGCCGAGATTGACTGGGGCTGGCTGGATGGCGTGGCCACCGTTGGCATCACCGCCGGCGCGTCTGCCCCCGAACTGCTGGTGCAGGAGGTGATCGCCGCCCTGACCGAGCGCTTCACCGTGAGTTCCGAGAATATCACCTCCGCGGTGGAAGAGGTGGTGTTCAAGCTGCCACGCGCGCTCACCGCCTGAGGCGGGTGGCATGGCCGTTTATACCCAGGTCAGCGCCGATGAGCTGGCGGCGTTCCTGTCCGGCTATGACATCGGCGCGGCGATCAGCTTCAAGGGCATCGCCGAAGGCGTGGAGAACAGCAATTATCTGCTGGAAACCACGACAGGCCGCTTCATCCTGACCCTGTATGAAAAGCGGGTCGCGGCCGGCGATCTGCCCTTGTTCCTGGCCTTCATCGGCCATCTGGCGGCCAAAGGCCTGCCGGTGCCCGGCCCGGTGGCTGATCGGCAGGGCCGCACCCTGCAGGTGCTGAACGGCCGCCCGGCCTGCCTGATCGAATTCGCCCCCGGCGTGAGCGTGACGGAGGCGACGCCGGCGGCCGCGCAGGAAGTGGGCGTGGCGCTGGGCCGGCTGCACCAGGCCGCCGATGATTTCACCGCCGAGCGCCCCAACGCGCTGGGGCCGGCAAGTTGGGCACCGCTGGCGGCGCGCTGTGCCAATCCCGACGGCAGCAGCCGGCTGGGCGAGATTGATGCGGCGCTGCCCGGCCTGGTGGCGGCCGGGCTGGCGGCGGCGGCCGATTGGCCGGCAGGCCTGCCGGTGACAACCATCCATGCCGATCTGTTCCCCGACAATGTGCTGTTGCTGGACGGCAAGGTCACGGCGCTGATCGATTTCTATTTCGCCTGCACGGATCTGCGGGCCTATGACGTGGCGGTGACCCACGCCGCCTGGTGCTTCAGCCACGACGGCCGGCAGTTTTTCCCGGAGCGGGCTGCCGCGCTGATGCAGGGCTATGGCGCGGTGGTGGACCTGACCGCGGCCGAGCGGGCCGCCCTGCCCCGGTTGGCGGCCGGCGCGGCGCTGCGCTTCACCCTCACCCGCGCCTATGACTGGATCAACACCCCGGCCGATGCGCTGGTGACGCGCAAGGACCCGATGGCCTTTGCCCGCCGGCTGGGCTGGTATCTGGCAGCGACGCCGGAAATGATGGATGGGGAGATGATGGGTGGCTGAACAGCGCCCGCAGGTGGCGATTTTCACCGATGGCGCCTGCAAGGGCAATCCCGGCCCCGGCGGCTGGGGCGCGATCCTGCGCTTTGGCGCCGCTGAGAAGGAGCTTTCCGGCGCCGAAGCGCTGACCACCAACAACCGCATGGAGCTGCAGGCGGCGATCTCCGGCCTGTTGGCGCTGACCCGGCCGTGCGAGGTCGATCTGACCACCGACAGTGCTTACGTGCGCGATGGCATCACCAAATGGGTGCACGGCTGGCAGAAGAATGGCTGGAAGACAGCCGACAAGAAGCCGGTGAAGAATGATGATCTGTGGCAGGCGCTGCTGGCCGCCGCGCGGCCGCACGTGGTGCGCTGGCACTGGGTGAAGGGCCACGCCGGCCATGCCGAGAATGAGCGCGCCGACCAGCTGGCCAATGACGCCATCGCCCGGATGAAGGCTGGCAGCGCCAAAGATCCCGCCAGCGGCGATTGAGGCCATTGCCAAGCGCCGCACAATCGGCTTTGGAGCGGGCCATGTCTGCCGAACCCGCGCAAAAGGGCCTGAACGCCCAGCTCATCAAGGTGTGGATGACATGGGGGACGCGCTTTCTGCCGTTCGCCGATGTTGCCAGCCCGGAACTTCCGCTGTCGCGGCTGCTGCGGCTGTCACTGATCCAGGTCAGCGTGGGGATGAGCCTGGTGCTGCTGGTTGGCACGCTCAACCGCGTGATGATCGTGGAACTGGGCGTGCCGGCAACACTGGTGGGCATCATGCTGGCGCTGCCGCTGCTGGCGGCACCGTTCCGGGCGTTGATCGGCCACAAATCCGATACGCACAAATCGGCGCTGGGCTGGCGGCGCGTGCCCTATATCTATCTGGGCACGATGATCCAGTTTGGCGGGCTGGCGATCATGCCGTTCGCGCTGCTGGTGCTGGCCGGCGCGCAGGAAGCCTATGACGAGCGGATCTGGCTGGGCCAGCCGGCCGCCGCGCTCGCCTTTTTGTTGGTGGGGGCTGGCATCCACACGACGCAGACCGTGGGCCTGGCGCTGGCGACCGACCTGACCGAAGCTGAGCAGCAGCCCAATGTGGTGGGCCTGATGTATGTGATGCTGCTGGTCGGCAGCATCGCAGCCTCGCTGTTCTTTGGCTGGGCGCTGGGCGATTTCAGCCAGGGCCGGCTGATCCAGGTGATCCAGGGCAGCGCTGTCATCACCATCATCCTAAATTTCACCGCGCTGTGGAAACAGGAAGCGCGCATTCCGCATTATCGGCGCACCGAACCGGCAACGCCCGATCCGACCTTCCGCGAAAGCTGGAACCTGTTCATCGGCAAGGAAAAGACCGTGCTGCGCCTGCTGGCCGTGGGCCTGGGCACGCTGGCCTTTTCCATGTCGGACATCGTGCTGGAACCCTATGGCGGCGAAGTGCTGAAGCTGGGCGTGGGCACCACCACCCTGCTCTCGGCGCTGATGGCCGGCGGCAGCCTGATGGGCTTTGTCTATGCCAGCCATGTGCTGTCGTTGGGCGCCGATCCGTTCCGCATGGCCAGCTTGGGCGCCATCATCGGCCTGCCGGCCTATGGCCTGATCATCTTTGCCGCCGGGTCCGACACGCCGGAGCTGTTCACGCTGGGCGTGCTGCTGGCCGGCATCGGCACCGGCCTGTTCGGCCACGGCACGCTGACCGCAACGATGCAGCTGGCGCCCAAGGGCCAGGTGGGCATCGCCATGGGTGCCTGGGGCGCGGTGCAGGCCACCAGCCAGGGCGTGGGCGCCACCATCGGCGGGGTGATCCGCGATCTGGCCAAGGGTGTGGACACCGGGCTGCCGATGCCGGCCGGTGCTGGCGGCTATGGCCTCATCTTCGGCCTGGAGCTGGCCTTCATGCTCTGCACGCTGGCGGCGATGTGGCCCCTGTTGAACCGCGACACGCAAAACTGAAAATTTTTAACGCTGCGCTGCAGCATGGCCTGAATGGGCCGGAGCCGCTGCGGCCGGCAAGTGTCAAGCTGGCTGGACAGTGATTCGCCGGCCTGGTCACGCTGGGCACCCGCACGCATCGTGCAGAAACGAAAAGGCCGGCGCCCCCATGGTGGGAACGCCGGCCTCATGCGCAGCGGTGCCCGGCCCGTGCCGGGCGAAACGCTTACTTGGCGGCTTCGGCCGGGGCGGCTTCAGCAGCCGGGGCGGCTTCAGCGGCCGGGGCTTCAGCGGCCGGAGCAGCTTCAGCAGCGACGGCGGCGCCGCCCTCCCAGTAGCTGCCGAACCAGCTGGTGTTGAGCAGGATCGAGGCGTGCACGATCAGAGCGACCGCCATCACGCCGACGAAGAACAGCGGCAGGCCAACGCTGGGGTTGACGTAGAGCCAGATACGACCTTCATTCATGTGTCAGTCTCCTCTGATCTCAGTGCAGCCACGGGGTCAGCGCGAACGCCAGCACGTGGGCCAGAACGGCAATGCCGCCGAAGATCCGCGTGCCCCACTTGAGGCCTTCGTTGATCTCCATCGCTTCCTTTTCGGTCAACCCGGTCGGGTAGACCTTGGTATCTTCAGCCATGTTGAACTCCTCTCCCATTCGGTTGACCGTCGCCCCCTTCGAGCAGCTCGGGCTTCCCGACTGATTGGCGGAATGGGCAATGACAACGTCGACCCAATCCTTGCCTCGACCATCCACCGACGGGCCGACCCGGTGAGGGGTCGCGGCAGACGGTCGCAGCCCCCTCCCCATATCCATTCCGCCGCATGTGTCAATGTGTCGCCGGAACTTTGCGTATGGCCAGGCTGACACTTTCGCGCCGCAACACAGCTTGTGCCGCAGCGCACCATCGCAAAACCGGTGAAAAAGGCGGTTTGAGCCGGCACGGACGGCGGATTACTGTCTGCCGGGCTTGACAGTTTTGGGGGACCAGCATGACCGATTTCAACCGCCGCCACCTGCTGGCCGGCGCTGCCGCCATGGCCGCAGCCCCTGCCCTTGCTGCCACACCCAAGCCGCCGGGGGCCGATGCGCAGATGAAGATCCGTGCCGCCATCGACAAGCAGCTGCCCGACAATATCGCCCGCATCCAGGACTGGATCCGGAACCCCGACAACGCCGCCGAGAATTACCGGATGGAAGAAGCCTGCGCCTACACGATGGGCCTGTTGAAGGATGCCGGCTTCCAGAGCTGCAAGCGCATGCCGACGACCGGCCACCCCGGTATCTTTGCCACGCTGGATGCCGGGGCCAAGCGCACGGTTGGCATTTATTTCATGTATGACGTGAAGCAGGTGAACCCGGCCGAATGGTCGAGCCCGCCGTTCGACGCGCGCATCACCAACAAGCCGGGCTGGGGCCAGGTGATCGTGGGGCGCGGCGCCATCAACCAGAAGGGTCCGGAAGCGGCGTTCCTCGCGGCCCTGCACGCCTTTCGCGAAGCCGGGCAGAAATTGCCGGTGAACCTGGTGCTGGTGGCCGAGGGCGATGAGGAGATTGCTTCCCCCAATTTTCACGAGATCGTGCAGGCACCCGAGGTGCTGACCGCGCTGAAGCGGTGCGATGGCATCATCATTCCCAGCGCCTGGCAGGGCAAGGATGGCAGCACGTCGATCAACCTGGGCGCCAAGGGACCGCTGGAATTCCAGTTGATCGCCAGTGGCGAACGCTGGGGCAAGGGGCCGAAGGGGGACATCCATTCCAGCTATCACGCCCAGGTGGACAGCCCGGTCTGGCATCTGGTGCAGGCGCTGAACACGCTGGGGGAGGCCGATGGCCACACGCCGGCAATCGATGGCTGGTTCGAGAATGTGCGCCCGCTGACGGCGCGCGAGAAGGAGCTGATCGCGCAGACCACAGCGTCGCAAAGCGAAGCACAGGCCAAGGCGGCGTTTGGCGTGAAGATGTGAATCAATGACGAGCCGTGGCAGCAAAGCCTGGAGCGGTTGGCCAGCCAGCCGACGGTCAACATCCAGGGCCTTGTTGCCGGCTATACCGGGCCGGGCGGCAAGACCGTGCTGCCGGGCCGGGCCGAGGCCAAGCTGGAATGTCGGCTGGTGCCGAACCAGACCAGACAAGAGGCCGAAGCCAAGCTGAAGGCGCATCTGGCCAAGCGCGGCTTTGGCGATATCGAGGTGGTGGTGAGTGGCGGTTATGACCCGACCGAAACCGCCGAGGACAGCCGCGTGATCCGCGCGCAGCAGGCGGTTTATGCCCGCTTTGGTGCGCGGGCCACGCTTTATCCGCGGCTTGCCGGCAGTTGGCCGGGCAGCGTGTTCACCCAGCCGCCGGTGAGCCTGCCGGCCGGTCAGTTTGGCCTGGGCCATGGCAGCGGCGCCCATGCGCCCGACGAATATTTCCTGATCGAAAGCATCAACCCGGCCGTGCAGGGTCTGGCGGGCTGCACGGCCGGGTTTGTCGATTTCCTTTACGAAATGGCGGTGATCCGCTGATCAGAAGAATATGCTGGTATCGAAATAGCCATAGTGGGTATCGGCCCGTGAGCGCACGCCGGGGGCATCACGCAGGAAACGCCCCTTGTCGAGCAGCACGGCGCCGGCATCGAAGCGCACCCGGCCCTTGATCGGCCAATAGCGCACCCGCATCTCGAACTGGTTGCCGGCGTAGCGGCCAAGCGTGCCGGTGGGCGCGCGCAGGCCCGTGACCGCAAACTGGTCGCGCGCGCTTTCCAGATGCAGGCTGCGCCAGGCCAGGAACATATCGAACCACGGCCCGGTGTTTGCCTCCAGCCGCAACGAGGGCGAGATGATGTTGGCTCGGTTGAGAGGCCCATAGAGGCTGGAGGGGCCCCATTCCCAGCGTCGCGCACCGATTAGCGTATCAAAACGGGTGACAGTGGTGCCGGTATCGGTGCCGGCGGCATTGAATCGATCCCCGCTGGCGGCATCGATCACCGCGGCCAGGCGCAGATTGACATCGCCGGGAATGGTGTAGCCCGCGGTGGCATGGATGAACCAACCGCGCTGATCCACCCGGCGGGCGGTGGCGGCGTTGCTGGTGCTGACCGTGCCCATCTGGGCAACCGCTTCGATGTCGTGATCGAAGGCGCCGGGGCGCGGGGGCTGGAACCAGCGGATGCCGGGGGTGAACAGCCGGCGATCGGTGCTGGCAAAGCCGGGTGCGTCGCGTTCCAGAAAGCCGAAGGCATAAAGCTGCACCACGCCATTGTTCGGCAGCGCCCAACTGTAGGAGGCAAGCATGATCTGCTGATCAGTGGTCTCGCGATCCCACACCACCGCATTGTCACGCACTCGCGCCGGCTCACGCGGGAGGCGGATCTGCGGCATCGACCAGAGCATCAGCAACTGGTTGCCGGCCGCATCCCGCCGATCCAGCCGCACGCCCGTGATGCCGTTGGCGGTGTTGCGGAACTGCGGCCGGCCGAGCAGGCGGCGGGAGCCGACATCCATGCTCATGCGGCCGATGGTGAGTTCACTGCTGGTGCCGGCGCCAAGCATGCCGCCCAGCTCAACCGTGGCCTGCAACTGCACCATTTCCATGGCGTTGATTGCGCCGGTGTCCACCGTGGAATTGGGCTGGCGCGGATAGGCCCGGGCATCCATCAGTTCGAAACCCAGCCGAACTGGCCCGGTGTCCCACTGCCCAAAGATCTGGGCCCGGCTGGTGAACATCGAATCGCTCACCGGGCGGCTGTTGCGATACTGGCCATCAATCGCATCAAAGCGGGTGCGCAGCACGCCGTTGAGGGTGAGACTGTCGAATTGGTTGGCCGTACGCCCTTCCGGAATGGCGGTGGCATACATGGGATTTTGCCCCGGCGCCGGATTGACCAGTTGGGCAGAAGCAGCGGTGGGCAACAGCAGGGCAAGGGCGGCAGGCACGGCAACAGTCTGGGCGATGCGGGCGGGCATGGGGGCTCCTTTGGCGATGACGCGGCGGGCCAATGCCAAAGGCAATACATTCGTTCTAATACAAAGATTGGAAGAAATCGTTCGATTTTATTTAATCGCACACACAACAAGACGTGCTGCAAGCCCGGCGCGATCAAGCGCTGTCTCCAGCCGATCAAGGACGGCCACCACACCGCCAGCTTCGGCATCGAGCGCGCGGGCCACATCGTCCAGCGCCGCCCACAACGGTCGCAGACGCTGCGCGGCGGCCACCCCATCGGCCGTCAGCGACAGGACCCGGCGGCGGGCATCGGCGGGATCGCCACCACTGGTGACCAGCCCCGCCGCCTTGAGGGCGCCGACCACCTGGCTGATGGCCGCCTGGCTGACACCCAGGGTCTGGGCCAGTTCGACCCCGCCCATCGGACCATGGCGATCAAGCTGGTTCACCACGCCAAACCAGCGTTGCTGAAAGCCTTCGGCTCGAGCGGCGTAGATCGCATCGGCCTCGCGATCGATCCGTTCGGACAGGCGGCGGAGACGGGCACCGAGGGCAGCACTGCCGGCGGCAGCGGGATAATCATGCGTTGACATCCTTAAGCACTTAATTATTTTCACGCTGAACGGCAAGGAGAAGTTCGCATGTCTGCAGACGGACTGTCATGTCATCGCCGCGCCGTGCTGGCTGCGGGTCTGGCGGCTTCGTTGCCCGTCCCGGCCTGGGCCGGCGCAGCGGCAACAGGCCTTGCCGGGCTGGCCGACCATGCGGAGCAGCTGGTGCGCGAACAGGATTATTCCGGCGTGCTGCTGATTGCCGAAGCCGGCAAGGTGCGGCTTGGCCGGGCCTGGGGTTTGCGGCAACGGGCCGAAGGACTGCCCAACCGGATCGACACACGTTTCAACATTGCCTCGATCGGCAAGATGTTCACCACCGCGGCCATCCTGCGCCTGGCCGAGGCTGGGCGGCTGCAACTGGACGCGCCGCTGGCTGCGGCCTGGCCCGATGGCCCCGCCGGCGATCTGGCCCACCGCATTAGCGTGGCCCAATTGCTGTCGCACACGGCCGGCATCGGCAATGCGCTGTGGGCGCTGCCGCCGGCGCAATGGGAACATGTGCGGCGGCAGACCGATCTGTACCGCATGATCGCCAAGGCGCCCCCCGATGGCGCGCCGGGCGAGCGTGTTTCCTACAGCAATGATGGCTTTGTGGCGTTGGGCGCCCTGATCGAACATCTGACTGGCGAGGATTACGCCACGCACATCACCCGCACGCTGCTGACGCCGCTGGGCATGACCAGCACGGCCTTTGGCGGCGCCGGCGACCTGCAGCCCAACCAGGCCTTGCCCTATGTGCGCGATCTGGATCGCCCTGGCGCCTGGCGCACTGCCCTGGCCGGCAACACTGCGCCGGCCTGCGCGGCCGGTGGTGGCACCAGCAGTGCGCCCGATTTGCTGCGCTTTGGCCCGGCCTGGCTGTCGGGCCGGCTGGTGGGCCCAGCGATGATGCAGGCCTGGCGCAGCCCGGCCAAGCCGTTTCGCGACGGCGAATATGCACGCGGCCTGCAAGTGCAGCGGATGAATGGTGACGTGATCGAAGGCCACACCGGCGGCCACCATGGGGCGGCGGCCGAATTGATGATCTGGCCCCAGCATGATCGTGTGGCCGTGTTGCTGCACAATGGCGAGGTGGAGCCCTATTGGGATCTGGCCCATCGGGTGCGCACCAGCTTTTCCGGCCTCTATCCCGCCGAGCAGGATTTTCGCCATACCCAGCGTGTCGCCGCCCTGGTGGCCGCCAGCGGGCCAGAGGCCGGTCTTGCCGCCCATGCCGCCGCCCCCGGTCGCCGGCTGCGCGCCAGCCTGATCGAGGCGCTGGGCAACCGCGCCTGGCACCGCGGCCAGGGCGACGCCGCGCGCCATCTGTTGCAATTCAACGTGGCCCTTGATCCGAAATCGCCCGATGCACGTTGGCATCTGGCCGAGCTGCATCGGCGCAGCGGCGATCGCAACGCCGCGCTGGCCGCCTATCGTGCCTATCTGGATCTGGTGCCCGGCGATGCCGATGCGCTGATCGCGCTGGAACGGCTTGGGGTCAGGTCCTGATGAAGCGATCGACGCCCGAACCGTCCTTCAGCCGCTTCAGCCGGCCGCGTTCTTCCAGCCAGTGCAGGTGGGCGACGGTTTCTCCGGTGGCGAGGCCATAATCCGCCTCGCCGATCGGCTTGCGGAACAGCGCGGCAAAACAATCCACCGCGGTGCGGGGTTCGGCGCAGAAGGCTTCGAGCTTTTGAAGCTTGCCATGGTGATCGGCGGCGAGCTGATCAAGGCGGGTGTGCAGGCCGAAGAAGGGCTCATTGTGGGCGGGCAGCACCAGCACGTCGTTCGGAATGGCGCGCAGCCGGTCGATGCTCTCGAGCCAGTCACCGAGCGGATCGGCATAGGGCTCGGTGGGATAGACGCTCACATTGCTGGTGATGCGCGGCAGCACCTGATCGCCCGAAATCATCACGTCATTGGCCACCAGGCAGGCATGTTCGGGCGCATGGCCGCGGCCGACCACCACGGTGAACCGGCGTGGGCCAATGCTCAGCACATCGCCATCGCGCAGCCGCTTGAAGCCGGCGGGCATCTTCGAAATGATCTTGCCGAAGCTGCCCCAGGCCTTGGCCTTCATCGCGGCAACCTGTTCCTCGCTCCAGCCGGCGCGGACGGAAAAGGCCACCGCCTCATCTGGCGGGGCATCGCGCACATCGAGGATGAGGGTGCGCGCCAGCAGATATTCGGTGCGGGTGATTTCCAGCGGCACATCGAACTTGCGGCACAGCCAGCCGGCCATGCCGAGATGATCGGGGTGATAATGGGTGACAATGACACGGGTGACCGGCTTGGCTGCGAACGGCCCGGCCAGCAACGCTTCCCACGCCGCCTTGCTGGCCGGCAGGCCGACGCCGGTATCGACAATGGCCCAACCATCCCCGGCATCGATCACCCACAGGTTGATGTGATCGAGGCCGAACGGCAGGCCCATGCGCACCCAGAAGATGCCGGGCACCACCTCTTCGGCCTGCCCCGGCCCCGGCACCCAGCGGCCGAGCAGGTAGGTGAGGCCGTTCCGCTCCTCTGCCTGGCGCGGCGCCGTGCTGGCCTGGCCGGGCGGAATGGGCAGCAACGGGGGCGGTTCGGTCATGCTGGGAGCTTAGGTTGACGTAAACGTAAAGTCGACTCCCGCTGCTGATAGGCTAAACCAGGGGCCATGCATCCCAATGCCGCCTTTCGCTGCGATGATGATCCGCTGGCCTTTGTGGCGGCCCACGGCTTTGCCCATATTTTCGGGCAGACCCCCGATGGCCCGCGCGTGGCCCATTCGCCGGTGCTGGTGACACCGGCCGGAACGCTGATGTTCCATCTTGCCCGCGGCAATGCGCTGGCCCGGCATCTCGATGGCCTGACCGCGCTGATCAGCGTGGGCGGGCCGGGCCATTATGTGTCCCCCAACTGGTATGTTGAACCGGCGGGCAATGTGCCGACCTGGAATTATCAGGCGGTGGAGATCGAGGGCGTGGTGCGCGCGATGGACATGGCCGAACTGGAGGAACTGCTGCATTTCGCCGCCGCGACGTTCGAACCCCGGGTGGGGCAGGACTGGACGATGCACAAGATGCCCCGCCCCAAGGCCGAGGCGATGATGCGCGCGATCACCGGTTATGAACTGGTGCCCGGCGCCATCCGCACCACCTTGAAGGCCAGCCAGAACCGCAGCGACGCCGATGTGGCGGGCGTGATCGCGGCGCTGGAGGGCCTGGGCGACCATGGGGGTGTGGCCGCCATCCGGCGGGCACGGGCGAAAAGGGACGACATTTGAAACTGGCGGTTTTTGATTGTGACGGCACGCTGATCGACAGCCAGGTGAACATCATCCGGGCGATGGCATCCAGCTTCCAGCGCCATGGCCTGGCCGCGCCAGACAGCCACGCGACGCGGCGGATCGTCGGCCTTTCGTTGGTGGAGGCGATGCAGGCACTGCTGCCGGAGGCCGGGCATGATCTGCATCTTTCGCTTGCCGAGGATTACAAGACCGCCTTTCAGCGCCTGCGCGCCGACAAGGCACTGGATGCGGAGCCGCTTTATCCCGGCATCCGCGACCTGCTGGATGCACTTGCCGGCGATGGCTGGCTGCTGGCGGTGGCGACCGGCAAATCAGACCGGGGCCTGAAGCTGGCGCTGGAGCATCATGGCATCCACGACCTGTTCGTTTCGCTGCAGACGGCTGACCGCCACCCATCGAAGCCGCATCCATCGATGCTGCACGCCGCGCTGGCCGATGCCGGCGTGGGCCATGACAAGGCGGTGATGATTGGGGACACGATCTTTGACATCGCCATGGGCCAGGCCGCCGGGGTGACGGGGATCGGCGTCGATTGGGGCTATCACGAGGCGGACGAGCTGATCGAAGCGGGCGCTGCACATGTGGCCCGTGATGCGGACCATCTGCTGGCGATCCTGAATGGCTGAGGAGGAGGTGCCCGCGTCCGGCGAAATGGTCGCGCGGTTGCGGCGACTGGGCCGGGTGCTGGCGCTGATCTCACTGGTGTTTGGCGGGCTGTTCGTGTTGCTGGCGCGGCGCAGCGCGGCGCTGGGCGATACCGGCCAGGTCGCCAGCGCCTTGTTCTGGGTGGGCGCGATCCTGCAATTCGCGTTGGCCTTTGTGTTGCTCTGGCGGGGCCGGCGCGGGTAAGGCGGCGGCATGAGCCAAGCCCCATTGCCTCCTGATGTCGCCAAGCGGCTGTACCTGCGCTTCCTTGGCGTTCGGCTGGCCGGGCTTGCCGTGATGGCGCTGGGCGTGTGGCTGATCCGCACCGAAGGCCAGGCGGTGGGGCTGGCCGTGGTGCTGCTGGGCGGCGCGACGCTGCTGGTTCGGCCCAACCATCTGGGCCTGACGCGCAAATGAAGCGGTTCTGGACGGACGCGACGGTCACCGGCGGGCCGGAGGCCTGGGGCGTGGCGCTGGATGGCCGGCCGCTGCGCACCCCGGCGCGGGCCGTGCTGACCGTGCCAACAGAGGCATTGGCCGCCGGCATTGCCGCCGAATGGAACGCGCAAGGCGCAGAGGTTGACCCGCGCCAGCTGCCGCTGACTGGCTTTGCCAACGCCGCCATTGACCGGGTGGCACCCGAAGCCGCGGCCTTTGCCCGGCGGCTGGCCGCCTATGCGGAAAGCGAGCTGATCGCCTATCGCGCCGATGGCCCGGCCTCCCTGTTGGCGGCACAGGCGGCGGCGTGGGACCCATGGGTGGAATGGCTGGCCCGGCGTTATGACGTGGCCCTCACCCTCACCAGCGGGGTGATGCATGTTGCGCAGCCGGCCGCGACGCTGGCGCGCATCGGCACTGCGTTCGCGGCCTTCACGCCGTTCCAGCTGGCGCCGCTGGATCCCATCGTCACCATCACTGGATCGGCGGTGCTGGCGCTGGCCGTGGCCGAAGGCGCGCTGGAGGCCGAGGCCGCCTATGACATCGCCCATGTCGACGCGCGCTGGCAGGAGGAACAATGGGGCCGCGACCCGCTGGCCGAAAAGGCCGAGGCGACGCGGCGGGCCGATCTGGCCGCGGCTGTCACCTTCCTGCGACTGTTGGCAGCGTGAGCCGGCGGTGACCAATCGCCCCTTGCCCCACGCGGCGCAATTGCTAGGGGAGCCTTGAGGGAGTGCTGCCGCCATGTTGAAGCAACTGGAAGAACTGGAACGCCGCAGAGCTGCTGCCCGCCTGGGTGGCGGTGAAAAGCGCATCGCGGCCCAGCATGCCAAGGGCCGGCTGACAGCGCGCGAGCGGCTCGACATTCTGCTTGACCCCGGCAGCTTTGAAGAGCTCGACATGTATGTCGAGCACAACTGCACCGATTTCGGCATGCAGGACACGGTGATCCCCGGCGATGGCGTCGTCACCGGCAGTGGCACCATCAACGGCCGCCTCGTCTTCGTCTTCTCCCAGGATTTCACGGTGTTCGGCGGCTCGCTGTCGGAACGCCATGCCCAGAAGATCTGCAAGATCATGGACATGGCGATGAAGGTCGGCGCGCCGGTCATCGGCCTCAATGATTCGGGCGGTGCGCGCATCCAGGAAGGCGTCGCGTCGCTGGGCGGCTATGCCGAGGTGTTCCAACGCAACGTGCTGGCATCGGGCGTGGTGCCGCAGATCTCGCTGATCATGGGCCCGTGCGCCGGCGGCGCCGTCTACAGCCCGGCGATGACCGACTTCATCTTCATGGTGAAGGATTCGAGCTACATGTTCGTCACCGGCCCGGACGTGGTGAAGACGGTGACCAACGAGGTGGTCACGCAAGAGGAACTGGGCGGCGCCATCACGCACAGCACCAAGAGCGGCGTTGCCGATCTGGCGCTGGAGGATGACATTGACGCCCTGCTGCGCACCCGCCAGTTCTTTGATTTCCTGCCGTTGAACAACCGCGAGGATGCGCCGTTCCGGCCGACCAGCGACGATCCGCTGCGCGTCGAGAACAGCCTCGACACGCTGATCCCGCCGTCGGCCACCAAGCCCTATGACATGCACGAGCTGATCGCCAAGGTGGCGGACGACGGCGAATTTTTCGAGCTGCAGCCTGGCCATGCCGGCAACATCATCATCGGTTTCGCCCGCATCGAAGGCCACACGGTGGGCATCGTCGCCAACCAGCCGATGGTGCTGGCCGGCTGCCTTGACATCAATGCATCGAAAAAGGCCGGCCGCTTCGTGCGCTTCTGCGATGCCTTCAACATCCCGATCGTGACGTTCGTGGATGTGCCTGGCTTCTTGCCCGGCGTGGCGCAGGAATATGGCGGCATCATCAAGCATGGCGCGAAACTGCTGTTTGCCTATGCCGAAGCCACCGTGCCCAAGATCACGGTGATCACCCGCAAGGCCTATGGCGGCGCCTATGACGTGATGGCGTCCAAGCATCTGCGCGGTGACTTGAACTATGCCTGGCCCACCGCCGAAATCGCCGTGATGGGCGCCAAGGGCGCGGTGGAGATCATCTTCCGCCAGGATATTGGCGACAAGGACAAGATCGCGGCGCGCACCGCCGAATATGAAGCCCGCTTTGCCAACCCGTTCGTGGCGGCAGCCAAGGGCTTTGTTGACGAGGTGATCATGCCGCATTCGACGCGGCGGCGGATCGCGCTGGGCTTGCGCAAGCTGCGCAACAAGAACCTCGAGAACCCGTGGAAAAAGCATGACAATATCCCGCTGTAGCGCGGCCAGCGGGCATCGCGCAGCGATGGGCGCGGACTCGCGCAAGGCCGGCCGGCGGGTCGGGGCAGACCAGCAGCGCGGGCTTTGCCCGCGTGGAGGGCCTGCCCGGAGCCCGTTCGACGTCATGTGACCAGGGCACAATGCCTGACACCTATCTGGTCTGGAAATTCCTGCACATCACCGGTGTGGTGATGCTGATGGGCAACATCACCGTGACAGCGATCTGGAAGTTTTTCGCAGACCGGGATGGACGGCCGGCGGTGCTGGCCTTTGCCCAGAAACTGATCACCTACACCGATTGGTCGATGACGGTCTGGGGTGTCGTGCTGACCATGGCGGGCGGCTATGGCATGGCCATAGCCGGGCAGTTTGATCTCTTCTCCGGCTGGCTGTTGTGGGCGCAGATTTGTTTCATTGCCGCCGGGCTGATCTGGATGGGGCTGATCGTGCCGATCCAGATCAGGAGCGCCCGGCTGGCCCGCGACTTCGGCGGTGGGCCAGTGCCAGAATCCTATAAAGCTTTGTCAAGAAAGTGGATTTTCTGGGGCCTCATCTCCACAGTGCCGCTGGTGGCCGCGCTGTGGCTGATGATCGCCCGGCCGGGATGAGACCGGCATGACGCTTTTGTTGCGTCCAAATGACGTAGCAATGACAGTTTTGTGACATTCTTGTTGCATCGCCATGACAATGGGTGCATCTTCCGAGCATCAGATTTCGGGAGGGCCTTATGCGTATCATCATGGCAGCCATCGTGGCAGCAACTCTGGCAGCGCCGGCACTGGCGGCCGGCCCCGAGCATATGACTGGTACGGTGCGGGTGCAGACCGCCGATCTCGATCTGTCCACCGTGGCCGGCCAACGCGCGCTTGATCGCCGCCTGGCCATGGCGATGGTGCGCCTGTGCGGCACGCCGGTGTTCTTCAGCCGCGACGAATTGGCCGAGCTGGATGCCTGCAAGGCCGAAGCCTCCAAGGCGGCCGCGGCGCAGATCAATGCAGCCCATGCCCGCCAGGCGGTTGCAGTGGCGGCCCGCCAGTAATCAGCGGTTCAAAGCGGAATTGCGGCCGGCCGGGGCAACCTGGCCGGCCTTTTTTCATGGGAAGGCCGGCACCGCGGGGGAGCACGGTGCCGGCCCTGGTCAGGCGGGGTTGGCGGTGGGCGCACGGCCAGGGGAAAGGTCGTGCGCCCGTTTGGGGGAGGAAGCCGCCAAGGCCACCTGATTGATGTACGTAGCATGCCAACGCCGCGTTGCATGGGGAAACAAGGCGTCTTTGTCGCGGTCATCGCCAAAATCGATATGTTGCACCCAAAGCCCAGCCCGCTATGGAAACCAGCGACAGAAGGTTCGGGAGGCGGCGTCTTGTTCAAGAAGATCCTGATTGCCAATCGCGGTGAAATTGCCTGCCGGGTGATCCGCACGGCGCGCGCGATGGGCATCAAGACCGTGGCGGTCTATTCAGATGCCGATGCGCAGGCGCTGCATGTGCGCGAGGCTGACGAGGCGGTGCACCTGGGCCCGCCGCCGGCGGCCGAATCCTATCTGCTGGCCGACAAGATCATCGCCGCCTGCAAGGCAACGGGGGCGGAGGCCGTGCACCCCGGCTATGGCTTCCTGTCGGAACGCGCCGGCTTTGTGGAGGCACTGAGCGCGGCCGGCATTGCCTTTATCGGCCCGCCGGCGGGTGCCATTGCCGCCATGGGTGACAAGATTGAATCCAAGCGCCGCGCCAAGGCGGCCGGCGTGTCGGTCGTGCCCGGTTTCGTGGGCGAAATCAGCGGCACCGATCACGCTGTCGAGATCGCCAACGGTATCGGCTATCCGGTGATGATGAAGGCTTCGGCCGGCGGCGGCGGCAAGGGCATGCGCCTCGCCTGGAGCGAGGCTGACGTGCGCGAAGGCTTTGATTCCGTGCGCCGCGAGGCACTGTCGAGCTTTGGCGATGACCGGGTGTTCATCGAGAAGTTCGTCGAACAGCCGCGCCACATCGAAATCCAGGTGATCGGCGATCAACAGGGCAATATCGTCTATCTTGGTGAGCGTGACTGTTCGATCCAGCGCCGCCACCAGAAGGTGGTGGAGGAAGCCCCCTCCCCCTTCGTCACGCCGGAGATGCGCAAGGCGATGGGCGAACAGGCGGTCGCGCTGGCCCGCAATGTCGGCTATTTCAGCGCCGGCACGGTGGAGTTCATCGCCGGGGCCGACCGCAGCTTCTACTTCCTGGAAATGAACACCCGCCTGCAGGTGGAGCATCCGGTGACCGAATGCATCACCGGGCTGGACCTTGTTGAGCTGATGATCCGCGTCGCCGCCGGTCAACCGCTGCCCTTCACCCAGGCCGATGTGCAGTTGAGCGGCCATGCCATTGAAACCCGCGTCTATGCCGAAGACCCGTATCGCGGTTTCCTACCCTCCATCGGCCGGCTGAGCCGTTGCCAGCCGCCGGAGGCCGGCCGCGACGAGCAGGGCAATCTGGTGCGCATTGATACCGGCGTGGTGGAAGGCGCCGAGATCAGCATGTTCTATGATCCGATGATCGCCAAGCTGATCACCTGGGGCCCGACCCGGGCAGACGCCATCGCCGCCCAAGCTCAGGCGCTCGATCGCTATCTGATCAAGGGCATCAACCACAATATCGATTTCCTGTCGGCGATCATGCAGCACGACCGATTCAAGGCCGGCGCCAATGTGACAACCGGCTTCATCGCCGAGGAATATCCGGACGGCTTCCACGGCGCCCCGGTGCAGCCCGCCACCCGCGACGCGCTGATTGCGGCCGCAGCCATCATCCACGCCGAAACCGTGGCCCGCGAAAGCCTGATCGATGGCCAGCTTTCGGGTGACGGTGCCAGCTATGGCATCAACTGGGTGGTGGAGCTGGACGGCGAACAGGTGCCCGTGGAGGTGACCGGCGAGGCCGGCAGTCACGAGGTGCTGGTGGATGGCCGCGACCTGGTGGTGCAATCGGGCTGGCGGGTTGGCGATGCCGTGTTCGCCGGCACGGTGAACGGCGAGGCCGTGGCGATCAATGTGGAGCGGAAGGGCAGCTTCCTGCAGCTGACCACCCGCGGCGCAGCGCACAAGTGCCGCACGCTCACCCCGCGCGCCGCCGAACTCGCCCGCTTCATGATCCCCAAGATCCCGCCGGACATGAGCAAATATCTGCTCTGCCCGATGCCGGGTCTGGTGGTCTCCATCGCGGTCGCCGAAGGTGACAAGGTCGAAGCTGGCCAGCCGCTGGCCACGGTGGAAGCCATGAAGATGGAAAATATCCTGCGCGCCGAAAAGGCCGGGGTGGTGGCCAAGCTGCTGGCCAAGCCAGGTGACAGCCTGGCGGTGGACGCGGTGATCATGGAATTTGCGGGCTGAGACGACCGGCGGGTCGGACTCACTTCGGCGCGGCCGGCGGCAGCTCGTCCTTCGGCGGTCCCTGATCCAGCAGGTCAACGAACCGCTTGCCGTCCGATTCCACGGCCGCATTGCGCAGCAGGATCGCCCAGTTGGCGATTCGGCCGCCATGCGGGGCATAGGCGAGCGGTTCCAGCACCTTGGCGGCATCGGCAAAGCGTCTACGCCGCACCAGCACGGTGGCCAGATCAATCACCACGCCATCCACTTGCGGCGCCAGCCCAGCCATGGCCTGCACGACATCGAACACGCTGTTGGCCAGATCCGCATGGGCGATGTCATGGGTGTGGATATAGATGTGCATTGCCCGCCAATCGTTGGGCACTGCCTTGACGGCCCGCACCAGCAAGCGCCGCGCGTCACCACGGTTGGTGGCAAAATCGAGGCGCAGGAGGGCTTGCGCCTTCAGACGAAGCAACTCCGCATCATCCGGCGCTGCCGTCATCAGATCATCCAGCAGCGCAACGGCCTTGTTGGCATCACCAAGATAAAGTTCGGCCATCGCCAGCGTGCGAGTGGCAAGCGCATCGCCGGGGTGGCGCGCCGCGGCGACCTGCACCCGCGCCAGCGCCGACGTGCGATCGGCCAATGCACCGCCGCGGGTATCAAGCATGGCCATCATCAGCAGCAGATCATCGGCAGAGGCTGGCAGTTCGCGCACGGTGACAGCGACAGGTTCCGGCGCCTTGCGCTCAAGCCGGCTGAAGGTGAAGCTGCGCCCACCGGTGTAGGCGCGCAACGGATCGTGTCCCACGGCGTGGTGTAGCTTATTGGAGCT
>NZ_NOXT01000071.1 GCF_002251755.1 Sandarakinorhabdus cyanobacteriorum
CGCTATCATCAACCATGGCGGGCGTGGCACTTTCTGTCCTGCTCCAGATGGGGGTAAAACTATGGCAACCGCTGCTCAATTGCCGGCTGATGATCAGGGCTTTCTGCTGAATGTGTCGCGTGCCGATGTGGTGCAGGCACCGTTTCCCCATGTGATCAGCGATGCGATCCTGCCGGCTGATCTGTTTGCCCGTCTGAAAGCTGATTTTCCGGATGCGTCGGTGTTTGCCGGCCAGGCTGAAACCCATGGCAACACTGGCAGCCGCACCGGCCAGGGCTTTGACATCTATCGCGGCGATGCGTCTTATGCTGCCTTGATGGCTCGCTCCGAGGCGTGGCGTGAGTTTGATGCCTTCATCAACAGCCGCGCATTTGTTGACCAGTTTCTTGCGCTTTTTGGCCCCGATCTGGAGGCAATGGGCTGTTCGGCCGACATTGCGGCGTCTCATTATGACCGCAGCTATGAAGAGCCGCGCGAGCTGATGACCGAGCATGCCACGATCAAGGACCGCGTTGACGGCGCGCTGCACAAGCTGACCCGTGGTTTGAAGAGCGGACGGACGGTCGAACTCTTCTCGCGGCTGGATATCCGGCGCGCCATGGGTGGTTATGCCAAGCCGCCGCACTGCGACCGGCCGAACCGGCTGTGTTCGTTGATCGTCTATTTCACCGATGCCGAGGCTGTTGGCCTGGAAGGCGGCGAATTGATGATCTATCGCCACCGCCAGGACAAGCCGATCAGCCGCTATGAGCGCCATCCGGCCGAACAGGATGTGGAGATTGTTGCCAAGCTGAAGGCCAAGCCCAATCTGGGCGTGTTCTTCCCTTGCTCCAACAACAGCTATCATGGCGTCACGGCGGTGACGACCAAGGGGATCCCGCGCGATTTCCTTTACATCAATATTTCGGCCAAGGTTTCCAACGTCTGGTAACCGGGTGATGGCGAGCCGCGCGCCTGCGGATCTGGCGATCATTCCGCGCAACCTGCGTTTTGGCCGCGAGGAGGTGCGGGGGCGCTGGTGGCTGGGTGGCGATCCGGTGGCGACGGCCTGGCACAATGCGCTGTCGGCCAGTTTCCCGATGGGGGAGGGATTCTTCATCGAGACGGTGCGCCGCTTCCGCGGGCAGGTTTCGCCGGCGCTGGCGGCGCAGATCGATGATTTCGTGCGGCAGGAAGCCTATCACACCCGCGAACATGCCGCCTTCAATGATCAGGTGAGCGGTGCCGGTTATGACATTGCCGCCATCGAACAGCGCATTGCCGACAGCCTGGTGGATGCCCGTGCCGCGCATCCGGTGGCGCAACTGCTGATCACGGTGAGCCTGGAGCATTTCACCGCGATCTTTGCCCATGCCATGCTGGCCCGAAACGCGGCGGCCTTTGCCGGGGCGAGCGCCGAGACGCGGGCGATGTGGACCTGGCACGCCATCGAGGAGATCGAGCACAAGGGCGTGGCCTTTGACACCTACATGCATGTGGCCCGCGACCTGAAGCCGGCGAAGCGCTGCGCGATCCGCAGCCTGGTGTTCCTGCGGGTGTCGCGCAATTTCGTGAAGAACCGGGTGCGCGATGCGCTGGATCTGCTGGCGCAGGATGGCATCACCGGCCTGCCGGCGCGGGCGCGGCTGTGGTGGTATCTGCTGGGCAACCCCGGCGTGTTGCGCCAGGTGGCCCTGGCCTGGGCGGCCTATCTGCGGCCCGGTTTTCACCCCTGGGATCATGACGACCGGGCGCTGGTGGCCCGCCATGCGAAGGCGTTGAATCAGGGCCCGGCATCAGCCTGAGATCATCAAATTTTCACGGCGAATTGCGCTTTGCGTTGCCTGAAATTCTGATAGGCTTCCCTGTATCGTGGCTGGGCAGACCGGCGAACAAGCTGGCGCAGCCTTAGTCTGCCCGGACAAGCAGTCCCGGGCCAATCCGGGGGGAAGTGCCATGGGCGTTCATGACCATGTGGATCTGAATGGCTTTATCGAAGGCGTGAAACGGCGCAATCCGGGGCAGCCGGAATTCGTGCAGGCCGTGCAGGAAGTGGCCGAGGATATTTTCGAGTTCATCGGCGACAAGGTGAAATATCACGAGGCGCAGATCCTGCGCCGCATCGCCGAGCCGGACCGGGTTGTCAGCTTCCGGGTGTGCTGGGAGGATGACAAGGGCAATATCCGGGTGCAGCGCGGCTGGCGCGTGCAGAACAACAACGCCATCGGGCCATACAAGGGCGGCATCCGGTTCCACCCCAGTGTCACCGAAAGCGTGCTGAAGTTCCTGGCGTTCGAGCAGACCTTCAAGAACGCGCTGACCGGCTTGCCGATGGGTGGCGGCAAGGGCGGCTCCAACTTCAATCCCAAGGGCAAGAGCGTGAATGAGATCATGCGCTTCTGCCAGAGCTTCATGACCGAGCTGTATCGCCACATTGGCGCCGATGTGGACGTGCCGGCCGGCGATATTGGCGTGGGCGGCCGCGAGATCGGCTTCATGTTCGGCCAGTACAAGCGGATCACCAATCATTTCACCGGCGTGTTGACCGGCAAGGGCCTGGAATGGGGCGGCAGCCTGATCCGCACCGAGGCAACCGGTTATGGCGCGGTCTATTTCCTGCAGAACATGCTGACATCGAAGGGCATGGATATCGCCGGCAAGACGGCGGTGATTTCGGGTTCGGGCAATGTCGCCACCCATGCCGCCGAAAAGATCGTGCAGCTGGGCGGCAAGGTGCTGACGCTTTCGGATTCGGAAGGCTTCATCCACGATCCCGATGGCATCACCCAGGACAAGATCAACTGGGTGAAGGATCTGAAGAATGTGCGCCGTGGCCGCATTTCGGAATATGTGAAGGAGTTCAAGGGCGCCAGCTTCCACGGTGGCGGGGCACGGCCGTGGGGCGTGGCCTGCGATCTGGCGCTGCCCTGCGCCACGCAGAACGAGCTAAACGGTGAGGAAGCGAAGACGCTGCTGAAGAACGGCTGCATCGGGGTGGCCGAAGGCGCCAATATGCCGACCGACCTCGACGGCGTGCACATCTTCAAGGCGGCGAAGATCCTTTATGCCCCCGGCAAGGCCAGCAACGCCGGCGGCGTGGCGGTTTCGGGCCTGGAAATGAGCCAGAACAGCGCCCGCATGAGCTGGAAGGAAGAGGAGCTGCAGGAGATGTTGAAGGACATCATGCGCGGCATCCACGACCGCTGCCTGGAATATGGCGGCCAGGGCGGCGGCTATACCGATTATGTGAAGGGTGCCAACATCGCCGGCTTCAAGAAGGTGGCCGATGCCATGCTGGCCTTTGGGGTGGTGTAAGCCGGCAGCCCGAGGAGACGTGGCATGAACGGGATCATCGATCGGCGGGTGTGTGCCGAAATCGATGGCCCGTTCGTGCTGTTCCTGATCGGCATCCGCATCAACCGGCTGTGGAAGCTGAACAGCTGGCTGCCAACCTTTCAGGCGATGGGGCCGATAATCGCCGAACTGTCACGCCGGCCGGAGCTGGGCCTGTTGCACAACCGCAGCCACTTCGGCTTTCCGGCCACGATGCTGGTGCAATATTGGCGCAGCCACGATCATCTGCAGGCCTTTGCGACGGGCCGTGACCAGCTGCATCTGCCGGCCTGGCAGCGTTTCAACCAGGCGGTGGGATCAAACGGGGATGTGGGCATCTGGCACGAGACCTATCTGATCGAGCCGGGCCGGTATGAGAGTGTTTACAACAATATGCCGGCGTGGGGCCTGGGCCGCGCCGGTGCCATCCATGATGCCGTGGGCCAGCGCGCCCGTGCCGACGGGCGCCGGCAGGTGCAATTGATGAACGGGGGACGACACGATGACCAAAGCATCTGACCTGCTGGTGCAATGCCTTGAGGAAGAAGGCTGCGAATATGTGTTCGGCGTGCCGGGCGAGGAGAATCTGGATTTCCTCGACAGCCTGGAGCGATCGACCAAGATCAAGCTGATCCTGACCCGGCATGAACAGGGCGCCGGCTTCATGGCCGCCACCTATGGCCGCCACACCGGCAAGGCCGGGGTGTGCGTGGCGACGCTGGGGCCGGGGGCGACCAATTTCGTGACGGCGGCGGCCTATGCCTTTCTGGGCGGCATGCCGATGCTGATGATCACCGGGCAGAAGCCGATCAAGAAATCCAAGCAGGGCCGGTTCCAGATCCTGGACGTGGTCGACATGATGCGGCCGATCACCAAATACACCCACCAGCTGGCCAGTGCCGACAATATCCCGGCGCGCACCCGCGAAGCGTTCCGGCTGGCGCAGGAGGAAAAGCCCGGCGCCACCCATCTGGAGCTGCCGGAAGACATCGCCCATGATCCGACCGATGCAGTGCCGTTCAAGCCCAGCTATGTGCGCCGGCCGCTGGCTGATGCCAAGGCGGTGGCGATGGCGGCGCGCGCCATCGAAGCGGCGCGTGCGCCGATCCTGGTGATTGGCGCCGGCGCCAACCGCACCATGACGTCGAAAATGCTGCTGGAGTTCATCGAGAAGACCGGCATCCCGTTCCTGACAACGCAGTTGGGCAAGGGCGTGGTGGATGAACGCCACCCGTTGTTCCTGGGCTGTGCTGCGCTGTCGGCCGGGGATTTCGTGCATGCCGCGATCCGAAAGGCGGACGTGATCGTGAACATCGGCCATGATGTGATTGAAAAGCCGCCGTTCTTCATGAACGGAAACGAGACGACCGTGATCCACATGAGCGTGAAATCCGCCGAGGTGGACCCGGTTTATTATCCGCAGATCGAGGTGGTGGGCGATATTGCCAACGCCGTGTGGCAATTGGGCGGCCAGGTGGCCAAACAGCCGCACTGGGATTTTTCCGGCATGCTGGCGGCCCGGGCCGCCGAAGTGGCGCACCGCGATGCCGCGGTGGGCGATGCGCGCTTCCCCATCTATCCGCAATATCTGGTCAGCCAGATCCGCCGGGCGATGCCGGACGATGGCATCATCGCGCTCGACAACGGGGTCTACAAGATCTGGTTTGCGCGCAATTATACCGCCTATCGGCCCAACACAGTGCTGCTCGACAATGCGTTGGCCACCATGGGCGCCGGCCTGCCTAGCGCCATGGCCAGCAACATGGTCTATCCGGACCGCAAGGTGCTGGCGGTGTGCGGCGATGGCGGCTTCATGATGAACAGCCAGGAAATGGAAACCGCGGTCCGCCTTGGGCTGAACATCACCGTGTTGATCCTGAATGACGGCAGCTATGGCATGATCCGCTGGAAACAGGCCAACATGGGCTTCAAGGATTGGGGCCTGGAATATGGCAACCCGGATTTCGTTGCCTATGCCGAATCCTATGGCGCCAAGGGCCACCGGGTGACGAGCGCCGCGATGCTGCCGGGCCTGCTCGATCATTGCCTGAACACGCCGGGCGTGCACCTGATCGACTGCCCGATGGACTATAGCGACAATGACCGGATCCTGAACAAGGAAATCAAGGAGTTGAGCGCAAAGCTGTAAGGCCAGAAATCAGGCTTATGTCACGGCCGGCTCCAACAGCCGGATCGTGCCGGCGTCGGCATCGATTTCCGCCATCCCGCCCACCGGCAGGGTGAACTGATCGGCGATATGGCCGAACCAGGCCCCCTGATAGGCCGGCACGCCCAGCCGGCCGAGGTGGTGGGCAAGGATATCGGTGAGGGTGAACCCACCATAATTGCCGCGGCTGGCGCCCACGCAATTGGTGCACTGGCCAAACACCACGCCGGCGAGTTTGCCGAGCACGCCGGCCTGGCCCAATTGGGTGAGCATGCGGTCGATGCGATATTCGGCTTCGTCGACATCCTCGAGGAAAAGGATGGCGCCGCTGAAATCGGGCAGATATTCGGTGCCGACCAGCGCGGTGAGTACGGTGAGATTGCCGCCGAGCAGCACCCCGCGGGCGCGGCCGGGGCGGATGGTCTGGGTGCGCCATTGGCGCTGGGCCAGCCGGTCTTCCGTGCCGGGCGGATTGGCAAGCAGCGGCGTGGCACCATCAAAGGCCAGCGCGCTGAAATGATCGACCGAGGCGCGCCCCCAGGCACTGCCGCCATTGGGGCCGTGCAGGGTGACAAAGCCGGCCTTGGCCGCAATGGCCATGTGGAGCGCGGTGATGTCGCTGTAGCCCAGCAGCAACTTGGGATTGGCGCGGATCATCGGCCAATCAAGATGGGGCAGCATGCGGGCGCTGCCCCAGCCGCCGCGGACGGCAAAGATCGCCTTCACCTGCGGATCGCGGAACATGGCATTCACGCCGGCTGCCCGCGCCTCGTCGGTGCCGCCCAGATAGCCGTGGCGGGTGAACAGATTGGTGGCCCGCTTCGGCGTCAGGCCCATGGCGGTCACGGCTTCCTCCACCAGGGTGAGTTGCAGGGCTTCGTCGCTGGCGGTGGCTGGTTCGATCAGGCCGACAATGTCGCCCGGGTGCAGGCGGCGCGGCTTTGTCGCCGGCCCGCGCGTGGCCGCCAGGCTGGGCAACGGCAGCGCCATGGCGGTGGCCAGCGTGGCCATGATGTGGCGCCGCGTCATCTTCATCCCTGTCCCTTTCCCGCTGCTGCGTGTCCGCCATGTTCGATGATTGCGGCCAGACATCAAGCCCATGTTGCCCGAATTCGCCGGCTGCGCAGCATTGACCGGCCCGGTTGCCGGCACCACATGCAGCCATGATGCTGCCTGCGCCTCGCTCCCCCGAACCTGCCGGCCCGCTGGGGCGGGTCTGGCTGGTGGCCAACCGGGCCAGCCGATCAACCGATGCGGCCCGCATCGCGGCACTGGGGGCGGCGCTGCAGGCGGCAGGCGCCACCCTGGCGGGGCAGAGCGATTTCCCGCGCGAATCCGCGCCTGATGCCGGGGCGCTGCGCGCGGCGGGGATCGACACGCTGGTGGTGCTGGGCGGTGATGGCACGTTGGGCACGGCCAGCTCAGCCGCCGCCGGCTGGGGCGGGCAGGTGCTGGTGTTGCCCGGCGGCACCATGAACCTGTTGTCACGCGCGCTGCATGGCGCGGCCAGCCCCGAGGCCATCGTGGCGGCGGCCGGGCTGGGGGTGTTGACGCATGTGCCGGTGGTGCGTGGTGGCGGGCATAGCAGCTTTTGCCGAATCATCATCGGGCCGCTGACCCGCTGGGCGCGGGCGCGCGAAAATGCCCGGCACGGGCGCATCTGGCGGGTGTGGCAGGCGGTGCGGCTGGCGCTGGCGCGGGGCTTTCTGGGCGGGGTGAAGGTGGCCGGCCATCCCGGCCGTCATCCCGGTGTTCTGGTGATGCCATCGGAACAGGGGCTTGAGGTGGCGCTGTTTTCCGGGCGCGGCGTGGCGGCGGCGATGGCGGTGGCGGTGAACTGGCTGCTGGGCGATTGGCGCAGTGCCGGCGCGGTGACGGCCTTCACCGCGCCCGATCTGGTGGTTGGCCGGCGACGCCCCTTGCGTTGCCTGTTTGACGGCGAGCTGCGCAAACTGCCGGCGGGCACGCGCTTTGTGCCCGGCTGGTCGGACCTGCGCTATATCCGGACGCGTTAACCGGCCAGCTTGCGGGCGACGGCGAAGAATTGCTCGATCCGCGCCGGGGTGGCATCGCGGATGGTGCCCACCACCTTCATGTGGGTGACCTTCAGGCCAACGAAATCGAGGATTTGCCGCCGGAGCACGTTCAGCCAGCCGTTGCGATAGCCCAGCCACAGATACCAGGGCGGCGTATCGGCGGTGATCAGCACCCGGGCGGTGCGGCCTTCGAACAATTTCTTCGGAAAATGCCCGTCGCCTTCATAAGCGAAGGCGATCCCGGGCAGGAACAGCCGGTCAAACACGCCCTTCAGCTTGGCCGGGGCCGCGCCCCACCACAGAGGGTGAACCAGGATGAACGTGTCGCACCAGCGGATATCGGCGAGCAGGGCCTGGAGATCGGGTTCATGCTCCATTCGGCGTTGATAGCCATGGGCAAGATTGGGATCGAAATCCATGGCCGACAGGCGCACCAGCCGCACCTCGGCCCCGCGCGCCTGCGCCGTTTCGGCGGCGGCGCCGGCCAGGGCGCTGCACAGGGACGCGCCATCGGGATGACCGTCGAGAACGAGGACGCGCGTGCTGCTTGCCGCCATGGATCACCATCAAGTCTGAATTGCCATGCCGCCATAGCCTGTGGTGGCGCGATTGCCGACAGCAGCATCGTCGCGGCGATTGACCATGCGGTTCGCGCTGTTATGTTGAAATAACACAGCATGGGGGATGGAGCCATGGCAGGTGCGATGTTTCGGGCGGCAATGGCCCTGGTCGCCCTGATGATCCCCGCGCCTATCAGTCCGCGCATGTCGGCGCGCCGACCCGGATCATGGTGCTGGGCACGCCGCATCTTTCGGGCACGCCCGACGGCTGGGATCCGGCAGTGCTGGAGCCGCTGTTGCAACGGCTGGCGCGGTTCAGGCCCGACGCCATCGCCATCGAGGCGTTGACCGGCCCGGGCATCCACAGCCTGTTTGCCTATCGCGAAGTGCATCCCGATGTGGCGCGCACCTATGGCGGCCGCGCCCTGGTGCTGGCCGGCCTGACCCGCAGCACGCTGGCGATGGACATGCCGCAGGCAGAGGCGGAGGTGCGTCGCACGCTGGCGGCCTGGCCGGCCGAGCCCAGCCCGGCACAGCGGCGGCGGCTGGCAGCGATGTTGGTGGCGGCCGGCGATCCCAATTCGGCGCTGGTGCAATGGTGGCGGCTGGATCCGGCGGAGCGCAAGGCCGATGCCCATGTATCGGCCCTGCTGGCGCGGGAGCTGGAGGGCTTTGCCGGCCGGCGCAACGAGAATCACCTGATCGCGGCGCGGCTGGCCCAGCGGCTGGGGCTGGAGCGGGTGCACCCCACCGATGACCAGAGCGATGATGATGATCCGGCGCTGGACAAGCCGATGGAAGCCTTCATGGCCGAGCCCTGGCTGAAGACGCTGTTGGCCGATCCGGCCTTCAAGGCGCTGGTGGAGGCCGCGGCGCATTTGCGCACGCCCGAGGAAGTGATGAGCACCTATCGTCTGGTGAACAGCGCCGCTGCCGGACGGTTGGATGCCGACGGCCAATGGCTGAACATGATCAACCGTCCCAGCCCGCAGCAGGTGGGCCGCCACCGCGTCGCGTTGTGGGAGGTGCGCAACCTGCGCATGGTGGCCAATATCCGCGAAGTGGCGGCGCGCCACGCTGGTGGCCGGGTGCTGGTGATCGTGGGTTCGGCGCACAAGCCGTGGTTTGAAGCCTATCTGCGGCAAATGAGCGATGTTGCCGTGGAGGATATGGCGGCGCTGCTGGCGCAATAGGCTCAGGCCCAGCGGTCGGCCGCTGCGTCGTCGCTGGCCTTGGCCTCCACCCAACGGGTGGTGCCGTTGGCCCATTCTTCCTTCTTCCAGAACGGGGCTTTGGTTTTCAACCAGTCCATCAGGAATTGCGCCGCGGCGAAGGCGTCGCCGCGGTGGGGGCTGGCGGTGGTGACGAGGACGATGGGCTCCCCGGGCAGGAGGCGGCCGTGGCGGTGGATGATGCTGCCCAGCACGCCGGGCCAGCGCTTGGCGGCTTCGGCGGCGATGGCCTGCATCTGGGCCAGGGTCATGCCCGGATAATGTTCGAGGGTGAGGGCGGCGAGGCCATCATCGGCGCGGACCAGGCCGGTGAACTGCACGGCTGCGCCCAGATCGGTGCGGCCCGCCAGCAGCGCGGCCTGTTCGGCGGCGGGATCGAACGGGCCCGATTGCAGGCGGGCCGCAATCATCCGCCCGTCACCGGGGGGAAAATCGCAATCTCGCGGGCGCCAGCGACTGGCGTATCGGGCGTGGCGAAGGCCTGATCGACGGCGACGCGGATGCGGCTGCGGTTCGCAAGCGCCGCGGCGTGGCCGGGGCTGCGGCTGGCGAGCCAGTCGAGCAGGGCGGCAACGCTGGTGATGTTGGCGGGCAGGGCGACGGTTTCGGCATCAACGCCGATCTGTTCGCGCACCCAGGCGAAATACAAAAGCTCGACCATCACATATGCTTCAGGCCGGTGCGCAGATAATCATAGCCGGTGATGAGGGTGAGGATGGCAGCGGCCCAGAGCGTGACCATCCCGACCTCCAGCGCCGGCAGCCAGGGCAGGATGGGCTTGGCACCGACCAGGATCAGCGCGCCCAGCGCGATAAGCTGCGCCGTGGTTTTCCACTTGGCCAGCTGCGACACCGGCACCGAGACGGCGAGGCCGGCGAGATATTCGCGCAAGCCCGACACGAAGATTTCGCGCAACAGGATGATGAGGCCGGCCAGGGTGGACCAGCCGTGCAGCACGCCACCATCGATCAGCATCACGATGGTGGCGGCGACCATGATCTTGTCCGCAATCGGATCGAGGAACTGGCCGATCTTGGAGACGGTGCCCCAGCTGCGGGCGAGATAGCCATCAAAATAATCGGTGATCGCCGCCAGCGCATAGAGCGCCCAGGCCGCCAGCCATTCCCACGGGTTGTTGCCCCACATCAGGGCGACAAGGCCAGGCACCGCGAGGATGCGCGACAAGGTGAGCAGATTGGGGAGGCTGGACAACACGCAGCCTTCATAGGCAATTCGAGCCAAACTGAAAAGTTACGGAAAGGTCTCGTCATGCAGGTTTCTGATGCCGTGTTGTCCCGCCGGTCGGTGCGGGGGTTCCTGCCCACCCCGGTGGACGGTGCGGTGCTGCGCCGGGTGGTGGAGAAGGCGGCCTGGGCGCCATCAGGCGGCAATCTGCAGCCCTGGCATATCGATGTGGTGGGCGGCGGGCGGCTGGACGCGTTGAAGCACATCATGCTGGGCAAGCTGATGGGCGGCGGTGCCATGGAACCGACGGAATATGACATCTATCCCAAGGAGTTGCCCAAGCCCTACAGCGATTACCGCTTTGCGGTGGGCGAGGAGCTTTATGCCCGGCTGGGCATCCCGCGCGAGGACAAGATGGGCCGGCGCATGTGGTTTGCCCGCAATTTCCAGTTCTTTGGCGCGCCCGTCGCGCTGTTCTGCAGCGTGGACAAGCGCATGGGCCCGCCGCAGTGGAGCGACCTGGGCATGTATCTGCAGACGCTGATGCTGCTGCTGAAGGAGGAAGGGCTGGATTCGTGCCCGCAGGAATGCTGGGCGGTCTATCCCAACACCATCCGCGAATTCATCGGCATTCCGGAGGAGCGGATGCTGTTCACCGGCATGGCGATCGGTTTTATCGATCGGCAAGACAAGTCCAATCTGGTCAGGCCCGCCCGCGCGCCGCTGGCCGATTGGGCGCAGTTCCACGGGCTTTGATCCCGGCATCTGCCCTGGCTGCCACCTTGCTGTCGGCGTTGCTGCACGCCGGGTGGAACCTGTTCCTGAAGGGCAGCGCCGGGGACCGGATGGTTGATCTGGCGCTGCTCGGGCTGGGCGGCAGCCTGTTTGGCGTGGTGCTGATCACCCTGTTCGGCGCGCCGGTGGCCGGTGCCTGGCCGTTCATCCTGGCCTCAAGCGCCATCCACCTTGTGTATTGGACGGCGCTGACCAAAGGCTATGCCGCCGGCGACATGAGCCATGTCTATACCATTGCGCGGGGCGTGGCGCCCGCATTGGTGACCATTGGTGCCGTTCTGGTGGCCGCAGAGGTGCCGCCGGTGACAGGGTTCATGGGCGTGGTGGCAATTTCGGCCGGCGTGATGCTGGTCGGCGTCAACCGCGCGGCACCACTGCCGGCGACGCTGTGGGCGCTGCTGACCGGCTGTGCGATTGCCGGATACAGCCTGGTCGATGCGCTGGGCGTGCGCACCAATGGCGACGTGTTCAGTTACAAGGGCTGGGGGGCGGTGTTCACCTTCCTGCCGATCAGCCTGTTTGTCATCCTGCGGCGCGGACCGGCGGGCTTTGCGGCGGCGGCGGCCGGGCGCTGGGGCCGCAGCATGGCGGCCGGTGCGGTGTCCAGCGCCGGTTTCATGCTGGTGCTGTGGGCCCAGATGCGCGGCCCCATCGGGCCGATCACGGCGCTGAGGGAAACCAGCGTGTTGTTTGGGGCGGCGCTGGCGGCGCTGTTACTGAAGGAGAAGGTGACGGCGCGGCGCTGGGCGGGGGCGGCGGTGGTGTGTGCCGGCGCGATGCTGATCGGGTTTGGCGGTTAGGCCCTGCGCTTAACCCTCGCGTTCAGGCTTCGCGTTCAGGCTTCTCTGGGCCCCAGGCCCAGCAGCTTGCGGGTGCGGGCGATGAAATCGCTGTTGTCGCCGCCTTCCTTCACTGGCGAGACATCAGGCACCTTGAGGCCGCGCTGCACGGCGGGGCGGGCGGCGACGCGGTCGATCCAGGCGGTGAGGTGAGGGAAGGGGGCAATATCAACCCCGGTCCAGCCGGCGGTGCGCGCCCAGCAAAAATGCGCGATATCGGCGATGCTGTATTCACCGGCGAGGAATGGCCGATCGGCCAGGCGGGCATCGAGGATGGCGAGCAGGCGGCGGACTTCGGCAAGATAGCGGGCCTGCACGGCGGGCAGCTTTTCCGGCCAATAATGGCCGAACAAATTGGCCTGGCCCATCATCGGCCCCAGCCCGCCCACCTGCAGCATCAACCATTGCAAGGCTTCGGAGCGGGCGCGGGGATCGGCGGGCAGCAATTGGCCGGTCTTTTCGGCGAGCCAGACCAGGATGGCACCCGATTCCATGACGCCAAAGCCGTCATCAACGATGGCCGGCACCTTGCCGTTGGGGTTGAGGCGAAGGAAGGCGGCGCTCTTCTGCTCCCCCTTGGCCAGATCGAGCGGCTGCACCTGATAGGCGAGGCCCAATTCCTCCAGCGCGATGGAAATCTTGTAGCCATCGGGCGTCGGTGCGGTGAACAGGGTGATGGCCATGGCCCCAGCCTAGCCCGTCACCCGTTCGGGTGGAAGTGCTGCCAGATCGCCAGTGCCATCTGTTTGGAGATGCCGGGCGCGCGTTCCAGATCGTCGAGCGTGGCGCCCTTCACGGCGCGGCTGGTGCCGAAGTGCAGCAGCAGCGCCTTCTTGCGGGCTGGGCCGATGCCGGGCACCTCGTCGAGCGGGCTCTGGGTGATGGATTTGGCCCGCTTGGCGCGGTGGGCGCCGATGGCGAAGCGGTGGGCTTCGTCGCGCAGGCGCTGGAGGTAGAAGAGCACCGGCGCATTGGGCGGCAGGGTGAGCTCGCGGCCCGAGGGCAGGTGGAAGATTTCGCGCCCGGCGTTGCGGTCCGGCCCCTTGGCGACGCCAACGATGGGCACATCGACGCCCAGTTCGGCCAGTGCCGCCATCACCGCCGCCACCTGGCCCTTGCCGCCGTCGATCAGGCACAGATCGGGCCAGTTGCCGGATTCGCGGTCAGGATCCTCGGCCTCCAGCCGGGCGAAGCGGCGGTGCAGCATCGCCTTCATCATGGCGAAATCGTCGCCGGGCGTGATGCTTTCATCCTTCATGTTGAACTTGCGATACTGGCCCTTCTGGAAGCCTACGGGCCCGGCGACCACCATGGCGCCCAGCGCGTTGGTGCCCTGGATATGGCTGTTGTCATAGATTTCGATGCGGCCCGGTGGGCCATCCAGTTCGAAAATCTCGGCCAGTTCGCGGTGCAGCTTGCCTTGGGTGGTGGTTTCGGCGCGGCGGCGCTGGATGGCCTCCTCGGCATTGCGCTGCGCCTGTTCGACCAGCTTGCGGGCCGGGCCGCGCTGGGCGTGGCGCAGGCTGACCTTGCGGCCGGCCTTTTCCGACAGGGCTGCGCCCAGAAGTTCGGCTTCCGGCAGGGCGCGGTCAAGCAGAAGCTCCTTCGGCGGCGGTAGTTCCTCATAGAGCTGGGCGAGGAAGCTTTGCAGCACCTCTGCCTCATCAATGCCCTCGGTGTGGCCGGGGAAGAAGCTGCGATGGCCCCAGTTCTGGCCGCCACGGATGAAGAAGATCTGCACGCACATGGCACCGCCATCGGTGGCCATGGCGATCACGTCGGCCTCGCTGGTGGCGCCATCAGCGTTGATGGCCTGGCTGCCCTGAATGAAGGTGAGGGCCTTCAGCCGGTCGCGCAGCACGGCGGCGGTCTCGAAGTCCATCGCTTCGGCGGCGGCCTGCATGGCTTCGGCCAGCTTCTTCTGGGCCTCTTGCGTGCGGCCGGACAGGAAGCCCTTGGCGTCATTCACCAATTCGGCATAGGCGCTGTCGTCGATGCGGCCGACGCAGGGCGCGGAGCAGCGCTTGATTTGGTAGAGCAGGCAGGGCCGGCTGCGGTTGGCGAAGAAACTGTCGGTACAGCTTCGGAGCAGGAAGACCTTCTGCAGGGCGTTCAGCGTGGCGTTGACAGCGCCGGCACTGGCGAACGGGCCATAATAGCTGCCCTTTGCCACCCGCGCACCGCGATGCTTGGAAATGCGGGGAAAATCATGATCCTCGCGCAGCAGGATGAAGGGGAAGCTTTTGTCGTCGCGCAGCAGCACATTGTAGGGCGGGCGATAGCGCTTGATCAGTTGGGCCTCGAGCAACAGCGCCTCGGCCTCGCTGTTGGTCGTCACGATTTCCATGGCGCGGGTTTGCGCCACCATGCGCTGCAGCCGGCGGGGCAGGCGGGCGACCTGGGTGTAATTGGTCACCCGGTTCTTCAGGGTGCGGGCCTTGCCGACATAGAGGACATCGCCGCCGGCATCGAGCATGCGATAGACGCCGGGGCGCAGCGGCAGGGTTTTCACCACGCCGCGGATGGTTTCGACGCCGCGATCAAGATCGGGCGTGTCCCTGCCGCGCACCGTCCAGGTTTGCGCTTCTTCGGAAAAACGGTCGGGCGTGTCGGTCATGCCCTGCTGCCGATAGCCGCCCCGGCATGTCGAATCCAGTTGCGCCTGCTATGGCGGCATCATGTTCCGGCTGCTCCCGATCCTGTTCGCCCTGTTGCTCGCGGCCTGCCAAGCGCCGCCGCCGGCCGTGACCGTGCCGCCGCCCCAGCCAGGCGCGCCGGTGATCCTGATTTCGGTGGATGGCCTGCGCGCCGATTATCTGCGGCGCGGCATCACCCCCACCATCAGCGCACTCGCCGCGCGCGGGGTGACGACGGCGGCGATGCGGCCCAGCTTTCCCAGCTTGACCTTTCCGAACCATTATACGCTGGTGACCGGCCTGCGCCCCGACCGGCATGGCATCGTGAACAACAACATGGACGATCCGGCGCTGGGCCGCTTTGCCCTGTCGCTCCGCAATGCGGTGGAGGATGGCCGCTGGTGGGCGGATGGCGAGCCGGTCTGGGTGACGGCGGAGCGGGCCGGCCTGGCCACCGCGACCATGTTCTGGCCGGGCAGCGAGGCGGCGATCCGCGGCGTGCGGCCGGGGCGCTGGCTGCCCTTTGATGGCAAGATGTCCAACCGGGATCGGGTGGCGCAGTTGCTGGCCTGGCTGGATGCCAGCCCGCGCCCGCGCTTTCTCACCCTCTATTTCGACACGGTTGATCATGGCGGCCATGAATTCGGGCCCGATTCGCCCGAAGTGAACAAGGCGGTGGCCGAGGTGGACGCGCGCATCGCCGATCTGCTGGCCGGGCTGAAGGCGCGGGGGATTGATGCCAACATCATCCTGGTCGCCGATCATGGCATGGCGCCGGTGAGCGCCGAGCGCCGCATCCTGCTCGATGCGCTGATCGATCCGGCGGCCGTGCGCTTTGTGGCCGGCGGCGCGCTGGCGGCCATGGACCCGATGCCGGGGCGGGAGGCCGAGGTGCGGGCGGCCCTGCTGCGGCCGCATCCGCAAATGGCCTGCCACGACAAGGGCGATGTGCCGGCGGCGCTGCACTATGGCCGGCATCGCCGGGTGCCGGCGCTGGTCTGCATTGCCGAGTCGGGCTGGATGATCTGGCTGTCGGCCCCGACGCCGGAACAGGCGGCAAAGCCGCTGGGCGGGATGCATGGTTATGATCCGGCGCATCCCGACATGGCGGCGAGCTTCGTGGCGGCTGGCCCGGCGTTCCGCAGCGGGGTGGTGCTGCCGCCGTTCGACAATGTGCATGTGCACCCGCTGTTGCTGCGGCTGCTGGGCCTGCCGCCGATGCAGACCGATGGCGACGCGGCGGTGCTGGCCCCGGCCCTGCGTTGATGCCCCTGCGCGGAACTGCACGTTGCGCTTGGCGCCGCAAAGCCCTAGGCGGCGCGGGCCATGAGCATGCTGCCCACCCAGACTGCGATCATCACCGGCGGTGCCAAGCGCATCGGTGGCGCCATCAGCCGTGCGCTGGCGGCCGATGGCTGGCATGTGCTGATCCATTGCAACAGCAGCCGGGCCGAGGCCGAGGCGCTGGCCGCCAGCCTGCCGCATGCCAGCGTGGTGGCTGCCGATCTGGCCGATCCGGCGGCCGCAGACGTGATCATGGCGGCCACCGCCGGCCTGCCGCCGGCGCGGCTGCTGGTGAACAGCGCCAGCCGCTTTGTCTATGACCGGATCGAGGATTTTGGCCCGGCGGATTTCGATATCCACATGGCAGTGAACTTGCGCGCGCCGGCGCTGCTGACCCGCGCCTTTGCCGCCGCACTGCCGGACACGCTGGATACGGCGGCGCTGGTGGTCAATCTGCTGGATGCCAAGCTGGCCAGCCTGAACCCGGATTTCTTCACCTACACGCTGTCGAAGATCGGCTTTGCCGGGCTGACCGAGCTGACGGCGCGCAGCTATGCGCCGCGCCTGCGCTGTGTGGGCATCGCACCGGCCGTCACCCTGGTGTCTGGCCCGCAGAGCCGCGAAAATTTCGAAGCCGTGCACGGCATGAACCCGCTGGGCCGCGGCGTGACGGTGGACGAGATCGTCACCGCGCTGCGCTTCATCATTGCCACCCCCACCTTCAACGCGCAGACCATCGTGCTGGATGGCGGGCAACGCCTGCTTGGCCTGCCCCGCGACGTTGCCCATTTGGTTGATCTGTGATGCCTGATGCCACCCCGACACCGACCTTCATCGAACCACTGGCCCCCGGCCTGGTGCCGCCGCAGCTGGCGATCCGCACCCGCAAGATCTTTCTGGAGGATTTCGACCTGCCGGTGGACATCGGCTTTCACGATTTCGAGGTGGGCAGCCCGCAAACCCTGCGCATGAACATCGAGGTGTGGGTTGATGCGGCGCACTTCCCGCGCACCGACACGGTGAACGAGGCGTGGGATTATGATTTCCTGCGCATGGCGGTGCTTCGGCTGGTCGAGGGCCGCCGGTTCAACCTGCAGGAAACCGTTGCCCATGCCATCTTCGATCTGGTCGCCGCGCGCGCTGGGGTGGTGGCGGTGCGGGTTTCGACGCGCAAGCCCGATGTCTACCCCGACTGCAAGGCTGTTGGCGTGGAGCTGTCGAGCTTCTAACCGGTTCGGCCACAGGGCCCCAGGCTGGCCAGCGCATCGCGCCAGTCGCGGGCCAGCGCGGGATCCGTGCCGCCCGCCGCCGCCGGGAGGGTGGCCGGCAGGAAGCAGGCCAACCGATACCAGAGCAGGGTGTTTGGCCGCACGCGTTCGGCCGATTCGTCGATGATGTCGCCGCGCGCCACCAGCACGCGCCGCACCTCGCCCGGGCGGTTCTGCACCACCAGCATGACGGGCCGGCCATCGCGGCTGGTCAGGAAGAACTGGCTTTCGCTCTCGCCGGGGATGGTGCCATCCGCCCGGAAACCGCTGGTGACGCCGTTGATGACCGGCACAGTGCCCGTGCGATTCTCGGCCAGGATCGCCCGCACCTGATCGGCCAGCGCCGGATCCCAGGGCTGCACGGCGCGGCTGGAGATCAGCCGGGTGGCGCCACTGGCATCCGGTGGGCCAAGAAAGGCCAGAATTTCCATCGCCTTGACGTTGGGCACCCTGGCTCGCGCATCGATTGGTGCATCCCACAGGAACGACAGCGTGGCCGCGATCGGCCCCGGCGCCAGCAACGGATTGCTCACCGCGGCGGTGACGGTGAGCCGGACCCGGCCGGCCGGTGCCACCCCGGCCGTGCGGGCCGGAGCGGCGCTGGCGCGGGTGATGGTCGCCCGCACGATCATGGGGGCGGCCAGCGTGAGATCGGCCACATCGGCAAAGCCGGCCAGCCGGCCCGGCCCGGTGGCGGGCTGTGCCGCCAGGGGGGCAGTGTTCAGCTGGGAAATCAGCAGCATGGTAAGAACGGGGGCACGCATGCGGCCATGGTATCGGTGACCGCACCTGCGGCGCAAGCATTGTGGCAGCCCGACGCGGCGAATGGAGCGAAACAGGCCCGCAAATTGACGTAGGTGGGCGAATGCGGGCGAGAATGTGGCAAAAAGCCGGTTGCGGCAGGCCAAAGCTTGTGGCTAGAGAGGTGGCGAGGGATGACGCTGGGTCTGAGGGGGGTCCTCTGTCCGCGGCTTTCCCAGTCATGAGGGAGTGCCAAACCAGCCATGTCGTACATGGACCAACCTGGGATGAGCAAGAACCGGCAGATCGCGCTGGCAGCTGTGGCTGCCCTGCACGTTCTGCTTGGCTATGCCATCGTCAATGGCTTCGCGATCAAGGTCGTCAAGAAGATCATGGAGCCGATCGAAGCGGTGGATGTGAAGGAAGAGGCGCCGCCGCCGGAAGAGCCGCCGCCACCGCCGCCGCAGGACATCGAAATTCCGCCTTATGTGCCGCCGCCCGCGGTGACCGTTGCGTCTGATGCCCCGACCAACGCCATCACCACCCAGTCGGAAGTGGCCCGTCCGGAACCGCCGCGTGTTGCGCCCCCGGCCCCGCCGGCCGAACCGGCTCCGCCGGCCGTTGCGCCCACCCCGGCCACCCCGAAGGGTCGCGGCAACGTCATCTCCACCGACGATTATCCCAGCGCCTCGCGTGCCGCCGAAGAAGAAGGCGTGGTGCGCGTGAGCTATGTGATCGGCGAGGATGGCCGCGTGAGCGCGTGCGAAGTTGCGCAGACCAGCGGTTTCAGCCGTCTGGACGACGCCACCTGCAAGATCATCATGCGCCGCTGGCGGTTCAACCCGGCGACCCGCGATGGCAAGCCGGTGGCCGAACGCAAGATCCAGCCGGTTCGCTGGAAGCTCGAAGGCTGATTTTCAACCAGACCGGCCTGGCCGCAGCCAGCCTGGATCAAGAATAACCGAGGGAAGAGAACAATGCAGACTGAAGCCGCTGAAAATCCGTATGGCCTGATGGCCGCCCTGGAGCAGGGTGGTGTCATTGCCTGGGCCGTGTTCATCATGATGGTGGTCATGTCGCTGTCCAGCTGGTTCGTGATCATCACCAAGTATCTGGATCAGCGCAAGATTCTGGCCGAAGCCGCCGAACTGGAAAAGAAGTTCTGGTCGGCCTCCGACATCAAGACCGGTGCTGCCAAGCTCGACAAGAATTCGCCGTTCCGCCAGATCGTTGACGATGGCCTGCGCGCTGCCGATCACCACGAAGGCCGCCTGACCGACAAGATCGATCAGCACGAGTGGGTGACGATGGCCCTGAACCGTTCGAACGCTGCCATCAGCGGCAAGCTGTCGACTGGCTTCTCCTGGCTGGCCTCGGTCGGTTCGACCTCGCCGTTCGTCGGTCTGTTCGGCACCGTCGTCGGCATCTATCGCGCTCTGATCAACATCGGTCTGGCCGGCCAGGCCTCGATCGACAAGGTCGCCGGCCCGGTGGGTGAAGCGCTGATCATGACCGCCCTGGGTCTGGCCGTCGCCGTTCCGGCCGTGCTGGGTTACAACTGGCTGATCCGTCGCAACAAGGATGTGGCTGACCGCCTGAACAACTTCACCGCCGACGTGCACGGCGCGCTGGTTTCGGGTGCCCGCATCGAGCGTCCGAAGGCTGCTGCCCCGGCTGCTGCTCCGGCTCCTGCCGCCAAGAAGTGATCGGCCTGATCACGACTGAGGAGACAGTCCGATGGGCATGAGTGTCGGAAACGACAGCGGTGGCGATGATGCCCCGATGAACGAGATCAACACGACGCCGCTGGTCGACGTCATGCTGGTCCTCCTGATCATCTTCCTGATCACCGTTCCCGTTGTCATCCAGACCGTGCCGCTCACGCTGCCGACGGTGACCAACCTGCCAACCACCACGAAGCCGGAAAACGTGCTGATTTCGGTGGACGGCAATTGCGATACCTACTGGGGCCAGACCAAGGTCGATACCAAGCAGGAACTGCTGGATCGCGGTGTGGACGCCCTGAAGAAGGAAATCGCCCGCCAGGAAGCCTTGGGTGCCAAGGTGGAACTGCCGGAGGTGCATATCCGCGGTGACAAGGACGTGGCCTATCGCTGCATTGGTGGGGTTGTCTTCACCATGCAGCGGGCCGGGTTTCTGAAGGTCGGGTTCATTTCGGAACCGACCCCGGGCAACGTGACGCGCGATTTTTGATGTGATTGCAGGGGCTGGCCTCGCGCCGGCCCCCGCCAGAAACAGGAGTATGCCCCATGGGCATGTCAGTTGGTGGTGGCGGCGGTGAAGACGCCCCGATGGGAGAAATGAACACGACGCCGTTGATCGACGTCATGCTCGTTCTGCTCATCATGTTCATCATCACCATCCCGGTGCAGACCCATGCCGTGAAGCTGGATCTGCCGCCGCCGAACCCGAACCCGAGCGATGTTGATCCGGAATTCAACCAGATCGAGATCGATTTCCTGAACAATATCTATTGGAACAAGCAGGAAGTCGATCTGCCGACCCTGCAGGGCTATCTGAACCAGGCCGCCAAGATGCCGGATCCGCCGGAACTGCGCCTGCGCCCGGAAGCCGAAGCCAAGTATGAACTGGTGGACAAGGTGATGGCGGCTGCCCAGCAGGCCGGCATCGAGAAGATGGGTTTTGTGGGCAACGAAGCCTACGCGAACTGATCTTCGGCTGAATTTGCCAGCAGGAACAAAGGGCGGGGCCAAAAGCTCCGCCCTTTTTCGTGTTTGCTGGCCCCCACAATCGCGCAGTTACACCGGTTGGCCAGCGGCCCTACGCTGTTGGCAGAAGGGGAGTGGGATATGGAGCGGTTGACGGGGAAGGTGGCGCTGGTCACGGGCGCCGGATCGGGCATTGGCGCGGCGGCGGCGCGGCGGCTGGCGCAGGATGGTGCGGCGGTGTTGTTGACCGATATTGATGCCGCCGCCGGGGACGAAACGGCCCAAAGCGTGGCCGCTGGTGGCGGCCGGGTGGCCTTTTGCGCGCACGACGTGACCGATTCTGCGGCATGGGTGGCCGCGGTGGCGCGGGCGGTGGCCGAATTCGGCCGGCTCAACATATTGGTGAACAATGCCGGGATTTCCGGCGGCCGCCACGAGCTGCTGGACCATAGTCTGGAGGCGTGGCGGCAGATATTGGCGGTCAATCTGGATGGCGTGTTCCTGGGCCTGCGCCACGCCGGGCCGCAGATCGCGGCGGCGGGTGGCGGCAGCGTGATCAACATCAGCTCGATCCTGGGCAAGGTCGGGCTGGGCGGGGCGGCAGCCTATTGCGCGTCAAAAGGCGCGGTGACGTTGCTCAGCAAGGCGGCGGCGCTGGAATGGGCGCCGCTCAATATCCGGGTGAACAGCGTGCATCCCGGCTTCATCGACACGCCGCTGGTGAGCAATGCGCTGGCGACCCGGGAGGATGGCAACGAGATGCGCGTGGCGTTGATGGCGGCGCACCCGCTCGGCCGCTTTGGCCTGCCGCGCGAGATTGGCGATGCCATCGCCTTTCTGGCCAGCGACGAGTCCAGCTTCATGACGGGCGCCGAGCTGGTGGTGGACGGCGGCTACACCGCGCAATAGCGGCGGCGCAAGGCTGCCTGTCGCGCCCGTCGGCGGGCGACAGCACCAACCAGGCCAAAGCCGGCAATCAGCAGCGCCCAGCTGGCCGGTTCGGGCACCGCCGCAATCTTCAGACGGCCTTCCTGCACCAGCCGCTGGCCGCCGGCGTTGGCATTGCCCTGCACGAAGGCGGTGAAGCCGATATCCCAGCGCCCATCGGGCCGCAGATTGGCCGAGGCGCTGCCAATGTCGAAGACATGGCTGCAACCACCACAGCCGTTGGCGAGGCTGATGCTGGTGCGGCCGGCGCTGCGCAGCCGTACCGGCGTGTCGCTGATGAAACTGGCTTCCAGAAGATAATCATTGGCCAACGGGCCACCGATGTCGCTGCCCTGCCAGAGATCGAAACGATAGCGGAGGCTGTTGCCGGTGATGCTGATGGCGAAGCCGCCGTTGGCATACCGCCCGCCATAGGGGAGGGTGAGGCAATATTCTTCCTGCCCGTCGCAGGCACTGTAGTCGCTGAACCCGAAGCTGCCGGTCTGCAGGCCGCTCCCCAGCGCCGCGCTCGTGCTGCCGGTGCCCTGAATGTCGATGCTGCCGCGATCAAAGCTGATCTGTGCCGAAGCTGGCGCCGCCGCCAGCAACAGCAGTGCTGCATATCCCGTTGCGTTCATGGCCTGACCCCATCTGGTGAGGCCAGCATGGTGCGCCACGACAGCGCTCCCGGCCATAGGGGTCCACCCCCATCACGTTTTCAACAGGGTCAGGCGGCGATCTGGTCGAACTGCAGCTTGGCGAGGCGGGCATAGAGGCCGCCAGCGGCGAGCAGACTGTCGTGGGTGCCGGTGGCGACGATGCGGCCCTTGTCCATCACGACGATCCTGTCTGCATTGCGGACGGTGGCGAGGCGGTGTGCGATGACGAGGGTGGTGCGATTCTTCATCAGCTCGTCCAGCGCGGCCTGGACCAGGCGTTCGCTTTCGGCGTCGAGCGCGCTGGTCGCTTCATCGAGCAGCAGCACCGGGGCATCGCGCAGGATGGCACGGGCGATGGCAAGCCGCTGGCGCTGGCCGCCGGACAGGCGGGTGCCGCTTTCGCCGAGGAGGCTGTGGATGCCTTCGGGCAGTTCCTTCAGGAACTGATCGGCGTGGGCGGCTTCGGCGGCGGCCCACACCTGTGCTTCGGTGGCTTCGGGGCGGCCATAGCGGATATTTTCGAGCGCGCTGGCCGCGAAGATCACGGTTTCCTGCGGCACGACGGCGAGGCGCTGGCGGATCCCCTGCGGATCGGCGGCGGTATAGGCCACGCCATCCAGCGCCAGGCTGCCGGCCTCGGGATCATAGAAGCGCTGCACCAGCTGGAACAGCGTGGACTTGCCAGCGCCCGAGGGGCCGACGACGGCCACGGTTTCGCCCGGTTCGACCGTGAGGGTGAAATCCTTCAGCGCCGCGACATCGGGCTTGGACGGATAATGGAAGCGCACATGGCTGAATTCCAGCCGGCCGTGCGGCGGCTGCGGCAGGGCGGTGGGCTGATCGGGGGCGCGGATCAGCGGGCGGGCATTGAGCAATTCTTCCATCCGGCCCGAAGCGCCGGCGGCCCGCATGAAATCGCCATAGACTTCGGTGAGCGTGCCGAAGGCGCCGGCGACGATGGCGGCGGCGAAGACGAAGGCTGCGATGGCCCCGCCCGAAAGCGTGCCATCGATGACATCAAGGGCGCCGCGCCACAGCACCAGCGTGATGGCGCCGAACACCAGGCTGATCACCAGCGCCGTCATGGTGGCGCGCAAGCGGATGCGGCGCTTGGCGGTATCGAAACTGCGTTCAACGGCGGCACCAAAGCGCGCGGCCTCGCGGCCTTCCTGGGTGAAGGCCTGGACGATGCGGATGGCGCCCAGCACTTCGGAGACCATGGTGCCGATATCGGCGACCCGATCCTGGCTGGTGCGGGAAATGTCGCGCACGCGGCGGCCGAGCAGCAGGATCGGCCCCATGGTGAGCGGGATGACCAGCAGCATGAGCAGGGTGAGCTTTGGCGAGACCCAGAACATGTAGCCGATGCCGCCGATGCCCATCACCGTGTTGCGCAGCGCCAGGCTGGCCGAAGTGCCGACCACCTGTTCGATGATGGCGGTATCAGAGGTGATGCGGCTGGCGATTTCGGCCGGGCGGTTGGTTTCGAAGAACACCGGATCCAGGCCGATCAGATGGGTTTGCACCGCCTTGCGCAGATCGGCCACCACGCGTTCGCCAATCCACGACACGAAGAAGAAGCGCACGGCCGTGGCCGCGCCCAGAAAGGCGGTGAGGCCGAGCAGGCCGGCGAAATAGGGGGTGATGGCGGCGGGATCGCTGCCACGGGCAAAGCCGTTGTCCACCACCATCTTGAGGCCCTGCGGGATGGCCAGCGTGGTCAGCGCGGCGATGCCGAGCGCCGCCAGCGCACAGGCCAGCTGCACCGGATAGGCGCGGGCGAAGCGCCACAGCAGCTTCAGGCGGGAGAGTTTGCGCTCGGCCGGAGGCGGGAGCGGCGGTTTCGGCGGACGGGAAGCCATGGCGGCTGATAACAGGGGTTTGAGCGCGGCTCAATGGCTGTGGTGGGGCGATGACCGGCGGGAGGCGCGACATTCCCACACGGTGCAAAGCCGCCGCCGCTGCCACATTGCGGCAGTTTCATGGGGCTGTGTTGGCGTTTGCGGTTTATGCTGCACTGCGATATGGCCCCGCATGGGTGGTGGTGCCGGTTGGCCAGAAGGAATGCAAGCGATGCTCTACACCGCGCACGAGATGCAGAAGGCCTGGTTGGCCGGGCTGGGCATGGCCGCCACGCAAGGATCAAACTGGCTGCTGGCAGCATCCAACCCCTGGGCGTGGAGCCCGGCGGCGCCGGTGATGGCGCGGGCGCTGGAGGTGTTTGCCCATAGTGTCGAGGTGCGCGGCAAGCCGCCCTTTGGCCTGAATGCCACCATCATCGATGGCGCTTCGGTGCCGGTTTCGGAAGAAATCGTGCTGAGGAAGCCCTTTGGCCAGTTGAAGCGCTTCCGCCGCGGGGTGAGCGGCCGCAAGGACCCGCGCATCCTGATCGTGGCGCCGATGTCGGGCCATTATGCCACGCTGCTGCGCGGCACGGTGGAGCGGCTGCTGCCGGATCACGAGGTGTATATCACCGATTGGCGCGATGCCCGGATGGTACCGGTGGCCGAGGGGCGGTTCGACCTGAATGACTATGTTGATTATCTGATCGAATTTCTCGAGCTGCTGGGCCCCGATACCCATATGCTGGCGGTGTGCCAGCCATCGGTGCCGGCGCTGGCCGCCGTTGCCTTGATGAACGAGGATGACCATCCCTGCACGCCGCCCAGCCTGACAATGATGGGCGGGCCGGTGGACACGCGGAAGGCGCCGACGGCGGTGAACGAGCTGGCGTTCAAGCGGCCCTTTGCCTGGTTCGAGCAGATGGTGATCCAGCAGGTGCCCGAGATGTATCCGGGCGCCGGGCGCAGCGTCTATCCCGGTTATCTGCAATTGTCTGGCTTCATGTCGATGAACCTTGCCAACCACATGAAATCCCATTGGGAAATGTTCAAGCATCTGGTGGCGGGCGACGAGGAATCGGCCGAGGCGACCAAGGCCTTTTACGATGAATATCGCGCCGTGTGCGACATGACGGCGGAATTTTATCTGCAGACAATCGACATGGTGTTCCAGCGCCAGGCACTGGCCACGGGCAGTTTCGATCATCGCGGCCGCATCGCCGATCCGGGCAAGATCACCCGCACCGCGCTGTTGGCCATCGAAGGCGAGCGGGATGATATTTCTGGCCTGGGCCAGACCAAGGCGGCGCTCGATCTGGCGGTGAATTTGGCCGACGAGAAGAAGCAATATCATCTGGCGCTGGGCGCCGGCCATTATGGCATTTTCAACGGCAGCAAATGGCGGAACACGATCGCCCCGGTGGTGGAGGCGTTTGTGCGCACCCATGACAGCGGCCGGGTGGCGCCAGCGCCGCTGCGCGTGGTGGTGCCGCGCCATGTCGAGCCAGAGGTGCCGCCGGGGGTTGAGGTGGCGTAAGCGCAGTTGGGGGTGTTCTCAGGCTCGCCCCCGGCGCCAGCGGATTGCGTCGGCTGGTGGACCCACCCCCAACCCCTCCCGCGAGCGGGAGGGGAGCTGTTTGCGAACTCAGCCGGCCAGTTGCTCTTCCAGTTCGGCGAGTTCCAGCCAGCGCAGCTCGGCGGTTTCCAGCGTTTCGCGCAGGCGATCAAGCTCGGCGGTGAGGCTTGCGAAGCGGGCCGGGTTTTTTGTGTAGAGGTCGGGATCAGCCAGCGCGGCTTCGCGGGTGGCGATATCCTTGTTCAGCGCTTCGATGCGGGTGGGCAGATCGGCCAGTTCGCGCGCGTCCTTGTAGCTCAACTTGCTGGCCTTTTTCGGCGCAGGCGTGGGCGTGGGGGTGGCCTTGGGCTTGGGGGCGCTGGTCGCCGCCTGCTGGCGGGCGGCCCAGTCGCTCCAGCCGCCGACGCTGATCTCGGCCTTGCCGTTGCCATCGAGGGCGACGATCATCGTCACCACCCGATCCAGGAAGGCGCGATCGTGGCTGACCAGCAGCACGGTGCCGTCATAATCGCCGATCACCTCCTCGATCAGGTCGAGCGTTTCCATGTCGAGATCGTTGGTGGGTTCATCGAGCACCATCAGGGTTGAGGGCGTCGCAAATTCGCGGGCCAGCAGCAGGCGCGATTGTTCGCCGCCCGACAGGGTTTCGGCCGCGGCATCCAGGATGCCGGCATCGAAGAGATATTCCTTCAGATAGCCGGCAACATGTTTCTTGGCGCCGTTCACCTCCAGCCATTCGCCGCCATCGGCCAGCACCTCGCGCACGGTCCGGCCTTTCAGGCGCTGGCGATGCTGATCGATGATGGTGGGGGCGAGGTTGGCGCTGCGCCGGATCTCGCCGCTGTCGGGCGCCAACTTCCCGAGCAGCAGCTTGATCAGCGTGGATTTGCCGGCGCCGTTGGGGCCGATGATGCCGATGCGATCGCCCTTGCGCACCCGCAGCGACAGATCGTGCACGATGGCGCGCGGCCCGAAGGCGAGGCTGATGCCGCGGGCATCGATTAGGATTTTCGAGCCGGGATCGCTCGATTCGGTGGTGATGCGGGCGCTGGTCGGGCCACGATCAAGGCTGCGGCGGGTTTCGCGCAGTTCCATCAGCTTGGCGAGCCGGCCCATGTTGCGCTTGCGCCTGGCGGTGACGCCGCGCTGCAGCCAATGCTCCTCGGCCCGCAGTTTCGTGTCGAGGCGCTGGGCCGTGCGCTCCTCCTCGGCGGCGACGGCATCGGCCCAGGCATCAAAGCCGCCAAAGCCCACCTCGGCGCGGCGGAGTGTGCCGCGATCCAGCCAGAGGCAGTTCTTCGTCAGGCTGGTGAGGAAGGCGCGATCATGGCTGATGACGACGAGTGCGCAGCGGCTGCGTTCCAGCCAGGATTCGAGCCATTCGATGGCGGCGATGTCGAGATGGTTGGTCGGCTCGTCGAGCAGCAGCAGGTCGGGCGCTTCGGCCAGCACGCGCACCAGGGCGGCGCGGCGGCGCTCCCCACCTGAGGCGGTGGTGGCCGGGCGGGCGAGATCGATGCCAAGCTGATCGGCGAGCGCTGCCACTTCATGATCGGCGGCGCCGCCGGCGAGGGCATAATCGCCCAGCGTGGCAAATGCCGCCATGGGCGGATCCTGCTCCAGCCGGCCGATGCGCAAGCCGCTGGCGGTGGCTCTGCGGCCGGCATCAGCCTCGATCGTGCCGTCGATGATCTTCTGCAGGGTGGATTTGCCGGCGCCGTTGCGGCCGATGAGGGCCAGCCTGTCGCGCGCGTCGATGGTGAGCGACAGGCCATCAAAGAGCCAGCCGGCACCATTTTTGAGACCGACGGATTCGAGCGTGAGAATGGGTTCGGGCATGATGGCATGGCCAGTGGGACAAGCCGATCAGGCTGGCAAGGGGGATTGACCGCAGCTTGCCAAGCGCTTGTGTCATTTGCACTTGTTGCAGCTATGACAGACTTGATGCAAGACCGGTTAAGTGCAATTGGCTGTTCGGCGTTCAGAGGCTGTTCAATCAGTCCAGACCAAGGTGGGGGCTCGAACCTGGTTGAGTTGGATGAGGTGATCGTGCGTTCCAGTAGCAAGATCCTGTGGCTGGCCGGCGTGGCCGGCATCGTGGCATCGTCGGCGGCGGCGTCGCCCAATGATGTGCAGGATTTGCGGCGGGCGGGCGAAATCATGCCGTTCGATGTGATCCAGCGCCGGGTCGTGCAGGAAACACCGGGCGAATATATGGGTTCGCAGTTCGATCCGGGCACCCGCCGTTACCGTTTCCGGTTCATGCGGGATGGCAATGTGATCAATGTTGATGTCGATGCGCGCACGGGGGAACGCGTGCGCCAGCGGCAGAGTTTCTGACCGGGTTGCCACGATAACCAAGACGGAGTGGGGCATGCGAGTTTTGGTGGTGGAAGATGAGCCGAACCTGCGGCGGCAGCTGAAGAATGTGCTGGAACAGGCTGGTTATGCAGTTGATTCGGCCGGTGATGGCGAGGAAGGCCATTATCTGGGCGCCAACGAGACCTATGACGCTGTCGTGCTGGACCTGGGCTTGCCCGAGGTGGACGGTTTGACCGTGCTGGACCGCTGGCGGCGGGAAGGCCGCACCATGCCGGTGCTGGTGCTGACGGCGCGCGACAGCTGGGCCGACAAGGTGGCCGGGCTGGATGCGGGGGCGGATGATTATCTGGCCAAGCCGTTCCAGATCGAGGAGCTGGTGGCGCGGTTGCGGGCGCTGATCCGCCGTTCGGCCGGCAAGGCGACTTCGGAATTGACCGCCGGCGGCGTGCGGCTGGATGGCCGTTCCGGCCGGGTGACGTTGAACGGCGAGCCGGTGAAGATGACGGCGCAGGAGTTCAAGCTCTTGAGTTATCTGATGCACCACAAGGGCAAGGTGGTGAGTCGCACCGAGTTGATCGAGCATATCTATGATCAGGATTTTGATCGCGACTCCAACACGATCGAGGTGTTCATCACCCGCATCCGCAAGAAACTGGGTGCCGATCTCATCCTGACCACGCGCGGCCTTGGCTACAGTCTCAACGACCAGATCTGAGGCGTCGCCGCCGGTTTCGACCGGCCGGTCGCTGCGTCGCCGCATGATCCTGATCGCGGCGGCTTGGATCACCGTGCTGCTGGCCCTGGGCGGCTTTGCGCTGGATCGGGTGCTGGCCGATACGCTGCGTTCCAGTTTTGACGAGCAATTGGCCAGCAATCTGAAGGCGATGATCAACACGGCCGAGCTGGACGAGGTGGGCGAGGTGCGCCTGCTGCGCCAGCTGGGGGATCAGCGCTTTTCCGAGCCCTATTCCGGGCTGTATTGGCAGATCAGCGGGCGCGGCATGGCGACCTTTCCGTCGCGCAGCCTGTGGGATCGGCAATTGCCGCTGCAGCCGCGCGGCGCCGATTGCCGGCAGCCCTGCGTGTATGATTCGGTGGTGTTCGCCGGCGAGCCGCTGCGCATCATGGGCCGCAGCGTGCGGTTGCCGGGCGCCCGGACCAGTTTCTATTTCCAGGTGGCGCAATCCAGCCGCGATCTGGAACGGCAGCTGGCCCGCACCCGATCCATCCTGTTCTGGTCGCTGACCGTGCTGGGCCTGGGCCTGATCGGCATGGCGGGGTTGCAATCCACCTATGGCCTGGCGCCGCTGCGCCGGGTTTCCGATGCCATTGCCGCCATCCGCAGCGGCCGGGCGCAGCGGGTGCAGGCGCGCTTTCCGGTGGAGGTGGCACCGCTGGTGGCCGAGATCAACGAGTTGCTGGCCCATGGCGAGGCCCAGGCCGAAGCGGCGCGCCGCCACGCCGGCAATCTGGCCCATGCCCTGAAGACACCGATGAGCGTGCTGGTGGGGGAGGCGCAGGGGCGGGATGATGCGCTGGCCAAGGCCGTGGAGGCGCAGGTGCAGGTGATGCGCCGGCATGTCGATCACCAGTTGGCCCGGGCCCGCGCCGCCGGCCGCCGCGCCGCCAGCACGGCGCGCACGCCGGTGTGGCCGGTGGTGGAGGCGATCGCCCGCACGGTGGAGCGCATCCATCACGGCCGGGTGACGATCGATCTGGCCGGCGACAAGGCGGTGGAGTTTCGGGGTGAACGCCAGGATCTGGAAGAGATGCTGGGCAATCTGATCGAGAATGCCGCCATCCATGGCGGTGGCCGCGCCTTTGTCACCATCGAGGCGGCCGACCGCATGCTGCGCATTCTGGTGGAGGATGACGGCCATGGCATCCCGGAGGCCGCCCGCGCGCGCCTGTTCCAGCGCGGCGAACGGCTGGACACCGACAAGCCGGGCACCGGGCTGGGCCTGGCCATCGTCGCCGAAGTGGCCGATCTTTACGGTGGTCGGGTCGATCTGGCCGAATCGGAGGATCTGGGCGGCCTGCTGGTGACGCTCAGCCTGCCACGCGCGGAATAGCCCGGCGCCGCCGCGCGACTGCGCCGACCAGGCCGAACCCGGCAATCAGCATGGCCCAGCTGTCAGGCTCGGGCACGCCACTCACCACCTGCATCGGCGGGCCGTTGCTGGTGACGGTGAAGCCACTGGAGGTTGGTGCCACGCTGATCAACGGATCAACAAAGGCGTGGGCGGTGCCGTTGCGCAACGTGCCGGCACCGCCAACACTGATGCTGTAACGGTCGGGTTGGCGCTGCTCCACCGCCGCTCCCATATTCAGTGTGTAATCGCGGTTGGGCAGCATGTAGAAGATGAAATCCGTGACGTCCCAGCCGGCCGGACCCTTTATGCCACTGGTGCAGTTGAAGGTCGAGCCCGTGCAGGATTCGGCATAGAACTGAAAGGCGATCGGCAGATAATAGTCGAAGCTGTGCAGGGGGTCCGGTGTCATGTGCAGGCTGGCTGTCGCCCGGTAAAATCCGCTGGTGGTGGTAAAGCCCTTGGCGGTTAGCCGCATTTCCACCATGCCAAAGGCATTGAGCGGGCCATTGCCGTCAACGCGAACGCCGAACTGAAAGCCGCCAACCCGCCTTATTCATGAGCCTTCCTGTCAGGGCGTTGC
>NZ_NOXT01000077.1 GCF_002251755.1 Sandarakinorhabdus cyanobacteriorum
CTATCAATGAATCAAGAGGCTGATTGGGTTTAGACCCTAGTTGGCACAATCGATGCAGTGTTCGAAGAGGCGAAACTGAAGCAGTAACCTGCCGCCTCCCCTCTCACACCTTCCGCGGCATCCGCCACGGCAGCATCCACTGCACGGCCCCTGTCGCGAAGCGCTTCATGTTGAGCGATTCGTGCACGGCGACCACGTCTTCGCCCCAGAGGCGGGTGGCGAGGGCGGTGCGGCTGTAGAAGGGGGTGTCTTCCCAGGTGGCGCGAAGCCTCGCGGTGTAGCCGGGATCGGCGCGGGTGAGGCGGTCGAGGCGCCAGGCGGTTTTGGGGAGGACGACGGGGGCGGGCATTTCCATCACTTCGGCCTGGCCGTCGGGGGTGATCCTGAGGGCCATGCCGAAATCGCTGCCGTCGGCGAGCTGGCCTTCGTACATCACGGCGGTGGAGCCATCCTTCAGGTGGGCGCGGCTCCATTGCCAGTCGGCAAAGCCGTCTTCCAGGGATTCGGCGCCGTGGTTGGCGTCGAGATAGCCGGTGCCGGACCAGCGGATGGCGGGATCGGTGAAATTGGCTTCGACACGGCTGCACGGGGCCAGCGGTTCCCAGACGTGGCGGCCGCCGGGATCGAGGCGGAAGCGGCGCTGGCCATAGACCATCGGCGTGACGCGCACCTGGCCGCGCACGTTCAGCGGCAGCACGGCGCCATGCTCCTCGATGTCGATGACGAGCGTCTGCCCGTCCCAGCGCACCTGGCTGGGGCCGATGCGCAGCGTGTGGCGGTCGCGCCAGAGGGCGCCGGCCCCGCGCTCCGTCATCGTCCAGCGGCGGGCGCCCTTGCCATAGAGGGCGACGTTGAGGCTGACATGATCTTCCGGGGCCTGGCGGCCGGCGGCCTTGTAATAGGGGGAGAAGACCGAGCCGATGAAGGCGATGATCGTCAGCCCATAGTTTCCGCAGTCGCTTTCGGCGTCGACATACCACCAGCGGTAGCCATGGGCAGGAACGTCCTGGTCGAAGCGCGGGCCTTGAGGATCGCTGCGCTCGCCAAGCGGCCGGACAAGGCCGCCATCGGCACGCCCGCCCCCGGGTGCGCGCTGCCCGATGCGACCCACAGTCCGGGCAGCTTCGTCTTGCTGCCAGGCCGGCGGAAGCTGGCCTGCCACCCGTGCGAGGCCCGACCATAGAGGGCCCCACCGCTCGAAGGGAAAAGTGCCTCGAACATCTTCGGGCCGACCGGGTGCATTCCGTGTGGTTTCAGATTCAGCCCGCAGCGGGCCAGAATGGCCAGGGTTGCTGTCTGACATTGGGCCATCTCCTCGTCGGTTGGGGGCTGCCCGTCACCCGTGGGTGGGGCATTGACGATCAACTGGAAGCGCTCAAGCCCTGGCGGGGGCGGCGTGATGCCGCGGTCTTGCGCGCAGATGTAGATGCTGGGCTCCACCGGCAGGCGGCGTTCACCGAATATTTGCCGGAATTCGGCAGCATAGTCGGTGGAGAAGAAGACATTGTGCCGGTCCATCTCGAAGCCGCTGGCCTCTGCCGTCATCAGGGTGACGAGGGCGGAGAGCGAGCGTTCGTGGGGCTTGACGCCGGTGACGGCGCGGGATGCGGCGGGGCCGAAGCGGCCATCGGCAATCGCGGAAATGTCGCTGTTGGAGAGGACATCGCCGGCCGGGATCTCCTCCCCGCTGGCCAGCTTCACGCCGGCAGCGCGGCCGTTTCGCACCAGGATTTCGGACACATGCGCGTTGTAGTGGAATTTGGCGCCGAGCCGGGTGGCCAGCGCCGCCATCTGGCGCGCCACCTCGTGCATGCCGCCATCGACGAGCCAGACGCCGCGCGCTTCGAGATGGGCGATCAGCATAAGGGTGGCGGTGGCCTGGAAGGGATCGGCGCCAGTGTAGGTGGCGTAGCGGCCATAGAGCTGGCGCAAGCGGGGATCGCGGAAATAATTGCCCAGCGCGCCCCACAGCGTCGCGAACGGGTTGATCGCGAACATTTCGTGCAGGTGGAAGGGGGCATATTTCAGCGTGAGGCCCAGCGGGCCCATCGCCGGGCTTTCCATGAAGCGGGTTTCGAGCGCGCGGAAGATGCGGGCGGCCTCGGCCTGAAAGCGGGTCCAGCCCTCGGCCTCGGCGGGGCCGGCGAACTGGGCGACGGCATCGCGGCTGCGGGCGTGATCGGCCCACAGATCAAGCGTGGAGCCATCAGCCCAAGCATGGCGGGCGAGGCGATCGGACTGCACAAGGGTGAGATGATCGTCCAGCCGCGCGCCGGCATCGGCGAACAGCCTCTCGAACACCGGGCGGTGGGTGAAGACGGTGGGGCCGGCATCGATGGCATAACCGCCGACATCGACGGTGCGCAGCTTGCCGCCGGGGTGGGCCATGCGCTCGACAATGGTGACGGGCAGGCCATGCGCCGCCAGCAGCACGGCGGCGCTGAGACCGCCCATGCCGGCTCCGATGATGACAATGGAGTTTTCGCCTGCCAAAGCCTTATTCCGAATCACTGCCTGTGGCGGCGGGGCAGGCCATGGCCAAACCCGACCGTCAAGGTCATGATTGACCTTTGGACAGTGACTGTCTACATGATTTGACACTCGCGGGCGTGACGATGACGACAGGTGGGAGCGAAAAGGGACGGCAGAGCCTGCGGTTGCGCTGGCTGAATGCGCGCAACCGGATGCTGGCCAGCCCGGCGTTCCAGCGCTTTGCCATGCGCAACATCTTCTTCCGGCGGACGGCGCGTTATCATGCCAACAGCATGTTTGCGGTGATCACCGGCTTTGTGCAGACCAAGGCGTTGACCGCGGCGGTGGATGCCGGGTTGATCCGCCGGCTGGCGCAAGGGCCGGCGACGACGGCCGATCTGGCGGCGGTTTCGGGGCTGGAGTTGAAGGCGCTGCAGCGGCTGCTGGGGGCGGCCAAGGCGATCGATCTGGTGGAGCTGGCCGAGGATGACCTGTGGGTGCTGGGCCAGCGCGGGGCGGCGCTTTCGACCAACCAGGGCGCGCTGGCCATGATCGAGCATCACAAGATTTTCTATGATGATCTGGCCGATCCCATCGCCATGCTGAAGGGCGGGCGCGGGCAGGGCAAGCTGGCGGCGTTCTGGACCTATGCCCCCGCTGCCGGACAGGGGCAGCCGGCCACCGCCGATGATGCCAGCTGGCAGGGCGGTGGTGACGGGGCCGTGGCGCCCTATTCTGCGCTGATGGCGGCCAGCCAGCCGATGGTGGCCGAACAGGTGCTGGATGCCTATGATTTCCGCAGGCACCAGTGTTTGATGGACGTGGGCGGCGGCCATGGCGCCTTTCTGGCCGAGGTGGCCGGGCGGCATCCCGGCCTCGCCATGAAGCTGTTTGATCTGCCGGCGGTGGTGGAGGGGGCGAAGGCCAGGCTGGCGACGCGTGGGCTCAGCCATGTGGCGCTGCACGGTGGCAGTTTTCGCGATGATCCGCTGCCGCAGGGCGCCGATGTGATCAGCCTGGTGCGCATCTGCCATGATCATGATGATGCCGTGGTGCGGGCGCTGCTGAAGAAGGCGCATGCCGCGCTGCCGCCGGGCGGGCGGCTGCTGATCGCCGAGCCGATGGCCGGCACGCCGGGGGCCGAGGTGATGGGCGATGCCTATTTCGGCCTCTATCTGTGGGCGATGGGATCCGGCCGGCCGCGCACGGCGGCGGATTATCTGGCGCTGCTGGCCCAGGCCGGCTTTGCGACCGCGCGGGAGGTGAGCACCGCGCTGCCGATGGTCACACGGCTGGTGGTGGCGGAGCGCTGAGGCGGCGCGGCGGACGAAATCGGACTGACTTCGTCCAATTTTTTTCTTCCCGTATCGTCAAGCGCGCTTTACAGGCGAGTGTCGGGTTGGATAAACGGGCCGGCAGACGGAGCAGCGCCACGGGCAGGGGTGGTGCCACGCCGATGAGGGGTTGAATTGCATGGAAACGATGGCCGTGGTTGTGGAGGCGCCGGAGCAGGTTACACTGCGCGCGCTGGCCCTCACGCCGCCGGGTGATGATGATGTGGTGGTGCGGATCGATTGGTCCGGCATCTCCATGGGCACCGAAAAGCTGATGTACAACGGCACGATGCCGATGTTCCCCGGCATGGGCTATCCGCTGGTTCCCGGCTATGAGGCGGTGGGCACGGTGGTGGATGCCGGCGCCAACCAGAAGGCCATGATCGGCACCAGCGTGTTCGTGCCGGGTTCGTCGAAATTCGAAGGCGCGCGCGGGCTGTTTGGCGGCCAGGCGCGCACGCTGATCACCGGCGCGGCGCGGGTGATTCCGGTGCCGGCGGGCTGGGATGAAAAGGCCGTGATGATGAGCCTGCTGGCCACCGCGCAGCATGCGGTGGTGGGCGGCGAGATGCCGGATCTGATCATCGGCCATGGCGTGCTCGGCCGCCTGCTGGCGCGCATCGCGCTGGCGGCCGGCGTGGAGCCGGTGGTGTGGGAAATCAACGAGGCCCGCATGAGCGGCGCCGAGGGATATCGGGTGATCAGGCCCGAGACCGACGAGCGGCGGGATTACCGCTCGATCTACGACGCGAGCGGTGACCATCGCATTCTCGACCAGGCCGTCATGCACATGGCGCGCGGGGGCGAGATCGTGCTGGCCGGCTTCTACAGCGAGCCGCTCTCGTTCCAATTCGCGCCCGCGTTCCGCCGCGAAGCGCGCATCCGCATCGCCACAGAGTTCCAGCCTGACGACCTCGCGACTTCGCTCGCGCTGGTGGGCAGCGGTAGGCTGTCGCTCGAGGGCCTTGTGACGCACAAGGTTCCGGCCACTGAGGCGCCGACCGCTTATGGTCAGGCCTTTTCGGACCCCAATTGTCTCAAGATGGTCTTCGACTGGAGAGATATCGCATGAGCATCAATCAACTTCTCGATCAGGTTGCCGCCCTTCGTGAGGAGGCCGCCATCGAGCCCGATCCGGTGCACACCGGTGAGGTCACCAAGGAAACGCAGATCATCGCCATCTATGGCAAGGGCGGTTCGGGCAAGAGCTTCGCGCTCGCCAACCTGTCCTACATGATGGCGCAGCAGGGCAAGCGCGTGCTGCTGATCGGTTGCGATCCCAAGAGCGACACCACCAGCCTGTTGTTTGGCGGCAAGGCGACGCCGACCATCATCGAGACCAGCTCCAAGAAGAAGCTGACCGGCGAGGAGCTGACCATCGAGGATGTCTGCTTCCAGCGCGACGGCGTGTTCGCCATGGAACTGGGCGGCCCGGAAGTGGGCCGTGGCTGCGGCGGCCGCGGCATCATCCATGGTTTCGAGACGATCGAGAAGCTGGGTTTCCACGATTGGGGCTTCGACTATGTGCTGCTCGACTTCCTGGGCGACGTGGTCTGCGGCGGCTTTGGCCTGCCGATCGCGCGTGACATGTGCCAGAAGGTGATCGTGGTCGGTTCGAACGACCTGCAGTCGCTCTATGTCGCCAACAACGTGTGCAAGGCGGTGGAATATTTCCGCAAGATGGGCGGCAATGTCGGCGTGGCCGGCATCCTGATCAACAAGGATGACGGCACCGGCGAAGCCCAGGCTTTTGCCAAGGCGGTGGGGATTCCCGTGCTGGCCAGCATTCCGGCGCACGAGGAAATCCGCCGCAAGTCGGCCAATTACCAGATCATCGGCACGCCCGATGGCCCGTGGGGCCCGCTGTTTGCCGAACTGGCCCAGAATGTCGAAACCGCGCCGCCGGTGCGCCCGACCCCGCTGGATCAGGATGGCCTGCTCGGCCTGTTCAAGCCGGAAGACACCGGCGGCAACTTCACCCTGAAGCCGGCGACCCAGGCCGACATGCGCGGCGGCGTCTATGAGACCAAGCCGAGCCTGGAAGTGGTGTACGACAATGTCTGAGGAACTGGCTCGCACTGACGCGCCGGCGCCTGCGGAAGGTGCCGGCTGCCACGCTGGCGCCGACACGATGCGCGAGGCTGCGGCCAAGGCCGGCAAGTCCGAGGTGCTCGACCGTTATGCGGCCGATTATCCCAAGGGCCCGCACGACCAGCCGCAGTCCATGTGCCCGGCCTTCGGGTCCTTGCGCGTTGGCCTGCGCATGCGCCGCACCGCGACGATCCTGTCGGGTTCGGCCTGCTGCGTCTATGGCCTTACCTTCACGTCGCACTTCTATGGGGCGCGGCGCACGGTGGGTTATGTGCCGTTCAATTCGGAAACGCTGGTCACCGGCAAGCTGTTCGAGGATATCCGCGACGCCGTGCACGCGCAGGCCGATCCGGAGAAATATGACACGATCGTGGTGACCAACCTGTGCGTGCCGACCGCTTCGGGCGTGCCGCTGCAGCTGTTGCCCGACACGATCAACGGCGTTCGCATCATCGGCATCGACGTGCCCGGCTTTGGCGTGCCGACCCATGCCGAGGCCAAGGATGTGCTGGCCGGCGCCATGCTGAAATATGCCCGGGAAGAGGTGATGGCCGGCCCGGTCGCGGCGCCCGCCGTGATGCCGGACAAGCCGACCGTGACCTTGCTGGGCGAAATGTTCCCGGCCGATCCGGTGGGCATTGCCATGCTGCTGGAACCGCTGGGCCTCACCACCGGCCCGGTGGTGCCCACCCGCGAATGGCGTGAGCTTTATGCCGCGCTGGCTTCGCCGGTGGTGGCGGCGATCCACCCCTTCTACACGGCGGCCGTGCGCGAATTCGAAGCCGCGGGCCGCACCATCGTCGGCTCCGCCCCGGTGGGCCGCGACGGCACCGCCGCCTGGCTGGCCGCGATTGGCGATGCCTTCGGCCTGCCCGCCGACAAGGTTGCCGCGGCGCAGAACAAGTGGCTGCCGGCGATCAGCGGCGCCCTGGCGGCGATGCCGATCAAGGGCCGCATCACCGTGTCGGGCTATGAAGGCTCCGAACTGCTGGTGGCGCGTCTGCTGGTCGAATCGGGCGCCGAGGTGCCTTATGTCGGCACCGCCTGCCCGCGCACCCGCTGGTCTGATCCGGACCGCGAATGGCTGGAAGCCCGCGGCACCCGCATCCAGTATCGCGCCAGCCTGGAGCAGGACATTGCGGCGGTGGAGGAGTTCCAGCCCGACCTGTCGATCGGCACGACGCCGGTGGTGCAGCACGCCAAGACCCGCGCCATCCCCGGCCTCTATTTCACCAACCTCATCTCGGCCCGTCCGCTGATGGGCCCGGCTGGTGCTGGCAGCCTGGCGCAGGTGATCAACGGCGCGCTCCGCAACAAGAGCCGCTTTGATGCGATGAAGGGCTTCTTCAACGGTGTTGGCGAAGGCCATGCCGCCGGCATCTGGGAAGATGTTCCCAAGGACCGGCCGGAATTCAAGAAGAAGTTTGCCGCCAAGATGATCGCCGCTGCCAAGGCGGAAGAAGCGGTGGGGAACTGAGATGCTGGTTTTGGATCATGACCGCGCGGGCGGTTACTGGGGCGCGGTGTACAGCTTCACCTCGGTGAAGGGGTTGCAGGTGGTGATCGACGGCCCGGTCGGCTGCGAGAATCTGCCCGTGACCTCGGTGCTGCACTATACCGATGGCCTGCCGCCGCACGAGCTGCCCATCGTCGTCACCGGCCTTGCCGAAGAGGAACTGGGCAAGACCGGTACCGAAGGCGCCATGAAGCGGGCGTGGAAGACGCTCGATCCGGCGCTGCCGTCGGTCGTCGTCACCGGCTCGATCGCAGAGATGATCGGCGGCGGCGTGACGCCGGAAGGCACCAGCATCCAGCGCTTCCTGCCGCGCACCATCGATGAGGACCAGTGGCAATCGGCCGACCGCGCCCTGACCTGGCTGTGGAAGGAATTCGGGCCGAAGAAGATGCCGGCGCCCAAGGTGCGCAAAGAGGGCGAGAAGCCGCTCGTCAACATCATCGGGCCGCAATATGGCACCTTCAACATGCCGTCGGACCTGGCGGAAATCCGCCGCCTGATCGAAGGCATCGGCTGCGAGGTGAACATGGTGTTCCCGCTGGGGACGCACCTGGCCGACATCCGCCGTCTCGCCGATGCCTCCGTGAACGTGTGCATGTATCGCGAATGGGGCCGCAACCTGTGCGAGGCGCTGGAGCGCCCCTATCTGCAGGCGCCGATCGGGCTGAACAGCACCACCGCCTTCCTGGAAAAGCTGGGCGAGCTGACGGGTGTGGACCCGCAGCCGTTCATCGAGAAGGAAAAGCACACCACGCTGAAGCCGCTGTGGGATCTGTGGCGGTCGGTGACGCAGGATTTCTTTGCCACCGCCAGCTTCGGTATTGTCGCGACGGAAACCTATACCCGTGGTATGAAGGTGTTCCTGGAAGACGATATGGGGATGCCGTGCGTGTTCGCATACCAGCGCAACGCCGGGGTGAAGCCAGACAATGAGGCGGTGCGCGAATCGATCCGCACCACCAGCCCGCTGATCGTGTTCGGCAGCTACAACGAGCGCATGTACATGGCGGAAACCAACAGCCGCTCCATCTACATCAACGCCAGCTTCCCCGGTGCCGCCATCCGGCGCCACACCGGCACGCCCTTCATGGGCTATTCCGGGTGCACCTGGATCATGCAGGAGGTCTGCAACGCGCTGTTCGATGCGCTGTTCTTCATCCTGCCACTGTCCACCCAGATGGACAGGGCGGATGCAACACCGTCGCGCCTGCTGGAAGCGGTGATGTGGGCCGATGACGCCCGGTCGGAGCTGGACCGGATTGTCGAGAAGGAGCCGGTTCTGGTGCGCATTTCGGCCGCCAAGCGGCTGCGCGATGCCGCCGAACGGGCGACGCGCGACGCTGGCGAGAAGCTGGTGACGCTGGACCGTCTGCACGCCGCCGTCCGCCTTTATGAAACACAGGCGGCCTGAGCTGTGATTTCCCTCTTTTCACATGGTTACAAAATTGCCATGGAGGGTTTCGGAGGAATTTGGCTTGACGGACGCCTGTCCAGAGAGCTTGACAGTCTTTGCGGTGGAATCATCCTACGCCGCGAAGCCGCCGGTCGGGCGAGGCCATAACGGCCCCGTGCGGCGGAACCATCGGAGGAAAAGGCATGAGTGACAACAAGATTGGTCCGGGTACCTACCTGACCGACGCCGAAGCGAAGGAGTTCCACCGGGGCTTCGTCGTGTCGATGGCGTTCTTCGTGATCGTGGCCGTGATCGCCCACTGGCTGGTGTGGGTGTGGCGCCCGTGGCTGGGTTCGAAGCGCGCGTTCGCTGCGACCGAGATCCACCAGATCCAGCAGGCCGACGCCGCCAGCGTCGCTGCGCCCCGGGCTTAAGGAGCGACGACAATGTGGAAGATCTGGCAGACCTTCAATCCGCAGCGCATCTGCACTGCCCTGGCCGTGTTCCTTTTCACGCTGGCCATCCTGATCCACTTCATCCTGCTCAGCACCGACCGCTACAACTGGCTGGACGGCGCCGAGCCGAAGTCGGCGGCGGCCGTCACGGAAGCGTCCCAGGCCGCCTGACATCCGTCAGGCTGCCCGGACTGCTCCGGTCAAGCGCGCGATGGGCGGGCTGGCTCCGCCACCCGCCCATCCGCACCCTTGCAACGGGCCCGTTCCGGTGATCACGGCGGCAATCGCCCTGATCAGCGGTTACCTGGGGGAGGTGCGCCATGGCAGTGTTGAGTTTTGAACGCAAATATCGAGTCCGGGGAGGCACGCTGATCGGCGGCGATCTCTTCGACTTCTGGATTGGTCCTTTCTACGTCGGGTTCTTCGGGGTCACGACGATCTTTTTCGCTGCCCTGGGTACGGCACTGATCCTGTACGGAGCCGCCATCGGCCCGACCTGGAACCCGTGGCTTATCAACATCGCGCCGCCCGATATTTCCTATGGGCTGGCCCTGGCGCCTCTGAAGGAAGGCGGGCTGTGGCAGATCATCACGATCTGCGCGCTCGGGGCCTTCATCAGCTGGGCGCTGCGCGAGGTGGAAATCTGCCGCAAGCTGGGCATGGGTTACCATGTGCCGGCCGCCTTCGGCATGGCCATCCTGGCCTACACCACGCTGGTCGTGTTCCGCCCGCTGCTGATGGGTGCCTGGGGCTATGGTTTCCCCTATGGCATCTTCCCGCACCTCGATTGGGTGTCGAACACCGGCTATCAATATCTGCACTTCCACTACAACCCGGCCCACATGCTGGCGGTGAGCTTCTTCTTCACCACCACGCTGGCGCTCGGCCTGCACGGCGCCCTGGTGCTGTCGGCCGTGAACCCGGCCAAGGGTGAGACGGTGAAGTCGCCGGAATATGAAGACACGTTCTTCCGCGATCTGATCGGCTATTCGGTTGGCACGCTGGGCATCCACCGTGTGGGCCTGCTGCTGGCCATGAACGCCGGCTTCTGGAGCGCGGTGTGCATCATCATCTCGGGTCCCTTCTGGTCGCGTGGCTGGCCGGAGTGGTGGACCTGGTGGCTCAACCTGCCGATCTGGCGTTGAGGACGGACACGCACCATGGCTTATCAGAATCTCTTCACGCAGGTTCAGCTCCGCGGTGAGCTGGAAGCCGGCGTCCCGCTGGGTCCCAACAACGACTCGCGTTTTGGTCCGTTCGGCACGTCGTGGCTGATGGGCAAGCTGGGCGGCGCCCAGATTGGTCCCGTCTATCTCGGCACGCTGGGTGTGGCCTCGCTGCTCTGCGGCTTCATCGCGATCGAGATCATGGGCCTGAACATGGCGGCCTCGGTGAACTGGGATCCGGTTCAGTTCGTCCGCCAGCTGTTCTGGCTCAGCCTTGAACCGCCGCCCGCCAAATATGGCTTCACCTTCAACGTGCCGCTGAACGAAGGCGGCTGGTGGATCGCCGCCGGTGGTTTCCTCACCGCCTCGATTCTGCTGTGGTGGGCCCGCACCTATGTCCGCGCGAAGGAGCTGGGCATGGGCACGCACGTGGCCTGGGCCTTTGCCTCGGCCATCTGGCTCTATCTGGTGCTCGGCTTCATCCGCCCGATGATGATGGGCAGCTGGGCCGAAGCGGTGCCGTTCGGCATCTTCCCGCACCTGGATTGGACCGCCGCCTTCTCGATCCGGTACGGCAACCTGTTCTACAACCCGTTCCACGCGCTCAGCATCGCGTTCCTTTATGGTTCGACCCTGCTGTTCGCCATGCACGGCGCCACCATTCTGGCCGTTGGCCGCTATGGCGGCGAGCGTGAGATCGAACAGATCACCGACCGCGGCACCGCTTCGGAGCGCGCGGCCCTGTTCTGGCGCTGGACCATGGGCTGGAACGCCACGATGGAATCCATCCACCGCTGGGCCTGGTGGTTCGCGGTGCTGACCACCCTGACCGGTGGCATCGGCATCCTGCTCACCGGCACGGTTGTCGACAACTGGTATCTCTGGGCTGTGCAGCACGGTTTCGCGCTGGAATATCCCGCCACCGGTGTTGTTGACCCCGCCACTCTTCCGGGAGCGCCGCAATGAACAGGCTGAACAAGCTGGTTGCCATCGCCCTGCCGGCCCTGCTGCTGGCTGGCTGCGAACTCGGCAAGAAGGAGCAGGAGCAGATCGGCTACCGTGGCACGGCCATGGTGCAGATCAACGATCCGGACTCCAAGGCCAAGGTGGGTGACATCCCCGCGCCGCCCTACGAGCTGACCGCCGAAATGGTGGCTGGCGACAAGGCGAGCACGGCTTACGAGAACGTCCAGGTGCTGGGCGACACCTCGGTGGACGAGTTCAACTATCTGATGCAGGCCATGACGACCTGGATCGCGCCGGATGGTTCGAACATCAAGGATGCCGGCTGCACCTATTGCCACAACCCGGAAAACATGGCCTCGGATGAGAAATACACCAAGGTCGTGGCCCGCAAGATGTTGCTGATGACCCGCAACATCAACGCCAACTGGAAGCCGCACTTTGCCGCCGGCGGTCAGCCGCAGGAAAATGCCGGCGTGACCTGCTGGACCTGCCACCGCGGCAATCCGGTGCCGGTCAATAACTGGTCGACGGCGGTTCCGGATCCGGGCAAGATCACTGGCAACAAGCGCGGCGGCAACACCCCGGCGGCTTCGGTGGCCTATGCCAGCCTGAACTATGATCCGTTCACCGGCTATCTGGCGGGCAAGGACAATATCCGCGTTGGCGGCAAGGCCTTCCCGACCGCTGGCAGCAATGCCGCGATCCAGACCACCGAGAAGACCTATGGCCTCATGATGCACATGAGCCAGGGCCTTGGCGTGAACTGCACCTTCTGCCACAACTCGAACAACTTCGCGAAGTGGGAAGACAGCCGGCCGCAGCGTGTGAACGCTTGGTACGGCATCCGCATGGTGCGTGACATCAACAACAACTACATCACCGCGCTGGGCGATGTGTGGCCGGCCAACCGCCGTGGCCCGCATGGCGACCCCTACAAGGTCAACTGCGCGACCTGCCACCAGGGCGTGAACAAGCCGCTGGGCGGGGCCAAGATGCTGAAGGATTATCCGACGCTGAAGGGCGTCGCCCCGGCTCCGGCCGTGGCGTCAACTCCGGCACCGGCCGAAACGGCGGCAGCTCCGGCCGAGGCCAAGCCTGCGGCCTGATCCTTCGGGACCGAACGACAATTGGGCCCGGCAGCACCTGCTGCCGGGCCTTTTTGTTGTCAACGCGGCGCAGACTGTCGCACTCAATAGTCCCAGCTTGGCCTGCCTTGGCACCATGATAGCGTGACCGTGATCGTGCTGCCGGGGAGGGCGGCCATGGGGAGACGACAATGACCGATCGTGTGGATGTGCTGATCGTCGGCGCCGGCTTTTCCGGCATGTACATGGCGCTGAAGGCGCGTGAGCAGGGCCTGAGCCACCAGGTGATCGAGGTGGGCAGCGGCGTGGGCGGCACCTGGTACTGGAACCGCTATCCAGGGGCCCGCGTCGACATCCAGAGCCTGGAATATAGCTTCGGCTTTGACGAAAAGCTGGAACAGGAATGGCGCTGGACGGAGCGTTACGCGCCGCAGCCGGAACTGCTGGCCTATGCCAATCATGTCGCCGATCGCTTTGCCCTGCGCGATGCCATCCGTTTCAACACGCGTGTCACCGCCGCGCATTGGGATGCCGCAGCCGATGGCTGGAATGTCACGCTCGACAGCGGCGAGGTGATCCCGGCGCGCTTTGTCGTGCTGGCGACCGGCTGCCTGTCGGTGCCGACCGATGTGACCTTTGCCGGCCTCGGCGATTATCAGGGCACCATCTACCGCACCTCGCGCTGGCCGCATGACGGGGTGGATTTCAGCGGCCAGCGGGTGGGCATCATCGGCACCGGATCATCGGCCATCCAGTCCATCCCGATCATCGCCGAAACTGCAGCGCATCTGACCGTGTTCCAGCGCACGCCCAATTACAGCATGCCGGCCCACAACGGCCCGATCCCGGAGGCGGACTGGCAGGAATGGCTGGCGGACCCCCGCGCCTATCGGGCGCGCAGCCGGGCCACGGTGGGCGGCTTCTGGAACGAGGCGCGGGAGGTTGCGATTGCCATCCACACCCCGCCAGACGAGATCAAGGCGGAGCTGGAGCGGCGCTGGGCCTGGGGCGGCTTCCGCATCCTGTCCGGCTTTGCCGACCAGGGCATTGATCCGGCCGCCAACAAGATCATTGCCGATTTCGTCGCCGCCAAGATCCGGGAACAGGTGAAGGACCCCAAGGTCGCCGAACTGCTCACCCCGAAGGATCACCCGTTCGGCACCAAGCGCCCCTGCGTCGACACCGGTTATTACGCCACTTACAACCGCGACAATGTGGAGCTCGTTGATCTGCGCGCCGACCCGCTGGAGACCTTCACCGCCACCGGCATCAAGACCGCCAATCGGAGCTTTGATTTCGACGCGGTGGTGCTGGCCACCGGCTTTGACGCCATGACCGGCGCGATCGAGCGCATCGACATTCGCGGCGTGGACGGTGAGACCATCAAGGAGCATTGGGCCGCCGGGCCGGAAACCTATCTGGGCCTGATGGTTGCCGGTTTCCCCAATCTGTTCATGATCACCGGGCCGGGCAGCCCGTCGGTGCTGACCAACATGATCCACAGCATCGAACAACATGTGGAATATGTTGCCAGCATCATCGCCGATCTGAACGCCAACCAGGCCGGCCGCATCGAGGCGACCCGCGAGGCGGAGCAATTGTGGACCGACCATTGCGACCAGACCGCCGCCATGACCCTGCTGCCCCAGGCCAACAGCTGGTACATGGGCGCCAACGTGCCCGGCAAACCGCGCCGCTTCATGGCCTATGCCGGCGGGCTGCACACCTATACCGACATCTGCAACGCCGTGCGCGACAAGGGCTGGGAAGGCTTCCGCATCGCGCGTGGTGACCAGGTGCTGCACGACAGCGCCACCTTCACCTCCTACCCGCCACCGCCGGACAATATGGCCCCGCACCTGCTGGAGATGGCGACCCGGCGGGTGATGGCCTGGATGCAGGAGCATGGGCGGGTTTAAAGGAAGGCAAAGATTGCCTTCGGCGACCAGGGCCTGAGGCCCTGGACCCGCTTTCGTTGGTCTTCGTCACGTCACGGGGGAAAGCGCCAAAAACGAACGGGTGCAGGGACTGCGTCCCTGCCCGCCGGAGGCAAAGAATCTTGTTTCCCTACGATGCCCGCGCGGTGCCCGCACTGGCCCACAGGCGGGCGATGACGCCAGCGAGGGTGGGGTGGTTGCCGCCGTGATAGGCATTGCCGGCCGGCAATTCGGCGGCGAGGCGGCGATGGGCTTCCGGCAGGGCATGATAGGGCAGGCCGGGCAGCAGATGGTGCAGCGCATGGTAACGCAGGCCCACTGGCGCCCAGAGTTCGGGCAGCAGCGCCGGCGGCGGCACGTTCACACTGTCGAGATACTGGCCGGTGATGGTCATCACCTTGCCGTCATTCTCCCACAGATGCGCGGCGAGCGTGCGGATCTGATTGATCGTCATGCTGGCGGACAGCACGGCGAGCCAGATGCCGAAGGCGCGGAGCGGGATGAGGCCAGTGGCGACGCCGGCCAGCACGGCGAGCACGAAGATGGAGGTCGCCGCCTCCATGATGTTCCAGCGGGCGGCGTGCGGCCCCACCGGCGCATCGCGGCGGAAATCCGGGTTGATCGACAAGGCGGAGAAGCGGGCGCGGACGAAGGCGCGCACCGGCGGCAGCAGCGAAAGCGGCGCCAGCAGGCCCCAGCGGATGAGGAGACCAATCGGCCCGAGGGCGGCGACGGCGACGAACAGCGGCACGCTGAGCTTGGGCTTCAAGGCGAGGGCCATATATTCGGGATCGCGCACCGTGCCATAGCGGTTGCGGGCGTGGTGGAGATTGTGCACGCCTTCATACATGAAGCTGGGGATCATCAGCGGGATGCCGGCGATGAGGTTCCAGCCCAGGCGATAGCCCGGCACGCTGTCGTCCTTCATGTGGGTGATTTCATGGATGAAGCTGCCGAGGCGATAGAGCGCCAGCACGGCGACAATGGCCAGTGCTGCGGTGGCCGCCACGGGCAGGCCGGGCAACAGGATCAGCGCCGCCAACGCGCCCCAGCCGAGCAGCGCCGAGCCAGCCGTGTCCGCCCAATAGATGGCGGGCTTGTAGGCGCCCAGCTCGCGGCCCAGCGTGGCGGCGAGCTTGATCATGGCCACGTCTTCACCGGCCATCGACCCGGCGTTTTCGCGCGGGGCGGTGGCGGAATCGGAAACACGGGCGGCAGTCGCAGTCATCATGACACCGGTTATGGCAGAGGATTGCGACCGGTTAAGGGCAGAAAGCGGGCAGGGCTAGTCCGGGATTTGCCGCAGTCGCGCTGGCCTCGGCGGCCTGGCCCGGCTAGCATGCGGCATCTGCCAAGGGGGGGCATCATGAGGATTGTCGTTGTTGCCTGCTTTGCGCTTTCGCTCATGGGCAGTGTGGCAGGCGCAAAATCGGCTGCGCTGCCGCCCTCGCTTGAGCTTGCCATTGCCGAAAGCCACGAAGCCCTGCGCAAAATTCTCAACGGTGACCCTTCGGGCTATGCCGCTCTTTTTGCTGACCGCGATGACATCACGCTGGGCAATCCGTTTGGTCCCTTCGGCAAGGGGCCGGTGGAGGTCCGCAGCCGACTTGCCAATGCCGCCACCAAATATCGTGAAGGCAGCGTGCGCAGCGTTGAGCGCATTGCTGTCTATGGCAGCGGTGACCAATATGTGCTGGTTGAAATCGAGAACGGCCGCGCAAAGCTGGGAAGCAGTGCCGATCTGGCCGATTTCTCTGCGAGGGTGACCAGCGTCTATCAACTGCTTGGAGGGCAATGGCGGCTGGTACACCGCCATGCAGACCCGATCACGACGCCACGTGGCGCGGAATCGATGTTGCCGACTCCGCGCCCGTAACGTCTGCTCAGATTGTCCGCGCCACCACCAGCTTCATGATCTCGCTGGTGCCGCCGTAAATCCGCTGCACGCGGGCGTCGCGCCACAGGCGGGCGATGGGATATTCGTTCATGTAACCGGCGCCGCCGTGCAGCTGCAGCGCCTCGTCGCACACCCGGCCCTGCAGCTCGGTGTGCCACAGCTTGGCGGCGCTGGCTTCGGCGGCGGTCAGCGTGCCTTCGACCAGCTTCTGGAGGCCCCAGTCGATATGGGCCCAACCAACCTGCAGTTCGGTCTTCAGGCCGGCCAGCACGAACTGGGTGTTCTGGAAATCCCAAACCGTCTTGCCGAAGGCCTTGCGATCCTTCACGAACTTCACCGCTTCATCAAAGGCGCGCTGGGCGCCGGCCTGGGCGGAGATGGCGATGGAGAGGCGCTCCTGCGGCAGCTGGCTCATCAGGTAGATGAAGCCCTTGTTCTCCTCGCCGAGGCAGTTGGTCATCGGCACGCGGACATCGTTGAAGAAGAGTTCCGACGTGTCGGCGCTGTTCTGGCCGATCTTGTCGAGGTTGCGGCCGCGGCTGAAGCCCTCGCGGTCAGCCTCCACCAGGATGAGGCTGGTGCCCTTGGCGCCGGCGTCGGGATCGGTCTTGGCGACGACGATGATCAGATCGGCGTTCTGGCCGTTGGTGATATAGGTCTTGCTGCCGTTGATGACATAATGGTTGCCATCCTTCTTCGCCGTGGTGCGCACGCCCTGCAGGTCGGAACCGGCGCCGGGTTCGGTCATGGCAATGGCAGTGATCAGCTCGCCGCTGATCATCTTGGGCAGATATTTCTGCTTCTGCTCTTCCGAGCCATAGGCGACGAGATAATCGGCAATGATGTCGGACTGGAGGGTGATGCCGGCCGACGAGCCGGCATAGCTCAGTTCCTCGTCAACGATGGCGTTGTAGCGGAAATCAAGGCCGAGGCCGCCATAGGCTTCCGGCACGGTGGGGCAGAGCAGGCCGGCCTCGCCGCAGGCGCGCCAGAATTTGCGGTCGACAATGCCTTCGTCCTCATAGCGGTCGAGGTTGGGGATCAGTTCCTTTTCGAAGACCTTGCGCACCGTGTCGCGGAAGGCGACCTCGTCGGGGCCAAAGACATTGCGGTGGGCAGTTTCGAGCATGGTTGATCCCTTTCGGCAAACGGATGACACGACATGTATGTGGCGACACTGCCGGGCCCGTCACCTGTCTTGCAAGAGAGGGCGGCAGGGTGCCACAGTGCGGCATGACAATCGCCTTCACCGCCCTGATGCTAGCCGCTGCCGTGCCGGCCACCCCGCCACCGGTTGCGCCGGCCGAGCAGCGCTTTGCCATCGGCGCCACCGGCATCATCCTGCCGACGCCGCCGGGCTATTGCCTGCCAGCGGGCAATGCCGAAACCGCCATCGCCATGGTCAACGCGGCGGACACGATGAACGACACGCCGGCGGCGCTGGTGTCGTGCCGGCCGGGCGTGCAACCGCTGGATGATTATTATCTGTTCAAGAGCCCCAAGCAGGCGGCCACATTTGAACTGTCGCGCCCGGTGCTGCTGGCCGGGCAGGACCAGGTTTGCGGTTATCTGCTGGGCAGTTTCACGGTGGAGGCTGGCGGCCGGCAGGAGCGGCTGACGGCGGCGGTGTGCGTCACATCGATCAAGCGCAAGGTGATCAACATCAACCATTATGAGCCCACATCGGCCGGGCGCAGCAAGGTGCAGATGCTGGCCGATGTGCGCGCCATGGCCGAGCGGATGATTGCCGCCAACGAGAAATAGGGCGCCCTGGTCCGCCCCGCCATTTGCGCACTTGCCGGCCGGGCCGGTGCCTCTAAGGTTGCTGCCCGTGACGATGAACCGCGCCCTGATTGCTGCCCTGCTCGCCACTTGCATCGCCGCCCCGGCGCTGGCGCTGGATGATCCCTGGCTGAAGCGGGCCGAAGCCGTGCTGAAGCGCCAGCCGGTGATCGATGGCCATAACGACTGGCCGGGCGCGCTGCGCGGCAGTTTTGGCGAGGCCTGGTGGCAGCAGGATCTGAAGGCGGACAGCCGCACGTTCAAGCGGCCGTTGATGACCGACATTCCCCGCCTGCACCAGGGCCGCGTGGGCGGGCAATTCTGGTCGGTCTATGTGTCGGCCAATGTCACCGGGCCGGCGGCGGTGAAGCAGACGCTGGAGCAGATCGACATCGTGCGCGGCTTTGTGGCTCGCTATCCCGATGATTTCGCGCTGGCCAGCACGGCGGCCGATATCCGCCGCATCCAGAAGACCGGCAAGGTTGCCAGCCTGATGGGGGTGGAGGGCGGCAGCCAGATCGACAATTCGCTTCCCGTGCTGCGCATGTATCACGCGCTGGGCGTGCGTTACATGACCCTGACCCATACGAAGCACAATGACTGGGCCGACAGCGCCAATGAATCGCCCCGGCCCAATCCGCTCAGCGATTATGGCAAGGCAGTGGTGCGCGAGATGAACCGCATCGGCATGCTGGTTGACCTGTCCCACGTCTCGCCGGGCACGATGAAGGCGGTGCTCGGCGTGACCAGGGCGCCGGTGATCTTCTCCCACTCCTCGGCGCGCGGGCTGGCCGATCATGTGCGCAACGTGCCGGATGATGTGCTGCCGCTGGTGAAGGCCAATGGCGGGGTGGTGATGGCCACCTATGTGCCGGGCTTCATCAACAGCGCCCGCCAGGCCTGGGAAGCCGCGCGCGCCGGGGAGCGGCAACGGTTGCTGGCGCTGTATATCGGCGATCTGCCGCGCCAGGGCGCCGCGATGGCGGAATGGGATGCCAGGAATCCGCGGCCTGAGGTGGGCATCAAGGATGTCGCCGATCATATCCAGCATCTGGTGGCGCTGGCCGGGATCGATCATGTCGGCATTGGTGGCGATCTGGACGGCATTGATTCAACGCCGACCGGGCTGGAGGGCGTGGAAACCTATCCGGCGCTGATTGCCGAGCTGCTGCGCCGCGGCATGAGCGAGGCCGATTGCGAGAAGATCGCCGGCGGCAATCTGCTGCGCGTGCTGGCGGCGGCGGAGACGGTGGCAGCCGGCATGGCGGGCGAGACGCCGCCGGATGTGAAGCCCTAAAGCGCGCGCACGACAGCGGCGACCTGATCGGCGGTCGACCATTCGGCGGCCACCGTGATGGCGGCTTCGTCGGGCGTGGGCGGTTCCAGGATGGCAAACTGGCTGGCGGTCAGGCTGGCGGGCCAGAAATGATCGGGCCGTGCCGCTGCGCGCGCCGCAGCCAGTTCGGGCGTGATGCTGATCAGCACATAACGCACCTGCGGATGGGCGGCATATAGCTGATCACGATAGGCGCGTTTCAGGGCCGATGCGCCGATGATGCCGCCGCCGTCGCCCCAGGCCGCAAGCTGCGCGGCACAGGCGGTGAGCCAGGCGGCGCGGTCGGCATCGGTCAAGGGCTGGCCGGCCGCCATCTTGTCCCGGTTGGCGGGCGGGTGCAGATCATCGCCATCGCACAGTGGCACGCCCAGCGCCGCGGCAAGGGCAGTGGCCAGCGTGGTCTTGCCGCAACCGGCCACTCCGCCGACGACCAGCAGCGGCCTCATTGCGCTTCGGTTTCGCCGCCCGGTGCCAGTTCGGCGGTCATGGCGCTGAGCAGTTGCTGGCGCTGGCGTTGGGCCGAACGGTTCATCTGGACGCGATACAGGCCCTTCACAAAGGCCCGATCCCAATCGGTGAGGCCCGCTGGCCTGGCGCCCGGCGTGAACAGGCCAAGCACGCTGGGCACCCCGGGATTGCCCAGCGGCATGCGCATCGGCGCCACCATGACAAGCGCGACATGATCGGCCAGCGCATCCAGCGACACGCCGGTGGCCAGGGTCACATCCACCACTGCCACCCCGGCGCGGGCCCACGCCGACAAGTTGGTATCGACAAGGCTGGAATTCCAGCTGCTGGTGCCCACCGCATTGGGTCCGGCCGGCAGCACATTGCCCAGCGGCACGGCGTTGGACGAGGCGCTGGCCAGCGCGCCCGAATCGGGTGAACCGGCGCCGCCGCCCGATCCGGCCGGGCCCAGCACATGCCACCAGCGCACCGGCAGGCTGGGGCTGTTCAGCGCCGCGAACAGCCGGGGTTCAAAGGGCGGCAGCGCCGTGCGCTTCCGGTTGCGCACCTGGGCCACCAGGGCGCGCGCATCATCGGTGAAGGCCACCATCAGATTGGCCTTGCAGCCCGGCTTTTCGATGGCCAGCCCGGCCAGCCGCACCACGGCCTCGATCCGCCCCGCCACCCGGGCCGCCATGGCGGGATCGGGCATGCCGCGCACGTTCACACAGATGGGGCCGCGCCAGCGGGCATATTGGCCATAATCCGGATTGGGGGCGAGGCCGGCGCGGGCATAATCCAGCGCGGCGGCGCGGATCTGCGGCCGGGTCAGCCGCTGGGCGGCAACCTCGATCGTCTCCTCGGCCGGGGTGGCGACTGGCGTTGGACCGGGGGCAGCAAGCATCAGGACCGGCAGCAGCGCCGGCAGCAGGGTGGGGGGCATGGCCGGATTGTAGGTGGTTGGGGAATCGCTTGCAATCGCGCCGGGCTTGCCGCATAGGCGCCGCTTCACCGTGCCGGGGCAGCCTGTGCGCGGCGAATGACGCCAGCCGGAGGGGCGTGGGCATGGGGCCCCGTCAACGATCGGCACAGGAGAGTGATATGCCGTTTTACGAGCATGTCTTCCTTGCGCGCCAAGACCTGACCGCTGCTCAGGTTGAGACGCTGACGGAAGGCTTCACCAAGGTTCTCGCCGAAGGCAAGGGCCGGGTGGCAAACAGCGAATATTGGGGCCTGCGCACGCTGGCCTATCGCATCGCGAAGAATCGCAAGGCCCATTATGTGATGCTCAACATCGACGCCCCGGCCGCTGCCGTGGCCGAGCTGGAGCGCCAGGTTGGCCTGAATGAAGACATCATCCGCTTCATGACCGTGCGGGTTGATGCCCTGTCCACCGAACCGTCGGCGATGACCCGCCGTGGTGACCGCGCCGAGCGTGGTGACCGCGAAGCTGGCCGTGATGGCGCTCCGGCCCGTGAAGGCCGTCCCGAGCGTCCGCGCCGCGAACCGCGCGCTGCCGCGTAAGGAGAGGCCAAGATGGGACGTCCGTTTTTCCGCCGCCGCAAGTCGTGCCCCTTCTCGGGCCCGAATGCCCCCGCCATCGATTACAAGGATGTGCGTCTGCTGCAGGGCTTTGTCTCTGAGCGTGGCAAGATCGTGCCGGCACGCATCACCGCCGTTTCGGCCAAGAAGCAGCGCGAGCTGGCCAAGGCCATCAAGCGCGCCCGTCACCTGGGCCTGCTGCCCTATCTGGTCAAGTAAGGAGCAGCTGCCATGCAAGTGATCCTGCTCGAACGCGTTGAAAAGCTTGGCCACATTGGCGACATCGTCAATGTGAAGCCGGGTTTTGCCCGCAACTTCCTGCTGCCGCGCGGCAAGGCGCTGCGCGCGACCGAAGCCAACAAGGCCCGGTTTGAAGCCGACCGCGCCCGCATTGAGGCCGACAACGCCAAGCGCCGCGACATCGCCCGCGCCGAAGCCCGCGAGATCGAAGGCGCCAGCGTGGTGATGATCCGCGCCGCCTCCGGCACTGGCCAGCTTTATGGTTCGGTCGCCGCCCGCGACCTGGCCGAAGCGCTGACCCATGGTGGCCACAAGGCCCACAAGAACCAGATTGTGCTGGACAAGCCGATCAAGACCCTGGGCGTGCACGACGTGAAGGTCGCGCTGCACCCGGAAGTCGTGGTGATGGTGAAGGTCAACATCGCCCGTTCGGCCGAAGAAGCCGAACTGCAGGCCAAGGGCGTCGATGTGACCGCCACGGCCGAGCGCGAGGAATCGGGCTTCACCGAAGCCTTTGATCCGAACGCCGAACCGGGCACCCTGCCGACCGACGAAGCCGCCGAAGGCTGATCCGGCCGCCATTGCCGAAAAAACGGGGCCGCAGGCACATGCCGGCGGCCCCTTTTTCTTGCCCGCAGCGCGGCCACAGCCTATGAGCGCGGGCATGACCGAGACGCCTGAAACCGCCCCCGCTGCCGACACGCCGCCCGATCGCCTGTCGGTGAACCCGCGCAGCGACCATTATGACTGGGATCTGCTGAGCCGCGGCGTGGGCATCAAGTTCAACGGCACCGAGCGCACCAATGTCGAGGAATATTGCATTTCCGAAGGCTGGATTCGCGTGGCCGCCGGCAAGAGCCTGGACCGCAAGGGCAACCCGCTGACCATCAAGCTGAATGGCACCGTGGAGGCCTGGTTCAAAAGTTGAACCTGCGCTCTTGAAAGCGCGGCCTGCCCGCACAAGATTACACGCGTGTAATGTTGTGCGGGGTGGGTGCACCCGCGTGCGATGGAGCGATCATGGCAGATGCCCCGAAGACGGGCTGGCAGGTGCTGGCCCTGTGGTGGTGCGTGTGGTGGCTGGCCAGCGGGCCGGCGCGGGCGCAGCAGACCATCATCAATGTCCCCTCGATCGAACAGACCAAGGCCGGCAAGGCATTTTTCCTGCACGAAAGCCAAGTGCGTGACTGGGATGGCAACCGCTATTAGCTGACCACCAATTTCTTCACCTATGGCGTGAGCGAGCGGTTCGAGCTGGCGTTGACCACCTACAATATCGGCACGCCGGTGAAGGCCAACCAGGCCATTGGGCTGGGCTGGAAGACAGCGCAACCAGTTCTGGCCAACAGCTTGCCGAAATGGGAATTGAAGCTGGGTGCCGGCCAGATGTTGCCGTTCAACCTGCGTGATGGCCGGGTTGGCCTGTGGAGCTATGGCCAGGCCAGCGCGCGCCTGCCCATTTTGAGCACCCGGCTGATGGGCGGGATCAGCCATGGCCCTGCCAATCTGTTTGGCCGGCACACCACCCATTTCATTGGCAGCATCGAACAACCGCTGACAGGGCTGGGGCAGCGGATCGGTGGGCCGGTGGGCGCGGTGATTGCCGATAGCGCGCTGGTGGCCGAATGGTTTTCCGGGACCCATGAGTTCGGCGATTTCGTGCCCGGCGTGAATTGGCACAACAAACATGGTTGGGTGGTGATCCTCGGCTACAAATTCAGCAACAAACCCGGCCGGCGTGATGACGGCGTGATCATCGAAATTGGCAAGACCTTCTGAAAGGCTTGCGCCCATGCGGCAGTTGCGGCTTGGTTGGCAGCATGGCCGATCTGTTCCTCAGCGCTGATCCCGCTGCCAGCGCCGCTCCGCTGGCCGAGCGGCTGCGCCCGCGCACCCTGGCCGAGGTGGTGGGCCAGGCCGCGCTGACCGGCCCCGATGGCGCCATCACCCGCATGGTGGCGGCCGGCAGCCTTTCAAGCCTGATCCTGTGGGGGCCGCCCGGCACCGGCAAGACCACCGTTGCCCGCCTGCTGGCCGATGCGGTCGGCATGCGCTTTGTCGCCATCTCGGCGGTGTTTGCCGGGGTGGCCGATCTGAAGAAATTGTTTGGCGATGCCCGCGAGGCGGCCCGTGCCGGCCAGCGCACGCTGTTGTTCGTGGACGAGATCCACCGTTTCAACCGGGCGCAGCAGGATGGATTTCTGGGGCCGATGGAGGATGGCACCATCACCCTTGTGGGTGCGACCACGGAAAATCCCAGTTTCGAGCTGAACGCCGCCATCCTCTCACGGGCGCGGGTGCTGATCGTCAAGCGGCTGGACGAGGCGGCGCTGGCCGAATTGCTGATCCGGGCCGAGGCGCTCGCCGGGCGCGTGCTGCCGGTGACGGAGGATGCCCGCGCTGCCCTGATCGCCAGTGCCGATGGTGATGGCCGCTTCCTGCTCGGCCAGGCCGAAACCCTGCTGGCATTGGGCGATGTTGCAGCGATGGACCCGGCGGCGCTGGCCGCGTTCCTGCACCGCCGCATGCCGGTGTATGACAAGGACCGCGAGGGCCATTATGGCCTGATCTCGGCCCTGCACAAAAGCTTGCGCGGTTCTGATCCCGATGCGGCGCTCTATTGGCTGGCGCGCATGCTGGTGGCCGGGGAGGAGCCTCTCTATGTGCTGCGCCGGCTGGTGCGCTTTGCCAGCGAGGATGTGGGCCTGGCTGACAGCAATGCCCTGCGCGTCTGCCTTGATGCCAAGGATGCTTATGATTTCCTGGGCTCGCCGGAAGGCGAGCTGGCCATCGTGCACGCCTGCCTCTATCTGGCGACGGCACCCAAATCCAACGCGGCCTATGTCGCGCAGAAGGCGGCGATGAAGCTGGCATCGGGCACCGGCTCGCTCACGCCGCCGGCCCATATCCTCAACGCGCCGACGCGGCTGATGAAGGACCTGGGCTATGGCCAGGGCTATGCCTATGACCATGACGCGCCGGATGGTTTTTCGGGGCAGAATTATTGGCCGGATGGCATGGCGGCGGCCACGCTTTACACCCCGTCCCCACGCGGGTTCGAGGCGCGCATTGCCGAGCGGTTGGCGGAGTGGAACCGGCGCCGGGCAGCGCTGCGGGGCGGCGCATGACATGGGATGAGGTCGTGGCCCTGGCGCTGGCGCTGCCCGGCGCCACGCGCGGCACCAGCTATGGCCGCGATGCCGTGCTGGTGCGCGGCAAGATGTTCGTGGTGACGGGCAAGGAGCCTGACCATATCGTGCTGCGCGCCGGCCTGGATGAAGTGGAGATGCTGATCGCCACCGATCCCGGCTGTTTTTACCAGACCCCGCATTATGTCGGCTGGCCGGCGGTGCTGGCCCGGTTGGCGGCGGCCGATCCGGAGCGGATTGCCGTGCTGCTGGAACGTGCCTGGGCCGGCCATGCCTCGGCTGCGCAGCGCAAGGCGCGGGGCCTGTGAGATTCACCCGCTTTGTCGGCATCGATTGGTCGGGCGCCAAGGGCGTGCGGCATCCGTCGGTGCAGGTGGCGCTGTGTGAAGCGGGAGACGGCCCGCCCGCATTGGTGCTGCCGCCATCGGGCGTGTGGTCGCGCGCCGGCGTGCTTGACTGGCTGGGCGGCCTGTCGGGCGATGTGCTGGTGGGCATGGATGCCGGCTTTGGCTTTGCCGCGGTGCCGCCCTTTGGCCAGCCGGCCCGCGACCTGTGGGCCGAGGTGGAGGCGGTGTGCGCCGGTGAGGACGATCTGGGCGGGCATGGCTTTGTTGAGCATCGGCGCGGCGCCTTCTGGCTGGGCAAGGATGACGGCCCACGCCATTTGCGGGCTCATCTCAGGGTGACGGAGCAGGTCTATCGCGACAGCGGGCTGGGCGTGCCGACATCGAATTTCGTGCTGCTGGGCGCCGCCCAGGTGGGCAAGGCGACGTTGACGGCGATGCGCTTGCTGCACCACCTGCGCTGGCCAGTGTGGCCATTTGATCCGCTGCCCACGACGGGCCCGCTGATCCTGGAGATTTATGCCCAGGCCTTTGCCCGGCTGGGCGGTTTTCGCGGCAAGTTGCGCGATGTCGCCAGCCTGAACGCGGCGCTGGCCCGCCATGGCAGCCGGCCCATGCCGGGCGGCTTTCCGGCGGCGTTTCCCGACCATGTTGGCGATGCCATCGTGACCGCCGCTGGCCTGCGCGCCATTGCCCATCAGTCGCACTGGTGGCAGCCGGCGGCGCTGACGCCGGCGATCGCGGTCAGTGAGGGCTGGACGTTCGGGGTGGCTTGAGCCGGCGCTGCCGGTTGAGGATCAGGATGCTGAACAGGGCACAGACGGCAATGACGAACAGGCCGGCATCATAGCCGCCGGTGGCATCGCGGCTGACGCCAAACGCGCTGGTGCCAAGGAAGCTGCCGAACTGGCCGAAGGTGTTGACCGCGGCGATGCCAACCGCCCGGTGGCGTTCGTGCAACTGTTCCGACACCAGCGCCCAGAACACCGTGTGGGAAGGCAGGTTGAACGCCGCAATCACCAGCGCCGCCGCCATGGCCAGGGCGGGCGACAGGTGCAGCGCCAGCACGACGAAGGCCAGCCCGACCAGCGCCCAGGGCACCAGCACATGCCAAAAGCGTTCCTGCCGGCGATCGCTGTGCCAGCCCAGCACCAGCAGCACCAGCGCCCCGGTGATCCCGCCAAGCGTGACCAGTTGCCCGACGGCGCCGGTGTCCAGCCCGGTCTGTTCCCCCAGAACCTGCGGCATCGAATAGAGATAGGCATTGACCGGGCCAGCGATCAGCAGCCAGGCGCAGCCGAGACCGAGGATGGTCGGGTCGGCCAGGGCGCGCAGCAGGCTGCCGTGCTGGGGGCCGTTGATGGCAGCGGCATCCGTGGCGAGCGCGCCGGTGAGCCAGGATTTTTCGGCCTGGTTCAGCCAGGAAACCTGGTCCGGGCGATCGGGCAGCCAGCGCCAGATGACAAGGCCAGTGATGATGGCCGGCCCGGCCTCCAGCAGCAGCAGCCATTGCCAGCCGGCAAGGCCGAGCGTGCCATCTAGCCGGAGCAGCGGCGCCGACACCAGGCCCAGCACCGCCTGGGAGGCCGGCTGCGCGATGTAGAAGCGGCTGACCACGCGGCCCCGCCACTGCGCCGGAAACCACAGGCTGGCATAGAAGAGGATGGCCGGGAAAAAGCCGGCTTCGGCGGCCCCCAGCAGGAAGCGCAGGACATAATATTCCAGCGGTGTCGTCACCAACATCTGGGCGGCCGAAATCAGGCCCCAGCTGATCATGATGCGCGTGACCCAACGGCGCGTGCCAAAGCGCATCATCAGCATGTTGGACGGCACTTCCAGCAGGGCATAGCTGACGAAGAACAGCCCGCCGGCAAAGCCATAGACGCTGGCCGTGAAGCCGAGATCGCGGTTCATGGTCTCGGCGGCAAAGCTGATGTTGATGCGATCGATGATGGCGATGAGATAGGCGGTGAACAGCAGCGGCAGCAGCCGCCACTGGGCGCGCTGCATCACCCGGTCTGGCAGGCCGGGATCGGCGGGATCAGATGCCATGCGTGGCCGGAATGGGCGAAGGCGGGCCATCGGGCATGGCAAGCAGTTCCGCCTCGCTGGCGCCGGCTTCGGCGCGGGCCAGCAGCGCATCGGGATCCCAGCTGACCCCCACCGGGTTGGCGGCCATCGCCGGGCCGGCCATGAAGGCGTTGGCTTCGGCCACGGTCAACGCGTCGGCCTGGAATTCCATGCGATTGCCATCCGGATCGGCATAGTAGAGCGACAGGGTGGGGCCATGATGCACCGGCCAATAGGGCAGGATATCGTGCGCCTTCAACCGCTTGTAAGTGCCCAGCAGATCATGGGCGCTGGCAAAGGTCCAGGCGACATGGTTGACGCCAATCTCTCCCTTCGAGCCGGCGTTGGCCGCGCCAGGGCGCAGCAGCTCCAGGTTGGCGAAGGCGAAACGATGATGCTCGTCATCGAAGGTGAGGAAGGCCAGCGCCGGATCGCGGTGGACGACATGGGCCTGGAACACGGTTTCATACCAGCGGATCATGCGATCATATTGGCGCGTCTGATAAACGACATGCGCCAGCGTGCGCGGTTTCGACATGTGGCCCCCCCCAATGCAATCGGTGGCCATGCTGCGCCGCGGCGGCGCGATTGGCAATATCCGGCCGATGCCGCTATGGGGATGGCGATGAACCCCGGTTTCAATCATCTGTTGCTGGTCGCCGTGGGCGGCGGGCTTGGCACGGCGTTGCGCTTTGGCGTCGGCCGCTGGGCAATTGCGCTGATGGGACCGGGTTTTCCGTTCGGCACCTTTGCCGTCAACATAATCGGCGGGTTTGCCATGGGGTTGCTGGCCGGGTGGCTGGCACGCTTTGGGGAGGGCGGCGAGGAATTGCGCCTGCTGCTGGGCGTGGGCGTGCTGGGCGGTTTCACCACCTTTTCGGCATTCAGCCTTGAGGTTTTCAACATGATCAGCCGCGCCGAAGTGGCGCTGGCGGCGGCCTATGCGATATCGAGCGTGGCGGGCAGCGTGCTCGCCGTGCTGGCCGGCGTATGGCTGATGCGGAGTTTCGCCTGATGCCAACTGCCACCATCGCCGAGGATGACGACGGCATCCGGCTGGACCGCTGGTTCCAGCGCCATGCCAAGGAAATCAGCTTCAACATCGTGTCGCGCTGGTCAAAGACCGGGGCGGTGCGGCTGGACGGGGCCAAGGCCGGGCCCGGAGACCGGATCAAGGCCGGGCAGGTGCTGGAATGGCCGGCCGAACTGCCGGTGCCAGCGGCCAGCCGCCCGGCGGAAAAGCAGCGCGCGCCGCTGTCCCATGAAGAGATTGATTACATGCGCAGCCTGGTCATCCACCGCGATGCCCATGCCATCGTGATCAACAAGCCGCCGGGCCTGGCGACGCAGGGCGGCACCAAGCAGCTGACCAGCGTTGATGCCCTGCTGGATGCGCTGCAATTTGATGCGCCGTCGCGGCCGCGGCTGGTGCACCGGCTGGACAAGGACACGTCGGGTGTGTTGCTGCTGGCGCGGACGGCCAAGGCGGCGGCGCATTTTTCCAAATCATTTCAGGGGCGTGACGCACGCAAATATTATTGGGCGCTCACCGTGGGCGTGCCGAAGGTGGCAGCCGGCACCATCGATGCGCCGATGGCCAAGCAGCCCGGCACCGGCGGCGAGAAGATGCATGTTGACCCCGAAGGCGGGCAGAGTGCCAAAACCCGGTATCGCGTGATCGATCGGGCGGCGGCACGGGCGGCCTGGGTGGAGTTCCAGCCGCTGACGGGGCGCACCCACCAGATCCGCGTGCATGCCGCTGCCATCGGCCATCCCCTTGTGGGCGATGGCAAATATGGCGGCAAGGAGGCGTTTCTGACCGGCGGGATCAGCCGCAAGATGCACCTGCACAGCCGGCGGCTGGTGATCGATTTGCCCGGTGGCGGCACGCTGGATATTGCGGCCGAGTTGCCGGATCACATGGCGGAGAGCTGGGCGATGCTGGGCTTTGACATGGCGCTGGGCGCACCGTGGGAGGAGCCGCCGCCACCGCCGGCGCCGAAGAAGAGCCGGCGCCTGTCGAGCACGGCCAGCGGCAACCGGCGCGGGGAGCGGCGCGGCCGGGCGGCGGAACCGAAGCGGAAATGACTATGGCCGGGCCCATCGGAGCCCGGCCATCACATTGAAACAGCAGCCAAAATCAGGGGCGGCCGGGGCGGGCTGCGCCGGGGCGCATGGCGGCCGGGCGGCCAACGCGGCTCAGCAGGCGCTGCGGGCCGGTGGTGGTGATGTTGCGAGTCACCTGGCCATTGGCGGCGCGGGTGGCGGTGAGATTGCGGCTCGCCACGGTTTCGCCAGCGGCGTTGGTGAGGGCGCGGTTGGCCGTGATTGTGCCATCGGCGCGGCTGACATTCCCGTTCAAGGTCAATGTGTTGCCCTGAGGGCCGGTGATGGTGCCGGTTTCGGTGAAGCCGGTTTCGGTGCGGGTGCGGGTGATCTCGCTGCTGCTGGTGCGGCCGTCAAAGCCGGTGCGGCTGGTGGCGGTGGTGACGCTGCCATCGGCGCGGGTGCGTTCGATGCTGCTTGTCATCGTGGCGCCGTCGCTCTTGCGGGTCACCTCGACGGTGCGGGCAAAGCTGCCGGCGTCGGGGTCGCGGGTCACGGTCACGGTGCCGCTCACCTTGGCGTTGTCGATCGTCTTGGTGGTGGTGCCGGCGGCAGGCGCAGTTTGTGCTGCGGCAGGCAGGGCCATCATCAGGGCGACGGCCGAGACAAGCATCTGGATACGCATGAGAAATACTCCCTCTTCTGGCATGTGGGCGGCGATTTGCGGCCTCATCGGGCTTAACGTGGCGGCGGGGAAACTCCTTCGCGGGCCCCCGGTCAGCGGGGGCGGGTGGCCGGCGGCGGGCGATTGGCACGGGCGGCGCGCAGGGTTTGCAGGGCGCGCAGCTGGCGGGCCTGATCGGGGGTGAGGCTGCCATTCTGCCGGGCCTGGCGCAGCGCCTGCAGGGCGGCGGCGCGTTCGGCGGCGGTGGCGGGCAGCGTGGCGGCCGGGCCGGATCGCGTAGCCGATTCCGCTGCATCGGTGGCCGCATCCGGCGCGGCGGTGACCGCGGGCGGCGCAGTGGTGACCGCATCCGGCAGCGGCGGGATCGCGACCGGCGGCGGCGCGATCAGCATCGGCCGCGCCGGCAGATCCGGCAGATGTTCGGCACGAATGGCGGCGCGAATTGCGGTTGGCGCGGGGCGTGCCGGTGCGGCTGGCGGCCGGCTGGCGAGCGGGGCTGGCGGCGCGAAGGTGGGCAGGGTGGCCGGGGCGGCCGGGGCGGGCAGTTCGGCCTGCAGGCGCGGGGGAGGGAGCGCAGGGGTCGCAAGGGCCGGCGGTGCGGCGGCAGGGGCTGGCTGCGCCGGGTGGGGCCGGGCGGCGGTTCGGGCAGTTGGCTGTGGCCGCCGGGCGGGGGCTGGTGCGACGCCCAGCTGCTGCAACAGCGGGGCCAGGATCGGCGCGAGCCGGGGCACGTCCACCAGCCCGGCGGCGACGGCGCTGCCGATGGCAAGGCTGGCAGCGATGGCAATCGCCGGGCGCAGCCAGCGGCGGCGGGCAGGGCGCAGCGCCGTTGGTGGGGGCAGCGGCACCGGATCGGCCGGCAGGGCCGCCATGATGCGATCGCACAGGCCGGCGGGCAGTGGCGGGGTGGTGCTGGCAGCACCGAGCAGGCGGGCGAGATCCGCATCGGAAATGGCAGGGGTGAAGCTCATGCCAAGTCTCCCGGCAGATCGGCGGCGGACAGGCCGGCCGCCGCCATCACGCCCTTCAGCGCGGCGCGGGCGCGGATCAGCAGCGATTCGAATGCCTTGGGGCTGAGGCTGAGGGTTTCGGCGGCCATGGGCCCGGTCAATCCTTCCCAATAGGTGAGCACAATGGCGGCGCGTTGGCGTTCGGGCAGGGCGGCAACACACAGCTGGATGCGGCGGGCGGTGTCGGCCTCTGCCAGCACGGCATCGGCCAGCGGCGCCGGATCGGGATCATCCGGCAGATCGGCCATCGGCTGCGGCCGTTTGCGGCGGCTGCGATCGATGGCAAGATTGGTCACCACCCGGGTGAGGAAGGCCGCCACCCCGGCCTGCCCGGCCTGCCAGCGCGGCGCCTGGGCCCACAGCCGGGCAAAACCTTCCTGCACCAGATCCTCCGCATCGCCGGCATCGCCAGCGAGGCGAAAGGCCAGCCGCCAGGCCGCACTGCCATGGCGTTCGAACAGCCGGGCGAAGGCCGCACGGCTGCCGGCCGCCACCGCTGCCATCAGGGCATCATCGCCAAGGCCGGGATCGTCCAGCCGCTCCATCAACACCAGGCGCGCCCTTTCCTGCCGGCTGCCATTGGTCATAACGTGGCGGCGGCGGCCTTTCCTTCGCGGCAGCGAAAAATTTGCGGCGGCGCGAAGGAGCCGGCGCCGTTGCTGCGTTAAAGAAACGCGCAGTCTATTTTACCGTCGGGGAGTGGAACCAATGTCGAGGCAGATCATGCTGGCCGCCGTGCTGCTGGCCAGCGCCAGCGCCGCCACCGCGCAAGAGGGCAGCGCCGCCCAGCCGGCCGATCGCGAGCGGCCGTGGGCCCTGTCCCTGCTGGGCGGCATCACCGCGGTGCAGGCGCAGGCCGATCAGCCGTTCGCCAGCCTGGGGATTGCCCGCAATTTCGGCAACAGCTGGGTGAAGGGTGAGGTGACTTATGTCGGCAGCGGCGATGCCCGGGCGCTGACCATTCCGGCCGACACCTGGATCGGCGGGCTTTCGGCCGGCACTTATGTCGGCAATCTCGGGCTGGAAGGCCATGTCTCGCTCGGCACCCGCAAATTCGATGCCAGCAGCTTCCGCACCCAGGCCGGGGCGCCGATCAGTGTTGGCCGCTCGGGCAGCCTGTTCGGCCTTGGCGGTTCGGTCAGTTACGATATCGCCGTGGGCGACCGCCTGTTCCTCACCCCCTATGCCGGGGTGGATTACAGCCAGATCGATTTTGCCGTGGCCCTAACCGGGCCCACCGGGCGGCCGATTTCCAGCCAGTCGCAATCGGCGGACGGGGTGACCGGATCGGCCGGCGCGGCGCTGACCTGGATGTTTGCCAATGACGGCGGCAGCTTTGGCCTCAACGCCGCGTTCAACACCGCCAGCAACATTGCCGCCGTGGCCCAGGTGGGTACGGGCCAGCGCACGGCGGCCGGCACGCCGCGCTTTGTCGATGCGCCCACCACCAAGGGCAGCTGGGGCGAACTGGGCGCCACGCTGAGCTTCAATGCGTCGAAGGCGGTGGCGATCGACCTTTCGGTGATCCAGACGGTGAGCTTCCCGTTTGGCGACACCACGGCAGGGATCGCGGGGGTGCGGTTCCGGTTTTGAGGGCGCAGACCCTGGCCTGCGCCGCGGGTTGGGTCGGGAGTGACATGGACGGGTTGGCAATGCCATTTGCCGATGCTGGGCAACGGCATCGAAACCCGGCCTCCTGGCTGACCGCCGTGGCGGCAACGGGCTGTCCAGAATCGCAATGATCCTGACTGCCGCCTGCCGCCTGCCGCCTGCCGCCGGATTGCAGCATGGCTCCGGCCGCAGCCCCATGGATGCTCAAACAGGTTCAGCATGGCGAGAGCAGCTCGGGACAAGGCAATCCCGATCCTATTGGGCCAAGGGACACCCAGCCCTTGCCACCGGGGCCGCGCGCTTCGTCGCCTGGCAGGCTGGATGGGGTTTGCGGCCAGCGGCGGGGCGTCAACTGACACTCCCCCAATCCTAGGGTTCAGACTCATTCAAAGCCAGAATGCGATAGCGGC